>JAWKLG010000023.1:0-112696 GCA_041392845.1 Saprospiraceae bacterium | reverse complement strand
ACACGAATCCTGTCGCAGGTTCCGCAAAATGTGCGACTGTAGGCTGCAATGATTCCAAAGTTCCCTTTAAATCCCGGGATCTTCCATTTCCTGGCAGTGGCATTAGGTCCATCATCCATTTTTTGGATGCCTTGAAAATGATTGGAGAGGAAATCCAGTATTTTCAAATGATTCCACTCCAGGCTGGCATAATGTGCTCCTTCTCCATTGAAAGGCATCTCTTCAATAAATCGAACTTCTACCGGAGCATTTTTTCCCAATTCAACCAAAGGAACAAGATCTTCAATGTTTTTATCTTTCATCACCACCGCGTTCACTTTGACCTGGATTTCAGCATCTAAAAGTGCCTGGAAGGTTTGCATCACATTGGGCAATTCATCCCTTCTGGTGATTTCAAAAAAACGTTGGCGGTCGATGGTATCCAAAGAAAGATTGACGGAAGAAATCCCAAGGTTTTTAAGACGATCAATGTATTGATGTGTCAGTGTTCCATTGGTAGTGAGATTGAGCGAAAGACCCGGAATTTGACCCAGTCTTTCCAAAAATTCAATCATGTCCTTACGAACGAAGGGCTCTCCTCCGGTAATTCTTACCTTACGAATGCCCATGTCCACACCCAGCTTAACCAGGCGTTCCATTTCTTCATAAGACATTAAATCTCCCTTGGGTACATAATCGATTCCTTCAGCCGGCATGCAATAAAAACAGCGCAGATTACAACGATCCGTCACCGCCAGTCGCAGGTACTGAATGGGGCGTCCGTGATTGTCTGTAAGCTGAGTTGTCTGCATAAATTAACATTCCAATTCTCCGGCTTTGGGGTGTGGGAAATTATCCTTTTCTCCGGGCCTGTCTACCAGGCATTTGAAGTCTTTTTCTACTAAAATTTCGAGGTCGTTACCCTTGTCAGATTCCATTACAAAATGTAGGCTGACCTGGTCAGTATTTGCCCAGTCTTTTACCAGGCTTTCAGGCACCGATATCGAAATCAAACCTTGCGAAAATTGGGCTTCCCACTCACGATTCACTCTTACACGGTACCCAAAATCCACTTCACCGAATTCAGTCTTTTCATAAACAGGATTGCCCTCACTTAAGTTTTTCACCTCGGTCTGGGTCAACCTGAATCGTACCGAATTCCCCTGTATCCTCAATTTCATTTTTATTATTTTTTGAAAGGTAAAATTACACTTTTACCCTTCCAATCTGCAAGGCATTTGTAAATATAAGCAGGATGTTTTGTGCTTTTTTGTAAAAAAGGTCACACAGTAAACTTATCGTTTGGATTTTAAAAATGCTTCGAAGGCAGCAACAGGTCTTGTATTCAGGCAAGCATCATTGGTCAAGCCGCCTTTCCTGGCGGAAAGTACGCCAAAATGAATGTCATGAATTCCTTCTTTACTGTGAGCATCCGGATTGATACAAATCGGAACGCCTTTTTCCATGGCATAAGGTATCCAGGTCCAATCCAAATCTAATCTCCAGGGATGCGCATTCAATTCAATCGCGACTCCATTGGCCGCACAGGCATCTATGATTTTTTGATGGTCTAAGGGGTAACCTTTCCTAGAAAGAAGTAACCTACCGGTCGGATGTCCCAAGATATGAGTGTAAGGATTTTCGACTGCTTTTAAAACCCGATTGGTCGCCTTGTCCAAATCCATATTTAAATTGCTATGAACGGAGGCAATGATACAATCAAATTGGGCTAGAATTTCATCCGGATAATCAAGTGAACCATCATTCAAAATATCGGATTCGATTCCTTTAAAAATTCTGAATCCATCCATTCTTTGATTGAGCTTATCAATCTCTTCCCATTGTTGAATCAGACGATCTTCCTTGAGTCCATTGGCATAAAAAGCAGATTTACTATGATCAGAAACCACAAAATATTCGAATCCCTGCTCCTTGATATAGGTGGACATTTCTTCCAGACTGTGCAGCCCATCACTATAAGTTGTATGATTGTGCACCACTCCAAGGATGTTTTCCTCCTCTACAAGATCCGGCACCTGGCCTTTTATAGCCAGTTGAAGAAAATAATCTTCCTCTCTTAATTCAGGCTCGAGGTAAGGAATTCCGACTTTTTCAAAAACCTGATGTTCCTCTGCCAGATTTTTAAAATCTGCGCCTTCAAAATTCTTTATAAAAGCATTTAAAAAATCCTTTGTAGCCGTATACCTGAACTGTTTTGAACCAAACTCATCCGGATTACAGGTATAAATTTGGACCGGAGTCTCTTTAGCGCTCAATGCTGACCAGCCATTTTCAAATTTTTCCTTTTCCGTAAGGAAGTCTTCTTTAAAAATATCAGCTGCCTCAATTTCCTTTCCAATCAAAATTTCAATCTGGTTCACCACATTGCATCGGCGTCTCATCTCTCCTACCAGTTCGACTGAAGTCCCGTTAAATTTTGCTCTAAGTGAATTCACCAAATCATAAGCCTCTTTCTCCAGACTTGCATAATGAAATTTATCCCTTGATTTTAAATGGTATTCCAGCTTTGCTTTAAGATCGTCTTGTGTCTTTTTCCCAAATCCCTTCAATTCAATCAGGCGGTTCTCATTACAGGCATACAATAATTCACCAATGGTCTCAACACCCAAATCCTTCCAAATCACCCAAACCTTCTTTGGACCAAATCCTTTGATGCTCAACATCTCCTGCACCCCCTCCGGCGTCATTTCCCGATATTTTTCCAGCGTGGTCATGGTGCCGGTATCCAACAATTGCCCGATTTTATCGGCAATCGCTGCACCCACTCCTTTTATCTTTCCAATCTCTGCCCTGTCCATTTCAGCCAGCGGCTCTCCCATTTTCCTTAGGGTGATATAGGCATTATTATAGGATCTAATTTTAAAAGGATTCTCCTGATGCAATTCCATCAGATTTCCTAATTCCTTAAATGCATTTGCTATTTCTTTATTGGACATTTTTGAGCGGTTTGCGGTGTACGGTTTGCGGTGGTTGTGATTAATTATTTTTATGTGCTATTTTCTAGCAGAAACTATAGTTTGATAATCATTCTGCATGGTCATTTGTTTCCAAAAGTATAATTGTCTGATATTCAAATTCTTTTGTATTTCAATTCCTAATATTTTTGGTTCACGCAACGGCCGCGAAGGTTAAACGCAACGGCCGCAACTCTATGATTTGATTGTATTTCACCTTTCATTCCTTTAATTTAATGATATTGGGGCGCGGCCCGCCGCAACATGAGCCAATGAATAATAGCCTTTCTTCCACTGCCTGAGCTTGTCGTAGGCGCTCAGATTAATATTCCCCATCTTCACCAGTTCTTCCTGCTACCTGCAATAGGCTTCGACAAGCTCAGTCGACGGCGTTGTTTTTAGGAAAAGGTCCTTTATTATAGAATGCCCAAATAAAAGAACAAAGGAGAAAACTGCTGAATCCACCCAAATCAAAAATCTAAAATCAGACCGCTCCTTCCACCACCACCACAATCTCCCCTTTCACAGAAGGTCTTGCTTTGAAATCCTCTATCAATGCATTGATGGAATTGGTGTTTACTTCTTCATGGAGCTTGGTGAGTTCGCGGCATACGCAGGCTTTTCGTTCTCCTCCACAATGTTCCTTGAGTTCTTCCAGGCATTTGATGAGGCGGTAGGGAGATTCGTACATTACAAAAGTATGGGGTAAAGTGGCCAGGTATTTCAGGCGCGTCTGACGACCTTTTTTATGGGGTAAAAATCCTTCATAGTGAAAGCGGTCACAAGGAATTCCGCTGGCAACCAAGGCTGGAACAAAGGCAGTTGCACCGGGAAGACATTCTACTTTGATTCCTTTTTCAACACAAGCACGTACCAATAAAAATCCCGGATCACTGATGCCTGGGGTACCTGCATCGGTTACCAGGGCGTAATCTGCTCCAGATTCCAACTGAGACACCAAATCATCAAGGACCTTATGTTCGTTGTGTGCGTGGAATGAACGCAATGGAGTTTTTACTTCAAAATGATCCAACAACCTTTTGCTGGTGCGGGTATCTTCAGCCAGGATTTGTTGTACCTCGCTCAAAATTCTTACCGCCTTGTAGGTCATGTCCTCCAGATTTCCAATCGGAGTGGGTACCAGGTACAACATGGGTTGAAAATTTTATTCTAAAATCTGAAGTTTGGCAAATCTAAGCGCAATGCGTTTTTCTGGCTGGTCAATGTTGTCAAAAACAATGGTTGCAACCGGATTTCCGGCGCCGCCGTCGACTTTGGTCACCCTACCTTCCCCAAATTTCAAGTGCAACACCTTTTGACCAACAGCAATTTCACTGGTCGGACTGGGTTTAAAATCTGCTACATTGACATTGGTGGCCTGCTGACTGGAACGAGAGGATTTGGCAAAATTGCCGGCCACCTTTGAAAGCGACTTTTCTCCCTTGCCTTTGCTGTTTTCAAAAAACTGGGTTTGCCAATCGGTTCTTGCAAAACCTGGTTGCGAGAAACTATTGACCGAAGCATTGCTATCGAGGTGATTGGCAGAAATTTCTTCTAAAAACCGACTGGGCTGATTGTAACGGATGTTTCCATAATGGTAACGACTGTTAGCAAACGACAGGGTTAGGAATAACTCCGCCCTGGTAACCGCCACATAAAAAAGCCTGCGCTCTTCATCCAATCCTTCAGCCGAATCCATCGACATAAAGGAAGGGAAAAGATTTTCTTCCAATCCTACTACAAACACCGATTTGAATTCCAGTCCTTTTGCGGAGTGTACTGACATCAAAGTCACAAAATCCTGCTCCTCTTCTGCCTGGTCAAAATCTGTCAACAAGGCAATATTTTGAAGATAAGTGCTTAATGACTTATCTGAAGCTTCTTCTCCTTCAACCACCACATCGTTCTCCACAAATTCATTGATACCATCCAAAAGAGCATTGACGTTTTCAATCCTGCTGAGCCCTTCTATGCTGGTATCCGTTTTTAAAGTATCCAACAAACCAGACTGACGGGTTACAAAACTGGCTACTTCGTATGCATTACTGGTTTGAGCCTTTTTGCCAAATTCAATGATCATCTTTTTGAAATCGAGCAGGTTGTTTTTGGCCTTCCCACTCACATCCAGGTAATCCAATACCTCCCACATGGTAGATTGTTGCTCTACAGCAAGAGAACTCAATTTATCGATGGTGGTTCCACCAATTCCTCTTCTAGGATAATTCACCACCCTTCTGAACGCTTCTTCGTCTTTTGGATTGATGGCCAATCGCAAGTAGGCAATTAAATCTTTTACCTCCTTTCTTTGGTAAAAAGACAAACCTCCAAACACCTTGTATGCGACATTGTATTTCCTCAGATTCTCCTCAAAAACCCTCGATTGAGCATTGGTACGATACAAAATGGCGATGTCGGAATTGCTCAAATGGAAACGGTTTTTTTGTTCCAGAATGGTATCTGCAATCCGTTTTCCTTCTTCATTGTCGGACATGGCCTTGATGACCTTGATTTTTTGTCCTTCACCTTTATCTGACCAAATGGTCTTTTGGATTTGTTTTTTATTGAAAGTGATGACCTCATTGGCGGCCTGTACGATGTGGTCGGTGGAACGATAATTTTGTTCCAGTTTAAAAACCTGAATACCCTGGCTTCCCTTTTTCTGAAAATCCTTTTCAAAATCAAGGATGTTTTGAATGGTCGCTCCACGGAATCCGTAGATACTCTGGGCATCATCACCTACTGCACAAATGTTGTAAGGACTTCCCGGATAATCCACCAGTTTTTTCACGATGGCATATTGCAAAAAGTTGGTATCCTGAAACTCATCCACCAATACATACCTGAATCGCTTTTGGTATTTTTCTCTTGCCTCCTGATCCTTGTGCAGCAATTCGTACATGCGGTACAACAAGTCATCAAAATCCATCGCTCCGCTTCGTTTGCAGCGGGCCATGTATTCGGTATAAATCTTATAAAAATGAGGCGTTTTTCTGAGTCGGTCTTCTTCCATCAAATCAGCTCGTCCTTCATATAATTTGGGTGGAATAAGGTTACTTTTTGCACTCGAAATTCTACTACGGACATTATTTGCCTGGTAGGCATTTTTGTCCAGATTGAGATCTTTGATAATAGTCCCTATCAGACTTTTAGTATCGTCGGAATCGTAAATGGTGAAATTGGACGGATAGCCCAATTTTTCGGCTTCAGCACGCAAAATTCGGGCAAAAATGCTGTGAAACGTCCCGGAAAACACCTGATTGGCCTTGTTTCCAACGACTTTTGAAATACGTTCAGACATCTCACGCGCAGCCTTATTGGTAAACGTCAACGACAAAATCTCCCAGGGAGCCACGCCTTGTTGTATCAAATAGGCGATACGAAAAGTAAGCACTCTCGTCTTCCCGGAGCCAGGCCCTGCTACGACCAATACCGGTCCTTCGGTGGTTGTCACGGCTTTCCGTTGCACCTCATTCAGCTGCTGCAAATAATCACTCATTGTTTCACTCATTCTCACTCTTTTTATAAGTCAATTTTGAAGCCGCGCTAAGGTAGGGAGTTTTGTAGGAAAGAAGGAATTTAATCTCGTTTGCTCGGGGGATCCGGGGGCTCGTTTGCTCGGAGGCTCGACACTGGATACTGGATTCTGGACGCCGGATGCTCGACGCTGGATACTGGGTTTTCAAAAAGTCTAAGTCATTTCCCAAAAATATAACGCGTCATTCCGGCCTCCGAGCCGGAATCCCCCAGGCTAAGCAGAATGGATAGTTAATGGCCACTCGTTTGCTTTGGTGCTCGGTGGCCCGTTTACTCGGTGGCTCGACACTGGACGCTGGATACTGGATTTTTCAAAAGTCTAAGTCATTTCCCAAACATAACGCGTCATTCCGGCCTTCGAGCCGGAATCCCCCAGGCTAAGCAGGATGGATCATTAAGGGCTGCTCGTTTGCCTGGGCTCGGAGGCTCGTTTGCTCGAGGCCTGACACTGGACACTGGATACTGGGTTTTCAAAAAGTCTAAGTCATTTCCAAACATAACGCGTCATTCCGGCCTCCGAGCCGGAATCCCCCATGCTAAGCAGAATGGATCGTTAAGGGACACTAGACGCTGCTGGATTCTGGACGCTGGATACTGGACGCTGGATACTGGGTTTTCAAAAAGTCTAAGTCATTTCCCAAACATAACGCGTCATTCCGGCCTCCGAGCCGGAATCCCCCATGCTAAGCAGAATGGATCGTTAAAGGGTAATCGTTTGCTAAGAGTTTCGTAGGTAGGATTTTTTCAACATGAAGAAATGAAGGATCATGAAGAAGGGCTTTTTCTTGGGATTCCTTTCTTCGGTTTAAGGGTAATGCGCCTTAACTATCCTTAATTTCTTAATGTTTTTATTTTTCCACCATTAAGGTATTAAGAGACATTAAGCAAGTAACCACTTGGCATTCTTAATTCCTTTCATGTATTAATTAATGTAAGGAAACAACCAAAGAACTGGTTTTTAAATAATTCCTTTTTAAAAAAACGTACCTTGGAGAAGTATAAAAAGTTTGAAAATGAAAACAACTCACATCCTAATTCTGGTTCTATTTTCTTCAATTTTATATGGTCAAAACACCTTTAACAAGCGTTTCGACTTTGGTTTTTCAGGTACTGTATTCACAGATATTATTATAAACGACTCCTGTATGTATGCTACAGGGTGTATGGTTCCCTCTGGCCATCGAAAAATTGGTACTTTTTTTTCAAAGTTTGACTTTGAAGGGAACCTCCTTAATATCAATACGGTATTTGATACTACATTCTCCTTTGAAACTTGGGGACAAACAATTTGTCCTTTTAAAGGCAATTTTTTTACAAGCGGCTATTCCATTGGAGAGGAAGACAGATACTTTCTTTTTACCAAATGGAATAGTAATGGAGATACCATTTTTTCAAAAAGATTCCGAGGTTACCTTTACCCTCTAACGGATTACACCTTTCCAGGTTTTATGATTCAAGATCCTCAAGACAACTTCATAATCACTGATTATTATGCTAATCCATATTCCAATAAAATTGAAGGTGTTATTACCAAAATAGATACCTCCGGAAATAAAATTTGGGATAGAGCCTATACCAGTTTTGGCGGTTCAATTGTTCCAAAATCAGTTATACCTCTTGAAGACGGTTATTTAATTGGGGCTGGATATGGTAATCTGTTCTATTCTAATATTAATATTAAAGAACAGACTTATATTTATAAAATTGATCTAGAGGGGAATCTAGTTTGGGATTTTAAAAGCCCCATCCAAAGATACTGGGCAAAGTCCATGCTTCTAACAGAAGATAATGGGTTGGTGATTGGTACCTGCAATGGGGTTATTGATGAATTTGATGAATTCAGACATTGGTTCTATAAGGAACTGTTAATTATGAAACTGGATTCTAACCAGAATATAGAATGGGAGACCAAATTTCGCGATACAGAAGCTTCAGATTTAAATAATATTGCGAAAATCACTAAAGCTGCTGACAACTCGGGTTATGTTTTTGCGGGTCATCATGTAAAAAATAAAGACCAATTGGTGGGAGTAATTGGAAAAGTATCACTTGAAGGAGATAGCTTATGGATGAGACAATATTATTTTCCAAATGATACAACACCATTTAAAGAAAACCAACGAGTGTATGATTTGGAGAAAACAAATGATGGAGGATATATTTTAATCGGTGAAACACATGACAATACTCCTCCAATCGATCAATATGGTTGGATGTTGAAATTGGATCAATATGGATGCCTAATACCTGATTGTCAAACCTCATCAACTAAAGATATCGAAATAGATATCGACCTTTCCATTTACCCAAATCCAACTACTGATTTTTTGAACTTCCTTATAAAATCTTCCAACTTGAAAAATGAATTAAAATTTCAGGTTGTAAATGTTGAAGGTAAAGTCGTGCATAAAGGAATCACAAGAAGTGAGGTAACGACTATTGTTCCTTTAAGTAATTGGATACCCGGAAACTACTTTCTTCAGATTTTTCAGGATGGAAAATTGGTAGGCACGGAAGGATTTGTGGTGAGTCGATGATTTATTTTGTCCACTCTTTTTCAACATGAAGAAATGAAGGATCATGAAGAAGGATTTTTCTTGGGTTTCATTTCGACATCTAAAGAGGAAAGCACCTTAACTATCCTTAATTTCTTAATGTTTTTTATTCTAAAAAAGACTAACTTGAACGTTCTAAATAGCTTGAAAATGAAAACACTAATTCCTTTTTTACTTATTTCCTTCTTATCTTTTTCTTGTAATCAAGAACCTCTTGAACGCTCTTTTCAATATTGCGGTGAACCGAAATGTGATAACTGCGCCTGGAACCATTTAAAATGTAAAGTTAATGGGAAGGATTATTGTGCTAATTGTGGAGAAAACAATTTTGGGATCATTGTGATCCCGTTCGTACCGATTATATTCTACTAAGCGACCAATTACGTATATCCTCAAATGGAGAATACGGATTTTTCATGTATCCTGAACCGATAAAATTAAATGATACCAGTTTTTTTGCTTATAAAGAGTGATTACCGTTGGTATTAATTCACCAACTGAATGTAAGTTCTATAAATTAGTTGAATCTGAACCGTCATTTGTAGTTGTAACAAAAATGGACTTTAACAACGAATATATGGAAGGTACATTTAGATTTTCTGGTGCTAATCCTTGTGGGGATACCATTAGGGTAACTGATGGCACTTTCAAGGTAAATTTCACACCATATTGATTTGGTTCTAATAATTTTTCAAAATCTTCCTATCCCATATTCCCCCAATCCCAACACCTCTTATTATCATAGAAATATACACCACAAAGGCACTTAAAAAGAAACTTGACGATGTTACCTCCGTTTTATAATCATTATTTTTACTTTCATTTTTTAAAAAAGTAAAAAATGGCTCAAGACACACCTTCTTTTCCTTGTCCCAACTGCAATCATGCAATTTCTATTGAATTGAAAAGTATCATTGAAAAAGGAGAAATCGATTGTCCCAAGTGCGGAACGCATTTTATAATTGGAGATGAAAAACCATTGGATGCTTTGGATGAAATTAAAAAAATAAACGATTTATTACAAAACTATAAACCTTAGGGAAGTACATCAAGTCTAAAAATTCAGCCTGAAAAATTTACCTTTGCGGCCGAATTCATTAGCCTTAACCTGCTTCCAAAATGCAACCAAACCATTATATCCATCCGTCTCCGCTTAGCATTTCTCAAATTGCGGAGATCATCGATAAAAAATCGCCTCTTGAACTTTCGGAAGAAAGTATTGCTGCCATAACAAATTGCCGCTCCTTCCTTGAAAATAAACTGGCTACCGAGAAAGTACCGTTTTATGGTATCAATACCGGATTTGGCTCCCTTTGTGATATCCGCATCAAGGACGAAACCCTACACCAGCTGCAGGAAAATCTGGTAAAATCTCATGCCGCCGGCTCGGGAGATGAAGTACCTCAAGAAGTGGTTAAAATCATGCTTTTGCTTAAAATTCATAGCCTTTCACTGGGTTATTCAGGCGTAAGACTGGAGACGGTTCAATTGCTGAAAGAATTTTACAATAGGGATATCCTTCCGGTAATCTTCCAATTGGGCTCACTTGGGGCTTCGGGCGATCTGGCACCTTTGGCACATTTGAGTTTGCCACTCCTTGGATTAGGCGAAGTAAACTACAAAGGAAAAAGAGTTCCATCTACAGAGGCATTGAAAGATGCAGGATTACAATCCACCGACCTTGCTGCCAAAGAAGGATTAGCCCTTTTGAATGGAACCCAGTTTTCTACCGGATATGCAGTTTGGTCGCTCATCGAAGCCAGAAAAATGGCAAATGCTGCCTTGAATACAGCTGCATTGTCTTTGGAAGCTTTCAATTGTCATACGTCTCCTTTTGATGAAAGACTTCATATAATTCGTCCACATAAAGGTCAATTAGATACGGCTCAATCCATTCGTGAACTAAGAGATGGGAGCAAAATTGCTTCGGGAGAAAAACACAGCGTGCAGGATCCTTATGCCTTTAGATGTATACCACAAGTATTGGGAGCTTCCTTTGATGCTTTGGATCATGTAGAAAGGGTGGTTACTACAGAAATGAATTCTGTTACCGACAACCCTACTATTTTCCCTGATTCAGATGGAATTTTGAGTGGTGGAAACTTTCATGCTCAACCCATTGCCCTGGTTTTGGATTATCTGGGAATGGCACTGGCTGAAATTGGAAGCATCTCCGAAAGAAGGGTATTTCAATTGATGATGGGACAAAGAGAATTGCCTGCATATCTAACGCCGGAACCGGGTATCAATTCAGGATTGATGATTGCTCAATACACTGCTGCCTCAATTGTAAGCCAAAACAAACAACTTTGTACGCCTGCTTCTGTTGACAGTATTGTATCGAGTAATGGGCAGGAAGACCACGTGAGTATGGCCGCCAATGCAGCCACCAAAACCTTCCGCATCGTTCAAAATCTTTGGCGATTGATTTCCATCGAGTGGATGTGTGCTGCTCAGGCTTTGGAGTTCAGAAAACCGGTGCCGACCGCTGCCAAATTGGAAAAACTTCATCAGGATTATAGAAAAGTTGTGCCCATGCTGGAATCCGATCGTGTGATTCATGACGACATGGAAAAAACCAGAATTTGGATGGAGTCAACTTTTTAAAAAATAAAAATTGATATGGGAAAGAGCATAGTGATTACAGGAGGAACGAAAGGAATAGGATTGGCCATCGCACACCGTTTTGCTGCCAATGGATATGACATTTTAGTTTGCTCACGCACCGAAAGCGACCTGGATGTCATGAAATCTGTCTTTGAAAAGGAATATCCCGACATCAAAATATTGACAAAGGCCGTAGACATGAGCAAAAAATCCGAAGTTCTGGATTTTGCGGCCTGGCTCATGAAACAAAAGTCTCAAATCGAAATCCTGGTTAACAATGCCGGGGTCTTCCTTCCCGGAGAAATCACCAAAGAGCCGGACGGAAAGTTGGAAGCACAAATTGAAACCAATTTATACAGTGCTTATCATTTGACAAGAGCACTTCTTCCTCATATACCTGAAAACGGACACATCATCAACATGTGTTCTGTTGCAAGCATTATTGCCTATCCAAATGGGGGTTCTTACAGCATTTCAAAATTTGCCATGCTTGGATTCTCCAAAGTATTACGAGAAGAGTTAAAGCCAAAAAACATCAAAGTAACTTCCATCATGCCCGGCGCCACCTGGTCCGCCTCCTGGGAAGGAGTCGAACTCCCGGAAGAACGACTTATGCAAGCATCAGATATTGCTGAATCTGTCTGGTCCGTTGCTCAAATGAGTCCTGCCGCCTGTGTAGAAGAGGTGGTGATCAGGCCGCAGTTGGGGGATTTGTAAATCTTTGGTCTTTAGTCTTTGGGGCGGCTGCGCCTTTTGGTCTTTGGTGAAAAGAACGAAATCTACGCTATCGGAATGTTGGTAAAATGTTCAAAAAAATTACAAAATTAATTTGCGTAAACATCTGAAAAACAACACCTTAAAGACCAAAGACCAAAGACCAAAGACCAAAGACCAAAGACCAAAGACCAAAGACCAAAGACCAAAGACCAAAGACCAAAGACCAAAGACCAAAGACCAAAGACTAAAGACTAGCCCAAGTACCTCAACGTACTCCGCACGCCTTTCTCATCAACATGCAATCTGCGGTAAGCGATTTTGTGGTGGTCGACCTGGAAAGCTTCGAAGCGGTCGTCGATTTGGAAGAAACAGGATGGGGTGATGTGGACGGTCAGGTTGTTTTTAACAAGGATTTTATCAGCGTGGTAATGCCCACAGTAAATGGGCATATTGCCATCGTAAGCAGATAATACTTCCTGCATTTTCTCCATTTCCTGGAAGGCATGGTTGTTATCCATGTAAGGTACTCCACCGTAAACGGGAGGATGGTGCATGAAAGTCACAACCGGCTCTTTAGTGTTGGCGAGTTCGTTTTTCAACCAGTCATATTGGGGCTCACGACAATATGCTTTTGCAGTATCTAAAAAGATAAATCGATATCCATTTTGCGAAAAAGAATAATACAACTCGTCTTCAACAAGGCGATCTGCTTGGCCAAAGACCGTTGCCATCTTAACAGTATCGTCGTGATTGCCACTGATTATATAGTAGGGAAAAGAAAGTGTCTGTAGCTTTTTGTACATCCACTCATAAATCTCATTCTCCCCAACATCATAGGCCAAATCACCGGTAAGCACCAAAAAATCCGGATTTTCAGCCACCGCAGCATCCAATATTTTCAAAAAATTATCCCTAACATCCACCCCAAACGTCTCTTCACCCTGCTTACCAACATGTAAGTCAGTTACTTGTAAGATTCGAAGTGGATGAGGCATAGGCAGTTGGTTAGAAAGAACAATTTTAGGTTTTATATTTTAGATTTAAAATTTTAAACCTAAAAACTAAAATATTTAACCCATCTCCTGCACTACTTCCTTTACCTCAGGAATCATTCTTTTTAGCATTCCTTCAATACCGGCCTTTAAGGTAACTGTTGAAGATGGACAACCGCTGCAGGCTCCTTCCATCACTACGTAAACGATGCCTTCTTCGTATTTTTTAAAGGAAATATTACCGCCATCCATTTCAACTGCTGGTTTGATGTAGGTCTCGATCAAGTCTTTGATTTTTTGTACGATTTCCACATCGTCGCCAGAGTATTCGTAGCTAACACCACGTTCTGCTTCGATTTTTTCCATAGCTTCTGCAAAACCGTCGTTTAAAACCGGTTTTTCTTCTCCTACATAAGCTTTGATGAACTCCTTCAACTTCAACATGATGTCTTCCCAGCTGTAGTTGAATTCTTTGGTGATGGTTACAAAATTATTACAGATGTAAACACCTTTTACAAAAGGCATTTCAAACAATTCGGTGGCCAAAGGAGACCACTCTTGTGCAAATTCGGCTTCTCTAAAGTCCGCTGTTCCCTTGTACAACATTCTGTTGGTAACAAATTTCAAGGACTCAGGATTTGGGGTTTGCTCGGTGTAAATCAATACCGGACTTTTTACAGCAGTTGGTTGCATAGTTATATCTGATTTTTTTCCTTTTTGGAAAGAATGATTTTCAAAATTATTTAGACTCAATCTTATTAGTACAAAGGTAACGCAAAATGTTCTTTTTAGTTGAACAGAAAGGATGGCAATTTAATAGACAATTAACGGTATAAGTTTTTAGGTTCAAATCCCCCATCCTACTTTTGGAAGACTATCGCTCAAAATGAATAGATTAAAACAACAGCCACTCCTAAAAAGTATTTCTTTTTGGGCATTAATCCTTGGATTTCTGGTCATCAGCATCAGGGTATTTCAAGAACACCGATGGAAAAGTGAAACCTCCAATGGTGTGCTTACCTTCGATGTATTAGGTTACTATCTTTACCTTCCTGCTACTTTTATTTATAAAGATGTAAAAAGGCTTTCCTTTAAAGATTCACTGGTTCAGAAATACCAATGGCCGGGGGATTTTTATCAGGCCTACGACGGCAAATCCGGCAATAAAGTTTTCAAATATTCCGCAGGAACTGCCGCAATGTACCTTCCCTTTTTTGCCATTGGACATTTTGTAGCAAAGCTCAGTGATTATCCGGCAGATGGATTTTCACTGCCTTATCAAATTGCTATTTCACTTGGAGGAGTACTGATTGTCTTTTTAGGAATTTGGCTCACCCGATTGATTCTCCTCCGATATTTTACTGAAAATGCGGTCGCGGTCACCATTCTGATATTATTACTGGGCACCAATTATTATCAATACGCCTCTTTCGATTATACCTCGCCTCATACTTATCTTTTCTTTTTAATGGCTTTACTAATCTGGGTTACCATTAAATTTTATGAAAATCCTGATTTCAAAAAAGCTGTTTTAATAGGAATAATCTGCGGGCTGGCAGCTTTAATGCGACCAACCGATGCCATTTTTATTTTCCTTCCTCTTTTTTGGAAAATAGTAGAAGGGAAAAGTCATTTTGGATGGCTCTCAAGGCAATGGAAATACCTGCTGGTTGCAGGAATAGTAATGGGTGCCATTGGTTTTATCCAACTTTTTTATTGGAAATATGCGGCAGGAACCTGGCTGGAATACAGCTACGAAGACCAGGGATTTTCTTTTTTAAGCCCTCATTTTCCCAATGTACTTTTTAGTTACAGAAAGGGCTGGTTTATCTACACACCCTTGATGTTTATTTCAGTTTTGGGTTTTATTCCACTTTTTAAAAAATGGAAAAATGTTTTTTGGCCTATTTCGATTCTGTTTGTCTTCCACCTTTGGCTGGTTGCCTCATGGGATATTTGGTGGTATGGAGGAGGCTGGGGACAGAGAGCCATGATCGACATTTATCCCGCCCTTGCATTCCCGATGGCTGCGGCATTTCAATTTGCTTTTTCTAAAAAAATCCTGACACTTATATCATTGGTAGTCGCCGGTTTTGGTATCTTTTTAAACCTCTTTATGACTCACCAGGGCGCTTTGGATACAGAATATACCAGTAAAGCATTTTTTAAAAAGGTCTTTCTAAATTGGAATGTAAAAGAGACTGATTTCCTGCTTCAGGACACGGATGAATATTTTGAAAAAGAAGCATCGGAAGTTAAAATAATATTGCAGGATGGATTTGAAAACCTTGCTGACAAAAGCAGACTAAGTAAAGATTTCTTACACAATGGCAATTTTTCAACTTATGTCAGCCCTACGCAAGAATTCAGTACTCCAATAAAATTAAGTTCTGAACCAACTATAAAAGATTTTGATTGGATTCGCTGCAAAGCCTGGTTTTATACCCCGGAAAAAGAGTATAGCTTTTGGTCCATGCCACAATTCACCATCTCCTTCAATCAAAATGGACAAAACATCAAATCTAAATTCGTTCGCGTACATCGCATCCTAAATTCCGGCGAATGGAAAGAAATCTCTTTTTCTACCAAAATCCCGGATCAGCCCTTTGATGAAATCAGCGTCCACCTATATAGTGCCGGGGGCTCAAAAATCACTTACATGGATGATTTGGTGATGGAAGGGGTTAGGGAGTGAGGAAAGGTTCAAATGACGAGTGACGAATTACGAGTGACGAGTTGTGTGTGTCAACCTATTTCAGGACAAGACAATCACCCTCCGACCCCTCCAGGGGGAGACGCTTCTTTTTTCATTTAAGATAACAAAGATTAATCTTCTCTAAAAAGAGACAAAGGAGTCCAAGTCTCCTCCTTGAGACACAGGCATATATGCCTCCCCCTTGAGGGGGTCGGGGGGTGAAAAATTCCACCATTCTCAAACTCAAACCTCAACTATTTAATTTCTCTCTAACCTTTATCCAGTTATCTATTCTCAATCGAACAGTTTCCAATTCATGAAACACTTGAGTACCTGCGAACCTAAGCAATTGATTTCCAATAGATAATAAATATCGTTCTCTACTTTCATCTCTTTGGGCAGCACCCTCCATTGAATGGGTAAATCCATCAATTTCAATTATTAACCTTAACTCCTTACAATAAAAATCTACGATAAAAGGTCCAATTGATCTTTGACGTAAAAATTTATATCCACACATTTGTTTTTTTCGAAGTAGATCATTCCAAATAATTCGTTCTGCTTTTGTACCATGTTTTCGCAACTCTCGCGCATTTTCCAAAAGGCTTTTATTGTAATAGTGGTTTCGATCCATAGTTTTATCTATTAGTACCATTTCGGTGGGAAAAGTATCAGATTGTTGGTTTTATATTTTGAGTTGGTGGAAAATCACCCCCCGACCCCCTCAAGGGGGAGACACGTCTTGTCTTTCTTGCCCAATCATGGATCAACACGCCAAATTGGATAATGGGTGTTTTCCCTCCTTCTTGAATTGGTAAATTTGATTCGCCTCAACATTTAAAGGGTTAATTGTTATTCCACCCCTCCCCCCCATATTCGTAATTTAAAATACCATTTTAGAAAAAACGCGAAACAGGTTGTCAAATGATCCACAATATGTACCCAGATTTTGCGTCATTTGTACCAACAAAACGAAAAACAGGTGATTAAGAAACTCTCCATTATTATTCCGGCTTACAATGAGGAAGCTACGATAACCAATATTCTCGATAAGTTGAAGGCTGTGGAACTGGTCAATGGAATCAAAAAAGAATTCATTGTTATCAATGATTGCTCGACCGATAAAACCGAGCATAAGGTCAAAAATTACATGGGTAGCCATCCGGACATGGACATCCACTACCTCAAACATGAAGTCAACATGGGTAAAGGAGCTGCCCTACATACCGGAATCAAACATGCTTCGGGAGATTATTTAATCGTGCAAGATGCTGATCTGGAATATGATCCCAGGGAGTTCAACATTCTTTTAAGGCCAGCTATTGAAGGATTTGCAGATGTGGTGTATGGTTCCAGATTTATGGGTGGGAAACCGCATCGAATTCTATTCTTCTGGCATAGCATTGGCAACAAATTCCTCACCTTTCTTTCCAACATGTTTACCAATCTTAACCTTACAGATATGGAAACCTGTTACAAACTTTTCAGAACCGATATCATCCAAAGCCTGGATTTAAAAGAAAATCGCTTCGGATTTGAGCCTGAGGTGACAGCAAAAATTGCTAAGATTAACAACATCAGAATTTACGAAGTTGGAATCTCCTATTATGGCCGTACCTATGCTGAGGGCAAGAAAATTGGTTGGAAAGACGGCTTCCGTGCTATTTGGTGTATTTTAAAATATAATTTTTAAAAAAGTCGGTTTTAGTCCCAATTTCAACATCACATCAAAACCATGATGGGGCTTCCTGCTTTTTTAGATATTTTTGCTTCAAGCATATTGCCCATTAAGAATTAAACCAATAATATGAGATTGTTTGTATCCGGCATTTTTGCACTGCTTGTTTGTGCAAGCTCCCTTTATGCTCAAAATGAAATCAGCCTGGAAGGAATCTGGAAAAACGGTGAATTCAGACAAAATTATATCCCCGGCTTCCGCTTCATGAACGATGGTCAACACTATACACTTCTGGAAGACAACGCCATAGAAAAATACGACCTGTTGACAGGGAAAAAGGTAGAAACCATTTTTGAAGCTGCCGCTTTTGAAGAAAAAGATGGATTTCCCGGAAAAATCAACAATTACGAATTCAGTGGAAATGAGAAGAAAATAATCCTGGCTACTGCTCGTGAAAGCATTTACCGCCGGTCCTCAAAATCCAACTACTATATTTTTGATGGTGAAAAAGTTTCTCAACTGTATGATGGGGACAAACAAATGTATGCCACCTTCAACGATGCTACGGACAAGGTCGCCTTTGTTGTTGAAAACAACCTTTACGTAAAGGATTTAAAAACAGGAATTACTACTCAAATTACTACCGACGGAAAAACCAATAGCATCATCAATGGTGCCCTGGATTGGGTGTATGAAGAAGAATTTGGATTCTCTCAAGGATTCGAATGGTCTCCTGACGGGCAAAAAATTGCCTTTTATCGCTTCGACGAATCTGAAGTTCCTCAATTTACCATGACCAATTATACGGGCGAATTGTATCCGGATTATGAGACTTTTAAGTATCCAAAAGTAGGTGAAAAGAACTCGGTTGTTACAGTTCATATTTACGATGTGAATACCAAAAAGACTGTAAAAGCTCAAACAGGAGCAGAGACGGATATTTATTTCCCAAGAATAAAATGGACCCGCGACCCCAATAAATTGTGCATTTTCCGCTTGAATCGACTTCAAAACCACCTGGAATTGCTGCTTGCAGATGCAAAGACCGGCAAAACGGAGGTAATGTTTGAAGAAACCAACAAATGGTACATTTCTGAAAACGTATTTGACGATCTGACCTTTATGAAAAGTGGAGGACATTTCCTTTGGGTAAGTGAAACTCCTACCGGATGGAACCATATTTATATGTATGACATGAAAGGCAATCAGACCCAGGCACTTACCTCAGGCAATTGGGAAGTAAGTTCTTTGTACGGTGTGGATGAGATGAACGGACTGGTGTATTTCGAGGCGGGAAAAGAAAGTCCTTTAAACCGCGAAGTGTATAGTGTAAGTTTGAAAGGTGGTGAAATCAAAAAATTGAGTAGCAAGACCGGATGGAACAGTGCTCGTTTTTCAAACACCTTCGATTATTTTGTAAATACTTTTTCAACCATAAACAGTGCCCCGGAATATACTGTGCACGACCGAAAAGGGAAATTGCTTCGTACCATTGAAAACAATCAGCACATCAATGATTTGAAAGAAAATTACAATGTCACCGATGTCGAATTTTTCAATTTCGATACCAAGGATGATGTAAATCTGAACGGCTGGATGATCAAACCCGCAGATTTTGATCCCAATAAGAAATATCCTGTTTTCATGTATTTGTATGGAGGTCCCGGTAGCCAGCAAGTAACTAACAGTTGGCATGGAAGCAATTACTGGTGGTTCCAAATGTTGGCACAGAAAGGATACATCGTTGCTTGTGTAGACAACCGAGGAACAGGAGGAAGAGGAGAAGAATTTAAAAAATGTACCTATCTGCAATTGGGTCATTTGGAAACCATCGACCAGATTGAATCAGCTAAATACCTTGGAAATATGCCCTATGTAGATGCCAACAGAATCGGAATCTTTGGTTGGTCTTATGGTGGTTACATGTCCAGTTTGTGTTTGTTGAAAGGAAATGATGTATTCAAAGCTGCCATTGCTGTTGCTCCGGTTACCAGTTGGAAATGGTATGACACCATTTATACCGAGCGATTTATGCGTACCTTAAAAGACAATGAAGAAGGATACAAAAACAACTCTCCTGTAAACTTTGCGGATCGTCTGAAAGGAAATTACTTCCTGGTACATGGAATGAGTGATGACAATGTGCACTTCCAGCAGTCAGCCGAAATGGCCAATGCTTTGATCGAAGCCAATAAACAATACGACACCTATTATTATCCAAATCAAAATCATGGTATCTACGGACCTGGTAGAAGATTACACTTGTACACAGCCATGACCAACTTTTTGGATAACAAATTGAAAAACGACTTCAGCAAAGTTGGAGGCACCGATAAACCGTAAAAATTCAGTAATACAACTCCAAAAACATTTAAAAAACTATATATTTTCAAATTATAGTTTTCAATAATGCGAGTGCTGCAAAATTTCATTTTATCTTTTTGAAATTTTGCAGCATTTTTTATATTCGTCCTCCCGAATCTAAAATGATCGGTTTTTTGGGAAAATAAAGCAGTACATACTATGGGTAATTACACCGTATTTGATGCATTTACGGGAATTTCACCATTTGAGAAACTGGGTGTAATAAAATTTTTGGAACAACACCTTGGCGTTCCAAAGTCAAAAATTCAAATGGCTGTAGAATATGCCATCAAAGATTGTCCTTCATTTGGCGGATTAATTTTGGTGGTAACACAGGCAGCAGAGCCAGTAGCGGTGGCCATCATTCACAAATCCGGCCACAACGGACATCAAGCCAGCCACACTTTAGCCTATTACGCCATCTCAGAGAAATTCCAGACCGAAGAATTCATTGCCGATTTCTTCGATAAATTAATCAATCTCAGCAATGGCGATTTGGCCATGCATTTAAGCGATGACCATCAGGTAGCTTCTAAGCTCGAAGCATTAGGCTTTAGGCAAACCAGGGTGGAATATCGTTTTCAGAATCCCAACAAATTAAGGCTGGCGGTTTAAAAATTAGACCTGAAATTTTTTTCCATTATTGTAATCAACCCTGATTACCTTGGGGCGTTATTTTAAAAAATAAAACAATGGAAAAATTTCAATTCAAGACCAATATCAATTGCGGAAACTGCATTCGTTCAGTTACCGGATTCATCAATGATGTAGAAGGAGTCAAATCCTGGAATGTTGATACGGACAATCCTGATAAAATCCTGACCGTCGAAGCCGAAGGAATCAATGCAGAGGCAATTTTAGAAGCTGTAGAAGAAGCGGGATTTGATGCCGAAAGAATTTAATTCTCCTTGTCCCTTTCAAATATTACAGATTCAACCAATACGTTGCTTTCAATACCAAAGCCCTGTTTTTTACTCCCGGATCTACAAAAAACTGGTCTGAGAAGTAATTGTCCGTATAAACCAAAAACAAATCTGAAACAGGAAGAAATCTCCATTGAAGCCTGGCATTCAGGTTGACATTATTTGCCTGTGTATTGTATTGCAAAAAGGCGCTTAAAAACAGATTTCTTGTAAAGGCCATCTCTGCTCTTGGACCGATAATCCAATAATCATAGTTTTTACCGGTTTCATTCACTTGCAAATTGGTGTATTGGAAAGAAACCGCCAAAACCCCGTATGGCTGAACCCTCAAATTCAAAGATCCATCCGCTTGCAATCCTTGGGTATTGAAGAAACCACCATACTCCGCATTTACATCAAAATAAAAGTTCTTCCTTTGATCGGAATTGAAACTGATATTCATTCCATGGGTGATGTAATCCGTTCCCTGGGCCAAAATATTCTCCCCCGATTGAGTAGGATCGAACGGTGCAAACAGGTAAATATAATTCCTTCCCACTCCAATATTCAACTCACTATTTCCCGGAAATGCCACGAAAAAATAAGGGCTGATATTCTGATCAGTTCTATTGAAATCAGGAGGACTGTACGTAAAGCCGGTTGAAATACCTACTCCGTAACTGATGATTCTTTTTGACCACCATTCTGATTTTGGAAATAAGATGTGACTTACTCCGGGAGACAAAGCCAAAAATCCGGGTCGCGGAATGAAGCCAATATCTGCCCGGTGATTCCTGCCCACGTAATGGGTTGGCATAAAAAAGCTCCAGTGCCTGGTATTGTATCCAAGAAAAATAGCTGCTGCCTGAGCATCTTCGTTTGAACCATTTGAAAAAGATCGGTGATAGAAAAACTCACCTTCCCATTTATTGTCTGCAGAAAACAGATTGTATTCCAATCCTACTACCCGATTTGAAGCTCCCGGATCCAGGCTGTAATTACCTTCTGCATCCTGCACAAAGTTTTCTTTATTAGCAAAGACAGCTCCTACATACGATCGCTCAAAAACCTTTCTTTGTAAAACACCGACTGTGTAATTAGAAGGGTTCAAATTGATATCTTCCACCTTGGCTGTTTGCATATTCAACAAACCGATGCGCCAGTTGTCATCTAACTTTCCACTAAGTCTGGCTCCTGCAATAATCGGAACAGAAACCTGCCTGGCTACTTCAATGGTGTCGCCGGATGTGGTCCTTCTCCTGATGGTTCCGAAAGAAAGTCCGATTCTCCTGCTGAAAAACGGGCGACTGGTGGGGAATCCGAATTTGGCAAAAAGGTCTTCATTTTCAAGGAAGAACTGCCTCCTTTCCGGAAAAAAGAGCTCAAACCTGCTCAGGTTGATAATTTGCCTGTCCACTTCTACTTGCGAGAAGTCCGGATTGATGGTTAAATCCAAATTTAAGGAAGGAGTTAAAGCTATTTTCGCATCCAATCCTGCATTGTAATTATCCTCAAAAGGCAACCTTAATTCATAATCTCTTTCTGCCTCAGCAGTCACATATGGTATCAATGAGATGTTCAATCCCGGTTTGGGAGGAGGAGTTTTCCAAATCAAAGTACCTGAAAAAGCAATATTATTGATACCAAATTGGCGTGGAATCCTACCCCAGGAGGACTGTTCATTTTGTTTGACACTGTTTCGGGCGAAATTGATGCGCCAGGTATTTTCCCCAGGTTGCAGTTTATAACGAAGGGTCTTAAACGGAATGGCCATTTCAACTGTCCAATATTCAGCTGTATTTGAAACAGCAGAATACCATTTGTTATCCCAGCTCCTGGAAACGTTTTTACCATCGTCAATCAAACCCTCTCTTTGCACATTGAAAGGAGAAACCGCAAAATGAAACCCCGTCAACTTATCTTTGAATGGATCAATGTTTACGATGAAAACATCGGTTGGGCCCGGCTCAAAGTCCCTTTTCAGAGATTGGATGATGTAATCTTCTCTGGGTTCGTAGATTTTGGCGCCTATGTATAAAAAAGCATCATCGAAGGTCATCCTGACCTCAGTTTGCAATTCCGCCAGCAAAGTATCAAAAGGGAAGTTTTGATGAAAACCGGTTATCATCTCTGCTTGCTGCCAATCAGCTTCCTCCAACATTCCATCCAATTGAATTTTCCCTTGAGCCCTTGCAGCCCCGATAGAAATGTCAGATGTTCCCTGAGAAAACAGGTTTTGACTCAAACAAAAAATGAGTAAAATGGTCAAGGTGATAAAACGCATGTTCAATTTTTTCAGCCGGTTAGGCCCCAAAATTAAACAAAGCCACAGCATTAGACCATTTTTCAAAAATTTTCGTGATAAATGGCGAATTTATCACTCAGTGAATACCTCTTTTTGCAACACTGTCACTGCTACACGCAATTCGGGGTAAGGGATTTGTTCTTCAAAATGATCAAATAGATCTCTCAAGGAGGCAGCATCTCCTAATTTTGCAATTGCATTTTGAACTTGAAGTAAGATTTTTCTATCCAACACACTTGCCAAATCGACATCTTCTCCTTTCTGATAGGCTTTGATAAGATGACTTAAAATGGTGGAAGGAACAAAGCCCCTTTCAGCAGCAATTTCTTCAACACTCATCCCTTTTTTAAAAAATTCAAGGGTCTCGGTAACCGTGTCTTTTTTTTGTGCTTTGGTAGGTTTCTGCACGATGAGTGGTGCTTGCGGAACCTTAAATAATTCAGATTCTGCTATCCCGTTTTCCTGCCCATATTTTTTAATAGCCTCTAAAAAGAAGTTGCCATAGCGATCCTTCTTCGTCTCTCCTACTCCATTGATATAGAAAAAATGAGCAGGATCAGTCGGTCGGACTGCTGCCATCTCTTGCAGCGTTTTGTCATTGAAAACAATGTATGGAGGCACACTGTATTTCTTTGCGAGATCCATTCTTACTTCCTTCAATAAATCATACAATGCCTGATCATATTGAATCAGGGTATCAGGGGCGCCGGTTTTTCTTTCTGCCTCCCTTTCTGCTTCAATGGCTTCAACCGTTGAAGGTTGTACTAATTGTACTTTTTTACCTTCAAAAAGAACCTCACGACTTACTTCAGTAAGTTTAAGGGAATATTTTTCATCAAAAGCAATCTCTAAAAGGCCTTGATGAATCATTTGTCCTATAAAAACCTGCCAGTCGGCATCACTATAATCTTTGCCTGCTCCGTAGGTTTTGATGTTATTAAATCTACGTTCCAGCACATCTCTTTTCTTCGAACCGCGCAATACATCAATCAACAATTGCACCCCTGCAGTTTCGCGCATTCTGGCAACCGCTGAAAGTGCCATCTGAGCCAAAACAGTTCCGTCAAAAGTTTCAGGAGGGGAAGTACAGACATCACAATTACCGCAGTTTTTCTCCAGGTATTCTCCAAAATAACTCAGCAAAATCTTTCGCCTACAAACTACAGCCCTAGCATAAGATTCCAGACTTTTCAACTTATTCAGCTGCAGTTTTCTGAATTCTTCCGGGCCTTCATTCATAAACCGTTTGTGGAAAATCATATCACTAACAGAGAAAAACAAGAGCGTATCTGCCTCTGCCCCATCCCTTCCGGCTCTCCCAATTTCCTGATAAAAACCTTCCATGTTTTTCGGAAGATTGTGATGGATGACCCACCTGATATTACTTTTATCAATACCCATCCCAAAGGCGATGGTGGCACAAATAACCGGAATCTGGTCATTGATAAAAGCTTCCTGAATTCGGCTCCTTTCTACATCGGTCATGCCCGCATGATAAAATCCAGCCTGGATGCCATGTTCATTTAATTTTGCTGCAAGGTCTTCAGTTGCATTCCTGCTATTGCAATAAACAATGCCGGATTGGTCACGCCTTTTTAAAATATAATCAACTATTTGTTGCCATTTCTTTCGACCGGCACGAACTTCCAGACTTAGGTTTGGGCGATCAAAAGATGCGATAAACAATTGTGAATCTTGTAAATGCAATTGTTTACCGATATCCTTTCTGGTGGCCTTGTCTGCAGTAGCGGTCAAAGCAACTACAGGGATGTTTGGAAATTTATTTTTTAAAAAAGCCAATTGACGGTATTCCGGACGGAAATCATGTCCCCAGGAAGAAATACAGTGGGCTTCGTCGATTGCAAATAGATTGACCTTCAACTTTTGCAATAAAGTCTGAAAATTGCCACTCATCAATTTTTCAGGTGAGAGATATAATAAATCCAACTTGCCTTCCAAAGCATCCATTTCCACCTGCCTTTGTTCTGCAGGAGATAAGGAACTATTATAAAATGCTGCCTTAACTCCCGAAGCCAAAAGTCCTTCCACCTGGTCTTTCATCAAAGCAATCAATGGAGAAACTACGATTCCAATTCCTTCTTTGATAATTGAAGGAATCTGAAAACAAAGGGATTTTCCGCCACCGGTGGGCATAATTACAACGGTGTCCTTGTCTTCCAAGAGCCGTTGAATGATTTCTTCCTGCAAAGGCCGGAAGGTATGGTAACCAAAATATTTCTCTAGGGCCTGATAAGCCTGGTCAATTTGTACGGTCATGATTTGATTTTTTCGTTTTCAATAGCTTTTTATCAAAGGTAGGAATTATCCCCGCCTGAAAATATTCGGGGATAAATTCTTTATCTATTAGTACCATTTTTTTAAAAAAGGTATCCGAAAAGGCCGCATTTTCTTAAAAAAATGCAGAATAAACGTAAAAATCAGCCATTTAACCACATCATAAATGAAATTTTATTGCTAGAAATCCTCAAATGCAACACAAACCAAGTACAGGCGTATCTCTAAACGAATTAATATTTTTATTATATAAATATTAATAATTTAAAAAGAGATAAAAAGTCTCATGGACATAATGTTAAACACCCTCCAGAAACCATCTCAAAAGATGTTCAAATCTTTATTTGGACTGATCTCACTTTTGCTGATGCTCCAAAGCACCACCTTCGCTGAAGGTTCCAAAGATTTCACCCAATTCCCAGGCTATCGGCTTTTTTTATGGGCCGAACAAGCGCAACAATTTAAAGTCTTTGCCAAGCAGGGCGAATACATCAATGTGGGTTCAAGCCATATTGGTATTGCGGGTGGATTCATCAAAGTATATCGGCCAGATGGTACCCTTCATGCTACTTTTGATAATACCGGAGCCAATGTCGGCAAAGCAATTATCAACAACGACATAGAAGAACGAAATGGTCCGACAGGTGGAGGGATTCGATTGGGTCCGGGATATGTACCGGGCACTGTGCCTGTTGTGGCCGGCCAAACCGGTATCTGGACAGTTACGTTTGAATACCCAACCTATCAGGGGTCTTCTTTTATTAATATTATGAATGGGGCCTCTTGGACCAGAATTGCCAATCAGCCCACCAATCAAAGGGTGGTTTTGGCATGGGACATCACAGTAACACAAGGAACTCCCGGAAATGCATTTGGACTGCCGGTAGAAGGACGGGTATTTTCTAATGAATACCACTCCATTGTTTCAAGAAATGGTAATCCTACTTCGGCTGAATTTTATGTTCTGAACAAAAAAGGATTTGTCCATAAAGTAAAATTCAACAACACCGATCCCTGGGGTTTTCCGCTTTTTTCTAATAATGTTGGAATCACTGATCATCTGGGAACACCATTGTATCAGTCATTTTTGGAATCGTCTATAACCCGTGCCTTTGATTTTCAATTCTGGCAACCAGGTAAATTTTACCTGTACGAACCACAGGCAGAGGATTTGGGAGATAAAATTGTCAACAACAAAATATTCTTCAATCCCCCAGACCCCTCTATGCCCTTGACGGCAAAAACTACTGATGTTTTTAGAAATAATACCCATACTACCTGGCTTTATTTTCCAACTCCACCTACACATGTGAATTTCCTTGGCTTTGATGTAGTAGCTTACAATCCTCTTGGTCTTCCTTGTTTAAATAATGCCCTTCAACCAGGGGTCGGAGGTTATTTTAAATTCTCTACGGATCAGGAAGGAACAGGGCGACTTAGACTTGACCTCGACAACAACGGTATTTTCACTGATTCTATCGACAGAACGATACTAGAACCATTGGAAATTGGGGTTGACTCGATCTTTTGGGATGGTTTGGACGGATTTGGCAACGAAATGCCTATTGGACCCGACCAGGTTATTGGATATCAATTGACGATGTTGTCAGGTGAAATCCACATTATGATGTCTGATATTGAAAATGACCTTGGAGGTGTTACCGTAGAATTGGTCAACAACCCTGCATTGGTCAACTCTGATGCTTTTACCTACAATCACCAAAGTATTGGCGGCCCAAAAAGTGGAGACCCTGCTTCTCCTCTTCCCTTGCCAACCAATATACCTTTTACCTACAGTGATAATTTTGGTGATGAAAAACTGTTGGACATGTGGACTCAGGTTGAATTCACCGGAGCATTGCAGAGTGATATCATGATCACAGTGTTAAAAGATTGCACCAATCCTGTTCCAATTGTAGATTCTGACAATGACGGAATTGAAGATAGATTTGACTTAGATGATGATAATGACGGGATTCCGGATAAAAGGGAGTATTGCCAGCTTGTATCAGGTTATGCATGTTTGAATTTTGCCTTTGATCCAAGTGGTGATGAAGATTTTGATGGCGTTTTAAACTTTGAAGACGCAGATGATCCGGCCTTTAGCCATGGATGCCCAGATGCAGATATGAATGGAATTTGCGATCAAATTCCATCTATTTTTGACACAGATGGCGACAATATTCCAAACCACCTTGACATTGACAGTGACAACGACGGAATTTCCGACCTTTTCGAATCCGGACATACCGGTTTCGACCTCAACGGTGATGGTATCCTGGATGGAAATCCATCTGACTTTGGATTGAACGGGTTTTTCAATCCTTTGGCTACCAATCCGGATGGTCCCGATGCAATAGAAAATTATACAATTATTGATACCGATTCCGATGGAGTTTTAAACTTCTTGGATCTGGATTCTGACAATGATGGGATTCATGATATTACTGAAGGATCCAATGGTAATCTTGACACGGATAATGACGGCAGAGCTGATGTAAGTTTTGGTTTCGCGTCCAACGGCTTCTCAAATGCCATTGATCCCAACCAAAATACTCCTTTGGTTTTCCCGGTTGATACCGATAATGATGGAGTAAGGGATTATTTAGACAGAGACAGCGACAACGATGGCATCAATGATGTAGCCGAAGCTTCCCTTCCTGACCCTGACAATGATGGGGAAATAGGAAATGGAACCCCGGTGGTAGATGCAAATGGCCTTGCCATTTCCGATGTAGATGGTGCTTTGCCACCAACTACTTCAGCTCCTACAAATTCTGACACCCTGGGAAATCCTGACTATATTTCTCTTGATAGTGACAATGACGGTATTCCTGATGTATTGGAAGCCTTCTTGCCAGATTCTGATTTAGACGGCATTCTAGGACAAGGCACTCCAATGGTCAATGCCTTCGGTCAACCCATCGCAGATGCCAATGGCAATCCTTTAGTGGTAACTTCCAATCCGAGGGATTTGGATGGCGATGGAATTCCTGATTTTCAGGATCCTGACAGAGATAACGATGGTATCAATGACAATTATGAATGCGAAACCGGATTCCCTTGTCCTGATTCAGACAATGACGGAACCCCGGATATAGACGATCTGGATAGCGACAACGATGGATTGAGTGATGAGGATGAATGTCAGAACGGCGCACCTTGTCCTGATTCAGATAACAATGGCGTAGATAATTTCCGCCAGTTTGATTGTGTGGGTGTGAATGTTCCTGCCATAACCAGTGTTGGCCAGGGCGGAACTTTCTGTGAAGGTGAATCTTATACCTTCACTCTAACCGCGGGCATGGTATCAGGAGATACTGTTTATGTTCATTGGGCATCTCCATCTGGTGCACTTATTTCTGATACAGTTGTCTTCCCTGATCCTATCGAATACGAAATAGTAACTCTTTCAGCACAAGACTCGGGACTATGGACGGTGGTTTTAGAAACTACTTTAGGTTGTTTTTCATTTCCTGAGGATGTGATGTTGGATGTACATTCTGAAATTACAAAGCCTGTTGTTACCACTAACAAAACAGAAGTTTGTGATGGCGAATCCTTTACCCTCGTTACAGGTCGGGTAAATGGAAGTAATATCCAGTACCAATGGTTTATCAATCAAGGTTCCGGAAATGTAATTTTCACAACGACCCTCAATCCCTTTTTGACGCAAACCGTCAATAGCATGGCTTATTCCGGTGATTATTCCGTAAAAATAGTTTCTGCAACTTGTGAATCTGAAATGTCAGATCCGGTTTCAGTTAGCGTGAGTGATGTTCCGGAAATTATTAGCATTTCAAATATTAGCAGCCAGGCAAATCCGGTTTGTTCAGGAAATGACATCCAACTAATGCTTGATGTCGATTCAGGAATGAATTTCTCCTGGACAGGACCAAACGGTTTTACCTCAAACGTTCAAAATCCGGTTATTACAAATGCCGGAACAAATGATGCAGGAACCTACACAGTGACTGTTAGCAACAATAACTGTTCAGCTAATCCTGAGAGCACTGAAGTCTATGTAAATCCTGCTCCTGCTACCCCTGATATCAATGCAAATGATACTGAGATTTGTGGAAGTGAACTTTTAAATTTAAGTACAACAGGTGTTAGTGGAACCGTAGTAAGTTATGACTGGTATCTGGAGAGTGGAGGAAACCCTCCATTCATCATAGGCACATCCAATGTTCCTAGCATTTCCATACCGGATATGGCAAACAGAACTTCAGGATTTTATTCTGTAGTTGTTACGGTTGATGGTTGTGTTTCTGATCCTTCCAATAGTGTTGAAATACAGATCAACCCCGTTATTTTAAATAATAATCCTCAAAATACAACGGCTGCCAATGACCCCGCATGTGAAGGTGCAACCATACAATTAAGCACTGATACAATTGCAGGCGCTACGTATTCCTGGACAGGTCCAAACGGATTTACTTTCAATGGCCAGAGTCCGATGTTAACCAATGTCACCCTTGCAGATGCAGGTTTGTATGAAGTAAACATCAGTTTAAATGGTTGTAATGCTCCGGCGGCAAGCACTGAAGTTTTCATTTCAGACAAACCTTCAGATCCACTAATTGGTGCAGACAACGCAAGTATTTGTAAAAGCTTGGATCTTACTTTGAATACTTCAAGTTACAATGGTCAAAATGTAATTTACGACTGGTACGTAGAAGAGCCGGGGAGCAATCCTGTTTTGATTGGCTCAACCAATGTTCCTTCGATTACATTACCGGATTCACCAAATCGGGTAAGTGGAAATTACACTGTAATGGTAACAGTAGATGGTTGTATTTCAAACAGGTCCAATCCCATTGCCATTACGATTGCCAATGACCTGACTATAAATGATCCTACTACCAATTCTAGTTCGGGTAATCCCCTTTGTGAAGGCGAAACGATAGAATTGTTTGCAGACAATATTGCAGGAGCAAGCTATGATTGGAGTGGTCCCAATGGATTTACATCCAATAATATGAATCCGGTTATTTTAAATGCATCCCCAGTGGACGCAGGTATATACCAAGTAGTAGTAAGCAAAGATGGTTGTGTGTCCAACCCAGCCAATGTTGAAGTATTTGTATCTGAAAAACCGGAAAAACCTGTAATTCGTGCAAACAATACAGTTGTTTGTGAAGGTGATAATGTGACACTTTCAACCGACCAGGTTGCCGGCTCCAATGTCCAATACAGATGGTACCACAATTTTGGTGGTCAGCTCTTTTTGTTGACAACTACGGGAAATCCAAACTATGTGATCAATGATCCGGACGCCGGACAAAGTGGAAATTACTTTGTTCAGGTAGTGGTCGATGGTTGCGAAAGTGATATGTCTGACCCAATTTTTATAGACATCAATAGAACTCCTCCTATAACAGGATATGGAAATACCACTTCAGCTTTAAATCCTGCATGTGAAGGAGATGCCGTAGTATTTTCAGTAAATGCGATTCCTAATGCAACATACACCTGGACAGGACCTAATGGTTTCATGTCTAATGATCAAAATCCGGTCTTAGATCCGGTGACAGTTCAAATGGCTGGAACTTATCAATTAAGTGTTTCAGCAGACGGGTGTTTTGTACCAGCCGGACCAACACAATTGTTTGTGAATCCAAGTCCTGAGCCCGCTGTTTTGGCGGTTAACAAAACCAGCCTTTGTGCAGACGAAGCACTGACCTTGATTGCACAGGGTTTAACCGGTACTGGTTACACTTATCATTGGTATATTTTTAGAAATGGCGTTGCAACCAATTTTGAATCCGGTAGCAATCCGGTCTTAACCATTGGCAATACGACACCGCTTCAATCCGGAATTTATTACGTGATTGTAGAACTGGACGGCTGTTTCTCAGAACCATCGAATCAGGAGCAGGTCATTATCAGAGCCAATCCGGTCTTGGATGTTCCGGGTACCAATGCAACGGCTGGCAATCAACTGTGTGAAGGCGAAACGCTGGAATTAAATATCAATCCAATTAACGGAGCAACTTATACCTGGTTTGGTCCCAACAACTTCACCAGTAATGTTGCCAATCCTGAAATTCCAAATGCAGGAACAGGTACCTCAGGATTCTACTGGGTAGAAGTTAGCATCAATGGATGTAGTTCAACTTCGGACTCAGTCGAAGTTTTTGTACGCTCTAAACCGGAGGTCGCAACTTTGGAAAACCCAGGTACCTTCTGCGAAGGTTCTTCTGTTGATTTAACCATTGCCAACTACAATCTGCCTTCAGGTGCATACTTTGAAATATTGGATGCTAACAATAATGTAATAGGCCAAACCACAGACCTGAGCTTTGGTCTTGGTAATGTAGACAGGCAAGATGGTGGACAATATTTTGTAAGAGTGGTAGACAATGGATGTGCATCTGACCTTTCTCAAGCTGTGAGTTTGCAGGTCGATACCATTCCTTCTGAAGTGGCTGTGATTGTAACCGATGAAGAAAGATATTGCAATACGGACGAAATTGAAATTATTGCAATTGCCCCCATTTCAGGTACTGGACTTTGGACTACCAATGAAAGTGGTGTGATTTTAAATCCGGGTGATAATGTTACATCAGTGGTTCAGGTTCCGACCGGCACTTCAGCCTACATTTGGACCCTTTCAAATGGTGTTTGTCGCAATTATTCTGCTGATACCCTGGAAATTGAATCGATAGAAGCAATGGTAGATGCCGTTGACGATTATTTTGAACTCAATCCGGGAGATCGATTAGACAGCGACCAGGTTCTAGCCAATGATACCGCTGATCCTAACCAAGCCTGGAATCTTTCCATACTTGAATTCCCTGTTTTAGGAAATATCAATCAAAATCCGGATGGTAGTTTCACCTACCGAAGTTCACTGGATGATTACAATCCTGATAGTTTCCAATATGAAATATGCCATGACCTTTGCGCAGATGTTTGTGACAATGCCATGGTTTACATCCGTTCCCTTGGAATTGAAGAACCGGATGAATGTTTTTACCCTAACTATTTCACGCCCAACAGCGATGGAGCCAACGATGCATTTGAAATCAGATGTTTGGATTCCGGAGAATATCCTGAAAACGAACTTATCGTCTTCAACCGCTGGGGAGATGTGGTTTACCAGGCAAAACCGTACAGGAATGACTGGACAGGAACGTATCGAAACGGTCCTTTGCCTCCGGGCACTTATTTCTATTGTATAAAAATGAGACCTGAAGAAGAGGCGGTTACAGGATCCATCACATTACTTCGATAAGCCCTAAATCCAAATTGAGATGAAAAAGATACTTTTTATAATAATAACAATGGGTTGGATTTCACAAGAAATTCATGCCCAGAATGATGTGCAGTACACCCATTTTGTTTTCAACAAACTGGCCTACAATGCTGCCTTCGCCGGAAACAATGAAGTGCTTTCAGTAAATGCACTTTACAGGCATCAATGGGTAAACATCCAAGACGCACCTAAAACCTTTCATATCAATGCACATATGCCCTTTGCCGGCAATCGTTCCGGCATTGGATTGTCTGTGACTACCGACAAGATTGGATTGTTCCAAACCAATTTTGTGGATTTGTACTATGCTTATCGTATTCCACTTGGTGGTTCTACATTGGCAATAGGACTAAATGGAAGGGTTGAACATGGAACCTTCAATTACCAAAATGCTCAGGGAAATGATCCGGGTGACATTGCCTTACCCGATCAAAACCAGAGTCGTTTCCTACCAAATTTCGGTGCAGGAATCCAGGTTTCGAATGATAGGTATTTCGTGGGCTTGTCCATGAACCAATTTTTAAACAATCATTATTATCTTTCTAATAATGTAAACAATACCCGGGACATTACCATGAAAACCATCTACCTGATGGGAGGGGTCAAATTTGATTTGGGTGAAAAGGTTGCCTTCCAACCTTCCGTTATGGTTTCACACAATCCATCTGCTCCCCTTGATGTTGATGTGCATGCTGGTTTCATTTTCCTCGATTTGATTTATACAGGTTTTAGTTACCGATTGGAAGATTCGGTAGACTTTTTATTTATGTACCAACTGACCAAGCAGTTCAGAATTGGTGCAGCCTATGATTTTATTTTATCAGACCTGAGCACCAAAACTCCGGGAAGCTTCGAATTTTTCGGGCAATACAATTTTGGATTCGGACACAATCAGGTTAAACACATCAGGTATTTCTGATAAAACACTAAAAGAACATGTCTAAGCATTTTTTATATATCCTATTCCTCTTGTGCGGTTTCAGTTTGAAAGCACAATTGGTTTCAAATGGCTCCAATCCAAAGGATCTTTTTGAAAAATTGGGCTACATGGCCTATGTGGAAAAAAAGTCTTCTTTAAAAAAGGAAGACCCTGAAATTTTTGCCAAACTCGGCGAAAGTTATCGTCTAAACGGCGAAACAGAAACTGCCGCCTACTGGTACCGCAGAGCCATCGATTTGCAGGAAAAACCTGAATGGTTGTTTGCCTATTCAAAATTATTGCAGAGCAACGGCGATTGCGAAAATGCAGTCATCAACTTTGAAAAATTCAGAAGAATCAAAGGTCTGGGACCTGAATCTTCGGCTGCATTTATGATGGACTGTGGAGCAAAAAGAATGAATAAAGAATTTGCAAACATCAATATCCAGGCTTTGAAAGGTCTGAATACAGGATATATGGAATTTTCTCCAATCCCTGTTGATGGCGGTCTAATTTTCACCTCCAACAGAGGTCCATCTTCACCAATCGGACATGAAGACCATTGGACCAAAAGCAATTTTACTGACCTTTATTTTGCTAAGGAAACAGGCAAAAACCAATTCAGCAATCCAAAAATGCTGGCCGGTTCTGCTAATTCCAAATTCCACAACGGTACGGCCAGCCTTTTCAATGGAGGCAAGGAAATGTATTATACGGCCAATGTCGAAAAAGGCGTCTCCAAGAATCAAATCCATCAGTTGAAGATTGAAAAAGCCAGTTTGAAAGAAGGTCGTTGGGTTTTTGATTTGGACTTTCCTTTAAATGAAAAAAACTCTTCCACCTTCCACCCTACCCTTTCTGAAAATGGGAAACTGATGGTTTTTGTTTCAGATAGAAAAGGTGGTTTGGGCAAGGCTGATCTTTATGTTTCTAAAAAAGAAAACAACGCCTGGTCTACCCCGGTCAACCTCGGTCTTGAAATCAACTCTGCAGGTAATGAATTATTCCCATTCCTTGACGATAAAGGAAGACTGTTTTTTGCCAGCGATGGAAGAGCCGGAATGGGTGGATTGGATTTATTTGTATGTGAAAAATTAGGCCCTAGTACATGGGGCGAACCACAAAATCTGGGTTCAGCCATTAACTCTAACAAAGATGATTTTGGATTTTATATCCATCCGGACGGAAAGAGTGGTTACTTTTCCAGCAACCGCGATGGTGGTCAGGGAAAGGATGACATATATTTCTGGGAAGCAGCAGAAGCGCCCATTGAAAATTGTGAAGAATACATCAGCTTAAAAGTTATTGATGCAAATGAATCCAAACCTCTGGGAGGTGCAAAAGTCGACTGGACTCAAAAGACCGGAGATGGAGCCATTCTTGGTGAAGGTTACTGGATTTCAGATGTAGAAGGAATGGTAAAAGTGCCTTTCGATGAGAGCAAATCTTATGTTTTCAATGCTAAAAAGAACGGTTACAAACCTGAAAGACTGGAAATGCCGGGCCTTGAATTAAAAAAGAAAATGGTTGAAATTCCATTAAGTGTGACCAAAACCGGAAAGGTTAATGCAGTTGTAATGGATCGTTCAACGGGAGATTACAAGGGCGGATTTGGCTTCGAATTGTACAATAGTTGTACAGGATTGAGTACCACTTTCGCTACCGATGATATGGGTAATTTTGAAATCGAAGGAGATTGTGGATGTAACTATACACTCAAGTCTCTAAATCCGGAATATTCTTTTCTGGATAAGGAATGGACTTTCGATTGTAAAAAGCCTTTGGTTCAATTGCTGGTCGAAAGAGAGGAATCAGATGCCACCGTCTATAACACAGGCAAGGTCATCATTCTTAAAAATCTTTATTACGATTTTGACAAATGGAACATCCGATCAGATGCTGCCACAGAACTGGACAGAGTGGTTGACATCATGAAAAAATACCCAAGCATGGAAGTAGAACTTGGTTCTCATACCGATGCAAGAGGTAATGACGCTTACAATTTGAGCCTTTCTCAAAAACGTGCAGAAAGTGCCGTTGCCTACATCGTTTCAAGAGGAATCGAAAAAACCAGAATCACAGCCAAAGGTTACGGTGAAAGCCAATTGGTCAATGAATGCAGCAATGGAATAGAATGTGAAGAATACAAACACCAGAAAAATCGCCGAACAGTAATCAAGGTAACCAAATTTGATTCCAACGCGACGATCATTCAGGGTGGAGAAAGGAAGTAGGGCTGGGTGCTGGGTGCACTGGGTGCTGGAATTTTTCACCACATCAAAGAAACCAAATACCGGGTGGTTGAGCTTGTCGAAACCACCCGGACGAAGATTCCACATCTTTGTTGCTCGTTTGCTCGGAGGCTCGTTTGCTCGTTTGCCCGAACCTGGACACTAGAAGATTGATTTTTAAAACAGGTCTTCCCGCTCCGCAAACCGTGAACCGTGAACCGTAGATTCACAACTCGTCACTCGCAAGATCCATCCTGCTGGAAGACGGGCTCAGCCCGCCGCTACAAAAGGTCAACACAGGATACTGGATACTGGAATTTTTCACCACATCAAAGAAACCAAATGCCGGGTGGTTGAGCTTGTCGAAACCACCCGGACGAAGATTCCGCATCTTTGTAGCTCGTTTGCTCGTTTGCTCGTTGCTAGCTTCTGGACGCTAGACGCTGGATTTTTGAAGCTGGTCTTCCCGCTCCGCAAACCGTGAACCGTGAACCGTGAACCGTAGATTCACAACTCGTCACGCGCAAGATCCATTCTGCTGGAAGGCGGGCTCAGCCCGCCGCTACAAAAGCCAACGGCCAAAAGCCAACGGCTAAAAGCCAATAGCCAACAGCCATCTTAATTAAACAAAATCTAAATACCTAAGTATAAGTACTTTGCCTACCTAATTCATGGTCGTTTGTTTGACAATGACTGGGTGGGACGGTATATTTGCGAAATATAATATAATTGAAGAAATTAAATTGATACCACTATGGCTATAATGATAACCGATGAATGCATCAATTGTGGTGCTTGTGAACCGGAATGTCCCAATAATGCAATTTATGAAGGAGGTGTTGAATGGGCAATTGCTGACGGAACCAGCGTAAAAGGAGCTTATAAACTTGAAGACGGTTCTGAAGTAGAAGTAGACGATAAAAAAGATCCGGTTTCAGATGACTTTTATTACATCGTACCTGATAAATGTACTGAGTGTGTGGGTTTCCATGAGGAGCCTCAGTGTGCTGCTGTTTGTCCGGTTGATTGCTGTGTACCTGATCCGGAAAGAGAAGAATCAGAAGATACTTTGCTAGCAAGAAAGGACAGATTACACTTGTAATTTCCTTTTTAAAAATAAAAAAGCCGACGCATTGCTGTGTCGGCTTTTTTATTTAAAAATAATCTAAGTTATTTTTTGGTGCAAATAGCTGTACAATTTGCAAAGCACCATGCTCCATCTGTTACTGAAAAAGAAATTGTCAATACAGTTCCATTGATACTGCCTGAGCCATTATAGGAGTTACTGTTTGGGCTGTTTGGCTTGCAATGGTAATAGTGTTTCCACTAATTGTACCTGTGATTGTTCCTCCAAGGTCATACAAATTGGCAATAACAACTTTATCATCTCCGGTACTGGAAGCTGTAATTACAATATCATAAGTATCATTTCCAGAGCCACAAGTCTCAACAACTCCATATGTTCCAATGAATTTAACACGGTCCAATTCATCATCTTTGGAACAGCTTCCAAATACAAAAGCAATTGATAGCAACAAGACCAATGGATTTCTAACTAGTCGTAATAGCATGTTTAAGATTTTTAGGGTGAGCTATTTTTGTTTAAGTGCCTAAAAATAGTGGATAGGTTTCAATATTTATAACTAATGGATCGCAAAGTCGGGGGAAGATTAGGAAGAACGCAAAGAGACACTACAAATTCTTAAGCTTGAAAACACCAAAATGCACAGCCATCCCAAAGACAAAAGACTAAAGACCAAAGACTAAAGACCAAAAAAAAACGGCCACCGTAAGGGAACGGCAGCCGCTTCAAGATTCACTTGTTAGCGCATTTCTCGAAAAAAACTGTTATTCTTTGTTAAAGCATGGTTTGTCGCTACTTATGCTTTTCCAAAACAGTCAAAGTTTAAAAAGTCCCATCGGTTTTTGGAATGTGATATGCCATCCGGGAGCTGTTTGGTAAAAAGAATTTTAATGAATGATATGTTGTGGTTTTAAGGGGCTATCAGTCAAAAGATTTCTCATCCTTAAAATTCAATTTACCTAAACAGCATCCTTTTTGGCTATCTCAAAATTCCAAGGTACCTACACCTTTATCTTTGAACCAGTACCTTTTGCGTAGATACAGATTCGTTATTTTTTACAGTAACCAGGTACAAGCCTGATTTAAATTCACTTACATCTAGTTTATATGTTTGGGCGGTCTTATCAAGATTTACTTTTTGATTGACCAGTATTTTACCACTTAAATCTGCTACCCTAATTTCAACCTCTCCTGATGAAGTCGGATTGAAAACCAGATTGGTGAAGTTGCTGGCCGGATTTGGCATAACATCAAAGCTCAAATCTCCTTTTGCAACTTCTATATCAAGACTGGCTTCTCCGGCACCACGGAAGTTAGAGCTGGAAATCTCTGCCAGCAGATTGTAACAATTGTTTGGGTCATTGGCTCCATTATATCCATACACATGAATGTAATAAGTAGCAACCCTGTTGGTATTGTAAATAATCTGCTCGTCTGACGTTCCACCATTTTGTGAAATGGCAACCCTTCTGCTTCCACGATACAATTCCATGTCATAATCACCGGCAAGATTGGTCAGCGTCACTCTTATGTCTCTTTGAGAAGAGGTATTGCTAAATGAAAACCAATCGTCATCTCCTGCAGAACTAATCAAGGCAGAAATCTGATTTCCGGTGGAAATCGGCTTGGATGCACCTCTGGTTTCATTGGGTTCGTAATTGTCTGAACAACCCGGAGGTGGTGGAGGAGGGCCGCCAAAACAGAAATCAGATGATTCTGAGCTTCCAAATTGACCTCCACTTGCCAAAGTACTTCCTCCCGCATCAGTCAGAACATAACTTCCTGAACCGTAGGCACAACAGATACCGTCACCATAACTGTCGTAGATGGTAAAGTTGTAACAACCATCAGGCAAACAGAAATTGAAATTATAGCTGGTGTTGTTGGAATATGGGCCACCTGATTGAATTAAGGAACCATTGTCGTCTCTCAATTCCCAGGTGGTCTCACTTCCGTAATTGTCGGTTACCAGGTTTAGATTGACTTCGTTGTCATTACATCCGCCTGTGCAACCACTTGTTGTAAAGTTGGTTATTCCGCTGTAAGAACTTGAGCCTGAACTACAAACTGCAGCTACTCTAACCTGATACCCGGTACAAGCGGTGAGACCTGTGAAATTATAACTTGTACCTGAGCTTGAGTAAGTCGTCCAGTTTCCTGAACTTCCAACTCTGATTTGTACTGAGTAGCTGCTAGCATTTGGTGATGCGTTCCAGCTTGCAGTGGCAGTATTGTTGGTTACGCTGCTTGTACCAAGGTTACCTGGCACACCACAAGTTGGTGCGCTAGAGCAACCGTTGGATGACAATAAGCTTGCTCTTGAACCACCTGCGCCAAATAAGGCACGCATTCTGGACTTCTGACCTTGTGTGAATAAATTCATACAGCCATCGTCCGTGTAGTCCATGTAATTTTCAATCATGTCGGTTGAACTACAGGAAACATGTCCTGTCGGGCAACCATAGTTTGGATTATCACTGGTTGGTGTATCACTCACGAAATCGTCAACATTACAGCCTCCGTCACCCCAAATGTGGCGCAAATTCAGCCAGTGTCCGACTTCGTGTGTTGCGGTGCGTCCCAAATCAAAGGGAGCGTTGGCAGAACCTCCTCTACCAAAGTACGCATAGTCTATAACGACTCCATCGGTTGAAGCGGGTCCTCCCGGAAACTGAGCGTATCCAAGCAATCCGCTGCTCAAATCACATACCCAGATATTCAAATAATCGCCTGTTGGCCAGGCATCCTGTCCTCCTGAACTGAAAAACTTCATATTGTCGTTGGAGGCAAAGGAAGATACTGTTGTTTGTCTTCTGGTAATCCCCGTAGTTGCGTTGCCGTTTGGGTCGATACTGGCCAGGCAAAATTCCAATTCAGAATCGGCTGCCTGAGACCATGTGTTGTTAGCATCATTGTTTAAACGCCTGAAATCTTCGTTTAAAACATCAATTTGCGATTGTACCTGTGCATCAGAAATATTCTCGGAAGTAGTATTCCATACGACATGTACCACGACTGGAATGGTGTACACCACCCTGTCATTAACTCCTTGCTGTGCGATGAATCGTTGTGTTTGGGCTTCGATTTCTTGTAGTCTAATTGCTCGTTGTGGGTCATCAGAAATTTGCTGCTGCAAATAATCCATGGCGCCACAGTTTCGTTGTTGGGCAAATAGTGTAGTAGTGGTCGCGGCTAGAAGCGCAACCAAGGCAAGTAGTTTTCCATTCATACTGCTGGTGTTAATATTAAATAATCGGTTTAATCCCACAATTAAGGTTTTTTTGAATGGAGGTTTGTGCAAACTGCTTGAGTAATAAAGAACGCTTTTGTGTTTTTTTTGAACGCTTTGTTGAGTACAAATATATTGTTCACCCAACTATGATTTGGGGCAGTTTATAGATTTGACCTATTTTATTATACGTAATGTACCTTTACTTATACTTTTGTTTTGGATAGCAGGTTTATAAAGGGGTAATTTTGTGATATCAACCGGATGAAAGGGAAAAAACCGGTTCATGGATTACCCTGTATAACCACATTACCAGAAAACCAAACTTTTTACAAAGTCTTTCATGAACCATTTAAGGTAAACCATGCAACAGGAATTCACCCGACCGTTTCAATGGATACTCGAAAACAGACACCGATGGGTGTTTCATCTCGCATTCTGGATTTTTATTTACCTGGACGAAATTTTGTCTCTGGTTTATTTAACTCCTCAAATCGAGTCCTTTCATCTGGTTCTGTTTGAAATACCGGCCGACATGGCACTGGTATATGTTAACCTCTACTTTCTGATTCCCCTTTTTCTAATAAAAAGAAACATCTGGGAATACCTGGCACTTACCCTACTTACCATATACCTCAATGTAGGCCTGATGATGTACCTCTACTTCGACTGGGCCTGCCTCGATTGTGATTTCCTTTCCGAATCTGTTAGCTTCTTTTTATCTTCTTCCACACTTGTTGGTACTGCAGCAGGTATCAAAATTTTTAAAATATTGATAAAAAATCAGCAAAGACTGGTGGAGCTTGAAAATGCGCAGCTTACCGCAGAGTTGAAATTTTTAAAAAATCAAATCAATCCGCATTTCCTTTTCAATGCACTCAATAATATATATGTACAATCCAAAACCAAACCGACCGAAACTCCGGACTCCATTTTGCTGATTTCGGATTTGTTGCGGTATCAGTTGTATGATTGTTCTAAAGAAAAAGTAAGTCTGGAAGGTGAGATTAAATACTTGCGCAATTATCTGCAGATGGATAAGATGCGCCGAGATAATACCAACCTTTCCTTCGAAGTAATAGGTTCCCCAAAAGGAATTCTGGTTGCACCATTTTTATACCTGCCTTTTGTTGAAAATGCCTTGAAGTATTGTGACCGAAGCCAGGACGATTATTACATTCATATTCAGTTTCAGATTCATCCTGAAAGAATAGAATTTACCATAGAAAACAACTATAATCCCAATGCCACTTCAACCGGCCCGGGTGGGATCGGATTGCAAAATGTAAAAAGGCGTCTGGAATTGTTGTACCCTAAACAATATCAATTGGATATTCAAAAAGAAAATGGTAAATTTACTGTTACCATGATTTTAAAGGGGAAGAACATCCACACTTCCTTTTCCGACAAAACTAAGTTCTCCCAATCCCGGGACACTGCATTGCAATCGAATTAGGTTTGAGTTCCTGAATAGGAATTTCCTGTGAATTAAAAAACCGTAATAGAATTTACGAATTACGGTTTACAATTTACGGGCTGCTAAAAAACGAATGGCGAACGCCGAAAAGCGAAAAGCGCAATTATCAGATAATGAAAGAATTTTCAATCTGATAGAATTAAAAAAAGCCAATCCAATTCATTTTATGAAGTGTATTATTGTCGACGATGAACCACTAGCAAGAGAAGGTATGGAATTGAATGTGAAAGAAGTTCCTTTCCTTGAATGTCTCGGATCCTTTTCCTCAGCATTAGATGCCAACGATTTTTTACATGATAATGAGGTAGACCTCATCTTTCTGGATATTCAAATGCCCGGCATTACCGGTTTGGATTTCATCCGTATTTTAAAAGACAGGCCTCTTTGTATTTTGACAACTGCCTATCCCGAATTTGCCCTTGAAAGTTATGAGTTGGATGTACTGGATTATCTGGTAAAGCCCATCCGTTTGGAACGCTTTTTAAAAGCAGTCAATAAAGCCAAGGAAGCATTTGAACTTAAAAACAAACCGGAAACTCCTGTTCAAAACTCCAAGGAAGACGATTTCATTTATTTGAAATCAGACCGCAAAATCATGCGGGTTTACATTCGTGACATCCGTTTTATTTCTGGTATGAAAGACTACGTAATGGTTCATACCAAAGAAGACCGCATCATGACGGCCATGAACCTGAAAACCATCTTTGAGCAATTGCCTCAGCATATTTTTGCCCGTGTAAGCAAGTCCCACCTCATCAATGTTCAATATCTGGAAAGTATGGATGGCGATGAAATCACCATGGGAAAGGATAGGATTCCTTTAGGAAAAACCTATCGTGATGATTTTATGAATCGCTTCATTAAAACCAACCTAATCGAGCGTCCCTGAAAATAGCGCCGTTGAAATTCCTTCGAAATTTAATTTATCGGTTTTGCTTAGTGTCTCAGGGATAAGACTTTCGATTTGAGGTTTTAATCCTTCAGGCTTACCTGAAGTAAAAAAATCAAGTCTCAATTCGCCTTCTCCTAGTGCTTTTTTATGCATCAATAAATTGCGGGTATGACTTGCCACAGCCGGAGCCGGATTAATGATGGCCACATCTTCCGGTAAAATCTCAGTCAGAACTTTTGCAATGAAAGGATAATGGGTACATCCCAGGACAAGATTATCTATTCCCTTGTCCAACATGGGTTGAAGGACTTGTTCCAGCATTTCTTTCGATTCTTCCGAATCTGCCTGTCCGCTTTCAATCAATGGCACCAGCCCCGGACAAGGATTTTCTAAAACTTCGATCCCACTACCATATCGTGTTTTCAGGTTGACATAACGGTCGCTTTTAATGGTTCCTGCAGTCGCCAAGACACCGATGATGCCGGTTCTGCTTCTGGCAGCAGCCGGTTTTACAGCCGGTTCCATTCCTACAAAAGTCACATCTGGAAATTGGTCACGAAGCCAGTTGAGCGCAGCTCCCGTTGCCGTATTGCAGGCTACCACGATGATTTTTACCCCTTTTTCTAAAAAGAATTCTGTGATGACCTTACTAAAATGTCTGATTTCATCGCGTTCGCGTCCACCATAGGGTACATGTGCCTGATCGGCAACATATATATAATGCTCATTGGGTAGAATTTCCACCAATTCCTTCAAAACACTCAATCCACCGATACCGGAATCAAATACTCCAATGGGCTTGTTCATACGATCAGATTTATTGGGACAAAGCGGCGATGCAAGCTTCTCTCAGCTGCCAAACTTCCTCAAAGGTAAGTTCAGGATATTCCATTTTTAACCAATTTCGAATAAAATTTTTGTGGTAGTTCACTTTATAATCTCCGATATCATCAGGCAGAATTTCCTGTTCCTCCAAAAGTCCTTTTTCCACTTTCGAAATATCTGCATTTTGACTGGTCAGGTCTACTCTTTTCCCTTCTACTTTCAAATAGCAATGCGCTTCAGGAATATAATTCAGGGGTGATGCATCCAGTACCTTTCCAATCCCCGGTGTATTTTCCTCCATCATTTTATACACCCCCAAAAACAACTGAACCTTGTCTTCTCCCAGTTCCATTGCAAAAGCTTTCAGCAGTGCATGTTTGGTACTGCAAGTTCCCTTTTCCTCTTCCAAAACCAGCATGTAATTGGCCCGATCTGCATTGCGTCCGTAGGGGAGTTGGTGGATGTATTGCATGGCATCCTCAAGCCTGGATATTTCTTTTTTAAAAAAAAGATTCTTTATGGAAATGGTAGTGGAATTCATGGCTTGAAGATAAGAAGATTCGTTTGAAATGACGTTGCGTCCGTTGCGCCCGTAGCGGTGAAGTTTTTTCACCGCTACGGGCGCAAGGACGCAACTTTATTAAAATTACCTTCCACTATTTGAGCTCCCTACTCTCCCAACAATTCACTAAGAATCAATCTCAAGGAGCCTTCCTCGGGTATGTAATTTTTGTAGGTGGTTCCTTTTTCTTTTAAAATGACAACCTGTTTTGGCAAAGCACTGATTACATTGACTGAGCCTCCTTCGTCAGTATCCATTTCGTAATAGGTGTACCAATACAATGGATTTTGCACCGATTCTCCTCCAACCTATCATATAACAGCTTTAATAAGTTCTTGATTATCTGATGGGTACGCTATTCGACGTTCGCTTTTCGTTTTTTAAAGGCCGCGTAAATCGTAAACCGTAAATTCAACAAACACCAGGTTAATGCTCCTGCAACCTGTTATTCTACTTGTAATATAGGAGATTCCCATCCAGCAACTAATAGCTATTTTTCACCCAGTCTTTTTCAAAATGGTATTCTTTCCAATTTTAAAAAATTGAATTTGCTAGATTCATCAAAAAAATGATTATTATAACAATAAAAAATGATTTATTGAAAATATTATGTTATAATTGCAATAGTAAAAAGAAAATTAAAAAAACTAAAACACATAAGCTTGAAAACTTTTATTCCTTCCCTGGTTATTTTACTAATCTTACCAAATTTTATTAGCAGTCAAGTAAGGTTTCATTACAATGTTACCACCAATACCTTAAGTTCAGAATATTTGGGTTGTGGCTCTTGTGAATATGGCACTATTGGCTCATATGTTTGCCAATGCAGGAAGAACTGCAATAAGCCTGGCATTGAGTATAAAAATTGTATAAAAGAATGTACCCAATTAGATAATCCGGCCTATGAGCCAACATGCATCGAGCAATGTGAAAATCAATATATGACTCCTTATTTAGAATGTTTAAATAATTGTGGTCCCGAACCTGAACCATTAAATCAATTGTATGGCTATTTTTATGAACTTATTGTAAATTATGAGGAGTTGGGAGTTGATCCTTATTATAAATATTCAAATTTTAGTTCGGTAATTGTACCAGGCCCAGGATTAGCCATTACATCAAGTAATGTAAAAATATATGATTGGAACCCACCTGCTCCTTGGCCAGGTGTATATACAACACATAATACCTGCTTTGCTATAAAACTCACATTAATTTATCAAACTCCCACAGGCCTACATCTATATTGTACAGATGAAATTTGGACGTGCAATATCCTTGGTTAATAAAATTCAATTATTATGAAATGGAAATATTTTTTAATATTGTTTCTATCATATTCCTGCCAAAATAAGGAAAAAGATATTGTTAAAGAAGACTACCTTTCTATCTCTGATGTCAGGCAATATCTGCCTCCATCGTATTTCAATGGAGCAAAATTAATTTACACGGATTCTGTTGGAAATGAAAAATTGTTATATACAAAGGCAACAGAAAAATTAGTTGCCTTATCGGATAATGGTTTTGAATATCAGGCTGAAACTTTTAAGATTGTTCTTTCAGACCCTAATAACCCTTCTTTTCAAATAGTTTTATTGGGAAACACTAATTATTCTCCTACCGGTAATCTTTCCATTTATTTAAATGGTATTTTGATGCCAGGAAACCCAATGGGTTCTACTACTGCAACGATAGGGTTTTCAAACGGGGAACCAATTGTTGCAATGTGGGATGATTTTCGAGAGCATGTAATATTTAATGGCAAATCATACAATGATGTCTACATAACCATAGGCAAAAATGGATTGGAAAGAAAGGAATCATATTCTGAGATTGATTTAAATTCTGAACTTGGAGTTGTCGCATTTTGTGATGAGAAAAATACTTTATGGAACTTAGATAGAATTGAACAATAGGTTTAAAAATGCGACTTAAAGTCAATAATAAAAATTAGCAATCCGATTTTTAAGGTGAAAATTTCCTGCAAAAATTAGGCTATGAAAAACTCAAAATTTATTTCTAAGAAAGGTTTACCCTTGTTATTCACAATTGTTCTATTTATCTGTACAATAAGTTGTAAAAAAGAGAAACTGGAAGGCCCTTTAAGTGAACTACCTCCGTCCACACAAGAAGGTGCGCACACCTTTGGTTGTCTGATAAATGGAAAACCATGGGTCGCGCATCTGGATCCCGGCGTTTTTACTCCTTCATTAAGAAAGATTACATCAAATTATTCGGAACCAATTGGAATACCAGTCGATTTTTCTTTTAGACTGGTTACAACTAGGTTGTCATATTCTGATTCTACAGATCAATCATTTAAATTTCTTTTTCAGCCGATAGAAAAAAATGGGAAGGTTGATATTGATAGATTAAACCAAAATGAAATAACTTTTCATACGAGTAAAGCAGATGGACTAGGAACAGGATACCAAATTTATTATGTAGACACGTTGTATCCAATAAATCTGGAAATAACAGCAATAAATACAGAATCCAATTATATATCTGGTCTTTTTGACTTTCGATTTGTCGATGATAAGGGATTAGACACATTGGATGTAACCGAAGGACGCTTTGATGTAAGGTATCAGCCATATTAGTTTCAATATCGAAATTACTATCTTCATACTTCAAGATTCCCTACTCTCCCAACAATTCACTAAGAATCAATCTCAAGGACCCCTCCTCGGGTATGTAATTTTTGTAGGTGGTTCCTTTTTCTTTTAAAATGACAACCTGTTTTGGCAAGGCACTGGTTACATTGACTGAGCCTCCTTCGTCAGATTCCATTTCGTAATAGGTGTACCAATACAATGGATTTTGCACGGATTCTCCTCCAACCCAATAGCTATTTTTCACCCAGTTGTTTTCAATTGAAAATTGCTTCCAACCTTCAAAATCCTCATCTACTGACACCAAAAGGAAGGAAATATTTTTATCCTTGTACTTTTCCATAACAGCATAAAACTCGGGGATCTTTTTTATACAAGGCGCACACCAGGGTGCCCAAAAATCCAGGACCAAAATTTCCTTATCAAAATCTTCAAGGGAAACATGTTCTCCTGTTATCGAAACCAAATCACCAGAAAGATAAGGCAGACCTTCAGCTGCTTTTTTAAAATTTATCCTCTTTTGTTCAAACCGCCTCTCCTGCTCCAAAGCCTCCTTGATTATAGTTGAATCGGCTCCTGTCTGAGCTGACAGGTTTTGGGTGTTGTTTTTACACCCAACACTAAAAAAAGCAAACAAAATGATACTCAGGACGAGGGAATACTTTGTTTCAAGATAAATCGAGACACTTTTCATTTTAGTTTATTTGTTATAGATTTCAATAATTCTTTACATCTATTCAGGATCTCCATTTTTAAAAAAGGAAACATCAACTCTTCTTTTTTCAAAATCTGGAATCAGTTTTTTGCCTCCGATTTCACCATTTCCTTCAATGGAAATTCTTTTTGAGGATATTCCCATTTGGATAAGTGAATCTCTGATTGATTCGGCCCTTTTTAATGACAATTTCAAATTAAAATCTTCATTCCCAACTTCATCACAGTATCCTTTTAATTTCAAATTTAATCCCGGATTTTTTTCAAGATAATTAAATACAGAAATCAACTTTACCTTTTCACCTTCATTTAAAATATGAGCGTCAAACTCAAAATAGAAGGATGAAAAATGCCGCTTTACTTCTAATGATGAAGGTATCTCCTTTAAAATTTCAGAAACACGAATATCATCGATAAAATAATAGGCATGCCCCAAACCCGATGAGTCCTTTTTTATACATCCTGTATTTTCATTGGTATTGAAATTGCCAATTACCAAATACTTAAAAGGTTTCTTTGGTTTGAATTTAAAGGACACTTTCAACCAAACATCTACTTCTGGAATTTCTTCCATTGAAAAAATTGGACTCAAATCACCTAAAGGAGCACAATCCTCTTTTATAACCAGGTTTTCCAAAAATGCTACGCCCAGACCATTACACCAATAAGTCGATCTAAATCTGGGCTTGAACCAAAAAGAAACCAAATATTCCTTTTGCGGTTCCAAGGCAGTTAATAATGTTGTTGAAATATATTCTCTGTAATCTATACAAATGGAAGAGCTTCCATAACTGATAATACCGACCATATTTTTACCTTCCTTAGCTTCGTCCACTCCAAAATTATGGGACAAATAAAAAAAGTCTAAAGCCAAATCCTTTGAAACAAGATCTGGAGTTCCTCCAGTAGGAGAAATCCAGGCAGAGACGGATTTGTTAAACTCTTGCCTGGTCTTAGACCACCCATTGATCCCCTTTTTTATCGATTCAAATCCAGGGTTAGAAACCATGTTATCTCCTAAATAGGGTTGACCAATTGCCACGCAAAAACCAACTAATAATAAACAGAAACTGGAGTTTAGTTTTCTAATCATAGACCAAAGCTATTCTTGAATTAGTTGACAGGAGAATAATCAACTATTTCCTCCTCATATTACTATATTTAATGCGGATCCAATCAATAACTTCTGATGTAGATTCATCACTTTAGGCAGAAAATATTAGAACCATTATTTAAGTATATTCAATACCTGATTAGGATGTATTTGTCTGGATATTTCTACATTATCCTCAAATAATACTCCATAAGGATATCCATTTCCACACCAACTTAAAGAATGCTGGATAGATAAATTTCCAACAAGGTGAATTCCAGGCATGTTTTGTTTTAATATAGTTTCCTCAGCTTGAGATATACTTTTTTCATCGCAAACATTTACAACAATGACGCCTTGTTTTTCAAGCAAAATTAACTGTGGAATTTCTTCAATGCAAAGAGCGCACCATGGAGCCCAAAAGTTGAAATAAACGTATTTTTTCCCTTTTGCATTTGCTGCAAGTAATTCACTTAGGCTGTATTCTTTTCTTTCTTTTAATTCTGTTACTGTGAGTGCATTGGGAAGGGATTTACTTATTTTTATACTGGGTTCTTTTTTGGTAGAACTCAATGAGCGATGGATAGATATAAATTTTCCATTTAGGTCAATACTATCAACAGTATATGAAAACCCTTCAAATTCTAAATCCATTTTTCTTTGAATAGTAGATACATTCGAACATTGCTCCATCCATTCTATATATTCGCTCCCTGGAGCAAATACAAAGATTTGATCTTTATTTATCTCATTCCAAATTCCATTTTTATTTTTATCCATTAATGCTACGCCAAATTTTTTATTGCCTTTAATTTTAATGTATCCCCCTTGCATCTCTATTTTCTTCATCTGAGGATACTTATTCACCCAACCTTCATAAGTATTGTGTATCGGAGGCTTAGCTAAAAATTTCCTATCTAAGAAAATTTTTAAATTCAATGGCGGTTCCTGAATTAATTTATTGGTACATTTTGTACTAATAAAACCAATGAAAATCAAAAAAAGGACTTTTTTCATAATCGTTAAATAATTTATTACCTACTAATTCAATTATCTCTATTGAGTACTTTATGCAAATTATTGTTTATTATTTTGGTGGCCTCTTCAATATAATTTGCTTTCAGGTTTCTTATTTTTAATTGCTTAGCTATTTCTTTATTAAAGCACGTTGTAAAATAAACCCCTGCAATTAAATAGGATCCCAAGACTGAAGGATGAAATTCATCATCATCTGAGTAAAGACTAAAATCATTTTTGGTGGAAGAACATTCTGCAAAAACATCCCCTATATAGGCAACCTCAACATTAGAATAGGATTTCAACTTTTTAAAAAAAGCATGGCTCTTTTCAATAACCTGGAAAAGAAAGGTGAATTCTTCTGTACATTCAACTCCGCTTCTATTGGGCAACATACTACAGTACTTTCTTGGAAAAACAGGTGATATATAAGGTTGAAAAACTATCAATCTACAACCATATAGTTGGCAAACAGAATCTAACTTCAAAATTGATTTAAAAGTTAAATCAGCTTCAATTGGCTTTAAAAAATTATTGGGCATCTCCTGAAGACAAATAATATCTATGTCACCTTCTTTTATTTTCTTTATTAAAATGTTGTCAGATTCAAGCAACCTTTTTACATCTAATTCTACTGGCAGCAAGGAACCATCTTGAGGCAAACTTGAAACTGATACACGCTCGTTGTTTAGATTAGAAATTTTTTGAAATAATTTTGGCATGTCGTTATAGTGTGTAAGACTATTTCCAACGAAGAGTATATTAGTTTTTGAAATTCCAATCCCACAAATATTTAATAGGAAGATCAGTGATAGGGTTAATTTAATTAATTGCATTGTTATAATTTAAAAAATGAGGAATAGAAATCTATTCCTCATTTTTTATAAGAAATTTCAGGTATAATCAGAATTATCCACTAGAACGTCACATACAGTTTCAGTGTCATATATTCGGCTCTAATGATTATACGCACCTGCATCATCAGTACCAACTAATGTATAACTATTCTCTGCATACCCCCCAATGATGGCCTTTGATTGAACTGAATCCTTTATTAATTGCTTTTAAAAGAGATCTAAATTTAACTTTTCAATGATTAAAATTAATTTAAAAACTCTATTTTTTGCTGCAACTAAAGGGTTTTCAGCGTCTCTCTTCAACAATGTTATCATTACAAAGTAGGCTACCCTTTGTACCAATATCCTACCCGAAAAAAAATAATTCAGAAAAAGTTAACCCTTTGTATTGTCTAGTGAATGAAAATCAAACAGAACAAAATGACCAACTTTCAAAGTTCAATGAAAATGGCTTTTGGCTAAGGAATTATTCTTTTATAATTTCTTCCATTCCATAATATTCAATTGCTTTTTGTTTTAGAGGATTTTTAGACCATTCCTCCCATTTTCCTGTATACGGGTCATAACCACATTTTAATGGCTTCGAATAAATATTTTCTGGTTCTTCTACATATGCGCGACAATCCGTACATATGTATCGGAATTCACAATCCTTGCAAACTTCAATTTGATCCTTGTTAATATTCCAGTATTTTCTAAATTCTGGATTATCTAATGCCTCACGAATTGTATTCTCTACAATATTACCATAGGAAGATATCATGGAAAGACAATTTTTAATTTCTCCATTTTTGTTAATTGAAACCTTTTTATTTAGACAATTATTAAAGAGTTTTGACTCGAAGAAAAGCTCTTTATTTACCCTGAAAAAGTTCAAATGAATACTTCCACAATGAATATTAAAATATTCTGAATCTTTTATCGCAATTATTGAACTTTGACGTTTGGTATTATCGATAAACTGTTCTTGGGAATTATAAACTATTACCGAGTTAATTCTGTAGTAACACTTGATTAATTTTTCATATACTAACTCAAAAAAATTATCATTTCCATCATTCTTTAGAACAAGTTCAATGCTGCCTATCCTTGAATTTTTTATTTTATCTAAAATAAAAGCGACAAACTCAAAATCCATTTTACATAAAAACCTGATCTCTACACCTAAGCATCCCAACTCACTTAATTCACAAAACATTCTATTATAAATCTTTAACTCCAGACTTCGATCTATTTCTATAACTGCATTTTCAATTATTCTTGGAGTTTCATGAAAAATTTCAATATCGGGAAATGATTCTGGAAAATCAGTGTAAAATCCGAGTTCCCTTTCCACTAAAGAATCAAAAAAGGTCCAAATTTTGTCAGGATTGTGATCAGAAAAAGTTTCAATGAAATTTTGAATGGTTTGAGTTTTTGACTCCTGTAATAGACTACCAATTTCAAGGGGAATTTTTTGAATGGTTCCCCTTTGTAAATCGCAAATTATTGAATTTGATGCCCCTTCAACTACCAAACAGCACGAGAAGATCTTAAAATATTTTTTCCTCATGAATTTTATTTATTAATTCCATTTTGGAGATTGGTTTATAATATGGATTTACAGGAAAAAGGCTGGTGCCGTGAAATTCAGAATTAACAACCTTGACATAAGGAGCAACATTTGATTCATCCAACAAGGTTGATTTTTGATATAACAAACTGAATTTTTTAAAGGAGTGATCATGATTCATCAGTCAAAAATTTGGCGATTTCTTTTTCAATAGGGTAATTACATGCAACTGAAAGCATATCAAATTGTCCCAAAGGATTAACTTCAAGGAAATATTCTTCATTTAATGGTGTAATAATTAAATCAAGAGAACCAGTATTAAGCTTATAATTCCTCATAAAGGAATTAATTCTTTCCGTTAGAGCCTCACTTGTTTTATAAGGAATTATTCTCGGTTTAAACTTTGAATCATGATTTCTTAAATCAAGTGCCGACTTTGCATGGAATTGAGAAAAAATTGCACCACTGTAACAAATACCATTCAAATAAAATATCCTTAATTCAAATGACTTTTGAATTTCGGCTTGAACTAAAACTGGAGATGATACTCCTTCAAAAAATTTGACGTCGTCCCTGCTTAATTTAGCAGTATAAAGCGTAAATCTTTCACTCCCTTTTCGTATGAAAATTGGTTCACTAATCGCTTTAATTATGACATTTTCATATTTATTTACAAAACTTTCCAACTCTTCAAAGTCATTTGTAACTAAAGTTTGTGGAATCAAGAATCCACATTTTTTCGCTTTTAATAATGCGGAAACCTTATTTACAACCAATGAAAATTCAGATTCACTAGTTCCTAATACCTTGCAATCGCTTAACTCGGCTAGACTTGCTAAACCTTGATTAAATGCCATATTTTCTTCTGACAAATGAGTTTTCAAACTACTATCGTTTGTGTCTGTTTTTTCTAAAGAGAAGTTTAAATTTTTTCTAAACCAAATTGATTTAATTTCATTGGCATTTTTTCCAACTAATCGATTCGGGTAATCGTTTGAGATAAGGCCAGAGAAAACCACATCATCATTTCTATCATAATTAATTCTAACAACTTTCATGTCCGTAAGCCTATCAATCCATTCTATGACTTTACTCGTAGAATGGTCCAATTCACTTGAAAATATTGTAATCATACAAAGAACTTTGGTAGGATTTATTTGACTATAAAGTTTACAACATCTTCTGTAGTAAAAAATCTATCTATGTAATTTAGGTCTTTATCAAATAACACTCTAAATGGAAAACCATTTTGATTAAACACCTTTTCAATATAACCATTTGAAAAGATATGGATTCCCGGCATTTCAAATTCTTTCAAAATTTTTAAACTCTGCTGCTCATCATCACACATCCCACATATTAATATTAGCTCAACAGAGTATTCAGACAGCATTTTTAATTCCGGAAATTCTTCTATGCAAGGAGGGCACAAAGGAGACCAAAAAATTACAAGATGATATTTTTTCGTTTTATCTAAATCATCAAGGATTTGGCCATAAACCTGGTTTTCTATCCGATAAGAAAAGTCAGGGAATTGCCTATCTAACAAAAAATCAAACTCTTTATTATTTTGTTTTAATTTCCTCACTTTAACTGAACTAGAAGCATTGTCAAATTTTACAATTTTGTAGGGTTGCTTGTTTACACTAAAAACTTGATCATTTTTCAGCAGGTTTCCTGCTGAAAAATAAATTTTTGGATTTAACATTTGAGATATCAATACGAAAGAATCCGCTTCAAATGCCAATCCAACTTTATCTATACCAAAATCAAAAAAAGAACCATTCAGATTTGCATCTTCAAAACATAATTTAAATTTCTCATTGCCTTGAAATTCGACTAATCCTGAACGTAATTTTCTATTTTTGTTCTGAGAATTACTTAAGTATCTTTCTTGAGGAACCATAATTTCGTCATAAGTCTTTGGTAATATAGGTTCTTCAATCTTTATTATTTTTGAATTTGAACACCCTATTATAAATGATAGGACAAACCACGAAAAAAAAAATTTCATATGATGAGGATTAATGTTAAAACTGGAGTAAGAAATAAATCCTTACTCCAGCATTTTTTAAGATGCTTGACCATCCTTTGCGTAACAAACTATTGTGCTGCCACCTGGGCCATCAACCAATAGGTCTTCATAACATTCTCCATTACCGAGGGTACCTCCGCCAATGACACCTGTAATGTAACCCCCAACAACTTTGTTTAATTGAATTGGATCTTCAATCTTTTTTGATTCGAAAAATTCAATTTTTTTCATGATACAAAATTTAAATTAAATCCCTACTCTCTTTTCTGCGCATTTCTGCTGGATTTTCGGGAAACCTCCAAAGAATTCAAGCGCAAAATATTTGTAGAGGGTGTCATTTTACGGCACGCTTTTTATTTTTTTAAAATTAAAATTTCCACTCTCCTATTCTTCATTCCTGCTAATGGGTCTTCCAATGGATGATCAAATCCAAAGCCTTTGAAGCTTAAGCGATTTTTATCTATTCCTTTAAAAATTAAATAATCATAAATATTTTTAGCCCTTTCCTCAGATAAATCTAAAGCCTGTTTTCTTTTGGATTCATTTTCAGATTGATATTGTCCCCAGACATGACCATGAATCTCAATTTTTACTAAAGGATTATTTGCCAGAAAAAGAAACAGTTTATAGGCTTCAGGAATTGCTTCAGGAATCAATTTAGCTTGCCCAGGATGAAAATTAAGTCCTTCGAGAATTAAGGTCTGGCCTTCAAGCTTGTTTTTCATTTTTGCCTCCATCGAGTAATCTAATTTTTTAAAAATTAAATCTGCTCTTCTATTTTTTTCAAAATCTTTTAAATTACTCTCACCTAAACCTATAGCATGAATAGTATTCACTTTATCTTCAAATTGAAATTTGATAAAAGCCTCTATATTTTTAGACCTTACCTGAGACAACTCCTTATTTTTTTTTGTTTGTCCGATTGAATCGGCAAAACCCTGAATTTCCAAGTCGAATTTTTCTTCAAAATTAGATGTAATAAAATCCAAAATCTCATTTTGTTGTTTTTTGGTAATATTACTTTTTCCTATTTCAAAATAAATCGATAATGTATCAATTTGAGAAAATATTGGAATTTGGAATAAAACCAGAATTAAAAGAATCTCGAACTTTTTTAGAAATGTTCCCATACTAGTCAAATTTTTGAATACAATCTATATAGTAGCCAAATTCAATTTGGTCTGCTGCTAAATCTACTCCTTGAAATTCTAAAATTTTAATGATTTTTTTCATTATTCCATTTAAAATAATATCTCTACAAAACACATTTGGGTGAATGTTATCATAAAAGAATTCAATAGATGGATCCTTGTCTAGTAAACAATCTAAAGTTTCACCTAGTCTAAATAGTTGAACCCCTTCATAATTATTAATTAAATTTTCATAATTAATAACAGCTAATTTTATAGCTTTTTTCCGAAATTCAATGGGTCTATAATAGGTCCAAGGTTGGATTAAGATAATTTGTACATCCCTATCTCCTCTAATGGAATCTAGCTTGTTCATATATAAATTTTCCATATTTTTATTAAGTCCAAGAACTATCCAAATATTCCAATTATTATTATTTAGCTCTTTCAGGCTATTTATATCTTTTAAATGCCTATTTATTGAATAACCATTTTTGCTAATATCTCCAATTCTTATTTCAGTTCTAGAGAAATAGGCTTTAACCATTTGAGGAATTTCTTTGTCAGTAAAAATGCTGTTTCCAACAAAAAGGATTCCTTGGGCACTGACATGAAAAAAATAGAAGAAAGCGATAACTATAAAGAATGTTCTGAAAGCCATAATAAAACCATTATAGAAGAAAAATTAAAAAAAATGTGTTTTAATTTTCGAGATCGTATTCAAAAGAGAAATTGCAATTGCCTGAAAATAAAAACGGGAATATTGAATTTCTTTTCCCACCACGAGTACTTTTTCCTTCCTTTTCGGTCAAGGCACAAACCTCAAACTTAAACCTTACGTCAACTTGATAATAGAAAGATTGTCTGGTTCGACAATACTCTATTGGAAAACCCATATTTTTCATTTCATTAATGATCCTATAGGTATGCCTACGGGAAAGATTAATTTTTTTTGCCAACTCACAGGGCGTTCCAGTCGCCTTCAACCTAATAAGCTGATCTAATCTTTCAATAAGTCTAATTTGATCTTGAAGCGTTTTCATATTGTATTATTTGACTATAAAAATAATTTATTCGCCAAGGGCCAAAAGTCGTTCTAGAACTCTTCCAATAATGCTTTTATCTTTGCTAACCATTTGTGCAGTTCCTGTTAATCTTTGTCTAAAAGATAAACTACGCCCGGTTGAAGTAATTAAAGAATCTTGCAAATAGCATGTTATTTTATACTGCAACATTTCCTCCTGACCCTTTGAAGGTAGCTTTGAAATCTCACCAATTACCGTCTCCAAGGATCCATACTCTTTGTGGGAGTAAGCATCTAGCTGCAACATTACACGATTACCTATTTCTAATTTGCCTATACCGGTAGCAGGGGCTGTTATTTTAGCAACTTTTCTATTTCCTTTACCAATATCAGGTAATATCCCAGCGATTAAATCTCCAGGCTTTACAACCTTATTCTGATATATTCCAGGCATAATGGTGACAATCCCATCCACAGGTGAAGAAATCAAAAATTGTTTATACCATTGAGCGTATTCATTCCGAAACAGAAGTGAAATTTCTTTTAATCTTATGATAAATTCACTCTCAGTTTTTGCCCTTCCATCCATCAATTCCAATCTTTGCGTTTGTAATTGATTTTTTTCAAGCCTGTTTCGAACCATGTTACTATTCAGGCCTTCCCAAATTTGTTTTTTTTGCAACCAGCCTACTTCATTGGTTTCCAACTCTAAATCACTTATTACGCCTTCCTGATTCAATGTTTTTTGACGGAAAAAGTCTTTCTCTGCAAGACTGAGTTCCCTACCGAACAATTGGATTTGATTTTTTAAATTTTCATCCAACTCATCAATATGTCCAATTCTATTTTCCAAAGCATCTATTTGTTGGAAAACAATTCGTTGTTTTAGAATATATTGAAATGTCTTAAGGGTTTGGATATACTCATTATAAGGCCGACCAAGTACACCCATTTCGTAAGAATCAGGTATAGAAAATTTTAAATAATCCGGTATGTTTTCAATTGAATCCAAATCAGATAATAAGGCCTTAAATGCTCTGACATCATCCAGATTTGCCGGATTATCTATATAGAAGAGCTCCTGATTTTTTTTAACTTTCTGCCCTTCGCCAATAAATATTTCAGCAATAGGCCCATTAGCCATAGCCTCCAATTCTACTGGAGGGTTTTCTGTTGTGATTAAAAAGGGTGCTGCCAATTTATCTGGATACTTAATATAAATGGACAATGCTATAAAAAACAGCGTTGCACCAAATATCAAAGGGATACCTGACTTCAAAAGCCAACCAGGTTGCTTTTCTATTAAATCATCAAATGGGAAATTTCCCCTGGAATAAGTTTCAGGCTCTACAAATATTCCGTTAACTTCCTGTTGGATTGGCATTTTTATTCTAGTTTTTCTGAGCTTTATGATCCAAGTTCCAATTGATTTTTCACCAGATTAAAGTAGGAACCTCTTTTTAACGTCAATTCCTCGTGAGTTCCAGTTTCAATTATTTGCCCCTTTTCAAGTACCACTATTTGATCGGCATGGCGCACCGTACTAAGACGATGAGCGATAACTATTACTGTTCTGCCTTTAAAGAAATTGTCTAGATTTTCAATTATGATGCGTTCATTTTTAGCGTCTAGAGAATTAGTAGCCTCATCTAAAAAAATAAATTCGGGGTCCTTGTATACTGCTCTAGCGATTAACATACGTTGCCTTTGACCTTGACTTATTCCATTTCCTCTTGCTCCTATCATCGTATTAAAACCCAAAGGCAAGTCGTTAATAAATTCCAAAATATTTGCAGTCTCTGCAGCTTTATGAAGTTTAATTTGATCAGGCAAATCATCACTTTCAGCTATGTTATTGGCTATTGAGTCCGAAAAAATATATCCATCTTGCATAACCACTCCACAAGCATCTCTCCACCTTTTAAGACTAATATTTTCAAGGGCATTCGCTCCTACCTTAATGTTACCTTTTTGTGGTTGATAAAACCCCAGAAGAAGTTTTATCAAAGTAGTTTTCCCACTTCCACTTGTCCCTACAATGGCAGTCAGCTTGCCTCTCGGAATAATTAGGTTTATATCTTTTAGCACTTCCCCTGAAATTGGGGTATAACTAAAAGATAGATTTTGAAAAACAAGATCTCCATTTGGTATGGAGTTCAATTTTCTGTCATTAACCTCCTCTTCGTTTGGTTGGTCATACACCTCTCCCAATCGTTCCAAACTTATAGAAGCATCTTGTGACGAACGTATAAAACCAATCATTTGCTGGAGCGGAGCATTTAACCTGCCCACCATATATTGGACTGCCAACATCATCCCTAAAGTCATTTGACCATCAATTACTGATTTAGCAGCAAGGAAGGTTATCAAGATGTCTTTCAATTGGTTTATCACCTGAGCTCCTCCATCTTGCCATTGCCCTAAGGCTAAGGATTTCATTTGTACTCTAAATAACTTTGCCTGAACAACAGCCCATCCCCACCTCCTTTTAAGTTGACTTCCCTGCAATTTCACATCAGGCATACCTTCAATAATTTCAATCAGATGATTTTGGGTATTAGACATCTGTTGAAAGGCCTGATAATCAATCTCCTTCCGTCTTTTAAGGAATCGTAAAATCCAAAAAAAGTAAATGACAGTGCTGACAACAAAAAGAAAAAAGATGGGCAAAGAGTACCAAGCAAGGACTGCCCCGAATACTACAATACTTATTGCACCTAAAATAATATTAAATGTAGATTGGGTTAAAAAGCTCTCAATTCTCCTCTGATCTCCGACTCTTTGTAATAGGTCTCCGGTAAATTTAGTATCGAAAAAACCTAGTGGAAGATCCATTAGTTTTTGCAAAAAATCTGCGATCAAACCTATTCCAACTCTGGCACTGATATGTAAAAAAATCCAACTCTGAACAAAACTGACTACAGTTGATCCAAAAAACAACATAAGTTGTCCCAGAAGAATCATCAAAACAAAACCGATGTCATTGTTGTCTATACCCACGTCTACAACTGCTTGGGTCAAAAAGGGAAAAGCTAATTGAAATGCAGCTGTAAGTAATAATCCTAAAACCAGGTTTGCTAATAATTTCTTAAACGGAAAAAGGTAAGTTGCAAAAAAGCGAAATAAAGAATTGCTCTCTTTTTCTGCCTCCTCTTTATCTAAAAAAAAGGATTTACCTCTTTCCAGTAATAAAGCTATACCCTGTCCACTCCCATCTTTGAAATCACTAATCCAATGCTTTTTGAAACTTTCGATTGGAATCTTAATTTTTCCGGCACCTGGATCTGCTATCCATACGTATTTCCTATTTATTTTGTATACTACTATAAAGTGCCTTTTATTCCAATGAACAATGACTGGAAGTGGGGCAACAGATAATGAAGGTTCATCATTTCTTGCTGCGAAAGGAATTTTAACAGCCAAGGTTCGAAACCCAACTGTCTCAGCTGCTTCACAAATACCCCTCAGACTTACACCTTCACGATCAATATAACATCGCTCTCTTAGAAATTGAAGTGAGTAATTTTTCCCGTAATGTTTAGCAACCATTCGGAGACAGGTAGGACCGCAATCCATTGCATCAAATTGCCTGTAAAAAGGAAACTTCACCATTTTTGTACCCTTAATTTATTATCAATGGCCAAACCTTTTGGGAAAGACTTGTTTGATCGTATATCTCTTAAGCAATAAAATATACCGTTGAAGGTAAATACACCTAAAAATGAGCACTGAGAAATTGTTAGTTTTCGTAACCTCACTTTTAAGAATAAAGTAAAGTATTCCTGTGAAATTGTTTTAATCATCATTGGTAGATTTGTTTCAGCTAACTTTCATCGCAAGTTATAACATCACAAAAACAATTTCTAATTTATTCGCAAAAAATTTAACAAAAAAGGACTTGCCCAAACAATACGTTGTGTCCTTCGCGCCCGTAGCGGAAAAATATTCACCGCTACGGGCGCGAAGGACGCAACGTAATTCGTAAATCGTAATCCGTAAATTATTCTACTTCCCCATCACCCCCACTCTATTCCCCTCCGTATCCTGAATGATGGCCATGTGGCCTCTTTCTTCGGAGATCAATTGTTTATTGATTACTATGCTACCTCCAGCCTTTTCTACTTTGCCAAGGATGGTATCCATCTGGTCGCCGGCATGAAAATATATGAGGGCACCACGGTCGGAAGGATAATAGAATTCTTTGTGGTTGACAAGGGCGCCACTGCCCGGTTCATCTGAAAAAAGGGCCATTTTGAATTCTCCCAGGTCGAGGACTTTCATTTCGATGTCAAAGATGGTTTCGTAAAAGGTTTTACCTCTTTCAAAATCTCCGCTTGGAAGTTCAAACCATTGGATGTTGGTGTATTTCATAATTCAGGGTTTTTAGATTAAGTTGGCAAATCCGGGTAGATGCGTGCTGAATTCGTGCATCTTTCCTTTTAAAATCGGATCGCGGAATTTGAGCTTCCAGGCATGGAGACTTATGGTCTCTTCTTTCATAGGAGGAAGTCCCCCGTATTTGTCGTCTCCAACTATCGGACAACCCAGGGTAGCCAATTGAATTCGAATTTGATGGTATTTTCCGGTTTTGGGATGCACTTCAAGCAGGCATCCCTTGTCTCTTTTTCCCAGGTTTTCATATTCAAGGATGGCCTTGAAGGAACCTTGTACCTCTTTTTTATGGACCAAAGCCTTTTTTTCTTTCTGGTCTTTACTCAACCAATTTTCCACCAATCCTTTTTGGTCGGGTGGACAAGGGGAGACCAAAGCCAGATAGGTTTTTTCTACCTGACGTTCGCGAAACAATTCGTTTAATATTTTTAAAATACTCTTCTTTTTAGCCATTACCACACAGCCACTAACGGGTCTGTCTAAACGGTGCACCACGCCCACGAAGGGTTTCTTGCGGCTTTGGCTGTCATGGCGGTAGACAAAAGATTCTAAGGAAGGAAAAATGGAGCTTTTTTCAACCAGCAATCCGGCCGGTTTGTGCCAGACCCAGAAATCATCGGTCTCTCCAACGAGTTTTATTTCGTCATATAAAGGTGAAGGAATAAAGGGAGTTTCCGGCTCCTGACTTTCTTTGCGAGGTCTTTTTGAAAATGATTTTTGATTCTTGCGCATGGCTGATTTTTGCTTGGGCACAAGATAACAGAATAGGCCTGAAACTTTCAACCAGAACCAAAAACCTTAAGATCGAATGGCTTCTACAGGATCCATTTTTGCAGCTTGGTATGCAGGCAACATTCCCGCTACCAAACCAATAGCGACCGACCATAACATGCCGTTGATAATATTCGTAGTAGAAAGATAAATTTCAAAAGGCATCACTCCCTTCAAGGCAAAGGTTACCCCAAAAATCATCAACAATCCAAATCCACCGCCTACCATACATAGTATGACAGATTCTATCAAAAACTCCAGCATGATGACCCACTGCTTGGCCCCCAAGGCTTTTTTGATACCTATAATATTGGTTCTTTCTTTTACAGATACAAACATGATGTTGGCCACTCCAAAGCCGCCCACAAGGATGGCAAAAATTCCAATTACCAATCCAAGCAGGTCGAACACGGTAAAAATGGAGTTGAGCGCGTTGGATATGATGGACAATTGATTGAGGGCAAAATTGTCTTTTTCTTTAGGACGCAATTTTCGAGAAGCTCTAAGCGACTGAGTCACTTCCCCCTTCATTTCTTCAAGTGGAACATTATCAACGGCCTTTACTGCAATGGTTCCACCCCATGGATTGTCATCCCTGAGGTTGGCAACCTTTCTACCGGTAGGATAAGAGATTAAAATGGCAGAATCATAATCCATTATTTTGATCATATCCTGGCCCGACTTTTCAATCACACCAATGATCTCCATTTTTTGTCCCAGCAATTTTACCGTCTTTCCAATTGGATCAATTGGACCAAAGAGCAATTCGGCAACCTTATGGCCGATTACTATTTTATTTAGACCCAAATTGAACTCAGCCTGATTGAAATAGCGACCTTTTTCAAAATTGATATTAAAAAGTTCAGCGTGATCAAATCCGACGGCAAGGACAAAAGCACCCTCAACACTGCTGGAATTAAATTTTATGGTTCGGTTGCCTATAAAGGTGTGGTAATCTACCAATCTGGCCGATTCTACATTCTTTTTAATACGATTGAAATCATCGAAGGAAGGATTGGGCCTCCGCATGTACTTCCAGAAATTGGTAGAAGGATCTTCGTTCCAGGGGAACTTTTGAATGTACACTACATCATCACCCAACTTTTTCAAACTTCCACGGATGTTGTCCTCCATCGAATCTACCGCAGATTGAACGCCGATGATGCAAAAAATTCCGATGGTGATACCTAAAAGGGAAAGAAAGCTCCTGAGTTTGTTTGCGGTAAGCTGGCCAAAGGCCTGCACGATACTTTCATAAATAATTTTAAAAAGGAGCTTCATTATTTCGACTTAAAATGAACGGTCAACAAGTTGCAGCGTTACTCACAAAGTAAAAATGATTTTCATACGAATGTAAAGAAGATTTGACGTGAAAAATCAAGGATTCGATAAATGGTATCATTTTTTCTGCAAAAAGGAGTTAATTCATAAAAGGACTAAGGAATGAGCCATATTTTTATATCTTTGCGCGCATTTTCCGAGTCTTTTTTTTACTGGTTTTTTAAAAAATTCATGCTGGATGAGGACCAAACTCTCTCAATTTAATTTTGACTTACCCAAAGATTTGATTGCTCAATACCCTGCCGATGCGCGTGACGAATCACGCCTGATGGTGGTAAACCGCCAAACTGGCAAAATCGAGCATAAAGTATTCAAAGACATCCTTGATTATTTCGACGACGGGGATAGCTTCATTTTTAACAACACCAAAGTATTTCCTGCCAGAATGTATGGTAGAAAAGAAAAGACAGGTGCGAAAATTGAAGTTTTCCTACTTAGAGAATTGAATGCAGAAGCAAGGTTGTGGGATGTATTGGTTGACCCTGCAAGAAAAATCAGAGTTGGAAATAAATTGTACTTCAGCGACGATGATGATAACGAAATCCTGGTTGCAGAAGTAGTTGACAATACCACATCAAGAGGTAGAACCATCCGTTTCCTTTTTGAAGGTCCGGACGAGGAATTTACCCAGGCATTGGCTTATTTGGGACAGACCCCACTTCCAAAATACATCAACCGTCCGGTTGAAGATTTGGACAAAGAAAGATATCAGACTGTTTTTGCAAAAGAAACCGGAGCGGTAGCAGCGCCTACAGCAGGTCTGCACTTCAGCCGTGAATTGTTGAAGCGCCTTGAAATCAAAGGAACTGAATTTGCAGAGATTACTCTTCATATTGGTTTGGGAACCTTCCGTAGCATCGATGTAGAAGATTTGAGCAAACACAAGATGGATGCTGAGTACTTCAACATCCCTCAAAAAGCTGCAGAAGTTGTAAATAAGTCCATCCAAAACAAAAAACATGTTTGTGCAGTAGGTACCACTGCCATGCGTTCTATCGAGTCAGCTGTTTCGGCTGAAGGACTTTTGAAAAACGCTGAAGGTTGGACCAACCTGTTCATCTATCCACCATACGATTTCCATATTGCAGATCGCATGATCACCAACTTCCACTTGCCAAAATCAAGCTTGATCATCATGGTAAGTGCATTCGGTGGCCACGACCTGATTATGGAAGCCTACGATATCGCAGTAAAAGAAAAATACCGCTTCTTCAGCTACGGAGATGCGATGCTGATTATATAATTGACTATTGGCTGTTAGCCGTTGGCCATTAGCTACAGCCAATGGCCAACGGCCAACAGCTAACAGTTATTCTTATGCTTTCCTTCGAACCCAAAGATCTCGCTACCAAGGATTTACATCAATTTCTACTTGGGATAGTTTCTCCGAGACCAATAGCTTTTGTCAGTACGGTTGATGAAAATGGGGAGGCCAATTTGGCTCCATACTCTTTTTTCAATGCATTCAGCAGCAATCCGCCGATCGTTGTTTTTTCCTCCAACAGAAGAGTTGCCAATAATACTACCAAGGATACTTTGGCAAATATTAAGGCTACAGGTGAGTGTGTCATCAACACAGTGAACTACGACATCGTACGCCAAATGGCAGTTGCCAGTGTTGAGTTTGAAAAAGGTATCAATGAGTTTGAAAAGACAGGTTTGACGCCAATTCCATCAGATATAGTGAAACCTTTCAGAGTAAAGGAATCATTAGCTTCCATGGAATGTAAACTTTCTGAAATCATCACCCTGGGAGACAAAGGCGGAGCAGGTCATTTAATCATTTGTAACGTGGTAAAAATTCACATTAGTGAATCCGTTGTCGACGATCGCAATCGCATCGATCCCAACAAGATTGACCTGATGGGAAGATTGGGCAGAGCATATTATGTTCGCGTGAAAGGAGAGCAGGTATTCCCAATCGTACAGGCGGTAACGCAAATGGTAATCGGCTACGACCAATTGCCTGAAAACATCCGTCTTTCAAATGTATTTACCGGTAACAACCTGGGACAACTAGCCGGAATTGAAAATATTCCTTCTGCTGATGATTTAAAAGCAATCATTGAAAAGTATCCGCAAGCAAGTGATATGCTTAAAAATGAAAATGCAAGAGAGCAATTACACTCCCTTGCAAAGTCCATTTTGGATACAGATGACAAAAAAAGGTGGGATGCAGCTTGCCTGGCCTGGTTGGCAGAATAATAATCAAGTTTCATATACCAAGTCCTCCCAGCACCCAGTACCTAGCACCTAGAGCCTAGCACCTAGCACCCAGCACCCAGATCACTGCTTCACAAATTTGAGGGTCTCAACATGACCATCCCCTCCACTCACATCTTCAAGATGCATCAGTGTATTGGTCATTTCAATAACCTTCCAGTCATCTTCCAATTCTTCCAGTCTGTCCGGATGTGTTCCTGCAAAGTCCAGATCCATCTTTCTTCTTCCACTGTCTGAGTATACCCTCCAGGTTCCGGCATAATTTACGGTTCCCTGACTGGCAATCACTACCCCATTCGATTGAAAGTCAAAGAGGTAACCGGCATAATGTCTGGTTTCATCGCTGCGGTCAAAAAAGAAATCCACTTTCCAAAATCCACTGGCAGGCGTCACTACCGGACTTCCGGATGAATTGTTCGGGTTTTGACAACCCGGAGCCAACATGGATACTAAAACAAAAACAACTACGGCTGAAAATCCAACGAATACTTTTTTCATGGTTATATCGATTTTTAGTTAAGGTTTATGGTTCAAAAGCCCAATATTTGTACCGAATGCTATTAATTGTTTCTTAGATGGAAAAAAGGATTGCTCAAAACGAAAGAGGCCGTTCCGAACAACTCCGGAACAGCCCCGATAATCCAAATTAATGGACAGCGAAAACTTTTAGATTAGTGTCGAATCACTTCAAATCGCTTGACCAGATAATCACCATGGATGTTTTTGATTCTTACAAAATAAATTCCCTGGTGCATATCGGTAGTCGACAATTCGAAGGACTGCTCTCCATTCAACTTGTGGTAAGCAACTCGATTTCCAGTGAAATCAGAAATAACCATTTCATCGACGTCTCTTAAAGACCAACTGATTCTGGCATTGGCAGAAACCGGGTTTGGACTGATTAAAATTTCCTCATCTAAAAGTTTACTTCCCTCAGATTTGGAGAAATCAGGTCCATTGCCGTCGAAGCCAATGGTTTTCCACTCGTACTTATCCAGGTCTTTGCAATCGAAATTACCCAGTTCTTCATCGCGACCACTTGATCTGCCGTCACAAATGAAAATGCATCGTGCATAACAAGCTTCACAATTATCAGTCTTGACTCTGTGGACGATTACATAGTATTGGCATTCTTCCAGATAGGTACTCATAGATTCACCTTCAATGATTCCAATTGGCTGAACGATTTTGCAGCTTTCATCAGACAAGGCGAGGTACCAGTAATGGTAAGCATTTGGATCAGATAGTACTGCATTGGCTTCAAAAAGATATCCGAAGTCATTTGGCCCCTCAGCAGAATAGGTGAAGTTTGGATCCAAATCTTTACAGTCATTCTTGATTTCAATAATTTTACATTCTTTGAAATCGCATTTTACTCCATTGTAAATTCCGGCTACAACCATACAAATCTCATGAGTTCCTGTTGGCAAGGTTACCAGTTGTGGAGATCCTGTTCCAACCTGTACTCCATTTACATACCAATAGATATAATAAGGATTCATGTTGGTAGCAACTGTTCCATCCAATAAAACATCAGCGGAACCCCAGGTCTGATCTACAATAGTATAGGTAAAGCTTGCCTTGGCGTAACACTCATCTAATTTAAAGCAGATTTTCTGGCTACATGGAGGATCAGTTACTATAGATTTGGCTGTTTTGGTAGAATCACAATCTTCCATTAAAGACTCAATTCTTGAGCAAATCTCATCAGGCACATATCCACCATAATCATCAAAATCGATTACAAACGGATTCGTAGTAGCATTTACAAATTGGCTTCCACCGGGATAAGACCACTCAAAAATCCAGGTAATATAATCTGATGGTGTAAGGGTAAATTCGTAGGCATTACCTCCCAGATTCACGAAATCAATTTCAAATTCAGGACATTCACAGCAATCGCTGGCAGTAAGCGTACCTTCAACACAGATACATTTTGCATGAGGGAAACTCAGTAGTGCAACGATATTTCCTGAAGGACATCCTGCCCAGAAAACTGATTCCTGAATATTCAAGGTAACAGTGGTACTGGTACCCGTAGGTGGCAAATTGATATTAAGCAAGGCAAATGCAGATCCGTCAGGAATACCATCCTGATTAGCATCGCAGAAGTATTGAACTGTTGCCGGCATTCCACCAGTAGCTGTATTATTGGTCAACTGGAAGGTAATCGTACCAAAATCAGGCTCGATTTGTGGACAAAGTTCATCGCTTATTTCAAGAGAAGAAACTTCTATTCTACCATTGTTCAATTCAAAAGAGGCGAAATCTGAATCAATCGAATAAGACACTTGACATTCAGTATTACCACAGGGAAGTGTAGCCTCTGTCATCAAATTAGCCGAAACAATTCCTCTTGTATCACATGGCAGTTCAGGATCGTACTGGAAAGGGATCAAAATTGTCTGTGGATTGTTTCCAGGGACATAAGTTACAGGTACAATACCGGGAATATTTAAATTGGAGAAAATCTGAAGGTGAAAAGTCTGATATGGAGGCACCACCAGACCTGCAGGCCAATTTATGGTTATTTGAACATTCCCTGTACCCAATTTGCAATCCAGCTTAACAGGAGCATTGATGCTAATTTCTGCATCGATTCCAGCGACGTACCAATCGTCTAAAGGATCAGTAAATTGATTGTTTTCTACTTCAATCACCGAACCACATGGTCTCCTACCTGAGGCATGGAAAACCAAATCACCAGTTTGCATTACAGCCATACAGGTCGCCCTGACACCAACGCAGAAATTGATTCTTCTGGCAGCATCGTTAGCTCCACTTTGTACTCCCGGCAATTCTCCGGCTGCAGAAATGGAACCATTGTCAGGTAAAATATTGGCTGCTCCCAGGTTAATTCCATTCGGTCCGATTAAATCAGAAATCAAACTGCTTATATCATTTCCCCCAGCACAAGTTCCATTGTTACAACTTGAAACAGCTGCTGATGGATAGGTATAATACAATTCGGCTACTTCATATCCAGTAGGTAGATCTGCGCTAAAATTCATATCTCCGTATTTCCTCCACCAGGATTGGACAAACTCACAGAATAATAAACAATTCCACAGAAATTCTCATCCAACTCATTGCACTGGTTGACATCCATGTCAAGTCCGGACTCTTCAAATGAAACTACAAATACATCGGAGTCTTCAATACATCCCTCCGTTACATCATGAGGAGTTGCAGGATTTGGAATTTCAGCCGGCTCGCACACCTTTCCGATGTAATAAGGAATTTCAAGCGGTTGAAAATCACAAGCATCGTCAAAACATACTTCAAATTCGAGTACCGTAGCAGGCGTTATTACCACCCCACCCGGAACTGTAAAGGACCAAATTTCCGGATTGGTACCAGAAAGTGTCAATGGTGTACCATTGTGCGAAACAGATTCAATTAATCCCGGAGGAATTTCAAACTGTATCCAAACATTACTGGAAGCATGATTGACAGCATAAGATTCGGTTGTGAGCGTAACACATCTTTGATAAGTTGAAATTGGCGTATTTACCGCATTGGTGGTTATATCACCATTTACATATCCAAAGTTTCTAGTTCGACTAAAACTAGTGGTAGTTGAGCATGCAGGACTATAAATATCTTCCTGAATAAACCCATCCACTGTTATGGATCCACCAGTATTTATGTTACATCCTCCTTCCAGTAAAACCAAAAACTGCTGGGAGACGCCCAAAAAAGACAATTTGTCTGATGGAGGATCAAGTAATGTTTCTATTTCAAGAAATTCATTACCCCAATAATAGTTATTCCCTTGTTGGATGCCTAAAACTGTAAACCCATTGGTAGCTTCGATACTCAAAGTATCTACAAATTGGTTGTAAGGACGATATTCTCCTGGAAAATCATCACCGTTGGTTCCTCCATTATAAAGAAGCCTAAACGGAACTTTCAATGTATCATTACAATTTCCAGTGTAGGCTACCTGGCTCCAACTTGTTTGGACTTCATAAATATCAAAAAACTCGGCTTCCAAACCACATTTAACCGTTTGACCCTCAACATATTCACCTAGTGCTCCATAGACAGCCATTGGATAAACTCCGGGCGAAAGGTTGTTTACTGAAGCAAGGTCAACCGTAGCATGAATAATCACTTCTACTGTGGTCGGAGTGGTAATATTTACATTGGAGATATACTCATTGAAAATAATATTGAGATTCCCCATGCCCGGATTCCAGGGTGGAGTCTGACCAAGGTTGGTAAGCGGAATAGGAGTACCTCCATTTAAAATCAACTCACCGGAGCCTGCTGTAAGAATACCATAATCATCATCGTACAAACCATAACAGGCTGACAAAATTCCATTAAACCCTGGTTGGATGGTTCCTGTAATGTGAATTTCAATTTCGTCACATGGATATGCACCATTGGTGTTGGTTCCTGTGACCCTGAAAGCATCTAAACCAGTCGTGGCTACAAATTCACATCCCTCACATTCCAATTCCATCGGATCACATGGGCACTCAACCAGCACACTTGCATTCAAACATCCCAGTTTGATGTGGCAATCTGTACAGTTATCATAATACCCGTAAGGTTCGATGGAGATTTCCAATGGGAAATACCCGCCTTCCGGAGGACAATCGTAACTGATATCCAACTGCATACAGGTGAATGCCATCATTTTCGCGAAAGTGAAAACGGTACCTGATTTTTTTGGATTAGGATAAACCGTATGGTCTTGGCCGTCTTCATCTGTATAATGCAATGCTGTAATTGTAAAAGGTAGCCCCAGGTTTTTATTGACCGTATGGGTAAAATCTAAATTGAAATTCCCCAGATCAAACCAAGGCAATTCATCTCCGGTAATGGAGGCAGCTCCATCGTCAAAACAGAAATTGACTGAAAAATCCGGAGGAACAATTGGTCCCGGTAGTGGATCAAAGTAAGGGTTGCTTACTTCAACATCTAAATAGTGGTGAGAAGTCCAGTCAGTTTCAGTGAAGGTTTCGCACTGGTTACTACTTTGTACACGACCACGAAGTACCCAACCTTCCCAATTTGAAAGGCAATTATCATCTTCAAAAGGACAATCGGAATCAATGTTTACACCTACCCAAAAGGAGTTATTGATGGACAATTCAGAATACACACCATCACCATCAAGATCTTCTCCCCCAAAATCGGGAGACGCCAGATTATTGTAATTAAAAGTAATGGTATTGCCGGAAATGGTAATAAAGTTGGTTCCAGGGACACTATTATTCGAATTAAAATTTGGAAGATTGGCAATTGGAACACTTACATTTCCTACATCTATAAAGTTGATATTCATCCATTGATAATGTTGAATCGTTACTATCAATCCGAAAGCATCATTGGAAGGATCGGAAGAAATATTATTCACATCATACCTAATAGTCGCAGCTCCATTACAAAAATCAAGTGCACCATTGAGTACTGAAGCTTCGATATTTACATTTGGATTGCCTAAAGGAACATTTACAAAACAGGTGGCACTGGATTGACCAATGGGGAAATTGGCAAAACAACTGGGATCATATACTTGCGGATTACAAGTATTGGTGGTTAAAGTAATTGGGATTTGATTATCACATTCATTGACAATCAAATTATTAAGGGTGATGGTAAATTCGCCCATTCCCTGTTGATAATTATTTTCACAATAAAGTATCCCAAATGGATTAAAAACTGAGCCTACCGTAAAACAAAAAACATTGCCATTCCAGGTATAGGAAAGGGGGTTAATGTTTGCAGGGCCATTGATGCCAATTGCTGTAGGCACTACATTGGAAAGATCCACAGATGATGGAGCTTCTACACAAACCTGAAATCCTTTTCTGCAAAATTCGCCTGAAATATCTGTTTCAAAGCTTAATGAAAATGGCTCTCCAATATTCGCATCATTCACCGTATTGCATTCACCTACTGAAACCAGCAGGTAGTCAATATCAAAAGACTCACTGGTTTCACTAACACAAAGGGGTAGCGAATTCAAAGGAAAGGTCCAAACATACTGGAAGTAACCTGAGATTTGATTGTTAATAAACTCAGAAGTATTTCCATTGGCCAATTGTTCCATCAATTCACAAGCACCGGCAACATTGAAAGTAAGTTCCAAAACGTCGCCCGGAAGCAGGTCACTTGAGGTATAATCTACCTCAGCGAAAGAATTATTTAAGCCCGAAAGCAAGGAAATCTGCGAGGTATTTAGTGGAACTCCGTTTCGTTCAGCACTAAACCCTGTAACGAGGACATCCGATTCACCTGCTTCATCAAAGCAAAACAATAATGGATCAAAGAAATCAACATGAACATTAGGGCTCACATTTTCAATTCTTACTTCAATCCGACCTGAATTATTACAAACTACCGGTTCATTAATGACAGAAATGGTCATTTCCATTTCTGAACCATTTGAGTTACAATTAGGCAAGGGGCATTGAGCATAAATCCCCGCACCATTCTGACTCAGGAAAACAGTCCCGAGTACGAGAAAAAGGTTTAATAAAAATTTTTTCATGGCGTAAAACGGTTTATGAATGCCTACTCTTTTTGGATTTTCGGCTTCCTCCATGTCCAATAGTCTTTCTAACTTTTTGACAAAGAAGGCCCGTTTTAAAACCATAAAACATTACAATTTCGAATCCTTTTTCCATAAAAAAAGCCCTTACTTTCTAAAAGCAAGGGCTTAAATAAAGGAGCGTTGTTATACTATTTTTTATAAAATGTGAAGGATGATATCTGTCCTTCTTGTATAACTTTTAAAAAATAAAGTCCTTCATGGAGCGCTCCTACCTCCATACCCAGCTTATTGGTTTCAATTCCATCTACATAACTGTCGATGGTTTGAACCAATTTGCCCGCCGGATCAAAAATTTTCATAACTAACTCTCCTTTTTTAAAATTCCCATTTTCAAGCCAGAGGTGGCTGGATACAGGATTGGGAAATATCCTGGACGGTTGTAATTCATTATTATCAAAAGCAAATCTCTTAGTCGGTGGTGGTACTTTTCCAGACTTGCAAGTACTAAACAAAACTGTCCACTCAGGAATAAAATACCAGTTGGGTTCAAAATTTAGCAGCCCTTGATACTGGTCATTATAGTTATAAAAAAAGACCACATGGTTTTGCTCAACTATCTGTAATTTGGAGGGACAGCTTAAATTGAAATGAATATCATCTCCTATTCTTTTCCCGTGAAGGGTCGCCAAATTATTATCTGAACCATTGGAAACAATCCTTAGGTCAAATTCTGCATCCGGAGCAATGTAAGGCCATTGATCTCCCAAAACCTCAGTACTTTCATAGGCTTCACATCCACATCCAATTCCGTCATTGTATTTAATTTTTAAAACAACTTTGTCCTGAATGATAATGTCCACACCACTTGGCAATGGATTATGGCAAACGGCCTGAATACCAAACATTATCAAACCGTTATAAGAAAACGGCAGTGTGTATATTCCATCCGGATTTGGCTGCACTGCATAAAAACCTTCCGCCCCGGTTTCTGTGTTCAACCAATTGATGATGTAAAACTGAGCACCAGGTACAGCGTCCCATTGAAAAATAACTTCATTATCACTGTATTCAGCCACCATTGCATTAGGAATTCCACAGTCTGACTGCGGCTCAGCATCTCTCAAAATCCGGGTAAGATGGTTGGCAACCTCCTGATAAGGAATTAGGATGGTGGGCCCAAATGTTGCTTCTAAATCCGATACAAATCTGGAAATGTCACCTTTTTCAACTTGATAATCCGGCTGAGCCCATCCGGAAATAGTAAAAGTGGAAAAGAGCAGGCATAGGAATGCCAAGGTAGTTTTGAATTTCGCTGTCATAATTGCTGGATTTTAAAGTTTTAGATTAATGAAAGCAGACACTTTGTTATATTCACCAAATCATTTGTCCCCATTAACCTTGAATCACACAAATGTATCTGCAACACAAACTTTTTTCCATTACATTTTTTTGCTACTTTTCCGTAGAAGCTTTCTGCTTAATTCTTTTTAATTAGGACTTTATGCACAGGAGTAAACTTTTGGAGGTAATTAAGACCATCAAAAAGGAAGAGCATTCAGATCTTGTAAACTTCGTGCGCTCACCTTATTTTAACAACAGCTACAATGCTGAAAGGTATCAGGAGCTATTGGAATATCTCCTGGCTTCCAAACCATGGGATGAAGACAATCCCAGTCTTGAAAAGTCGAAAGTTTATTCAATCCTATTCCCGAATGATGATTTTGTACCTGGCAAATTGGAAAAAATCATGAGTGGCCTGGTCAACCTTATTTTTAAATTCATACAAATACATCACGGAAATTTTGAATCCAATCCTGACCTTACCCTTGCCAGGTATTTCAGGATGCAGGAAAACGACAAGTTGTATCAGGCCTCCTTGCAGAAGGTAATCAACAAAATAAAAAAAGCCAAAAAGCAGAATGTAAACTACTTTAGGGAAAAATTGGCGCTGGAAGAAGAAATTGAAACCTATAATGAAATTTTCAATACCCGGTCAGAGGTACTCAATCTTCCGCAAACCCTGAGGAACCTTGATATTTATTTCATTTTAAAAAGACTTTCTTATACGGTTTCTCTTTTAGCACAGAGAATCCATATCAATATGGATGTGATTGATGCGGTAAAGCTTATTGATACGCTTAAGCCATTGGTCGATTCAGAAAAATACCTTCAGGTACCTGCAATCCAGGTCTATCTGGCCGCCTATAATCTTTTGAGAAGTTATGGTACGAATTATAATACCGGTTATGATCTCTTTAAAAACCTATTGACCGAAAATCAGGCTCAACTATCGCAGGAAGAAAATAAAACCTTACAAACCATCCTGAGGATCTATGCGGTAGGACAATACAATCGAGGGGATGAAGCCTATAAAATGGAGTCCTTTCAGCTATTTAAAAGACACCTTGAGGCCGGATACCTTTATTATATGGGAAAGTTATTTCCTTCCAGCTTCAACAGTATAGTCATATTAGGATTGAGGAATGGAGCCACAGATTGGGTGGAAGAATTTATTGAAGCCCACAAAAAGAAGATTACCGGTACTTCCAAGCCTTTGGAAATACTAAATTTCAACCTTGCTAATCTTCATTTTTATAAAGGAAATTATGAAGAAGCGCTTAATTTGTTGGACGATAGTTATGAAGACCTTTATTACAAGCTGGGAGCCAAACGATTGGAAATCATGATTTTCTTTTTAGAACAATCACCTCTTTTCGATTCAAGGATTGAAGCTTTTAAAATATTCATTTTCAGGCAGTCCAAATCAAAATTACCGGACAAAATCGGCGAGGCTTACAATAATTTTATAGACATCCTAAAGCAAATCAACAATCCAAAAACCTACAAAAACAAAGGCCGACTTCAAAAAATACTTGATAAGATAAATTCAACCTTACTTCTTTCAGAAAAAGAATGGTTGAGGGATTTGGTTTCAAACAGGCTCGCCAGGTTATGATCTACCTTTTGATAGATTCATATATAGCCTTATGAATTCTGTTTCTGATTTCCAGTTTATTGATTTTGTAATTTCTCATACTAGGGAAAGTACGATTAGAAAGGAAAACATAAACAAGGTTCTCATCCGGATCTGCCCATACACAAGTCCCTGTGAAACCTAAATGACCAAATGTACCGGGTGAAGCTTCATCCGGAAGGTTGGCTTCTTTGGTTGGGTCCATTTGTTTCATGTCAAAACCCATACCCCTTCTGCTACAATCTCCACAACGGGTAGTGAACATCCTTACCGTTTCAGGACTTATATATTGTTGTCCACCATAATATCCCTTATTCAAAAGCATCTGATAAAGAACAGCCAAATCGTGCGCATCGGAAAACAGTCCGGCATGACCGGCTACTCCTCCCAACATGGCAGCTCCCATGTCATGCACATATCCTTGAATTCTTTTAAACCTGAAATAATGATCCTCTTCCGTTGGAATCATTCTATTCTGATCAAACTTACGCCAGGGGTTGAAGGTCATGGTTTGAAGACCCAGACTTTTATAAAAATTATCTTCAACATATTTGTCCAGTGTAGTTCCGGATGCATTGTTCACAATTTCGCTTAGAAGGTAAAATCCTAAATCCGAATATCGGTACCTTCTGGTTTCATACACTTCTGAAGCATAAATTTCTTCCAGAATGGCTTGTTTGTAATCTGTTTTTAAAAACATATTGGCAGCCACCGGAGTCGCAAAGGAAATACTTGCTTTTGAACTATAATATTCCGGTGAAGGGGAATACCTTCTTCTGCTTCTCTCTAGTGTACTTTTATAAAAAGGCAGCCAGGATTTCAAGCCCGCTTTGTGCGCCAACACATCAGAAGCCACCAAATCCTTCTTATTGGTGGTATCAAGACCAGGAAGGTAATTGACCAATTTGGCATTGATATCAAACTTCCCTTCATCCTGCAAACGCATCAGGGCAATGGTGGTGGCCGCTGTTTTGGTTATGGATGCCAAATCAAAAATGGCATTGGTACCCTCCGGCAAATCACCTTTGTCGTAGGTAGGAGTTCCAAAAGCCTTTTCGTATATAATTTTGCCATCTTTTGCAACCAAAACCACACATCCTGGAGCTACTTTTTGCAAAATGGCTTCTTTGGCTATTGCATCAATTTTACTCAGCTTTTCACTATCTACACCCACTTCTTCAGGCCAGGCATAGCCCATTCTAAAAATAGGTGTAGTATTTTCACCCATATTAAACCTGAAATCAGAAGAAGCAGTTATTGGCAATTTTCCTCTAAAACTGGTAGCACCAAAGAGCGCCTGAGCGACCTGATCCTGAACCATTTCTTCATCATCATAAGCTTCCACTACCCAATCACTACCATCGAAATATTTTAAAGCATAGGGACTTCCAAATACAGTAACTACTACTTTGGTTTTTTCCTGAAGCGCTTTAACAAATTCAACAGTTGACTGGCTTACTCCAAAATCCTGGTTTGCACGGGTGCTCATCCCCATTATTCCGACCACTACAACATCTTTTTCAGCCAGTTTTTCCAACAACTGCTTTGAATCATCTGAATAGAGTCTTTCAAAAGCATAATTTTCAAATCCGGTAAAATGAGAAAGCATGGTCTGGAATACAGTAGTGTCTTTCGTTCCGACACAAACCGATGCAAACTTTTTGTCTTTAATATCTTTAAAAGGAATGAGTTGGCTCTTATTCTTTACCAGTGTTATGGAGCTGGCAATCAATTTTTTCTTTAAAATGCGGGAGTTGATGTTGTGCAGGTCTTTCCTTAATCCGGTTGTATCTAGAGGAACAGGCTGGGTCTGGAGTCCCATTTCGTATTTAGCATGCAAAATCTTCCTTACACTTTCGTCCAGCCTGGCTTCGGTCAATCTACCCTCTTCAACTGCTTTTTTTATTTCAGCGAAAGCTATATTTAAATCTTCAGGAAGCAATAAAATGTCATTGCCTGCTTCAAGGGCTCTCACTTCAATTTCACCACAAGGGAAGTTTTTGGTCACACCTTTCATTTCAAGCGCATCCGTAAATACCAAACCTTTAAATCCTAATTTCTTTTTTAAAAGGGCGGTAACTACTTTTTTAGAAAGGGTACTTGGCAATTGGAAAGTTGCATCAACCGAAGGAACTTCCAGGTGCGCTACCATCATACTTCCCACTCCATGTTGAATCAACACCTTGAATGGGTACAATTCGATGCTGTCCAATCTTTTAAAATCGTGTTGAAAGACTGGCAGATCCAAATGGGAATCTACATCTGTATCGCCGTGCCCCGGAAAGTGCTTGGCACAAGCCATCACTCCATTATCTTGAAGACCTTGTGCATACATGTAACTCTTTACAGAGACATTGATTCTGTCTTCTCCAAAAGAACGGTTGTTGATGACAGGATTGTTTGGATTGTTATTGACATCTACGACCGGAGCAAAATTGATATGCACACCAACCTTTTTCAGATGATTGGCAATCTCTTTACCCATATCGTATATCAGCTTATTGTCTTGAATGGCTCCCAGTGAAAGTTGTCTGGGAAAGCTGATGGTTGACTCCTTCATTCGCATACCCAAGCCCCACTCAGCATCCATCGAAACCATCAAAGGCATTTTGGATACTTTTTGGTAGTCGTTTATAAGTAAAGCTTGTTTTTCAGGAGTACCCTGGAAGAAACAAAGGCCACCTACTTCATATTTTTCTATAAAATCGCGGACTTCTTTTTCGTAGGCAGCACCTTTATCAGAATGGGCGCGGATCATAAAAAGCTGACCAATTTTTTGGTCGAGCGTCATTTTTTGTAAAACAGAATCTACCCAGCTTTCTTCTGCGGCCAAAATATCCTTCACCGGAGGCTTAACCGCCGACAGGTTGCTTGCAAAAAAAGTGAAGAAAAACAGCGCTAAAAAGTTGGACCAATAGTACCTCCCTGACCTCATTGTTCATTCTTTAGAGTAATGCCTCAGTTTTGTTCTTGCGTATAACGATGTTTACAGAGAAAAGAATTTTCCGAGACCGCAATTTTAGTTTTTCAATAACCTTACCAAACTAAATTTTGCGAAGCCCCAAAAGACTATAATAAATGTTAATTATCCAAATATTTTAACCAAACTTTCCGTCAACTATTTGGGCTTTCCTGCATTAGGGTCTAAGGCTCTGGCTTTTGCGTGCCATTTTTGTCCTTCCTCTTGCATTCCTGCATTGTAGTAAGCACTTCCTAAATTGAAAAGCAGGTCAGCATTTTTAGGCTGCATTTGTACTGCCTGATTGAAGTAACGAATGGCTGCTTCGTGGTTTTGGATAATTCCATTGGCGACACCTAACAGACGGATGGTTTCATAATCTGTTGCATCCATAGCATATGCTTTTTCCAAATATTGAAGCGCTTTTTGAATGTCGTTTTTCTGTTCTCCGAAATACCTTCCGGCATCGCGATAGGTAATCAACATGTTTTTTTGAGCATCCTGGTAATTTGGGTCAATTTTCAAAGCAGCCTGATACATTTGAATGGAATTATCATATTCTTTCAAATAATTGTAAGCATTTCCGAGCAACAGGTAAGCATTTTTATAATTAGGATGTATTTCTATTGCCTTTTGAAGGTGCTCGGTTGCTTCTTGCAACATTTGATTTTTTTTGCCTTCATCCTGCACCTTTTGTGCCTGGCTTATCAATTCTCCACCTACTGCATTTTGAAGCTTTGCAGAGCGATAGGATGTCTCAACATCGGTTGTAAACAAAGTGAAATTATCTTTCCAAACCTGATTTCTTAAAAAGGTTTTTCCGGCAAAAAGGAAGGCGATGACTGCGATACCATAAAAGGCAATATTGGTTTTTGAAGCTAAATCCCCTTTTCCTATTTTTAAAAATAAAACTGGCAATGCTAGCACAAATGCTACAGAAGGCATAAATAAAAATCGTTCCGACATGTTCGTCCCAACCGGGAATAACAAGTTGGAAACAATAGATAAAGTGATGAGAAAGAACAAAGCACAAAAGGCCAAAATGCCTTTGTTTTTGATTTTCAACAGACCATAAATTCCCAATGCCAGATATAAAACCAAACTTAGCATTACCCGCCAATCTCCTATTTGCATGATTTCTATGTGGCGAGGATAATAATCGTGGGTCAAAGGATGGGGAAAGATCAAAAGCAATAAATATTTGCCCAACGTAAATAGAATGGTCGCAAACCATTCCATGAAAGTAAAAGGCACAAATGCATTCCCTTCAATTTTCACAAAAGGGTTGTTCATTAATTCCATCGGAGGTTCTCCCATGGACCATCCAATGATGGCTCCTCTAACGAGTAAAAAAACAAGAGCCGCTCCAAAAAACGGAGCAGTTTTCGTCAATGCTTTTGGGAGGGTCATACCTTCAAAAACCCACAAGGCAAGTGGAATAATTGCCAAAAATGTGATGGTATTTTCTTTTGAAAATAAGGCGAGAAAAAATGCCAGCCAGGCAAAAACTTCCAATTTGAAATCACTATTTCTAATTCCTTTTATTAATAAAAAGAGCGCTGCGAGACTTCCCATCAATGCCATGGTCTCATCCCTTCCTTTGATATTGGCTACTACCTCGGTATGAACAGGATGAACCACAAAGAGCAAGGCAGCAGACATGGCGATGAATCCAACAGGCCATTTGCTTTTTCTTTTTTTCAACAATTCAAGCAATAACCAATATAGAAGCACACAGGTAAATCCATACAAAAGGATGCTAATGAGATGTCCTACGAATGGACTATTTCCAAAGAATTGATTTTCAAAGGCAAACATGATGAGTGTGAGCGGACGGTATCGGCCCCCTGCTACCAGTTTGTCTTTTCCTTCTACTTTAAAAAAGCCGCGGAAGGTATCGTATTTCAAGATATCCGGAATGCCCGCAATTCCTTTTTGGGTAAACTCATTATCGGTGATTACGATGGCATCGTCCTGGGTGTACCCGTGGGATAAAGTATTGGCATAAAGTAGAAATGAAACAAGGAATATCAGCCAGGAAACCAAAGATTTATTGTCATACCATTTTCCTTCTTTTGGTACAAAAGAAACTGGGGTATTCATCTTTTCCTGCCTGGTCGTCTTGTTTTTCTTTGCCATGAATGCGTGACTTTTTTAAAACTTGAATCCAAAAATAAGATTCAAAATTGAATACAAGACTTTCGTGAAGTATTTTGAAGAAATCAGGGTTCTTCGCGGTGTGCATCCAACTTCATCAAAACCCCAAGAAGCAAGGTAAATCCAAGCAGAGACGAACCACCATAACTGATAAATGGCAAAGGAATACCCACTACGGGCATCAAGCCAATGGTCATACCGATATTGATGAATACATGGATGAAAATAATTCCGGCAACTCCGTAAGCGTAGTATTTGGAAAATTCAGAACGCTGTCGCTCTGCTATGGTGGTTATCCTTATAAGTAATAGAAGATATAATCCTATGATGGCGATAGTCCCTATAAAGCCCTGTTCCTCACCAATGGTACAAAAAATAAAGTCAGTCGTTTGTTCCGGCACATAGTTTAGCTTGGTCATATTCCCTTCCAAAAATCCCTTTCCCATTAATCCACCGGAACCGATGGCCATTTTGGATTGAACCAAATTGTAAAGGGAGCCTCTAGGGTCACAAAGACTGGGTCTTAGCCAGACATTGATGCGATCTCGCTGGTGGGAAGCCAGGAAATTATTAAAAGCATAATTTGCCGAAAAGGTCAGAACCCCTCCTATTCCAAGTCCGATGACCAACAAAAAAACCAGCTTATCTTTCCTTTTTCCCCAATGGTAAAATGCAAGACCAGCAAATACTGCCAGGGAACCAATGAGCACCCAAGGCCACATTTCAGGACTTTGACTGTACCACAATGCAATTATGGCCAAAATACTTATCCCAATTGCAAAGTACAGTTTGAAGTATTTAAAGGTCAAAGCCAGTGCATATAATGCTAAAAAGGTCAGTATAATTAGAATGGGCATGGTAGGGAAAACCAATCCGACCAACAGTAAAACAATCAGATAGCCCCCTACTGCATAATAATTGACATTCAATCCTGCTCTGTAAAGCAGAAGGAAAAATGATAAAAACACAAGGGCTGAGCCTGCATCCGGTTGCAATAAAATAAGCAAAATTGGAGCCGCCAGGATAGCAAATGCGGTTAACTGACTATTGGTTCTCTTTAGGTTTGTGTTAAAGTCATTGAGATAGGAAGCCAAGGCGATGGCCGTACCAAACTTGGCAATCTCAGCCGGTTGAAATGAAAATCCTCCAAATGAAAACCAGGAGGTGGCTCCTTTTATCGTACTACCCAGAAACAATACCAAAATGAGGAGCACAATACCCAATCCATAAATCGGCCAGGAGAAAGTCCTCCAAAATTTCCAACCTATAATTTGAGTAAGAAAAAGTACCAGGAAGGCCATGCCAATCCATACGGTTTGGCGGCCTACAATTGTAGTAGATAAAACTTCAAAAATGCTTTCAGGATATCCATCGCCATAGCCTACCGTATAGACCATCAGCCAGCCAACTCCAAGCATGGTGATGTACAATGATAAAAGTATCCAATCTAAACCTCTGTCTTCCCGCCTTTTTACGTAACTCATTTACGGCGATTTAATCAGCCCATCAATGAAGCAATTCTTCCGGTTTCAATTTATCAGCAGCCGGATATGCTCCAGGATAATCATTTTTAATAACGTAAAGCATGTGGTAGGTCTCCAAGCGGCTACCAAAAGCACCTGCCCGAAGCTTGTAATAGGGTTTGGAATGGCTCCAATCTACTTTGATGTCAGGATACAGCATTTTGAACTTCTGCATTTCCGACTCAACTTTTTGACGATCAGTTGTAGCCAGCAATTGTATTCTCCAGCCGGGAACCTCTTCCTTCTCGGCATTGATTTCTGCAAACCGCTTCATCATACTCCCAATGGGAGGTGTCTCCGTGATGGCAATATTTTGAGCAAAGCCGAATATTGGTACTAATAAAAAAAACAAAAAAAGCTGGACTACCTTCATTCCTATTGAATTATGGAGCGAAGATACCTTTTGTAGAGAAAGTAATGAAATCAGGTTTAAAATTTAAGAGTTGAGATCAACCGTTTACGATGGAAACCCCGGAAGAGGTACCAATGCGTTCAGCTCCACAGGAAATCATCTTTTCTGCGTCTTCTTTGGTACGGATGCCACCGGATGCTTTAATCTTAATGGATTCCGGTAGGATTTTTCTAAGCAAGCTCACAGCTTCCGCCGTTGCTCCTCCTTGAAATCCGGTTGATGTTTTTACAAAGTTGACACCTGAGTCGATACAGACTTTGCAAACTTTTTCTATTTCATTTTCAGAAAGCAGGGAAGTTTCAATGATAAGTTTGATCACTTTTCCTTTCAAATGGCAGGCACGTGTAACGGAATCAATGTCATTTTTAACATAATTCCAATTGTTGCTTTTGATGGCGCAAATATTGACGACTACATCCAATTCATCTGCCCCATCGTCTATAGCTCTTTTTATCTCTTCCACTTTTGCCGCAGTTCCGGAATACCCCATTGGAAAACCAATAACAGTTGCAACCTTTACCTCTGAATCGGAAAGATAATTTTTGGATTCTCTTACATAAAAAGGTGGAACACAAACTGCAGCAAAACCATGATTTGCTGCCTCCTTACACAAAGCCTGAACTTCTTTGAGGCTACAATCCGGTTTCAAAATAGTGTGGTCAATTAAATTTGCTACGCTCATCTGCTCAAATACGATTTTCCCTTGTTCTCTTAGATATTGGCTTTCAAAAATGCTTTTTTGCTCCAGTTTTAATTGCAGCAATGTTGCAAAAAATTGCGCCCGCAATATACATCAAAACTTGAAGTGGGGGGAGGTAATTTTTTCTATCTAAAAAAATATTTCCTATTCAAGCCAGGCGATTTTATAGATATCAAAAAAATATAGTATAAAAAGGCCTCTTTCTCAGAATTTTATTCTGTTGACAATTTATTTTATATGAATTTTCCAACAATAAAATTTTCACTTTAGTTGGTAATTTAACATTTGTCCAAATTTAATTTTTCTATTTTTCTAAAATAAGTCGAATAAAATTCAGCAATTCCGACACGGTAAGCACCTCTTAAATTTTTTTTAACATTTTTAAAAAAAGGTGCAACCCTTTCAAAAACTTGATGTCTATACCACTGAGCTTAAAACCCATCGCTTGGACTACGGAGATACCCACAAGGAAATAATCGAAGCCTGTAAACGCGGCGACCGAAACGCCCAGTTTACCCTCTATCGATTGTACTCTAAAGCCATGTATAACGTATGTCTAAGAATGGTTCGAAATGAAGCCGATGCCGAAGATTTATTACAATACTCTTTTATAGATGTATTTACCAAATTAGAATCTTTCAGGCAGGAATCTTCAGTAGGAGCCTGGATTAAAAGAATTGTTATCAACAATTGTATCAACTGGCTTAAAAAAAGAAGATTACAGTTTTCTCAGTTGGATGAGCGGTTTCATGATCTGGAAGATTATGGCCAATCAGCACCCAATGAAGACAATATTCAAATGACCGTGGAGGCCATCAATAAAGCAGTCTATAAATTGCCGGATGGATACCGCGTAGTTTTTTCGCTCTATGCACTGGAAGGATACGATCATGAAGAAATTGGAGAAATACTGGGCATCAGTACATCAACTTCTAAATCGCAATATTCCAGAGCAAAAAGAAAGCTTGTAGACCTTTTGAGCGACAAGGTCAGTTATTAATATAAACACAAAGTACTTTAGGATTTTTACCATGGATAATTTAGAAAGATTTATCAGGGACAACAGAGAAGATTTTGACCGCGAGCTACCCAGTCTGGAAGTGTGGTCTAAAATCGACCGTGAAGTTGGTGGAGGGCATGCAAAAGTTGTTCGTTTAACACGAAGAAGAATTACTGCTTACGCAGCTGCTGCAGTTATTTTATTAGGTATCGGAATTTTTGTTGGAGCTCAATATCAAAAACAAAGCATTCCGGTAGTCGCTACCATTACCGGCGAACAGGCCCCTTTACCCAAGCAATTTGTAGAGGTAGAGGACTTTTACCGACATCAGTACGAAGAGCAGGTTCAACAATTGGCAAGCTATCAGGTGGATCCAACCTTCAAAGAAGACCTGAAACAGTTTGAAGATGTAATGAACGAGCTTAAGGCTGAGTTGGCAAAAGCACCAAAAGGTAATGAAGACCGAATTATTTCCGCCATTATTCAGAACTATCAGATGAAAATTGACATCCTGAAAAGGGTGCAGGAAAGGTTGGAAAGATTAAATCCGAATGTTCAAAACAAACAAAAAAATGAAGTCAGTTTATAATTTCAGAACCTGGTTGTTGCTCCTTGCTGCCTTCCTGATGGCTGGTACCGAGCTAAGCGCAGCCGCCAAACAGGAATTCACAAAGACCATTAAAAAGAATTTTCCACTTGCTGCGAACGGCTTAACCAGCCTTTCAAATGAATATGGAAAAGTCTATGTAAAAACCTGGGATCAAAATCGTGTAAAAATTGATGTAAAAATCACCGTTCGAGCAGAAAGTGAAGAAGCGGCCCAGGATGTCTTTGAAAAAATCAAAATCGAATTTGCAGAAGCAGCAGACCTTGTCCAGGCTGCCACCAAAATCGAATCCAGCTCTTCATGGACCTGGTGGGGAAACCGTAAATTGGATTATTCCATTGATTACGATGTGAAAATCCCGCAAAACGGGAGGTTGGATTTGACCAATAAATATGGTGATGCATTTGTAGGCTCCATCAATGGAGCAACTACCCTCAATATCAAGTATGGAAATTTCCAGATGGAAGAAGCCAAAAATGACTTGTCGGTGTTTCTTGGATATGGAAGTGGAACGGTAATCAGTGCGAAAGACATCATGGCAGAAGGAAGCTATTGCCAATTGAAAATCAAGACTGCCAACCACGTAAAAATTAACAGCAAATACTCAAAGGTCGACGTTGAAGAAGCTGGTAAAATTGATGCGGATTCACAATATGACTCCTACAAGGTGGGCTATGTAAAAGTCTTCAACAATGCCGGCAGATATGATAATGTAGCCGTTGGAAGCGCTGGTGATCTAAACATCAGCTCTAAATATGCTGAAATTTCGGTTGAAGAATTGAAAAATTCCGCCAATCTAGATCTTAAATATGGAGGTGCGAAAATTGGAAAAGTGGTAAAAGGATTCCACAACATCAACCTAAATGGAAGCTTTGCAGATTATAAGGTCAAAGTGGAAGAAGGTGCCCACTTCCAGATGCAGGCAACAGCAGATTATGCAGGTATTAAATATCCGCAGGTATTAAATGTAGTGCATGAAAAAGAGAAGGGAACCTATCATGAAGTAAATGGCTACGTCGGCCAAAAAGGTTCTGGAAGCGTAATCAAAGCCAGCCTCAATTACGGAGGCCTCAAAGTATGGTAAATAAGTTTTTTTAGTCTGGAATAAAATCAATCGAATTAGTAAACAGCTGCCTTTTGGGGTGGCTGTTTTTTTTTGGGCTGTTGGCTGTTTTTTTGGCTGTTGGCTGTTGGCCTTTAGCTGTTGGCTCGGTTCTCGCAGCTCGATATCATTTTCCCAAAAAAATCGTGTCAATCCGGCCTCCGGGCCGGAATCTGGCTAGGTTAAGCAGGATGGATTGTTAATGGTGGTATTTGTTTACTTGTCTCATGATCAATGTTTCGTTCGTTTCACCTTGTATTTCGTTCTTTCCACCTTGTAGAGCCGCCAAGCATGGCGGCTCTACAAGATTATTTATTCTTTACCAAAGACCAAAAGGCGAAGCCGCCCCAAAGACCAAATGCCAACGGCCAATAGCCAATAGCCAATCCTTATACCCACTCCATACTTCCAATTTCCTTCAAACGGGTAATGGTATCTGTTGGATTTTCGGAATTGAAGACAGCGCTACCGGCTACGAGAACATTGGCGCCGGCTTGGAGGATTTTCTCAGCATTTTGAAGGCCTACTCCACCATCCACCTCAATGTAAGGATTCAGGTTTCTTTCTATGCACATTCTTTTTATTTCAGAAACTTTGTGCAGGGCACGATAAATAAATTTTTGTCCTCCGAAACCAGGATTGACGGACATGATGAGAATCAAATCCAAATCTTCCAATACATCTTCCAATAAATGTACAGGAGTATGTGGATTCAAAGCGACACCGGCTTTAGCGCCGGTAGCCTTAATTTGTTGAACTACAGAATGAAGATGAGGACAAGCTTCATAATGCACCGTTATCACATCCGCTCCGGCATCGCGAAAAGCCTGGAGATATTTTTCCGGATTAACAATCATCAAATGAACATCTAATGGTTTGGTACAGATTTTATCAACTGTCTTGACCAGATCCATTCCAAAGGAAATATTGGGAACGAAAGAGCCGTCCATAATATCTACATGCAGCCAGTCTGCATTGGAATCATTGATCATTTGCATGTCTTTGGCCAGATTAGCAAAATCTGCAGCCAATAGTGATGGAGCGATGAGGTGCTTGTTTTTCATAACACAAAGGTAGGAAAAAGTGTAGGTGATTCCGGGCTTCCCGAAAGCTTTTTAATACTTATAATATAGGCTTCAAAAAGGTTAAGATTAAAACCTTATTCCTTCTTTCTTCCAAACCAATACTGAACTCCCACCGTAAATCCCAATCCATTCAGAGGATAGGATTCAATATATTCATAGTGTGGCTGCTCATTTTCATTTCCGTTAGGCAAATTGGCATTGGTCGTTATATACTCAGTTTTTATACTTCGCACATTCAATTTTGGCAACTGGGAGACCCCATTTACATCAAAATGAGTCAATTCACTATACCTTGGAGTAAATTCGAGCACAATTAATTTAAGCGCCATCGAAAAAGTCCAATTTCTTGTCGGATTTAATTCCAGTCCCAACTGAAATTCGCCACCCAATGGAATGTTTTTAGAATACTCGCGAATATAATCGTAACCTATGGGTGTGGATGAGGTTTCCAGGCTTTCAGATGACTCGACCATTTTTGTAGAGAAACCAATCAACAAAGCACCTTTGGCATAATAGCTAATAAATTTTTCTTCGTCCAAAAGAAGTTTAATCCCCGGACTGAGGGCTATAAAATTTCCATAAATTTCATCATCAATCTGGCGAAAAGGACCTGAAAACCTTTTTATTTTAATTTTTTCACCCTGATGTACTAACACTCCAAGATCCGCATAGATTCCTTTCTTAATCCTTACCCCCAGGTTTAATCCGTACTGATTGCCTTCTCCAAGACTGTATTGGGCTATTTTATTTACCTCATTTCCATCAATCATTTCAGTTATTTCTTCTCCATAGACAGAAGTGAATATCGGTTCCATATTTGAATAATTAAGGTTGAAATAAACCTGGGAAGAAAGATGGAAGGAACCAAACAGGAAGGTTAAAAGGGCAATAGTTTTCATGAACTTGTTTTAATTTCCATAAAGATAACAATAGTGGATTCAAGTTTTTCTGAACCTTGCCTTTATTTCAAAAATGGTCAATTGATTTACGTTTTTTTTATTTTCCAGATTCCCATTGCCAATAGAATACCTAACAAAAGGAAAACCCACCAATAGAAAGAATTCGTTTTTACAAATACCGGTTCCATATTCCCTACTATCATGGTGCCGGCCCAGAAATAAGGATGGGCAGTCAGTGGATCTGCAGCCTCCAAATATCTCAATTTTGCCTTTTGCAAGGCTTCATCTTTTGACATTCCATTTTTCAGATTTTGGTAAAAAGCGGTAGCGAGTTTGGAAGCAGCTTCATCGTCTACCAGCCATTTATTCATACAAATACTTTCACAACCTGAATAGGAAAATGCATTGGCAAGGCTTAAGATTCCTTCACCTGCCAACAACTTTCCGGAACCAGTATTACAGGCATTGAGGTAAAGTAGTTTAGCCTTTAATTTCAAATGGAAAATTTCCAACAAATTGAGGTAACTGGTATCCGAAATCCCTCCTTTACTATCATAAAACACCAAGCCGGAACGATTGGGAAACTGATCGTTGGTAAGCGCATGCATGGCTAAATGCAGAATACCTGATTGCGCAGCGAATGCCTTAAAATTTGTTTCAGTGGCTGCATTTCCACTAAAAATCTGACCAGAAAGCAGGCCTTGAATTTCTTTTATTTCATCATCATTCCAATACAATCCTGAGAGCTGATTCCTTTGTCCGTTTTCATTTACACCATTTGAATAATTAGGAGCGAAACCTGAAAATGGAACTGTAGCATCGTTTTCATTTGACACGCTGTTCATCCAATAAAACAAAGAAGGTGCATAAAATATACTGAATCGGCGGGCCAGGTAATTGGCATTTTTAAAATTTAAACCAGGCCTGTTTGATTCAATCAATGCCTCAAAGGGAATAAAATTCAAAAGTCCGTAAGGCACAATGGCCAACCTCTTTAAATCACCAGGATTTTCAGGAATTAGGAGTTTATAGAAATCAAAAGCCAGTTTGAAATAGGTCTCGCTTTCGTCCTTACCCATTGGAAGGGAGGAAGGTTGATTCAATTTAAAAAAGGTATTAACCTTTGAATCAAAATCTGAAGGTTTATCTATTTTCCATGTTTGAAATCCATCTTTTTTTATTAAAAAAATGAAAATCAACGAATCATTATAGTAATAGGAAAGTACGCCGAGTTGATCATCTTTTATAAACCCTTGTACCTCTTCGGGTTTTACTGTTCCCTGGCCATATTTTTCATTATAATATCGGGGATATTGATTTTCTAAATGGTTTAAAAAAGAAAAATAGGCTTCCCTGGCATCAAACAATTGCTTTTCTTCTAAATTGTAGGACAGGTTTTCACTTTTTTTATCCTCTACCGCCTCTTCTAACCTGTTTAATTTTACCTGCAATTCAAGCAGGGAATCCTGAAGAACTTCCGGCACACCCGAAAGCTTCAGAGCAGATTCAGATTGTACGGCAATTTTTAAAATATTGGCTTTCCCTTCATCTGAAAAGGTCAGGGCTTTTTTATAATAATTATGGTCACCCGTTTCTTCAGCCAATTGAAATGCAGCTGCTACTGCATTTTCATAAATTTCACGTGTATCTTCATTTAAATATAGCCGGGATGCTCTTGAAAACAAGGTTTTTCGCAGCTCTGAAATCCAATCCAGACAGCGCTCGTATGCAAGATATTGTTGCCTGCGTCCTTCAAGCGAGGAAGGCTGGTACCTGGAAAAAGCATTCAGCAACTCAATCAAAAGGTATTTCTCCTGAAAAGCCTGAAAAGCCTTATTTGCCTTTTCAGAATCCAGGTCGAGCGTGCCAAAAACACGTTGGAAACAATCTTTAATTATTCGAAGTGCATCCAACTTTTTACCTGCCTTTTCATAAATCTCAGCTTGTAAAAGACTGATTTCAATTCTTTTGTAATCAGGAAAATAACTGGCTTTTTGTTGGAGAATCAGGACTGTATCAATCGTTTGAAGTGCGGATTCGAAATCTTTCTTTTCCAAGAATACAGAAGCCAAATTTACATAGGAGGCGATATGATATGGATGAGAAGGATTGACCAAGCCTTTCTCCAGTTTAATACATTGTTTTTGAAGCTGAATGGATAAATCATATTGGCCGTCATCAGCATAAATATTGGCTAATTCGCCAATTCCGGCACTCACATTCAGGTTTTTCTCAGGAAAATTGGCTTTTAAGATTTCAAGATTTTTTTGATAAAATGAAATTGCCTCGGAAGTTTTCCCCAAACCTGCCAGCGCTTCACCAATATTCATATAGTATTTTGCTACACTCGGATGATTTGGGCTGTAATTTTTGAGTTTTATTTCAAGTGCTTTTTCAGCATATTCAAGGGCATGTTCATCGTCTCCAATTTTATGATAAATTACACCCAGGTTGTTGTATATCCGATTAAAATCTTCCGAATCTTCTTTTGAAACTTTCTTAAAAAGCTCAAGCGCCTTCATCATTTGATTTTCTGCATCTGTAAATGCTCCCATTTTATAAAGATCCAAACCTAAATTCATTAGGGTGTTGGCGACAGCCTTGCTTTCCGGTCCCTCCAATTCGGTATCCAGTCTTAAAACTTCTTTTAAATCCTGAACTGACTTTACCGGTTGGTATAATTTTGAATAGGCCCAACTTCTAAAATCGTAAGCATCTCTGAGAAGTCGCTTATTTTGAGGATTCATTTTTATGGATAGCGCTAAGGCATCCTGAAAAATTTCAAGTGCTTCTTCTTGAAATCTCATTTGAAGGTGGGCTTCCCCAAGCACAAATAGGATTTCTATTTTTTGACTTTCTTCTATTTTATTTTTAAAAAAAGAAGAAGATATAACTGGTTTTAAAAGTGTGATGGTTTTCTCATATTCCCCTTTTCCCATCAACATATTTGCCTTTTTGAAAGCATCATTGATGGAAGTTGAATCTAATTGAGCTGACCCTTTTCCGGGAAGGAAAAAGGTCAGACAAAGGAATATGATTAATCTATTGTAATCCATTATTAAAAATCAACCATCAATTAAATCGGGAAAGGACCATAATTTTTCACTCCGGTACCTTCTAAATTTCCGTTGATAACGTATTCAGTACCAGCTTTGGAGAAAAATACATAGTATTTGTCATTTCCTATATAAAATCCAATTGCCGCACCAACATCAGGTATCAGGTTGGTAAAATTACCGAATCCGCTACTCAAGCTTGTAGAAGGGCCAAATTTCTGTGGATTATTGGTGTACGTACAATATTTATCTCCCGCCTGGTTGAAAAAGAAGCGTGAACTTGGACCTTGCTCATCTTTCCAGTAAAAAGCCAGAGCTCCTACACCAGATGCGTTAAAAGGACAGGTTCCGTTGTTGATACTTGACACATCACTTAGGTTGGAAGACCATCCTCCATCGTCAAACATATAGGCATATTTGGTACCTGTTTCATCAAAGGCCATAACGGTTATCTGTTCATTTGAGCCGGACTTCTTATTCCCCTCCAGATTACAAGCTGCTCCAATCTTTGTCAAAGGACAAGTACCATCGCCCAATTGTGAAATCGGGAAGGGGCCTTCCAGGGTTCCAATGTCACTTTTCATATACTGCGTTCCATCTTTGCTTATCAGGTACATTTCTGTTCCTCTAGAACAAAAAGCTGCACCAATCGGCCCCATAGTTTGAGCGATACCGTACCAATGTTTTGAAAATGCAGGTGCTTCATCAAACTTGGTAGGGACACAGTTTTTTACATCGTATTTGGTAGCCAATTGAACGTTTACAATCTGGTTGTCATAAACACTTCGAACGACATAAGAAATTGGTTTGCCGGTACGAATATCAGTGCTCTTTGCCAACAAGGATCTCAATTCAGGCAACTTGGAAACACCAACCGTAAGCAATGTAGTTTGCGCATCTCCGCCAAAAGCATACACCTGGATTTTTAGGTTTTTGAGGTTTTTAAAATAATTGACATCTACATCACCTTCCACTTTGGTAGCAATTCCATTAAAAGAACCCTGAATGGCAACATCCAACTCAGTAGTACTGGACGTTGATTCAATCAACATGTAATAAATCCTGCCATAGGTTACATCAGAAATATACGCAGCCGGATTTCCGGGACCTACATATTTAGTAAGGTCGCCTGGCTTTACACTGGGAGCAAAAATATCTTCCAAAGAAGTAGGGATATCGTAGCTCATCGTGTAATAGGTCTGGTTCAACTGCACAAAATAGCGATTGTATGATTTGTCAGAACTGAAACTCATGTTTGCTTCAAGGTCAGTAAAAGCAGTTTCAACATCTACCCCTAATTTCAGTGCAAATTCTTCACGACTTTGGATGCGATCGTATTTGAAACTAAAATTGGCAGGAACTACACCTGTACTGGTATTGATGATGTTATTGATCGCATCCGTCACCGAAGATTTCTTGATTTCATTTACAGAGAAAGAAGATTGAATATTACCATCGATCACATCGGTTGAGATGGTTCCTCCTGCTCTATCTACGGCGATAATTTTTGGGGTTGCATCCAACAGGCTGGCTCCCTGGAGCAGATTTCCGGGAAACACTACACCTGAATTGGGTGAAAAAAGCGGGAAACCATCCCTTCCTCCTCCTGACGCCAGGATGTCTTTGGTTTCGGTGACACATTTCCAGGTTTCACCATTGATATTTTCAGTGTCGGTTGAGGTTTCTACGATGGTTTCTTTTTCCTGAGGTTCGTCGAAATCACCGCCGAACTCTATAGCCTCATCGAAGGTTTTGGGTTCAAAAACGTTTTCCTTTTTACAAGCAAGAATAAAGAGGAACAAGCTAATAAGAGTCAAATAAGGTAATCTAAAGGATTTCATCTTGAAGGTTTTTGATTTTTAATAGATTAATCGACCCCATATATTTTCAGCAATGAAAAGGTTACCTTGGATTTTAATTTTTTTTCAAAAAAAGTTTTTCCCTTGTGTCGGGGGTAACCTTTTTCAAACAAATGCTATCTGGTTATGATCAAGGCCACGCAGAATGAAGATTTGTATTTATTGGAAGGGATGCAGCGCGGTGATGAAAGTGCCATCAAAAAGATTTATGATTTGGCGCTTTTGAGTGTGATTACCTGGGTTGAAGAAAATTCGGTACAGAAGCAGATGCGAGGGATGTTTTTCAGGATGCTCTGTTGGCATTGTACAGAAGGTTGAATGGTGGAGATTTTGAGCTCAGTTGCACTTTAAAAAGTTACTTGCGCATTGTTTGTAAAAATCTTTGGCTGGCCAAGATCAGAAAATCTGGAAAAGTGAGTCATCTGGATAAAGAAAAGGAGGAAAATCAGGTGATGGATCAAGAAATCATAGAACAAATTGAGACCAATGAGCGCCGAAAATTCTTTTACCGTCATTTTGAAAAACTGGCAGAAAGTTGCCAAAAGATCATGGCCATGTTTTTTGATAAAATCCCATTAGCTGAAATTGCTCAAAAAATGGATACCACGGAAGCTTACATCAAAAAGAGAAAATTTCAGTGTAAGGAACAATTGGTAAAGAGCATTCAGGCAGATAAGGAATTTCTCGCTCACAAATTATAGGAAATGGATACCCAAAAAAAATATGAACTGATTGAAAGCTACCTCCAGGGAAGTATGGGTCCGGAGGAACGCGAAGATTTTGAAAGACAGATGCAAAACGATGCAACCTTACAGGAAGAAGTCTTTTTGCACAAAGCCCTTGAGGAGGATTTGCCTGGAGAACAGGAATTGGACTTTCAAAAAAGTTTAAAAGCAGTTGATCAATCCTGGGAAAGGTCAGAGTCCGGGAATAAAGGTGGTAAAATTGTTTCCTTCCGTATAATGGCAGTTGCTGCAATTTTAATCGTTTTGATAGGAGCTGTCTTTTTTACGGACATTTTCAAACAAAGCTCTGACCCACAACAACTTTTTGCTTCGAATTTTGAGCCCTACCAGATGATTTTAAATACCCGTTCCGGTCAAAATCTGAATGGAAATAAACAAGAGCAATTGAATGAAGCATTGGAAGCATATGCCCAAAAAGAATACACCAAAGCCGCTTCGATTTTTGAAGACCTTTCAAGTGACAATGCTGATCAGGAATTGTATGAGTTGTATGCAGCTGTTTCAAGATTAGCAGCAGGACAAGCAGTTTCTGCAGCAGAAAAACTTGAAACGTTACAAGTAAAATCTTCCCCCAGTTTACGTCAACAAGTCCGCTGGTACCTTTCCCTGGCCTACTTGAAAAGTGAGCAAGTAAACAAGGCAAAAACTGAATTACAAAAGATCAGTAAAGACGATTTCAAATATTCCGAAGCAAAGGATATATTGGAAGCATTGGAATAAAGTGGGCTTACCCAATAGATAAGCCCACCAAATTATTAGCTATGAAAAATTATTCAGGCATTTTTATGGCATGAAGCATATATCTGTCTGATACATAAACTATTCTTTTTACTGGATCAATTGCAACTTCTTGAGGAAAAAAACTACCTACATCAAGTTAATCTATTTGGCGAATACATCATAGTCTCGCCAGTTGTTCCATTAATGGCATATAGTTTTAACACCCGAAGTAAAATAAACTATACCTTCATGTTCTACCATAGGAGTTGGTCCTTCTTCTATCCGTTTCATTCATCCAAATGACCTCGCCTGTTTTGGGATCAACTCCAAAAACAGCTGCCATTTCAGGATTAACTATAAGGATGTCATTACAACCAAAGGTTACTGCCAAGATGAAACGAGGTTGGAACTCCAAATTCTTTTTTCCAAACCACCTTACCTGTCTTCAAATTTATTCCATAAACTGCTCTTCCTCCTTCGAAAAAAACCATTCCATCATGAACAATGGGTGCTCGAACATTTGAATTACCATCTTCAACAAAATCTTCCAATACCCATACAGCGTATCAGCTGTAAGGTTAAAATGGTAAAGATCAATTTTGTCGTCATAAGGATCGGTGCGAAACTGTCTGTTTTGAAACAACAACATGGTGTCACCTACTTCAAATATAAACTCCTGTTACAGGAATGGAAGGTTTATAGCCATCTGTATTGTACAATGAATAAACAGTATCTGGAAATGGACTAGAAAGCGGTCTTGAAATTAATAAATGGGCTGCCGCATCCGGTTGAAAGGTATTGTAGAATGTTCCAGTCAAAACAATATCTCCAAAGACTTGAAAAAAAGCTTCAGGAGTCCCCAAATCATTTGGAAGGAAATAGTCATTCAGGGTTTCTCCCGTATCAAAATCAACCAAGTAGAACTTCTTTTTTCCTAAAAATATCAACTGGTTTCCAATTGGAAAAAATCCAGAAGTTTGGGAAATATCAAGCCACCTTTATCAAGGTAACTAACATCATCCCAAGCAATTTTTCTCCGTTTCAAGTTTCAATATGATTTTTTGCAAATATTTTCAGGGCCTGCAAATACCGTAAAAACAAGTCCATCATCTTTGATAATAAATTTGACGCCCAAATTTCTGAAGTATCTTCTGCTAATGGTATTGACCAAATATATTTTAATGCAGAAGAATCTTGAGTGAATCAGGAACCATTAAAATCACCTTATCCTTTGAGCACGATAAAATAAGAAGTGTGACGAAGAACAGAAAGAATAATTTAGTTTTCATAATCTATTAATTTTAAATACCTGGTATCTACTTTAAAAAAAGTTCCATAAATAGCCATTGTAAAGGTTTGTTGGTTCTTTTTAGTATTTGAATCATTCCTCATTTGCTGATGATTAGAACCTGGCATTAGTTTTACATGATTCGCACCTGGAAATCCGGCTGCAGAACTCCTTATAACTACACCATCTGAAGGTTCAGAATGAAATGTGTGGTTATATTGGACATCAACAATGCGACAGCCATTTCCTGAGCAATCTGATGCATTTGGCGTTGGGAATGTTGAGCCATTACAATTAAATGTGTATGTAACATTGTTTCTGACCAAATTTCACCCATCACGATTTTATATTTTCGATTCGCAGAAGCTATCCAATCTAAACCTCTCTGATAATCATTTTCTATCAATTTATTTTCCCAATAGACCGGGTCAAAATCACGACAATAATTAAATCTAAGAATCAATCTAAAGCACTGCAAGGCATTCCAAACCATCTTTCATAATAATCTGCTAGCGCACCATAAAATCTCTGTAAAATGTATAATCTCCATTAATATCGTTAACTCTGTCAATAGGTCTTCGTCAGGGTCAGCCTTAAAATAAATCGTTAGAATTTTGAACAGTCAATGACGACATTATTCGCCAAACCCTATCCCGAGCAGCATCATCCTCAATTCCAAAAAACGCTACCTTTGGAATATTAGAGCCACTGATTTTAATTCATTAATTACTGGAGATCCAACCTCATAATCTTTCGTTATACCTGCAAGATAATCCGAAAAAACGAAAGGAACAATCTGATCACCAACAACACTACATAATGTTGGCAAAACTTCTCTACTAAATTTCTTGATGTAAATAAATCCAAAAAGAAATTTTTCTCTGTAATTCTTCGAAGTGGTCCAGCCCCTAACTCCTCACATGCTTCATTTGCAAATTTCCCTGCTAGGTTTGCTCCATTCGGATCAGTATTATTAATAATCCTTGCACCCAAATGAGGGGTACCAAACGTTACAATACCTCCAAACATTCGGTCCTCTTCAGGTAAGTCACCATCTGCTAACAATTTATCTGTCATTCTAGAAACTAAACCACCCTGACTGTGGGCGATTATATAGTTATCTTTTGGTTCTGTTTTAAAGGCCTTATTGATAACCCATCCCAAATTGTACATATCATTATGGAGATTAACCCCAGCATCTCTCAAGGTAAATTCTGTATAAGTAGGCCTTAAACAATATGCTTTTCTTGGCTTCCAATTAGAAGTATAATTTACCCCGGCTTGAGTCGCACTTGCAGCTTTTACCCAAGATTCAGGTCCTCCACCCAAACCATGTACGAAAAAAATAATCCGATCTCCCTCAAAATTCGGATCGGGAGGGAAATATGGAGGAGGCGGATCTAAAATTGGAGGTAGATCTTCTACCGGCTGATTAGTAATTGTAATATTGACTTTCGAAGGATTACATCCCTGTGTCTGTGCCTGAACCTTTGCTTGAAAAGCAAAGAATAAAAGCCCTATCAATAAAATATTTATAGTTTTCATTTTTAATATTTTTAGTTTTTGATAATCTTTTTGAAAACAGTTAGTCCATTCGCAGATAACCTTAAAAAGTAAATACCACTAGAAATAGAAGAAATATCCAAAACATCTTCATTAACCTGGACCAATCCAAAATCCTTTAAGAGTTTACCATTCAAATCAGTAATTGCCACTTCAGTTTCAGATATTCTGCTTTTTGCCTCATTGTCATTACGAATTAAAATATGACTATTATCTGGATTCGGAGAGAAATAAAGCTGGTCCATTATACTACCAGCTTTACCTTCACTGATAGAAATAGGGTTTTTATTTAAAAGGTCTTTATTACCTCGATTACTTGTTAGGCGCTGGTGTTCGATACCCTCTTCAATTACAGAAGAATTCAAGTAGTTGGTAACTGTAACAAAGTTGCCGCAATTACCACTTGCCAAAACCGTTGATACTCGGAAAATTGATCTGGACAAACTTAATTCTCCACTTTCATTTTGGAAATACTCTTGCTTACTTGAACTAACCAGATTCCCGTTATCCAATTTTTGGTATTCAATACTAAGCTCCTCGCTATCAAAAATGTAATTTTCGAATTGATTGAAAACACGAACTTCTGATCCATCAATCTCTGATGAAAATCCATTTTGATGCAACATAGCGATATCCAACTCAGATAATTCTGGAAACTGTACCATAGTTTGATTTAGTTCTTCAAAGGAAAGTTCAAGACCCGAAAAAGCACTTATTTCTTTCTCACTATAATCAAAATGACGAATCACATTTAAATTTTGATCAAGGACATCATATCCATCCTTATTCATTCTAAAAATGGTATGGTGATCCATCCATGGCTCATATACTTCTTCAGGATTAATAATCTTGATAAATGCCTCAAGATTACCATCTGAGGTTTGACCATATTGAATTTCCTTACGAATAGTCCTTTCTTCAGCTTTTAACAAATCAAAAGGATCGAGATTTTCAAAATCTGTTGCATCTGAAAATTCAAACCAATGGGTTTTTTCAATGGTCATGCGAATTCCATTTTCGCAGAGTGGAATCACAGAATCTTGTGCTGTTAAACCTTGCGCCAAGAATAAACAAGGAACGATTAGAATCCGCCCTAAAAGCTTCATCACAAACGATTTAGTTTTCATTTTAAATTAGTTTTAGTTTTAAAAAAATAGCTTCACTGTCGACTGTGAAATACAATGGCAAAAATACTGCGCGACAATTCCTACCTCCAAAGAAATCTTTCCATGAATTGTGGAAAGTGAAAATTTTTTTTCCATGATTTGTGGAAAACAGAACTTCGTAATACCCTTTTTTTAAAAATAAACCGTATCCCGCATTTCCCAAACCGCACACCGCTCCCTATTCCACATCTCATTTCCTTTTTTGTTGAAAACTTTAACTGCAAGCCTTTCTGATTCACCTCAGTTTTAAAGTACCTTTACGCAAAGCTGGAGACGAAACTCAAAGCCCTTTTAAACTGTTCATTTTATTCTTTTGGAATACCAAAATTGCATCTAACCATGCCGGATTTTTGCCACTTACATTGTCATACGCAGTATAGCCTTTTGGACGGAGCTTCTGAAATCGGAGCCATGATGGACAAAGCCAAGGCTGATGGTCAACAGGGAGTTGCCCTGACCGATCATGGCAATATGTTTGGCGCTTTTAAATTTGTAGCTGAAGCCAACAAACGAGATATCAAACCTATCGTCGGTTGCGAGTTTTACCTGGTAAAAGATCGTCATGTCCGTTCCTTCTCCCGTTCAAAAGGGGAAGAGGATGTGCGCTACCACCAACTTCTACTGGCAAAAAATGCCAAGGGATATGAAAATCTTTCCAAACTCTGCTCACTGGGTTACATGGAAGGGCTTTATTCCAAATATCCTCGTATCGATAAAGAACTGATTGAAAAATACCACGAAGGAATCATCGCTTCGTCTTGCTGTCTGGGAGCAGAAATTCCTCAGACCATTTTAAGAGGAGACATTGAAAAAGCAGAAGAACATCTGAAATGGTGGCTCAATATCTTTGGTGACGATTATTACATCGAACTACAAAGACATAGAGGACTTGAAAACATCGACGGGCTGGGTGTCAGTCAGGAAGACATCAATCAGGTTCTGTTGGGTTTTGCTAAAAAACATAATGTAAAGGTCATTGCGACCAACGATTCGCACTATGTGAATGAGGAAGATGCAGATCCGCACGATATCCTTCTTTGTATCAACACCAATAGTCAGATTGAGGATGTCAAACGATTTAAATTCCCTAGCAACGACTTCTTTTTTAAAACTCAGGCCCAAATGGGACAACTGTTTTCAGATGTTCCTTTTGCGCTCGACAATACCATGGAAATTCTGGACAAAGTAGATCCACTTGCCTTGGCAAGGGATGTACTTTTACCGGCTTTCCCACTTCCGGAAGGATTCAAAACCCAGGACGATTACCTCCGTCACCTGACTTTCGTGGGTGCTAAAAAACGATATGGAACGATTACACCTGAAATTGAAGAACGACTGAACTTTGAATTGCAGGTAATTGAAAAATCCGGATATCCGGGTTACTTCCTTATCGTACAGGATTTCACCACGACGGCCAGGCAAATGAATGTATCGGTTGGGCCAGGACGTGGTTCAGCTGCCGGTTCGGCAGTTGCCTATTGTATTGGAATCACCAACGTGGATCCCATCAAGTACGACCTGCTGTTTGAGCGTTTTTTGAATCCTGAGCGTGTGTCTATGCCCGATATCGATATCGATTTTGATGATGAGGGTCGCGACAAGGTTATTAATTATGTAGTTGAAAAATATGGTAAGAACCAGGTTGCACAAATTGTAACTTATGGTACCATGGCAGCCAAGTCTTCTTTGCGTGATGTTGGTCGTGTGATGGGTGTTCCATTACCGGAAGTGGACAGGGTTGCAAAAACCTTCCCTCTTCAATTGGGAGCAACTTTGAAACAGGTGCTTGCAGATGGCGACATCCATCCAAAGTTGAAAGGGAAGCTGAATGCCGAGGACATGGAAAGGGCTAAAAATTTCCGTCAACTGGCTGAGGGCAATGATCCCATTGCTAAAATGATTCAAACGGCAAGAAAGCTGGAAGGATCGGTAAGGAATACCGGTATCCACGCTTGTGGAGTAGTGATTACGCCGGATGACATCACCAAATATGTTCCGGTTTCGACGGCCAAGGATAGTGATTTGATTGTTTCTCAGTTTGATAACTCGGTAGCTGAAGACGCCGGGCTTTTGAAGATGGACTTCCTGGGTCTGAAGACCCTGACCATTATCAAAGATGCCATCAAACATGTGAAACATACACATGGAATTGATATAGATCCTGATGAAATTTCTCTTGAAGATGAAAAGTCTTATGAGCTTTTTCAAAAAGGAGAAACCGTCGGGATATTTCAATACGAGAGTTCGGGAATGCAGAAATACCTCAAGGAGTTGAAACCAACTCGTTTTGAGGATCTCATTGCGATGAACGCCTTGTACCGCCCTGGTCCGTTGGCATATATCCCCAGCTTTATCAACCGTAAACACGGCAAGGAGCCAATCACTTACGACTTGGCAGCCATGGAGGAATACCTAAAGGAAACTTATGGTATTACGGTCTATCAGGAGCAGGTGATGTTGCTTTCGCAAAAATTAGCCGGCTTTACCAAGGGTGAGGCCGATAAATTGCGTAAAGCAATGGGTAAAAAAATCATCAAACTGCTGGATGAAATGCATCCGAAATTCATTGCAGGTGGTGAGAAAAACGGACATCCCAAAGATGTTTTGGAAAAGATCTGGAAGGACTGGGAAGCATTTGCTTCTTATGCATTTAACAAGTCACACTCTACATGTTACGCTTACGTAGCTTTCCAGACAGCCTTTTTGAAAGCCAATTATCCGGCCGAGTTTATGGCTTCCGTGCTTACGCACAATAAAAATGACATCACCAAAATCAGCTTCTTCTTGCGTGAATGTAAACGTATGGGGATCGATGTTTTAAGTCCGGATGTCAACGAATCTTTCTCTGATTTTACTGTAAACAAACAAGGACAAATCCGATTTGGATTGTCAGCGCTGAAAGGATTGGGTGAAGGTCCGGTTTCTGAAATTTTAAAAGAAAGAGAAGAAAATGGACCTTTTGAAAGTGTATTCGATTTTGTAAGAAGATTGGATTCTAAAGCCGCCAATAAAAAGGTAATGGAGAGTTTGGTCTTGGGAGGAGGATTTGACCGATTTGAAGAAAATCACAGAGCACAATATTTTTCAAGATCAGACAAGTACGACACTTTCATCGAACACCTGCTTCGATACGGAAGTGGTTTTCAGGAAAGGGCCAATTCTACCGCTTTGAGTCTTTTCGGTGAAATTGACGATGTGCAAATGCCGGAACCGGAATTCCCTGAATGCCCGGAGTGGAGCCTCATTGAAAAATTGGAGCGCGAAAAAGAAGTGACAGGAATCTATGTTAGTGGACATCCACTTGATGATTATAAAATGGAGGTAGAAAATTTCACTACCTGTACATTGGAAGATCTTGAAAATAATAAGGGCAAAACGGTCAAAATTGCCGGGATTGTAACCAGAGCCAACCATAGAATCAGCCAAAAAGGAACCGGATGGGGTATTTTTAACCTGCAGGATTACAACGGCGGACTTGAATTCCCAATGTTTGGCGATGACTACCAAAGATTCAAAGGCTTTTTTGAATCCGGCCAATGCCTATACATCACCGGAGCCTATGAACCCAAATGGGGATCATCAGATGAATTCCAATTCAAGGTAAAAGAAGTTAGCTTATTGGCTTCAGTTAGTGAAAATGTTGCTCAATCAGTCACCTTAAAAGTTGCAGTTGAAGCCCTTTCGAAAGACCTCATCAGCAACATTGACGAAGTTTGTAAAAAATACAAAGGCAAACACCAACTTAAACTCATTTTCCTCGACCATACCAACCGCAACAGCCTTTCTTTCACATCTAAAAAGAGGAAGGTCAGAGTCGATAATGACTTAGTAGTTGAATTTGAAAAAATGGGATTGGATTGTGCAGTGAAGTGAGCTGGGTGCTGGGTTCTAGGTGCTAGGTTCTGGGTTCTGGGTTCTGGAAAATACGTTGCGTCCTTTGCGCACTTGGCGGTGAAATTTTTACCGCTACGGTTGCGAAGGAAGCAACGTATTTTAAGTTTTTTCTCCAAAGACAAAAGACCAATTCCCAAAGACCACTTTAGTCATTCAACATCTGTGCATCTACACTAGAAATAGCCGCCAGATTGATAATATTGGTTACTTCTGAGCCTCTTGGAAGTAAGTTTATCGATTTTGCCAGACCGAAAACTACCGGACCGATGTATTTAGCATTGGTCATGTGGCGGATAAGACGCAAACTGATGTTTCCCGCATCGAGATTTGGGAAAATCAAGAGGTTTGGTCTTTGTTTAAGGTCTGCAAAAGGGAAATTTTCCTTCAACATGTCTTCATCGAATGCGATGTCTGCTTGAACCGGACCATCGATTTTCAATCCCGGTCTGAGGGTTTTTACCCTGTGAACCGTTTCGATAATTTTATCAGTTTCAGGAGTTCGTACCGAACCGAAATTAGAGAAAGAAAGCATGGCAATCCTGGGTTCAATTTGCATCTTTTTCAACTCATCAGCTGCCATCAAAGTTATGGCTGTTAACTGGTCTGCATTTGGATTGATGTTTACAGCGGCGTCTGCAAAAACATAGGTTTTTCGATCGTGTTGCAACAGGTACATACCAGCTACCAGGTTATGGCTGTGTTTGGTTCCGATGATTTGAAGAGCAGGGCGCAGTACTTCGGGATAACTTGCTGAAATACCGGCCAACATAGAATCAGCATGGCCTTGTTTCACCATCATTGTTCCAAAATAGTAATAATCCTGCAGGTCCTGTTCAGCTGAAATAGGTGTAACTCCTTTTCGTTGACGCAATCTGAAATACTCTTTCACATAGTCTTCTCTATGTGGCCAGTTTTCCGGTTCTATAATTTCGATTCCTTCTGCTGAATGAGAAAGCTCTTCAAATTTTTCTAAAAGGGCCTTTTTGTTTTTGGTCAACAAAATAGGTTTGGCATATCCTTCAGAAACAATCTCACTCGCCGACCAAATGATTTTCGGATGTTCTCCTTCAGGGAAAACGATACGCTTCGGATCTTTTCTTGCCTGTATGTAAATCTTACGCATGAACTCTCTGGACCAATCAATTTTGGTCAACAAAGACTCCTTGTATTCTTCCAGATCAATTTTTCTTCTTGCTACACCCGATTTGATAGCTGCTTCTGCAACTGCTGAGGATGCCCAAACCAAAACCCTTGGGTCAAAAGGTTTGGGAATAATGTAATCAGGACCATAGCTAAGGGTCATATCATCATACACCCTTTTTACATAATCCGGCACTTCTTCTTTGGCCAGATTTGCAAGGGCATAGGCTGCAGCACGTTTCATATCTTCATTGATACAACTGGCTTCAACATCCAGTGCACCACGGAAAATGAAGGGGAATCCCAGTACATTATTTACCTGATTGGGGTAATCACTTCTTCCGGTTGCAACCAATGCATCCGGTCTTGCTTTTTTAGCTTCCGGATAGGTGATCTCCGGGTCAGGATTGGCCATAGCGAAGATGATGGGATTTTCTGCCATGGATTTCACCATTTTTGGGCTCAGAATATCTTTTACAGACATACCGCAAAAAACATCAGCACCACGCATGGCATCTTCGAGATCCTGACAATCAGTATCCCTAAAAAATTTCTCTTTGTATTTGTTGGCCTTTTCGTCTCCACGGCCTTTATACAATACCCCTTTGGAATCTACCAGAAGTATATTTTCCAATTTGGCGCCCAGAGTTATGTAGAAATTAGCACAAGCGATACCTGCTGCACCCGCTCCACTTACCACGATGCGGATATCCTCCATTTTCTTCTTTGTAAGATCAACCGCATTCAATAGGGCCGCTCCTGAAATGATGGCTGTTCCGTGCTGATCGTCGTGGAAGACAGGAATGTCCAGTTCTGCTTGAAGACGCTCTTCGATTTCAAAACATTCCGGAGCTTTGATGTCTTCCAGGTTGATTCCACCAAAGGTTGGAGAAATATTTCTCACCGTACGGATTACCTCTTCCGGATCTTCTGAATCGATTTCGATGTCAAACACATCTATGTCTGCAAATCGTTTGAAAAGGATTCCCTTTCCCTCCATCACCGGTTTACCGGCAAGGGCGCCAATATTTCCCAAACCCAGTACGGCAGTACCGTTGGTAATTACAGCGACAAGGTTACCTTTTGCAGTATATTTTCTGGCATTAGCCGGATCTTTTTCGATAGCAAGACAGGGAGCAGCTACTCCCGGAGTGTAAGCCAGTGATAAATCTTCCTGAGTTACGAATGGTTTGGTTGGAACTACCTCAATCTTCCCCGGGCGATGCATTTCATGGTATTCCAATGCTGCCTTTCTCAATCCTTCCTTACTTTTTTCAATCTTTCCCATAATGGTGTATTTGATGATGTACCCTTTAAAAGACGCAAAAGTCATTTTTGTTCTCAGATTTTGAGATGACTTTTTGCTACTGCCTGGGTGATTTTGGGGGGCAAAAATAAAAAAAGGCGGCTCAAGGAAGATTTTTTCCTTGGGCCGCCTTTAGAATTTTTAAAAATTCAGCTTTTCAGCAACTATTAATTATCCTGTTTAGCAAATACCTTTTTTAAAAGTTCGCTCGATCTTGAACTGGTGTTTTCCCGGATATCTACTTCTTTCTTTTCTACGAGGCCAAACATTCCATCCAGGGCTTTTTGGGTAACATATTGATCCAATTCAGGATTGGCTTTGGACACAAATGGTATTTTATTGTAGGCATTTACAGCTCCACGCCAATATTCACGAGCATTTACTTCGTCAAGGGAAGATTGAATAACTGGCATGAATTCGGCAAACAGAGCTTTGAAAGTATTGTCTTTTAAATAGGTAGTTGCTGCATCTTTTTCACCCATCAGGATATTCATCGCATCCTTGAAGGTCATATTTTTAATGGCATTAATAAAAATAGGTTTTGCCTTATCAGCAGCGATCTCCGCAGCGCGGTTCATTTTTTCTTCCAGGTCTTTTTCTACGTTCGACCAGCCAGGAACCGCTTTTAACTTATCAGTTACTTTCCGTGCATCTTCCGGTACAAGAATTTTATAGGCAGATTTATAATAACCGTCCTTTGCAGAAAGAAAATCGACGGCCTCCCCTACCCCTTTGTCCAGGGCTTCTTTCAGTCCACGTCCCACCTCATCCTGGCTAAGTCCGCCATTTTTAAGTGAGGAAGCAGCATCTTCTGCTTTTTTTAAAAGGCCATTCAACTGACCAAAAGATAAAGTGGAGGTAAATGCGAAAGCAAATGCAAGGAGAAAAAATCGTTTCATAAATTAGGTTGATTGATGATGTCGAAGAAACGGTAAAATAAGCCACTTAGTTTTTGGGAAGAGGTCTTAAAGGCTGGTTTTTGAATTATTTAACATGGAAAGAGCGATTTTTATCATAACAAATCCTTCAGTCTTAGGCGGGCTCTATTAATTTCAAAAAACACTACCCAAGAATAATCTACCCGTCAGCCGGCTGCTTATGTCTTTGGATTTCCAATCCTCCTTTTGTATGAATCAGGATGGGCAGGATAAAAGGATAAACAGGATGTGTGGCTGCTTGGTATAGATATTTTCGACTTTTATTTAAAAAGATCCTATTCCACTTCAAAGTTAAAAGCCTCCCGGTTTTCGAAGAAAACCAGCTATCCTTTTCATCCTAACATCCTGCTTATCCTGATTCTAACATGGACTGCGGCAGAAATCTTTGGATTTCCAATCCTCATTTTGTTTGAATCAGGATGGGGTGGATGAAAGGATGTGAAGGATGTGGGGCTGCTTGGTATAAATATTTTCGCTTTTTATTTGAAAAGACCCAATCGGACTGCAAATTTAAAAGCCTCTCGGTTTTCGAAGAAAACCAGCTATCCTTTTCATCCTAACATCCTTTAAATCCTGATTCTAACATGGACTGCGGCAGAAATCTTGGGTCTATCAATCCTCCTTTTGTTTGAATCAGGATGGGGAGGATGAAAGGATGTGAAGGATGGTTTTTTGGAATGCCACCAAATGGATATGTTTTAAATAGAGACAAGGGAATAGGATTTCAAACTTGAAAAGTATATTATTTTATTATTTGTCGATTTAAGAAAAAATCAACGATTCTTTGCCAATGAATCTATTTCATACAGGCTTAAGGACTTTGGTACATCTCCGATTATTTCATTTAGGGAATCAACATGAAATATCTCGTCCACCTCTGCCATTATTTCTACTTCCTTAAACATTGCAAAAGCCATCCTGTATTTAAACTTAATTCTATCTTCCCTTATATAAGGGTAATTAAAATACATCAGAAATGGTGTTTCTTCTTGAAAGTCAAACCACTCAAATGCTTCTTTACACAGGTTCAAGGAACGCTCCAAATTTAACTGATCAAAATTATCAAGCTTGAAAGTGATGTAATTTGATAATTTCAACACTGTATTATTCGAATAATATTTATTTAATAGCTCAAAATCCTCGAAAATGTAGTTTTTAGAAACTTTGTTACCCTCTTTACCATAAACGGCAACTGTTTGTGGCAGATCAAAAATAATATTAATTTTTTCAAGCTTACTTGTGTCTACATTCTGGGTAATCAAATAAGCCAAATTGTCGCTCGAAATTTTCTCGATTTCTGCTGACCCAATTTTTGAATTTTCTCTAATGATAACAGTTATAATTTCATCCTGAATGTTTTCAATTTTTACTGGTTGAGATATTCTGCAGTTCTTTTCTGCCCATTCAAAAACTTCTTTTTCCAAACTGTTCATTTCGAAGGAAAAGCTGCAAAATAAAAACGGAATTAAAAAAATGACTAGCTTAATCTTCATTGCCTTGATTTTAAAATTAAATGCAATATAAATGATGCAAGGTGTTTGTTTCTCGTCTAAGTATTGTCAAAATTCAACCACTTAATCGGAAAAACTCCGATTATCTATTCCAAATTTGACAAGAATTAATTCTTCTTTCTCAATATACTATGAATCAAATTGACGAAAAAGAGTAGTTGGGTTAAAAGCCTACCGGTTTTCGAAGAAAACCCAAATGGATGTCCTCTAAAAAAGACGCTGGTACAAGTTTTCAAACTTGTATCCAAAGTACACGCTGGTCTTCCGACCGGCGAAAGGGGAAAGATATGCTTACCATCCACCCTGCTAATCATCTGGCTTGACACCTCTGAGAGCCCAGATCATTAAGTTAAGAGCATGAAAGGTGAAATCCATTATAATCTTTGAGTTGCGGACCTTGCGTGAACTAAAAATATCAGGAATTGAAATGCAAAATCATTTGAATATCAGACAATTACACTTTTTATAACTAATGACTCTGCTTAACACCAGCGGGTCCTCCTCGTAAGATCCGTCTTAGAAGGTTGTCTTTTCTTTCTTAACATAATGACATTGGCCGTAAACGGGATCTTTAAAATTCATTAAAACACTTCTCAAGAAAAATTCAATCGTCCAAGATTGGTTCTCCGGAGAAGATATGGATTTGACAGCGCCAATTTTAATAAAAAATCCCTCCCATGATTTTCTTCATAAGGAGGGATCTATAAATTCATTTCATTAAACTATTTAATAAACTTTCGAACTTTGACCCAGTGTTGTTCCATGTGACTCAACAATCTTTGTTTCAGGTCTTGGAAAAGTATGCTCATAGTGGACACGCCATGGCTCCCACACCAAGCCTGTTGCTCCTTCTGCTTTTACTTTTACATTAGTAGCAACCCTGGGTATATCATAGAACTTTTCTCTTCCTGCAGTTATATCTCCTGATTCTTCTTTTACCTGTCTGCCTTGTAAGGTATATTCAAGGGTATAACGTGCTACAAATCCTCCTTTATTTCTAAAAGTAATTCTTTCGTTATCAGCTGGTGGAGGTGGCGAACTACCTTGTGAAACCAAACCTCCATTTTCATTGAGCTCTTTGTAAGATTGGCTTAGGGTAGTGCCATAGGATTCTATAATTCGACTTACTGCCTGAGGATATACTTGTTGGAAGTGTAAAGTAACAGGTTCCCAAACCAGGCCGGTTAAGCCTTCTGCCTTGATTTTAACATTCGTGGCATCAGCAGGGATGTAATATGAATTTTCAAACCCTGAGCTTACATCCCCTGTATTAACTGTTTCAGCTCTTCCATTAGTCAGGTATTCTATGCTGTACCTGGCAATATAAGCTCCAAGGTGGCGAAGAGTAATTTTCTTTGGTTCTCCTACTCCTGGATCAGTTACCAGTTCTGACGTTAAAATTTGGTCTGATTTATTGGTTTCGACTACATCAAGTCCTTCAGGAATATCGAAAAGGTTATTTTCTCTGGTCAGGGTATATTTTATTACTACATCAAATTGCTGCTTTGAACCCCATCGTGCTCCGGAATGATTAAGCCTAAGTTCACCATTTCTGGTAGGGTTAGAATTGCTTAAGTCTGTATTGATATAACCATAGGCCATCCATTCCTCAGGACTTCCTCCAAAGTTGCTGTCGTATTCTTTAAAATTGCCTACAATTTTAAAAACACGTTTATCCGGATTACCATTTTTAACTACCAATCCGATTTTCGGACTGATCAGGCTTAAAGGACTACCTAGATTTTGAGAGGGATTGAAATTTGCTTCACGAACAACCTGTTTGTCCACATCCCCTTGTCGGTAATTTAGCTGGGGATTCTTTTCGCTCAATCTGCTCAATTCACCCGAATAGGCTACAATAGACATATCTGCCTTTTGAGTAGCATCACCATCATCTCGATAATTGACAATGGAGACTTCTTTTATCTCAAGATTGTAAGCTACCGGTGGTGGTTGAAGAGAATGCTTTTTAGGCATACCACCAATATATTCAACCAGATACCTTTCAACATTTTCTTTTATCGTACGCAGCCTGCCTGGTTCCGTATCATCTTTAAAAACTTCAGGTTTGATGAGTTCAGAAATTAATTGGGGCTCAATAATAACCGGAACAGCGTCGTCCTTATTTAATTGCCAGTTATCAAAATTTCCATCACCACCCGCATATTCATAACCGGCTTCCATATCCTGAAAATATTCTTCTAGTTGTTCTTCATGTTCTTTATTGTACGACACACTTAGCTTACCGCCTTTGCTATTATCCGAATTGGTTTTTACTGCTTTTTCGACTTTCCCGGTAACTGCACCAAGTGCTGGATTTGTTTTCTCAGTTATTTCTTTATTTCCTCCAGCGCTTATTGCCAAATCTGTTTTTATATTCAATGAGTTTCCTTTCAAACTATTGAAGGTACTTTCAGACATTCCAATGAAAGCAGTGTAAAAACCACCATAGACAACTTTGCTTAAAAAATGTGTTCCGTAAGTGTCGATAAAATCACGATATTCATTTTTAGTATTTATATTATAATCAGCAGGTAACTTCAAAACACTGGCTTTAAACATCTCATCCAAATCAGCTCTTGCAGGATTGCATTCGATTGAATATTTACTTTTCCATTCACTTCTCTCTAGAAACACTTCTTTTTGATTTTTAAATGTTTCGTCAAATTCATTGTATCCTATCCCAACTCCTGCATCAACTCTTGCTCCCTTTACAGGTACAGAACCCGATAAATCGACGTTTACTGACCAGGCATCTTTTACACTTTCTGATTTATAACGCATTTTTTGACCACTTGAACCCAATCCTTTTTCTAGTGGATTGTAATCAAACCCCTCTTTGATATAATTTCCTGCTGCACCTTCTACTGAGGTAAAATCTACTGAAGCAGATTCCATTTTTTGAAAGATTTGTCCTTTTTGTTTCCCACTTGCAATGTCCCTTGGATTCAGAGTGACCAGGTTGATACCATATATATTTATGCCAAGGGCTTGAGCGTCTTCAAGGGCGTGAGTAGTGGATTGAGCATAAACAAAGTAATTTTGATTGTCTACATTCCAAAGATAAATCGGCTCAGTCCTCACATTGTCATTGGTATCATAAGCTTTAAAATCAAGGTAAGTACCTCTTTTCATATTAGGCAATTCCAACTTTCCCTTCTTTAATAATTTTCCTATTGCCTGAGAAGGCTCTCCGGCTTCACCTTCAAAAACCAGTAGATTATAATTATCTCCAACGCTGATCAGTGTAACCGTCCCGGTATCTGAATAGGTTTGAGTTGATTGACTATGGATAATAGCCGAACCGAAAAATAAAAGCACATAAAATGCTGCAAAAAACAGGTTTTTCATAATAGTTATTTTTTGTTCCACTTCAGTAAAATTGAAATTGAAAGTCGCCCGGATAAGACATTCTGCATACGAGAATCTTCCTAAAACTGCTTTTCAAATTTACTGATTGACCCTCCAGACTGGCCGCGGATTGTCCTGACGGTAGTTAGTAATGTCCGAATGGTTTCTAAGAAAAACCGGGTGGTAAAAGCCCACTTTAATCATTTATTAGGCTGACGTGGCCAACGACCTTCGGAGGTCATTCTTCTAAGGGTGGTAGCCAATCCCCTTTTTAGGTCTTTTGATTCAAAAGGCTTGGATATGAATGCATGTGGATGGAGTTGAACCAAAGTTTTAAAGAACTCCATTTCGGAATGCGTACTAATGAAAACCAGCGGAATCTTAAAGATTTCTGTAATAATCTGCGCATTTCGGATATCCCGGCTTATACTATTCATTTGTATATCCATTATTATAATGTCCAGCTGCTTGCTTTCAAGGATTGGAAGCAAATTATTAGAACAAGAATGAATTCCGACAACCTCAAAACCCATTTTCGAGAGTTGAAGAAAAACATCTGCAGCGATAATGTATTGGCTATCGAGAATCAGTATTCTAGGTTGGTTATCCAAAAACATTTGCATGATTTCCTTTGAAAAGTTGCATGCAATGTATTTATATGTTCAGGATAAACAATTACAGCCTTCCGAATGGTAAGTCAGATTGTCCGGGTGGACTTTTATGCTTAAAGATTGGTTTCCCTGTAGAAACCTTTTGGGTTTAAAATTCAATAATTCCAAATTTCAAATCATCTTCAGGCGCTTAAGTACATCAGTCTTAGACCTTCTTGCAATGGGAACCTGATGCTTGTTTATAGTAAGGTACTCATGGTGCTCGCTAATGGCATCAATTTTTTTCAAATTAACTACAAATGACCTGTGCACACGAATAAAATGTTCTTCGGGCAATTGAGTTTCAATATTTCGAAGCGGTACTGATTGTAAAAAATTTTGTTCTTGAGTATAGATTCTACAGTAGTTTCTGTCTGCTTCAACAAATAGAATATCTGAAAAAAGCACTTTAACAAGCTGATCTTTACTTCTAATAAAAAGACGATCATCCATAGTTGAAAAGTGATCCGTTTCTTCATCTTTTAACTTAGAATCCTTCTCTACCTTGATTCTGTGAATAGTCAGTTGCAGGGTCCTTTCCAAATCAGACTTTTGAAAAGGCTTTGATATAAAAGCATATGGTTTTGCAGCTATTGCTTTTTTAAATGTCGAATCATCTGAATTGGACGTCAAAAAAATAACCGGAACCTTAAATCTGTCTAAAATGATTTTTGCAGCTTCAATTCCGTTCATATTTCCTGACAATACAATATCCATCAAAATAATATCGGGCTGGCTGCCTTCCAAAATTTTGATAGCCTCCTCTGCTTTTGTGTAAATACCCATAACCTCAAATCCTAGTTTAGTGAGATGCATGGAAATATCAGCAGCAATGATCATGTCATCTTCAACCATCAAAATTTTTGCAAGATTCTCTTGATTCATAAAGTAACAACTTAAGCAACTGATTTTTCTTGTAATGGAAACTGGATAATTGTAGCAGTACCTTCTTCATTGGACTTTTCTAAAGTTCCACCTAATTGTGATGTTAGCAATTGAATTAATAAAGTCCCAAAACCGCTTCCATCCTTTTCTTTTAAACCTGCCGGTATTCCCACTCCGTTATCTGCAATTTTCAATTTTAGCAAGCCATTATTCTCCCTGCTCAATTGAATAGAAATTTGACCCTCCTGATTCTTAGGAAATGCATGTTTAAGTGAATTGGTAATAAGTTCATTGGTTATTAGCCCTATTGGAATAGCTGTATCAACATCCAGTTCAACTCTGGACATATCTACATCAAAGGAAATATGCCTTGCTTTTTCACCAAAACTGTCTTTAACCGCCCTGCCAATAGTTTCAAAATAATCTCTCATTTCAATTGCTGCAAGGTTATCACCCTGATATAGTTTTTGATGGATAAGCGCCATAGAAGCAACCCTGTTTTTACTTTCCTGAACCGCGTCAAGTGCTGTTTTATCACTTATGCTTTCTGACTGTAAACTCAGCAGACTGGATATGGTCTGAAGGTTGTTTTTCACTCTGTGATGAATTTCTTTTAACAACAATTCATTTTCTTCATTCTTCAACTTAATAGCCTCTGTAGTTTTCTGATTTTTTCGATAAAAATAAAATAGTGTGGAAGTAAAAAGCAGCAATAATCCTATCAGTCCTCCTCCCATCCATTCTATTCTATCTTTTTGTTTAATAATGGTGGATTGTTCTTCCAATTTCTGGTCTTTTTTACCCGTTTCATATTTTATAAGAGCTTCTGACTCCAGATTAGCAACTTTATTTTGCATCAGGGTATCAAAGATCTGATGTGCTTTTATCCTGCTTTGGTAAGCATTTTTATAATCACCTATGTTAAAATAACAATCTGCAACATCTTCCAAAAGCTGCTGCATTTTTGGTTGACCATCCTGACCAAGTTGAACATATCCTTCTATTGCAGCCTCGTAATGTGGTAGAGCTTTTTGATATTCACCCTGATGATAATAGGCAATGCCAATCCCCTGACGGTAGGTTTTTGCGGCTGGTCTTTCCTCTCCAATTTTAGCTTTGATTATCGCATAGGATTTGGAATTGTCTTCCACAGAGTTTTGATAATTGCCTAATTCAGCCCAAACATCTCCCCTATATGCATAAGCACGAGCAAGCGTGAATTCATCATCAATACCTTTGGTTTGAATGATTTCTATACATTGATCACCCGCATGTATTGCATTTTCATATTCGCCAAGTGCATCGTAAGCCCACAGAAGTGCGAGCCAGGTAAGTGATTCAGTTTCAAAATCTTTTGATTGTGCTACCATTTCAAGCGCTATCAGACCATATTTCTTGGCCAAGTTTGGCTCGTTTTGTGAAAGGCAAACAATGGATAATCTGCGATACGCATCTCCAAGCCCCTTTTTATTATTCAACTCTTCATAAATTTCGATAGCATCAAATATCAGCTCTTCAGACCTTTTTAAATCATTCTCTTCGATATATTGAAGCGCCAATTCTGCACTGGCGTCAGCAAGATTTGCTTGGTCATGTGTCTGGTTAAATAGATTTATTGCTTTTTCACCATGGTACATGATGGAGTCAATGGTAAAAGGTACATGAAAGTCATGCCACCGCATCAACACAAAATGGACTTCCGCTTTAAATTGTGGATTACCTGATTGATAGGCTCTTTCCAAGGTTTGCAATGCACGCTGGTGGTAGTTTTCCGGATTGTCAACATAATTTTCATTCAACCACACCAACGCTGAATCTGCATACTCTTTTTTTGAAATTGCTTCCTGGGCAT
>JAWKLG010000022.1:0-112873 GCA_041392845.1 Saprospiraceae bacterium | reverse complement strand
CAGAGAAGCTGTTGAAGCCTTTGGATGGGAAGCAATAAAAGTTGCCCAGCATAATGCAATGAATGGAATGACTATCCCACAGAAAAAAGAATATATTAAAAGCCACCCTGAATGGAACCAGCTTCAGCCTATAATGCGTGAACTTTCACATCATAAATGTTGGTATTCGGAGGCTCCAATTGGGAATAATGATTTCGAAGTTGACCATTTTAGACCAAAGAGTAAATCACGCCAAAAGGATGATTATACTGATCCTGAAAGCCAATCCACTATTCACAAAACGAATGGGTATTGGTGGCTAGCCTATGAATGGAGCAATTTTCGTTTATCAGGAATATACTCAAATAAATTAAGAAGAGATCGAATTGGCGAGTGTGACGATGTAAAAGGCAAAGGAGATTGTTTTCCTTTAGACCTCATCAATGGAAGGGTTGCGAATGATGAAGAAAACACAGTATGTGAAGTTCCTGTTTTACTCGACCCTTTGAATCCTGTAGATGTCTGTCTCTTAACTTTTGATCAAGGAATTCCTGTACCCGCAACAAATGACCCAGAAGAAATTGATAGAGTGCAACAATCAATTTTTTACTACCACTTGGATTTGGATCAATTGAATCGTGATAGAAAGATTGTTTGGGATGAATGCGTAGAGCAAATAAAGGATGCTAAAGATGCAATTGACAACTCAATAACACGAGAAGCTAAAAAAGGTCTGATGGACAAGTGTTTTAGAGAGCTTAGGAAAATGGTCGATTCTGAACGAAAGGCATACACAAGCACTGCAAAAGCATGTATTATGGTTTATTCAGAATTGAAAGGATATGATTGGCTAAAACTTCTCGTAAGGACATTATAGAATAGTATGAAACTCGAAACATTAAATAATAACCATATAGAGCAAGCTGCAGCGATAATTGATTCGATGGGAATTCCAAAAAACCATGTTAGTAGTCAATACTATGTGGTTGTAAATGGAAAAGAGTATCCCTTTAAATATCTTGTTAATACCGCTTATGACCTAGCCACAGGAGACCAATTGAAGTTTCAATCCAATGAATCATACCGTGGTTATGTAGGTAGTGTATTAGGTTATGAGATTCGATTCTATGGAAGAAGGTATTAACTTTTTTTCAAAGGAAGAATTAGAGTATTATAATTCCATTGCCAACAAAGGAATATAGAAAGTCAAATCCTGATCACAGATTCTATGGCCAAAAACTCTATCCAATTCTTGTCAAAGCAAATTATTGGGCAGAACAATTTTATTAGAAGAATTTAAGGTGAGGAAAGAAACAAATTGGTTGGGTGCAAATGGGGCACGCGTTGAAGCCTTATTTTTGGCCAAGGATATATCAAGGAGAAGATAAAGACATTTTTTTTAATGTTGTTGAAGGAGAGGAAAGAATTCTTGGATTTAAATTAGAATGGATATTATAACAACTAAGGCTCTGCCTGATTACAAAATCGAAATACTAGAGCAGTATAAAAAGGAAATCAATTGGAATTTTCAAAAATCAAATTCTCAGATTTAGCTAATTATAATTGGGATAGATTGATTTCTGAAACAAAGGAATATGTTTACAATTACTTGCCTCATCACAACAAGTTAAAAACTATTCTTTCGAAAGATTCTAAAATTGCAAGAATTACTTGGAATACCAATGGTTGGGTGAAGCCAACAGGAAGACAAGGTAAGTCTATTACGAAAGTTTCGAAAATGAGTTTGGATTCGGAAATGAAGAATGGTTATTTGATGGTGATAAGGTCATTGATGGTTATAAATATGGATTTTTGGTTCCTATCTATAAATCTTATTCAAATATGCAGGGCATACTTTTGATATTTCCCTTTATACCTACGATAGTGAATCAAGTAAAACATTTTGGGTTGCTAATTTGAATGAAGTAGTTATTTTACCAGAAGAGGCGGATCGAATACTTTCTATTTATAAGGAAAAGGGGTGGTTCGATGAAATGAAAACTGACCTAGAAATCCTAAACATTGATTCAAATCATTTAGTAAACTGGGTAAAAGGAGGTCCAGAAAGATGCTTTAATGTTAAGTTCAAAGCATCTCAGTTGAAAGAGATACCATTAGATGTAATACCATTTTTATTGGAAGAAGAAATCAAGATGCACAGATATACATTAATGGATTTACCAAAAGGTTGGAATACTGAAATAGAAGAGAATTTAAAACTGGGTTTTCATTTGATGAATCTGGTAAGGTAGAAGGTGACCTAGAGACCAAAAGTAAAAGAAGCTGGGAAAAAAGGAGATTGAAAACGACCTTATTCATAATATCTACAAACTAAATTTTTTAAAATATCTTCAAAAAAATATGGTAAGGCATTTGTAAAAATGGAGTGTTCCGCATACGGATCTGCGAGAATTGACATTACTCGCAAAACAGAAACAGGGCACGTTTTTATGAACTCAAAACATATAACAATATAAAATTTCAATCAGGGAGGGTATTGGTCAACTATTAGAATATTGTTTATACCCTAATGTTTGTGAAGCGGAGAGACTTGTCTTGTAGTATCTCATGTAGAACCATCAGAAGAAATAAAAAACTACCTTAATCATATCAAAAAATTTATTAATATTCCTTTCTCCTATATCTATTTTAATATTGAGCAAGGGGAGATCATCACAGAGATTTAATATTTATGACTAGTAGTAATTTAATAGCAAGAGTTTGGTCTTTTTGTGATACACTTAGAGATGATGGTGTAAGCTATTCTGACTATTTGGAGCAGCTAACTTTCTTACTTTTCCTTAAAATGGCAGATGAGTACGAAAAGGGTCCACAAAAAAGAAAAACTGGAATACCTGTAAAATATAACTGGGACAGTATTGCCTCCAAGAGTGGAGGAAAGCTAGAAGCGCATTATGTTGAGTTATTAAGGGAATTGGGAAAGCAACCGGGCATGCTTGGTCAAATATTCACAAAAGCCCAGAATAAAATTCAAGACCCTTCGAAATTGGATAGGTTGGTAAAACTGATTGCTAAAGAATCGTGGGTTGGCATGGATGCTGATATTAAAGGGGACATGTATGAGGGACTTTTAGAAAAGAATGCGCAAGACACAAAAAGTGGGGCAGGTCAATACTTTACTCCAAGAGACCTAATAAAGGCAATAGTAGAATGTGTTAGACCAGAACCCCTTAAAACTATTGCAGATCCTGCATGTGGTACTGGTGGTTTCTTTTTATCATCTTATGATTTTCTTACTTCAGAATATAAATTAAATAAAGAGGAAACACGCTTCTTAAAAGAAGAAACATTTCACGGATGGGAAATAGTCGCATCAACGGCAAGAATGGCATTAATGAACCTATTCCTTCATAATATAGGTGACATTAATTCAACTCCTCCAATAAGACGTGAAGACGCATTGTTGCAAAAGCCAAATGAATTATTTGATTATGTTTTAGCAAATCCACCATTTGGCAAGAAAAGCAGTATTACTATAACTAATTCAGAAGGAAAAGAGGAAAAAGAAGATCTTACCTACAATAGAAATGACTTCTGGGTAACTACAACTAATAAGCAATTGAACTTCTTGCAGCACATCGTTTCTATGTTAAAGACAACAGGCAGTGCCGCTGTTGTTTTACCTGACAATGTGCTTTTTGAAGGTGGTGTAGGTGAAACAGTTCGAAAGAAACTAATGGAAAAAGTGGACTTACATACCATCCTTCGCTTACCTACTGGTATTTTCTATGCACATGGTGTGAAAGCAAATGTTTTATTTTTTGATGTAAAACCTGCGTCAAAAGATGTAATGACAAAGGATGTCTGGTTTTATGATTACAGAACAAATGTTAGTCATACTCTTAAGAAAAATCCTCTCAAAATTGATCATTTAAATGATTTTGTTAATTGCTATAATCCCAAAAACAGAAATGAGCGAAAAGAGACTTGGTCGGAAAAGAATTTAGATGGTAGATGGCGCAAGTACTCTTATGAAGAGATTAATGCACGTGACAAAACCAGCCTCGATATCTTTTGGCTCCGAGATGATAACATGCTCGATTTAGAGAGTTTGCCAGAGCCAGAAATTTTAGTCCAAGAAATAATTGAAAATGTACAATCTGCCTTAGAATCATTTAGAGAAATAGCACTTGGATTGGAGGAGTAATGCATTTCCCAATGGGGCATTATTTCTTTATATAAATATGTATTGAGCATATAAACAGAGTGGAGTTTTTATCCACCAACTACAAATGGCTAATTTCAATAAGTTAAGAGAATGACCTGTAAAATCCCTTAAAAATTTCATAGTTGCGTCCTTTGCGCTTAACCTTCCCGACCGTTGCGTGAACCAGAAATATTAGGAATTGAAATACAAAAGTTGTTGAATTTTATTTAATTACGGTTTTAATTACAAATCACTCTGCTGGAAATTCTGCATTGAATAATTGATTTTTTTCTTGGATTTCAATCCTGTTCCAAAAAATAGAATTCTGCAATTTTTCACCCCCTGACCCCTCAAGGGGGAGACGATTTATATAAAGCCATGTTATTTCGCAATTAAGAAAAATTCCTCCCCAAACATTCCTACCGAATCCAAGGTTCTTTTTATTATTACACCATATAGTCACCCCCACACTCAACGACTCAATTCCCCACGCTAAAGACAAAAGACAAAAGACCAACACCTGATCATGCAAGTAAAAATCGAAGAATCCTGGAAATACCAACTGTCCTCCGAATTTGAGAAGGAATATTTTCAGGAATTGGTGGCTTTTTTGAAAAAGGAGAAAGCTGAAGGGAAAGAAATCTATCCGCCGGGCGGACTGATTTTCAATGCATTTGATCAAACTCCTTTTGAAGAGGTAAAAGTGGTCATCCTTGGACAGGATCCCTATCACAATCCTGGGGAAGCGATGGGCTTGTGTTTTTCGGTGCCAAAAGGAATTCGTGTGCCGCCTTCTTTGGTCAATATCTATAAAGAAATGGCCAAGGACATTGAATTTACGCCTCCAAACCACGGTGACCTGACGGAATGGACGTCACAAGGAGTGTTTCTGCTAAATGCCATGCTTACGGTTGAGAAAAAACGACCGGCTTCCCACCGTCAAATCGGTTGGCAAAACTTTACGGATGCGGTCATCCAATTGCTTTCTAAAGAGCGGGAAAACCTGGTCTTCATGCTTTGGGGCAACTTCGCCAAAAAGAAAGCGGAGCTTATTGATGGCTCGAAACATCTGATTTTGGAAGCGGCGCATCCATCGCCTCTTGCTGGTGGTGCTTTCTTCGGTAGCCGCCATTTTTCAAAGGCGAATAAATATTTAGAAGAGAAAGGATTGGGAGGGGTGGATTGGGACTTGAAGTGACGAAGTACGAGTGACGAGTGACGAGTTAAAGGGAATGAGTGGCGACCTTTTTTTATAGTTCTACGAAAAAAATGGAATCTTGAAACAAAATTGACTTTTGCTGAGACTTGCTTAGTTTAATGATAAACCTCAATTCGTCACTCGTCACTCGTACTTCGTCACTTTATAATTTCTCCAAATATATCTGTCTGCTTTTTAAAATATTCCTGCAGCCTTGCAAAAACTGAATCTCCAAATCTGTTGAAGACCTGACGGCAGTCGATTTCAGTAACTTTCACCAATTCTCCCATTGTGCCGGTAGTAAATACCTCGTCAGCATTGTAAAATTCAGTGACTGATAAATTTCTTTCTTCGGCTTTGATGCCGTTTTCTCTGGCAATCTCCAATACCAATCCACGTGTGATGCCTGGCAGGCAATTGTCAGGAGTAGGAGTGAAGACCTTGCCGTCTTTTATCATAAAAATATTTACGGAATTACATTCTGAAACGAAGCCGTGTTGGTCGAGCATGATGGCTTCATCGGCGCCGCCAGATTGGCTTCGATTTTTGCAAGGATGTTATTCAATAGGTTGTTGTGGTGGATTTTGCTATCCAAAAACATAGGAGAATTCCTTCTGATACTACCTGTAATCAGCCTCATTTCCTTTTCATGACAGGTGGTTTCCATTCTGCCAAAACTATCAGGGTGCAACCTTTGGTATTCAACCTGGGATCCATGCCTGAGGTGATTTTCTCGCCACGGGTCAGGGTCAGGCGAATGTGTACGCCGTCAGTCATACCATTGGCCTCCAGGGTTTTAAAGATGGCATTTTTTACAAAACCAATATCAGGCACATTTTTAAAGTCCAATGCATGAGCCGAATGAACCATGCGCTCCAGATGTTTGTCCAGGGAAAAGATTTTCCCGTTGTAAACACGAATCCCCTCCCAAACGGCATCGCCACCTTGTACCACACTGTCAAAGACAGAAACTTTTGCATCGTTTCGGTCTTTCAATCCATCGCCTACCCAGATTTTGATGGACTCATTTTTGGTATTGAATTTTTGCAACATGGTTTTGGATTTAACTTTGTTTGTCCCAATCGGTTTGGTCAATGTACAAAAGGATGATACCGGCTATAATCATGGTAAGCCTGATAATAAAACCTAGCAATCTTCCAGCAGCATCAATCCAGGTTAGGAAGGCAAATTGCACCCCTACCAATTGCAATACAAGGGCGGCAAATCCCAACATAAATAGTATAAATCCAATCAGACTCAACTTGCCTGTTCTCTTTTTTGCCATAGTCGTTTCGTTCATTTGGGCGAATTTAAGCATATGGGTTTGGTTTCGGCCGACTTTGCTATTTTTTTAAAAAAATGCGACCAAAAAATGTCTAAGTAGAACCAAGTTAGGCATGACTTGTTGATTGATTTTACAGGATTATTAAAAGGCATTTTCATCCCACGCCCTTTTAATTTTACCTTATATTTGCGAAAATCCCTAGCCACTATGTTGAAACTGATTGAATGCCCAAGAGATGCTATGCAAGGCCTGAAACCTTTTATCCCGACGGAACAAAAGGCGGCTTACATCAATCAGTTGTTACAAGTTGGATTTGATACCATCGATTTTGGAAGTTTCGTTTCGCCCAAGGCGATTCCTCAGATGAAAGACACAGCAGAAGTGCTTTCCAAACTGGATCTTTCCAATACCAAAAGTAAACTGCTGGCCATCGTTGCCAACCGACGTGGTGCAACTGATGCTTGCGAATTTGAAGAAATAGAATATCTGGGATATCCTTTTTCTATTTCAGAGACTTTTCAAATAAGAAATACCAACGCTACCATCGAAGAATCTTTAGGCAGAATTGCTGAGATTCAGGAATTGTGTGTCAAACACAATAAAAAACTGGTGGCCTATCTTTCAATGGGATTTGGAAATCCATATGGTGATGAATGGAATGCTGCCATTGTACACAAATGGACCGATCGACTGGTAGATTTGGGAATCGGAATTTTGCAATTGTCTGATACCATCGGCGTTGCGAATCCGGATAACATTGCCTACCTGTTTTCCAATTTATTGCCCAAGTATCCCGACACTGAAATTGGTGCCCATTTCCATACCACTCCACATAAATGGCGTGAGAAAATTCATACAGCTTATGAAAATGGCTGCCGAAGATTTGATGGAGCCATAAAAGGTTATGGAGGCTGTCCAATGGCCAAGGATGACTTGACTGGCAATATGCCGACCGAACAAATGGTCGTTTATTTTAAAGAACAAGGTGTATTAGATTTGAACGAAGAAGCCTTTTTCAAATCGATGGAAATGGCCGGAACCGTTTTCCCTGAAGCACATTAAACCTTATTGAATGAAAAAGCTGGTTCAAAAAGCCAAACCGTATCTGCTTTGTTCTTCCTACGAATATGGCACTCCTGCTTATGTAGAATCTGTGTCCTTGAGACATGATATTCTTAGAGCTCCGCTCAATCTAGAATTTACCCTGGAACAATTGAGCGAAGAGTGGAAAGACATCCATTTTGGTTGTTTTGATGAAAAAGACAATCTGTTGGCTTGCCTGATACTCAGTCCTCAAGAAAATCAAGAGATAAAAATGAGACAGGTCGCTGTTAGGGCAGACCTGCAAGGGAAAGGGGTAGGGAAGGTGCTGGTAGATGCTTCAGAGCAGTTGAGCCTTGACCTTGGTTTCGAAAAAATGATTTTGCATGCCAGAGAAACAGCTATTCCTTTTTATGAAAAATTGAATTACAAAAAAGTAGGAAAACGATTCAAGGAAGTAGGCATTCCACATTTTAAAATGGAAAAAATGTTGGCTGAATAATACAGTCTAAAGGTTTTTCTCTATCTTTTGTCACCATTTAAAAATTGAATGATGTCAAAAGTATCAGCGCTCCTCGACAAATACGGCGAAAGCCATCAAAACCACACCAATAAATTGATTCATTGGATTTGCGTGCCGACTATCATGTTTAGTCTGCTTGCTTTGGTGTATGCGATTCCATTTTTTATGGAAAGAACCATGCTTCAAAATTGGGCAGCCGTGCTACTTTTCTTCGCCCTGATTTATTATTTGCGATTGTCCATCTCCCTGTTTTTGGGATTTGTGGTCATTACACTTCTGATGCTTTGGGGTATCAATGAATTATACCTTTTCGCAGGAAAAGACAGTGGAACCTTAGCACTTTATGCTTTGGCAATTTTCGTATTGGCTTGGATAGGACAATTTATCGGACACAAAATAGAAGGCAAGAAACCTTCCTTTTTGGAAGACATTCAATTCTTGCTTATCGGCCCGGCCTGGTTGTTACATTTTATTTATAAAAAGGTAGGAATTGGATATGAAAAAGGCCTTTCTTAAGCCATTCCCTTGAATCCAAGTCTCATTCCTTTTACTGACTCGTCGAAAACACCATTGTTATAGGCATGGTGACCTGAAACGATGGTATGAATTACTTTGCCTTTAAACTCTTTTCCTTCTAAAGGAGACCAGCCACATTTGTAATAAAGATTGTCCTTGAAAACCCTCCAATCGTCGTGCAGGTCAAACATGGTGATGTCTGCAAATTGTCCTTCCTCCAAATATCCACGGTCTTCCATGCGGAAACATTCGGAAGGTGCGTGGCACATTTTTTCTACGATGCGCTCCAAACTGATTTTTCCCTGATGGTAAAAATCAAGCATGATGTTTAAAGTGTGCTGAATGAGGGGCAGTCCTGAAGGAGCGTTGAAATAAGTGCCTTGTTTCTCTTCCCAGGTATGGGGCGCATGATCCGTTGCAATGATATCCAGACGATTGTCAAGCAGTGCTGGGAAGAGTGCTTCTTTGTGCCTGGCTTCTTTTATAGCCGGATTACATTTAATTTGAGAGCCTTTGAAGTCATATTGAGATGCATCAAAATAAAGATGGTGTACACAAACCTCCGCTGTTATTCTTTTCTCACTTAATGGGATATCATTTCTAAAAAGTGCCAATTCTTCTTCGGTAGAAATATGCAGAATGTGCAAGCGGGTATTGTGTTTTTTAGCCAGTTCAATGGCCATAGAAGATGACTTGTAACAAGCTTCCACATCTCTTATTTCGGGGTGAAACCTCATTGGCAGGTCTTCACCATACATTTCTCTGTATTTCTGCTCGTTTCCTCTCACGGTTGCTTCATCCTCGCAGTGCGTGGCAATTAACATGGGGCATTCGCGGAATAAATTATCCAAAGTTTCGCGATTATCAACCAGCATATTACCGGTACTGGAGCCCATGAAAACTTTTACCCCACAAACTTCTTTAGGATTGGTCACCAAGACTTCGTCAAGGTTGTCATTGGATGCGCCCATGAAGAAGGAATAATTTGCCAAAGAGGTTTTTTCTCCGATTAGATATTTTTCGGCCAGCTTTTCCTGTGTAATGGCCGGTGGTTTGGTATTGGGCATTTCCATGAAAGAGGTAACTCCTCCTGCAACTGCAGCTTTCGCTTCGGTGTAAATGTTTGCCTTGTGGGTTAGTCCAGGTTCTCTAAAATGCACCTGGTCGTCGATGATCCCGGGCATGGCATGTAGTCCGTCTGCATTGATTTCCTTATCAGCATGTTTATCAATGATTGGAGCAATTTTTTGAATTCTTCCATCTTTTATAAAAATATCACCGTCTGTGATTGTTCCACGGTTAATGATTTTTGCGTTTTTGATAAGGATGCTTGCCATGGTTTGTTTTTTTTAAAAATGAAGGTCATAAAAGCAGGCTACAAAAATGAAGCATGTTTTTTACCTGACCTAAATTTGAAACAAATTTTTTAGGATTTGTGACGGCTTAAATTTTTAGAATATTTCTACAATAGAAAAGCTCAAGTAATTAGGGGATGCGCGATGCGTGATGCGGAATGCGTGATGCGGTAAACGGTATTCGCTATTCGTCTTTTTAAAAGGCCTCGTAAATCGTAAACCGTAAACCGTAAACTCCGCATATCCAAGTCAAAGAATTGCCATTCTTAAAATATGACATGTAATGTTGGAAATCCCTACCTAAAATCTAAAACACTTTTGGTATTTTAAAAATTAAAATCTTTATAATTTAAAAATAGGAAAGATGTGTAATGGTTTGAAAAATAAGGAGGGTAAAATGTATTCCAATTAATTGTATTTTATAAGTTGTTGATTTACAGAACTCTGTTGAATAGAGCGCAAACGCTCCAACCTTGCTGGTCGAAAAGCGCAAAATTTGTTTGGTGGCCATCTTAGTTTATCTTTGTGACTTGGTTAATAACTCACGTCTTAAGGTAAACTCAAAAAAATACCGGTCTGAATGACCAATTCTGGGTATTGTAGACCTTGTTTAATTTTTGTTTTTTTGTGTCCGAATTTAACGGGTATTTGAAGTCAAATTCAATACTTTAAAGATATTCCAGCTCGCCCCCCAAATTTTTTTTCCAAACAGCACGATGTTGTTTCCTGTAGAATGAACAAAAACTTTGAACAGTAGAAGTTCAAACACTACAAGCAACACTTAATGAAAAACACTATTGTTCTGATTTTGGCAGTGTTACTGTCATTAATCGGGAACGCCCAAAACGTATATTTTGTGAAAGAGAACGGAAGCGGGACTGGGAAGTCCTGGCAGGAAGCGTCCGGAAGTCTCAACAAAATACTGGAACTGGCAGAAAGTGGCGATGAAATTTGGGTTGGTGCAGGTACTTTTTATCCTACCAACAGTTCCGACAGAAGCAAAGCATTTGAAATTCCCGACGGAATTAAATTATATGGAGGATTTGCAGGTTTTGAAACTGCACCTTCACAACGAAAGAGACATTTGTATAAGAGCATTCTTAGCGGCGAAATTGGAAAAGCCGGCATTGAGGATAACTCTTACACGGTAGTAATAACTAAAGGAGTAAGCGAAAAAACTGTTATTGATGGCTTCACCATCACCGGAGGAAACGCCGACGGCGTAGGTCCTACCGGAGACATCCAACGCTGTGGTTCCGGATGGTACAACGACGGAACTGAGCTCCCAAGTAATCCTACCATACAACACTGTATTATTACAAACAATGAAGCCAGAGACGGCGCCGGTATGTACAATAACGGCAAAGGGGGCAAAGCAAATCCAACACTAGTAAACTGTAAATTTCTGAACAATCGTTCAGACCTCGACGGAGGCGGAATGTTTAATGACGGAAGAGCAGGAGGTCAAAGCAATCCTACTATCGAAAATTGTCTTTTTGAAGGAAACAAGGCAAATTATGGTGCCGGCATCTTCAATTTTGGAGGCGGAGGAATGAGCAGTCCGAAATTGGTAAATTGCCGAATCATGAAAAATAAAGCCTATGTGCGTGGCGGTGCCATGCTAAACATGGACGTAGAAGGGATATCCAAACCGGTTATGTTTGACACCAGCATAGAGGACAATGAAGCAAGCGTAGGAAACGGAGTCTATCAGTTCAGCAATATTCAAGGTTCCGGTTTTACGATTCAGATGTTAAAAGGTAGACTTTAAATAAAATATGAACACACTTAATTTATAGTAAAAACGAATAATAGGGCAAAACCTATAAACAAACACTCTAAACATCCATTGATGTTTGATTCTCTCTTTTCGAATCCCGCTCAAAAAAGCGGGATTTTTTTTTATTCTTACTTTCTTTGCTCGGTCCTTTTTTGTAATTCCTTTCTCTCAAATTAGGAACAAGCTGCTAAAGTGAATTTCATGTCCCGCATTTTGGATTTTTTCAAATTCTATTTTTCTGCAGGTACACTTCATAGTGTACACTCACCTTATATTTTTGATTTTTGTAAAAATGTGTTGGACGACAAACGTTTCTATTATGCATTTGGTGGATTGGAGCAGTTGAGAAAATTACTTTTAAAAGAAAATCAAACCCTTCAGGTTAAGGACTTTGGAGCAGGTTCTGCTGCGCTTCCGGATAGGTCCAGAAAAGTAAAAGACATTGCCAAAAACTCCGCAACCCATCCATTTTTTGCCAGATTACTTTTTAAAATAGTCAATCACTATCATCCAAAGACAGTCCTGGAAATGGGTACTTCTTTGGGTATGTCTACATTGTATTTGGCCATGCCATCTCAAAAGACCAGGGTGGTCAGCATTGAAGGTTGCCCTGAAACGGCAAACTGGGCAAAATTGAACTTCAATCGAATGAAGGTGGAAAATGTCGATTTAAGGATCGGTCCATTTGAAGAAAAATTGCCTGAAGTTCTCAAGCAAACAAGCGAGCTGGATATTGTTTTTATTGATGGTAATCATAGAAAAGAACCTACGCTGGATTATTTCAAAAAGTGTCTTGAAAAAGCAGGCCATGGTTCCATCTTCATTTTTGACGACATCTACTGGTCTCCAGAAATGAAACAAGCCTGGTCAGAAATCAAATCCCACCCATCCGTTTCTTCCTCCATCGACCTTTTCCAATTCGGCCTTGTCTTTTTCAATCCCGACTTCAAACAAAAACAACATCTGAAACTGGTTCCGCTGAGATGGAAGCCGTGGCGAGTGTACTAGGTGCTGGGTGCTAGGTGCTGGGTTCTGGAATTTGGTTGCTGGAGTTTTTTTAATTCATCCCTCACTCGTAATTCGTTACTCGTCATTTCAAGATTCATTCGTCACTCATCACTTAAGAGGTGAAATCCTCGTCCGGGTGCCTTCGACAGGCTCAGGCACCCGGTAGTGATTGTCCCTTTGAACTGAAATTCCAGCACCTAGAACCTAGCGCCTAGAGCCCAGCACCTAGCACCCAGCACTCATTCTTTCCATAAAAACGGGAACAAGACCATGGCGATGCCGGTTAGCATGAGGTCAATGGCGATGAGGATGTAAATATCCTGGTCGATGGAGGTGTCCTGGATCAGTGCCAGGGCATTGGCGGTTATTTTAATGAGGGTCATTAAAATTGGGATGACCAGGGGGAAACTTAAGATGGCCATCAAAGTAGCACTGTTGTTGGTTTTGGCGGAAATGGCAGAGACGAAAGTGAAAGTGATGGAGAAACCAAGACTTCCTAAAAGGACTGCAATTAGGAAGAGTCCTTCTTTTCGGACCGGATTTCCGGCAAAGAGCCAGAAGGCTCCAAAGGCAAGTAGTCCGAGTACCAAAAGCAACAGGGTGTTGTACACCATTTTTGCAAAAATGACCGACAATGGGTCTGCAATCTGGTAATAGTACAATTGTCGGGCTCCGTTTTCCTGAAGGAAACTTTTGGCGACTGCATTGACAGATGCAAATAACATGACCATCCAAAATAAGGTGTTCCACTTGTGGATCGACCCCGACAAAGGCGGTGTAAATAATAAATACCGTAGAAAACACGTACAAAAGGATACCACTAATGGCATAGGAATGCTGACGATATTCCAAAAGGAATTCTTTTAAGCAGCACCCAAAATGTCTGAAAGTTTCCCATGTAGCAAAAATAAAGTATCGACCAATAAAAACATTCATTGGTCATTCCAACAGAAAGGTATACTTTCGCAATGTAAAACAGAAAAAGGCATGAGGTTTGGAATTTTGCTGGGTTTACTTTATTTTTAAGTGCCCGGGTAGCTTCTTCTTATAATTACTGATACAAAAGTTGATTACCTCAAAGCTCTCCGCCTTACCGGGAGATGGGGTGTATTCGCTTCTTCGACGGTATCATCCGACGGATTTCCCTGCAATCATGAAGAATTTACCGTTTAAATAATTTAAAAAAGCGAGCTTCGCTGACTGCAGAAAGGAGTACCTGCTTCCCATTAAAATATATAAATACAACGGTACCAGTATCTGGATCTTACCATTGGAAACTATGACTGGGATACAGCAGTGCGCATTCAAAAATTCAATGAAGAGATGTTGTCCATCAAAATGAAGGACGAGAGCTATCAGGATAGCAAAGTTTTGTGGGTACCCTTTCATGAATTGAACTGTCCCGAAAGTGCGGTGGAAATCCCTGCACCTGCCGATCCGGTTAAAAGTCCATTAGAAGATGTAGTAGAAAAGGAGGACAAACCGAGGCATTATCCCATTTTTGGTGAAAAGTATGCCTTCACACCTCAATTGAGCGACAAGCTCAAAGGCAAGGTTTTTTATGTGGTGAGTGGACATGGTGGTCCGGATCCAGGAGCCATGGGCAAACGTAGTAGTGCTACACTTTGTGAAGATGAATATGCGTACGATGTAGCGTTAAGGTTGGTGAAAAAATTTGATTGCTGAAGGAGCAGTTGCTTACATGATTACACGTGATAACAATGAGTGGGATTCGTGATGAACAATATTTAAATTGTGATAATGATGAAGTGGTTTGGGGAGTATCTTCCTCCTATGCCTTTAAATCAAAGAGCAAGGCTTTTCCAGCGCTCTGATGCCATTAATGAATTGTATGAAAAACACAAAAAAGCAAGGTGTTACAGAGCAAACTGTGATCGTAATTCATGTCGATTCCCTGAAGCAAAGGTGCTCAAACAGATGTATTCTTTTTATTACCATCCTGATAGCTCCACCGAAAAGAATTGGCTACCAAAATTCACAAGGCTTGTAGGAAATATGCCAAGTATCGTCGTTCAGGTGAATACCAGGGTACGGTGGGTGCCAGGATTTGTGGTATAAGACAAGAGAATGTAAAACCAACAACGGTCTATATCGAATTGGGCAACATTCGAAACAAGTTCGATCAAATGAGAATTGTGCTCGAAAGTAATCGTCAAGCACTTGCGAATTGGTTATTGGAAGGGATTCAGTAAGCTCTTTTACTGAATAACAGCATCATAAATCTCCTTGAAATAAGGATCCATATCGAATTTAGAATTCAATCCCAATCTTACAATAATCATATCCTGCTCAGGGAAAATCATGACCTTTGCCCCTGAAATCCATCAGCGTAATAAACCGAAGAGGGGGAAGGATATTCTTTTCGATGCATTCAACCAGAATTGGCCTCCATAAATTCCATCAGAATGTGGCAGGTTGCCTTGTAAAGTTGACCCAATTTTTCTGACAAAATTTGTTCATTCCCCACTTGCCATTTTTTTAAATAAAGTAATCCGAAGTTTGGCCCATTCTCTGGCCGTAGCAAAGCAATAGGAGGAACCAATATAATTTCCTGATTCATCGGTTTTTCCATAATGGCATTTGGCACGCAGTAATTTTATGAAAGAAAGCTTCATGAGGAAATTCTTGGGTCAAGACTTATCATCCCCTAGCGTTTGACGAATGAGTCCCATCAGAAGATTGGTAGTGCCGGAAGAATATTTCCACTGGGTTCCAGATTCAAACTCAGCTTTTTTATTTTTTAAAAAAGAAAATATGTCCTGCTCCATGTAAAAGCATCTGTTACACATCGGAAACACTTCCGTAATCTTCCACCCATTCAATCCGGAACTCATTTGCATCATATCCCGAAGGGTGATTTTGACCTCTCATCGTCCTCCCATTCCGGAAAAAGATGGTCCTGATCCAAAGAGAGTTTTCCTTGATCTACCAGGATTCCAATCAATGCATTGGTCACATCTCTTTGGTCATGCTCCAACCCAATTGAGGGGTCTCTTTTCCTATACCTTTCTCTGCATATTTTTCAGCCACAAGGTATCGTGGTGGATTACCAGAACAGTTCTTGTTTCCAGTTCCGGCATGAAGAATTTATCCAAAGCCTCATCCAACCTATTGCGATCCAATCCTTTGCATTGATATTTTAGGAATAATCAACATATGTGGAGAAAAGGCTATCCGGAGGACTCGGTAAATCCGGAAACTGAATATTGTAATCATCTTCCCTGATAAGGATACATCCAAAACCAGGACGGTATTCACTCAATGCATGCCCCATCCCCAAAAAACTGGAACTACCCGTTTTTTTATTTCTTTATCAACCGAAGGAGAAGCCAATTCTATTGGAGAAAAAGAAAGGTCTTTCGCTTCAATATCAGCCATCGATCGATCTGCCAAAAATGTACAAGAACAAGCCGCTTTAGAAACATACCCATTGATAATCGGCAGCCTTGGATTCAAAAACATGTATCCGCCAATCAATAGTATGCCCACAACAACCAATAAAATCAACCTTCCTTTTTTCATATTTAAAATTTTAACCAGCACCCAGCACCTAGAACCCAGTACCCAGCACCCAGCACCAAATTTAACAATCATTCTAAAAGGGAAAAAGTTTAATGACACATGGGTGTCTCGGCGGCATCCTGCCAAAACCTGAAATCGTAAGGAAGGTCGAAATTTAATCCACGGGCAATGAGTAAAACGCCCACAATGGTAAGGAAGTAAGGCACCACCTGGCGAAGCCGGTTACGCCAACTAACATGCATCCATTGACCTGCAAAAGCAATAGAAAAACATTAGCGGAATGGTACTCCAGACCAAACAAGGCCACATGTAGGCACCTCCCTGCCAAATGCTTCCGGTACTAATGCAGCCGGAGCTGCATAAACCAGCCCGCAAGGTAGAAATCCGTTCAATAGTCCGATTCCCATGGCGCCCTGGATGCCCCGTTGTTTGAGCAAACGGCCCAGATGTATCTGGATAAAGCCATAGAATCTTGTTAAGAAGGGGATTTGAAAAATTCTTTTTTCAAAATCTAAAGTGAAAAAGGCAAACAATAACATCAAGATACCAGACACCATAGAAAGGACACTTTGAAACCCTGCCAGTCTGACAGAAGCTCCCAATAATCCGAATACCAAGCCTAAAATGGTGTAGGTAATGGTTCTTCCGAAATTATACGAAAGTGAGCGCATGCCCATTCCCATCGGGGAATTGTCCTGGCCCGGTATGGCCAAAGCAATGGGGCCGCACATCCCTGCGCAATGCAGGCTGCCTAGTAATCCTAATATGAAAGCTGACCAAAGCATGATGAAAGAATTACAGGTAGATTTCTTTTTCTTTATAAAAAGTCTTTCCTGAAGACTCCCAATTGACCTTGATTTTCCATCGTCCATTGGGTAAATCCTTTACCGGTACGATCATTTGGTTATCTCCGGTTGTGGCTATGGAAACTGAAAAATCACGGTTTTGACTGACAGGGTTGTAGAATTGAATTTCCCCTTTGATGGATTCCATTCCTTCCGGAAAGCGGAAGTCAACGATGGACGCCTGCGGGTCAAGTTTGATGTCCAAATCCTGAGTTAAAGACTGGCTGTTTTTGACTCTGTCGTAATGTTCCTGGTAATTCAGGTCTTTTGCATAATAATCTTCAAATACCAGACTGTTGTCGTAAGTGGTAGATTTGATTACGAAAAAGACCATGGTGAGTGCAAAGAGCGTATAAAACGCAGCGATACCGAATCCCCAATTGAATTTCATAATAAGTTTTTTAAATAAGCCATGTAAAAACGGGTCCGGATTATTTCACCGGACCATAAAAGTTCGTTTCGATTTTATCGAGCAATTTGTCGCCGGTCCATACTTCAATTTGAAGGTTGGTTTTGCGACTGTCCAAATTTTCTTTCTTCATTTCAATAATCAACACGCCTTGTTCTGCTACATCAGGTTTGGCAACCAAATCCTGACCTATCATTTTAAGATTCCCACCTTCATTCAATAATCTGAATTCGATAGGCATCTCATCCTTTGTTTTATTGGTAACCTGATAGTTGTACATGTTGGAAAGGGTAGTTTCATCCACTTTTTGGAAAAGAGTACCCGGTGTGCGGAAAATAAGTGCCTCTACATCCGTTCTGCTGGAGAAAAGGAATACCTGAAAAATAAGAAGCACCAGGAGTACAATTGAATAGGCTATCGACCTAGGGTTGATGAGTTTTCGGTCGCCGGATTTTATTCCTTTCATGGAATCGTAACGGATAAGACCTTGAGGCAAACCTACCTTCTCCATTACTTCATCACAAGCATCAATACAAGCAGTACAGTTGACACATTCCAACTGGGTACCGTTTCTGATATCAATTCCAGTAGGACAAACTTGAACACACAGGTTACAAGCAACACAGTCACCAACTATTTTAATAGGACTTTCTTCTTCCAATTCTAAATCGCTAACCATTTGAGCCCCACCACTAGCACCAGTAACCAAATCCTGGATTTTGGAAACCGGGTCGGATTTTCGGAATTCGTTTTTCGTTTTGTTGGCTTTCCCTCTTGGTTCACCTCTTACGTAATCATAGGCAACAACGATGGACTCTTCGACTAAAAGGACTCCTTGCAATCGTCCATAAGGACAAATGGTAGTACATACCTGCTCTCTCATTTGACTAAAAACAAAGAAGAAGGCAAATGAGAAAACCAGCATCGCTATGAATCCTCCGGTATGCAATGCGACAGGCTCAGTTGCAATTTTAATTACCTCATCAACGCCAATGATATAGGCTAAAAAGGTATTGGCAACCAACACAGCAATTAAAAAGAAAATAACCTGTTTGGAGATTTTTTTGATGACTTTGTCGGAAGTCCAGGGAGCTGCATTTAGTTTTTTCTGTTGATTTGCATCGCCTTCTATCCAGTATTCTATTTTTCTGAATACCATTTCCATAAAAATGGTTTGGGGACAAACCCAACCACAAAACAATCGGCCAAATACAACCGTAAAGAGCACGATGAAAACGATTAACGTTAACATTGCGATTACAAACAAGTGCAAATCCTGCGGAGCAAAGTGCAATCCGAAAATGTAAAAGTGACGTTCAAGGATATTGAACATCAAGACAGGTTCACCATCAATTTTTACAAAAGGCATCCCAAATAAAAAGGCCAGAAGTATCCAGCTAGACCAGGTCCGCCATTGGTAAAATTTACCGGATGGTTTTTTAGGATAAACCCAAATCCGCTTACCTTTTTCGTCTACCGTTGAAATATGGTCTCTATATTCCTCTGTATCCTGAATTCTTTCTTCCATTTCGATTTTCTTTTATGGAATTTTTGATTTTATCTAGGGTAAAATGGTGAATGGATTTAGGTCTTAATGGTATAGGTTGGATTCTAATTTTTAGAGATATACCCGGCGCCAACGGGCAATTGAGCGCCGGGATTTGACAAGAGTTTACTGATTAATCATTCCAAGTTCACGTCCTTCTGTAGTTGTTTCTTCTTCTACAGGAGTTTCTTCATTTACTGAGGGTGGTTTACATTCTTCACCCTGTGGCTCTTTTGGATTTTCGACTGTATTTCCTCTTAAGGTCAGGATGTAACTCGCAACAGCTTGCATCTCAGAAGGACGCAATTGATCTTGCCAGCTAATCATACCTTTATCAATTACACCGTATTTGATGGTTTTAAACACATCTTTGATATCGCAACCATGAATAAAGTAGTCGTCGGTCATATTAGGCCCTACACCTCCTTCACCATTTTGACCATGGCAGGTTGCACAAAGGGTCATGAAAGTAGTTTTTCCACCTTCAAGAGCTGAAGCTTCTGTAAGTGCCACTACGTTTTCATCTGTTACCAGATCTGCCTGTTTGGCTCTATAAGCTGCCACTTGTTCTTTAGCTACTTCCATTTCAGTTGCATACTCTTCCCTTGAACCAGGACCCATATCTGTGAAGTGGTAATAGGTTAGGTAAGCTGCTGCAAAGAAAATGGAGATATAAAACATGGCTACCCACCATGGAGGAAGGTTGTTGTCCAATTCCTTGATGCCGTCATAATCATGATCCATAAGGATATCACCTTCTCTTTCAATTGGAACTGCATCTTCCCATCGTTCCCTTACACTGGTCCACCAGCTCTTAGGCTGTTGAACGTCTTTCAAATATTCTTCTAATCCTTGTTCCTGATAGATTTTAATCTGCTGTACCTTGATCATGATGGCCAACAATCGATAAAGAATAATTACCGCAGTAATCATAATTGCAGAAGCAAATCCTACAAGGATGTAGCTTCCAAATCTGTCATAGAAATAAGGGTCATTTCCGCCAGCTGTAGCTGCATCTTGTGCCATCAGACCCAGTGATGGTAGCAAGCTGGCAATTGTTAGGTATATGAACTTAAATTTCCTGATTTTCATAAGAAATATATTTTGAGCATTAGCCAATTTTAGATTATTAGTCTTCCAAAGGAAGGTTTGACATTTTATCAATGTAGCATCTCTTTTTGGTGAGAATCCAAATGGTAAATGCCATGAAAACTGTGAAGAACAAGACCAGAGGACCAATAGCGAACAAGTCCATTTCTCCGGCTCTTTCAATGATGTATTTATACATGTTGATAAATTTTGAATGGTTTTGTATTGGGCCGACACAAAGTCGGCCCCCGGAAAACCTGGATTATTTATTCGCCTGTTTATCTACCTGGTAATCAACTCCCAGTCTTTGTAAATAGGCTATTAATGCAACGATTTCTTTGGTTTCTACTCCTTCCTGTTCGATACCTTCTTTGCGTAAGTTTTCTGCAATGGTTTGGGCTTGCAATGCCATTTCCTCCGCAATAGTATCTTCGTAACCTTCAGGATATGGCGTGCCTAATTTGCGCAATGCAGCAATTTTAGCTTTGGTCGAACTGGTGTTCAAATCATCTTCATGCAACCAGGGATAGGTAGGCATGATAGAACCTGGTGACATAGAAACCGGCTCAAGCATGTGGTTGTAATGCCAGCCATCAGATTTTTTCAATTTGCTTGCACCTTCTTTCTGTAGGTCCGGACCTGTACGCTTGGAACCCCACAAGAATGGACGGTCGTAAACGAACTCTCCGGATTTACTGTAATCACCGTATCTTTCAGTTTCACTTCTGAAAGGACGAATCATTTGAGAGTGACATCCCACACATCCTTCGCGAACGTAGATATCGCGACCTTCCAATTCAAGAGCAGTGTATGGTTTTACAGTAGAAATCTTTGGTACGTTAGAATCAATGGTCCACATAGGTAGGAACTCAACTGCTCCTCCGATAGCCACTACAATCAAACTCAAAATCAACATCTGTACCGGACGTCTTTCAATCCATCTGTGCCAGTGTTCTCCTTTGTGTTTTACATAGGCAACTTTTGCAGGTGCTTCTGCAGATTCGTCTGCAACCAACTTTCCTGAAGCCATTGTTTTAACAAGATTCCAGACCATTAAAAACAATCCGCTGAAGAATAGCAATCCACCGAAAGCACGGATAGCATACATCGGAATGATCTGTGTTACCGTTTCCAGGAATAATTTGTATTTCAAGTATCCGTCAGGTGTAAATTCTTTCCACATCAAACTCTGGGTAAGACCCGCCCAATATAATGGGATTGCATAGAACAGAATACCAAGGGTAGAAATCCAGAAGTGGATATTTGCAGATTTTACAGAGTATAGTTTTGTATTGTAAATTCTTGGGATCAACCAGTACAACATACCGAAGGTCAACAAACCGTTCCAACCTAAAGCACCAACGTGTACGTGAGCAATAGTCCAGTCAGTATAGTGTGTAATGGCATTGAAGCTTTTGATAGAAAGCATAGGGCCTTCAAAAGTTGACATACCGTAAGCAGTCACCGCTACTACCATGAATTTCAAAATTGGATCCTGGCGTACACGGTCCCATGCTCCTCTCAAGGTCAAAAGTCCGTTTAACATACCTCCCCAACTTGGAGCTATCAGCATGATGGAAAAAACAGAACCAAGTGACTGAGCCCAGTCTGGAAGGGAAGTGTACAACAAGTGGTGAGGACCTGCCCAGATGTAAATGAAAATCAATGCCCAGAAGTGGATGATTGAAAGTCTATAAGAATAAACAGGTCTGTTGGCCGCTTTTGGCAGGAAATAATACATCAAACCCAAATAAGGTGTGGTAAGGAAAAACGCTACTGCGTTGTGTCCGTACCACCACTGTACCAATGCATCCTGAACGCCTGAGAAAACACCGTAACTTTTCCAAAGGGTTACAGGAAGTTCAAGGTTTTTCACAATGTGAAGCAATGCAACGGTAATCCAGGTTGCGATGTAAAACCAGATGGCAACATACAGGTGGTTTTCTCTTCTTTTAATAATGGTACCAAACATGTTGATACCAAAAATCACCCATGCAATAGTAATTGCAAGGTCAATTGGCCATTCCAATTCAGCGTATTCCCAGGAAGAAGTAATTCCTAGAGGAAGTGTAACTGCTGCAGCCAAAATAATTGCCTGCCAAAGCCAAAAGTGAATGTTACTCAATAGATCACTAAACATTCTAGCCTTGGTAAGACGCTGCAATGAATAATAGACCCCCATAAAAATACCATTACCAACGAAGGCGAAAATCACCGCGTTGGTATGGAGGGGACGGATTCGACCAAATGTGGTCCAGGGCAGCCCCAGGTTTAACGAGGGGAAAACTAACTCCAGAGCCATCCATAGCCCCACCAACATTCCGATGATGCCGAAAACCGCTGCGGCAAGACCGAAGTTGCGGACTATTTTGTTGTCATAACTGAATTGTTCCAACTGAGCCATGTTTCTGATTTTTTTAAAAGAGAATTTTTTGTTTGTTTATAATCAGGTGATGATTGTAATTAAGATTCTTTTGATTCAGGCTTTTTATCGTCAAATAAAATCCGAACAGAAGGGGTGTAATCATCATCAAATTGGCCATCCTTGACTGCCCAAATGAATGCAGTAAGGAACCCAATTGCGACCACTAAACTTGCCAGAATTAAAAAGAAGATAACTTTCATTTTTCCTTTGATTTTGAAATCGGGAGCAAGTTAGAACCATCGCAATCCGTGCTAAGTGAGTGGTGTCAACAAGGATGGTGATTTTTGTCACTGGTGCAAGAAAAGGATGAAGGGTTGAAGGATTGAATGGTTGAATGAAGGACCTGTAGAGGCGGCAAGCCTGCCGCCTTGCACCCGGGCGGAATAGAGGGTTTTTAGATTTTAGAATTTTAGTTTTTAGTTTTTAGTTTTTTTGAGTACAGGAATTGAGAATCGGGCAGGTTGAAAATTACGATGGCTAAGTATTATGCAACCTGCATTTCTTATTTTATTTCGGCTGATTTATGTGTTAAATACCTGATTATCAGTAGCATGGTAGGTCAAGAGCATGCCCTTGACCTACCATGCTACTGATAAATTTGAATTGTTTTTTTCAGTTTTTTCCAGAACTGCCAAAAAATCACCCCTCAATCCCCTCTAGGGGCAATGTCATTAAGTTAAGAAAGAAAAGACAATCGTCTAAGGCGGGTCTCTCGGATAGGACCCGCCGACTCAAGCAGAGTCATTTGTTTTCAAAAGTGTAATTGTTTGATATTCAAATTCTTTTGTATCTAAACTCCTAATATTTTTGGTTCACGCAACGGCCGCGAAGGTTAAGGGCAACGACCGCAACTCAATGATTTGAATTTATTTCACCTTTAATTCTTTTAACTTAATGACATCCCAAGGAGAAGGTGATACTTTTAACCCTATTCAACCCTCCAACCCTCCAACCCTTCAACCCTTCAATCCCTCAACCCTTCAATCCCTCAACCCTTCAATCCTTCAATCCTTCAACCCTTCAATCCCTCAATCCTTCACCCCCTCACCCCTTCACCACCACCACAGGAACCACCTTTTTTCTCAATTCCTGGCGGGTGATGCTGACCTGGGTCAGGGCTTCCCAGAAGGATTTTTTGCGTTTGGTGAGGCAGATAAGGTTGGCCTTGTAGTCACGTGTGAAATCATTAATAGCAGAGGTGATGGGTTTGTCTGATAATTCGTAATGGTAGGAGAGGGACCAGTTTTTTTCTTCAGAATTTAAATACTCATCGAGCGAAGGATGGATGCCGAGATCTTCATTTTGGTTTTCCAGATGGAAGATCATGATTTTAGCTGAACATTTTTCAGCTATTTCAAATAAAGGCATGAACGTATCTCGAGAAGAAAACCCTTCTGAGTCGACAGGGAAGGCTATTTTTTTTGGGATTGTAAATTTACTATTCGGATGGAAGGCTAAAATAGGAACCTTCGATGCTTCCAATACGGATGTACTTACCGAACCCAGAAAAATGCGTTCACTTTTAGACTTTCCCTTGGTTGGTAATAAAAGCATCGCTTCTTTTTGATTTTCTGCACAATCAAGAATCATTTCTGCTGCGTCTCCTTCCAAAATTTTGATTTCATAGCGCATATCAGAAGGATAATTTTTGCTAATTGGGTCAACCAATTCTGCCAGTTCTTTTTCCAGGTCCATCTTGATTTGATCTGACAAGTCAATCAGGCTGGAGGCCAATTTTTGATACCTGAAAACATGAACAATTACAAGCCTGGCTTTCAAAAAATCGGCCCAGTCGAAACCATATTGGATGAGGTTACCGGCTTCTTCGGGTTTTTCTATGGGAAGGATTAAGTTTTTCATTGTTTGTGTTTATAAAAAAGGGATGCAGCCAGTACCGCATCCCTCCAACTCACATGAGTCATGGCTTACTTAAATTTTTGTCCGTTCTTCAACAACACTTATTCGTTTGGGCAAAGGGGTTGAAGGATTAACAATAGAACGGAACTATCAGGTAGATTTTAGCTCATATGTCAAGATGAATAATTAAAATAGGGACCTCTGTTAACAATGCCATTCTTCTGGTAACACTACGATGTAGCAGGTTTTGCCAGAATGAACGATTTCTTGTTAACATGACAGCCAAATCAATATTTTCTTCCTGAACATATCTGCTCAGTGAGTCTGCTATTTGTTGATCTTTTAAAGTTTTAAAAACGTATTTACACTTTCCACCATGCTTTTTAAATAGGGCTTTGAAATCTTCATCTGAAAAGACATACCCATTGAGCTTGGTTTGAACATGGACGATGTGAAATTCTGCTTCAAACTTTCGACCTATTTCAAGGACACGATTGGTGATTACCTCGTCATCCAGGTAATAATTACTGGCGTACAGGATTTTCTGGAATCCTTTGAAGGTATAATTGGGAGGTACCAGCAATACAGGATAGTCTGAATTCTGAGATACATCTTTTGAAACGGATCCGAATAATTGAGAGCTGAGATTGGTTGCACCGGTCGTTCCCATTACAACCATTACCGGTTTTTCCCTTTTGATGATTCGTGGCAACTCTGTACCCGCAAATCCGGGAATCAATAAACTTTCAACAACCGGATTGGCTGTAACTACGGATTCTTCCTTGATGCCATAATTTTTTTGAGCTTCCAAAAACAGATTCATCTGCTTTTGTTTTGCTTCCAATAAGCTTTGAAGCGGCTCAGCTACATAGGGATTAGAAAGATCAAAGTCAGGATGGTAAACATGAACCACCTTTATATCCGCTTCAAAAAAAGAAGCCATATCCATGGCAAAATGAAAGGCATTGGTCGAAACTTCCGAAAAATCAACCGGAACCAGTATTTTATTGGTTTTTGCTCCTTTTATTAGTTCAGGTTGAAATTTTTGTAAGATGTGGACTAAGTCTGCAACTGATGGCACTGTATTTTCAAATACCACCTCATTATTAATTACCAAGGCCGGGGTACTGCTTATGCCATACCTTATAAGGTCATTCACTTCAGAGACTTCCCTGATGTTGGCATTAACCGGATACTCCCGTATCGCTTCATCAAGGTTTGCCCTGAGTTTTTTATGCCTCGCACATCCTATTCCCAGTATTTTTATCCTAAGCATTACGGATAGGTAAATGATAATGATTGAATATGGAAAACCAGATACCGGTATTTTTACCGGCATCTGGCTCGCCTAAATTGTTTTGCAATTGAACAATTACATCTGTTTATTGGATTCCAGAATCTGGTTAGAAGTAATTTCTTCATTGGCCAGATTCTTAATAATGTCGAATGTGGTAACGATTCCAACCAGTTCGTCATTTTCAACTACCGGTACCGCATGGAAGCGATTTACAAGGAATACTTCCAACACTACATTGATTCGATCGGTAGGCTCAACTTTTGCCAGACCTTTTGTCATAATATCCTCTGCACGGTAAGCTCTCAATCTTGCTTCATTGACAAATTTGTCTTCGTCGTTTTTAGTAAATCCGCGTACAAAATGCACGAAATCTGTTTTACTAATAATACCTTCGATCTTTTTGTAACGTACCACCGGAATATGGTGGATGTTGTGCTTTTCAAAAATATCTTTTACGGTAGTTAACTTATCTTCAGGATTTACCGTAATAAGATTTTTCGTCATAATATTTTTTACTGGAGCCAAGACATTCATGACGGAGTTTTTAATGGGTGAAAAATTGGTTTTGAATTCGAATGCAAGATCAGTCGATTTAGAATAGGGCAAGATGACTTTCATCACTGCCATTTTTGAATTTTGTCAATTCTTTAGTCTGCGTGCTTTGGTTATATTCGCATTGAAATTTGGAGTGAAACACCTAAATGAAAGATTCAGATTCTAAAGATATACGGTTTAACAAGGCCGCTGACGACCTTGCGCAACGCCTGGATGCCATCATTCAGACGGCTATTGATGGGATCATAACCATCGATGAAAGAGGTATTATCGAAAGCATCAATCCTGCAGCTCTCAATCTTTTTGGATATACAGAAAAGGAGGTAATTGGAAACAATGTGTCTTTTTTAATGCCCAACCCTTATCAAAGGGAGCATGATTCCTATCTTAAAAATTATATCAACACCGGTGTAAGGAAGATTATCGGAATCGGTCGTGAGGTTACCGGCCAAAAGAAAGATGGAACAACTTTTCCGGTAAGGTTGGCCGTAAGTGAAACCTGGCTGGACGACCGCAGAATCTTTACAGGTATTGTGCATGATTTGACGGAAGTGAAGAAAGCTGAAGAAGAGGCGCTGCAGTTGAATCAGATGCTTGAGCAAAAAGTAATTGAGCGTACTGAAGAGCTTGCACAGGTAGTAAACCGTTTGCTGAAAACAAACGTTCAATTGGAAAATGAGGTCCAGGAAAGGAAAAATATTGAAGAAGCACTTTTGCAGGTTCAAAAAGAATTGACCGGAAGTCTTGAAAAAGAAAAACAACTCAATGAATTAAAAAGCCGATTTGTGTCTATGGCTTCTCATGAGTTTAGGACACCATTGAGTACTATCCTTTCTTCCGTAAGTTTAATCAACAGATATATAAAGGAAGAACAACAACCTAACCGTGAAAAACATATTGACAGGATAAAATCAGCAGTCACCAATTTGACTGGCATTTTAAACGATTTCCTTTCGCTTAGTAAATTGGAAGAGGGAAAAATACTGGTTCAATGCGACCACTTTTCTATAGGTGAATTTTGCTCTTCTGTAAAAGACGAATTGAACGGATTGCTAAAATCCGGTCAGAAGGTGATTTTCGACCTGGAGGATCCTGATCTTATGTTGTATCTTGACAAGAGGCATTTGAAAAATATACTTTTCAATTTGCTTTCCAACGCTATCAAATACTCAGATGAAGGGAAGTCAATAATTCTAAAGACCTACGCAAAAAATCATCAGGTGATTTTTGAAGTTATTGACCAGGGAATGGGTATTCCGGAAGAAGATCAGAAACATCTGTTTACCAGATTTTTCAGAGCCCATAATGCTATCAATATCCAGGGTACTGGTCTGGGTTTGAATATTGTAAAAAGGTACGTTGACATGTTTTCCGGGGAGATAGAGTTTGAAAGTGCTTCCGGAAAGGGCAGTACCTTCAGAGTGATTTTGCCTATTATTTTTACTGACTAATATGGAATTCAAATTATAAACAAACATGAAAAAGATATTAATCATCGAAGACAATATGGAAGTGAGAGAAAACCTTGCTGAGATTCTTGAGCTTTCTAATTATGAGGTGATCACTTCTGAAAATGGAGTGCTTGGTGTGGAACAAGCTTTAAAAGATACACCGGACCTCATACTTTGTGATGTAATGATGCCGGAGTTGGATGGGTTTGGTGTTTTAAAAATTCTTTCTAAAAAACCTCAAACTTCCGATGTTCCTTTCATTTTTCTGACTGCTAAGGCGGAAAAGACAGATATGAGAAAAGGGATGAACCTCGGTGCCGACGATTACATCACCAAACCTTTCGATGATGTAGAATTGCTGGATGCCATTGAAATGCGCCTAAAGAAAAGCGAACGTTTAAAAGAAATTCCGGCCAAAACGGAAAATACCTTGAACGCTTTTATTGATGAGGCACGAGGATATGAAGCTTTGAAAGATCTTTCGAAAGAAAGACAAACCAGAGAATACCGAAAGAAGGATATCATTTATCGTGAGGGAGAATTTCCAAGGCAATTGTACTTTGTAAGAACCGGTAAAGTAAAGATTTTCAAGACCAACGAGGACGGAAAAGAGTTCATTACCGAAATTTTAAAAGAAGGTGAATTCTTTGGATTTTCTGACTTAATTAACGGAAAACCATACGCCGAATCTGCTTCTTCTATGGAAGAAAGTGAAATTACCTTCATTCCTAAAGAAGACTTTTTCCAATTGCTATTTGCCAATAAAGATGTATCCAGCAAAATGATTAAAATGCTGGCAGACAACATTGCAGAGCGTGAAGAACAATTGCTCAATCTGGCTTATAATTCTATTCGAAGAAGGGTAGCAGATGCACTGCTTATTTTGAATGAAAGGTTTGAAAAAGAAGGAAAATCAACTGAAATTTCCATCTTGAGAGACGACTTGGCCAGCATGGTTGGAACTGCAAAAGAAACGGTAATTAGAACATTGACAGATTTCAAACACGAGGGCATTATCAGTATTGAGTCCGGTATGATAAGTATCAAACACTTGGACAAATTGAGAAATATGCCTAATTAAAATATAAAAAAAACGGGGAGGAATTAATCCTCAAATTCCTCTCCGTTTCCTGAAAACCATTGCATAAGGGTTTTCGTTTGCTCGTCGGACAAAATGGCCTCCGGATGCATTAATTTATAAGATGCCAAAGGCATTTCTCCCTCCTCCAATACTTCTACACATTCTTCAAAGACTTCCGCACGATCTTCACGACTGTAATCTCCAAATTCAGAGAAATTGATGTGCTTCCTTCCGTGTTTGATATGGTTTTGGATCGACCAGGCAAATGGTTGCAAAGAAGTATACCAGGGGTACACAGTATTATTGGAATGGCAATCATAACAGGCATCTTTTAAGATGGTTGCTACATTTTGAGGCGCATTTGTTACAACCAACATATCCTTTGAAGGATCAGATTCAGGATTGGTTTTGTCGATTTGAAATAATTGCAAAATGGCAAAAACGCCAACCAGACCAAGACCTATGTATTGCCAAAGCTTCATTTTGGGTGGATTTTTTGTAAACATGTATTGAATTTGGTATTTGATTCAAAAATAATCGAATCCCTTTGAATCAAAAACCTTACTGTAAAATAAGCTTAACTGTTCTCAAATACTTACCTGAACTAAGAGTAAAGAAATAATTACCTTTTGGATATTCAGCGACTTCAAATTGGGAAGAAAAGGTTCCTTCTGAAGGCATTTCTGCATGCCATGTTTTTACCAACTTACCGCTTGTGTCCTGCAACATGAACCAAACCAAGCCTTTTTCTGCAATAGTGAATTTTACGTCCAGATTTTCATTGGCCGGAACCGGACTAACTGAAACCTGAAGCGGATTCCCTGAATTGGTTGGTATTGCTTCTTTGGTTTGGCTTACTCCGCCGGTATATTTTACTTCAAATATTTTGGTAGAGGCAGAACTTAAATTACTTCCGTTATCGAATAAAATATTAGGCTTGGTACTTTCAATTCCACCTACGATATATCCCAGTAATATTTCCTGTCCTTCACCTAGTGCATCTTCATCAAAAATCAAATTTTTGTACACAGGTGTACTAGACAATGGAATGAATTCCGCCGAAGCTCCAAGATATCCCGGCATTTCAAATGGCATTCTGTATTCAGTCAAATTACCATCTTTATCGCGTTCAACCACTGAAACTGTCTTTACAAAAGGCACATCCGTATCGTTGATCATTTGATTTTGATCATTGAAATAATATTGTCCTATCCCGCCAAAAAAGACATTGGTATTGCGTTGGTTTTGACTGCTATAAATGGTCATGTGGGCAGTATGGTACTGATTCAACAATTGGTTGAAATCATTATTTACAGTATAGCCACTTTGTTTGATGTCGACTATATTTAAAAAAGGTAGATCCACATTGTGCTGAAAAACTCCTGAAAAAGCTGTCAATCCAAGCTCGTCATTTTCAAAAATTTGAGGAGCGAGGTTGTAGTCTCTTCTGTGTAAATTGGTCTCATCAAATACTGCATCATAAGATGTAATCTGCGGCGTAGGGCTTTGCAAATCCACTTCAAAAGTTCTGATTTCGTTGGTGTATTCCTGAGAAAATCCCGGACCATGCGTAGGACCATGTGGATTGTAAGCGCCATCAAATTTATGTCCGCCAATCAATAAAAATTTACCATTGATGTACTGAAGTTGACCGCCTGTCACTGCCATTCGGGAATCTTCGATTCGGGTAAAGGCTGGGGCAATGGGGTTTCCATCTTCAATTGCGGCTGACAAAGTTTCCAAATCTACAACAATCATGGAAGGATAAGTAACAAAAGCCTGGCTGATGGTACTAAAGCCATATCCTCCAATCAGGTACAATCTAGTACCTACCTGAAAATATTCCATGTTGGAAGATTGTAACTGATCTACCAAATCAGGATCTAATCCATTGATAGTAGCTTCTTTCAGTATCTTATTTTGAATGTCGATTTTATAAATGGAAAGATTGTTGAATGCCGGATCGAAAGAGGCGAACGGTTGCCTTTGGTGTAGCCCGTCGGTTCTGCCACCTATTATTATCCAATTGTCTTCGCTGTCCATTCCATGTGTAAAGGAATGTAATCCGGGAAAGTCATTAAAAGTTACCGGGGTGATTTTTAGACTAAAATTAGGTTGTGCAAAACCGAGGAAAGGCAAGAAGATTGCCACGAAAAAGAAACTTTTTTTCATGAATTTTATTTGAAAAAGGGCTTACAAATACAATGTTGAATTTAACCTTGTAAAGATATTTGTAAGCCCTGATTTTATGAGTGATGGGGATCACTCAAAACGATTTTTTTAATGGCTGTGACCCGCTTCTTCATTGATTCCTCCCAGGTAATAGGCACCATTGAGAACCAATGTTTTGTTCAGTAGTTTTTCCGGGTTTTTTATTTCAACCATATTGTCTATACTTCTTCCGGTTTGAACCATGACCTTATGGTATTTGCCATTTTCTTTGTAAAAAGCTGCATGACTATCACCTTGCTTTAATAGGGCAGAAGATGGTAATGCAGGCACACTATCCTTGTCAGTATAGATTTTTGCATTTAGAAAAGTGCCTGGAGTGAAAGGAATCGGCTCTTTGTCAAAATGTCCATGCACCATGGTTGTTTTGGTTTCAGGATCTATCATTTTACCTACAAGATGGATGGTTCCGGGTACCTTTTCTTCTGTTCCCGGTACTATTGCTACTATTTTTTGTTCTTCTTTTATAAATGGAAGATCACTCGCAAAAACATTCAGTTCCATATGCATATGAGAGTCATCGACTATTTCATACAATAAATCAGACGGACTAACCAATTTGCCCAGATTTACGGACTGACTTCCTACATAACCCGAAACTGGTGAATAAATTCCCACTGATTCCTGAATGTCGCCGTTTTCTTCAAGGGCATTTGTGTTGATTCCCATCAAGCGCAATTCGGATTTCAAACCTTTTAATTTTGCCTTTGCTAAATGGTAGGCAGCTTCTGATTCATCTAAAGCCTTTTGACTGGTAGCCTGAGAATTAATAAGGTCCTTTTTTCTTAGATAATCTTTTTCAAGCGAATTCATCTGGCTGTTTATTTCCAAAAATTCTCGTTGACTTTTTATTAAATCGGGATGCGCCAATCGTACTAAAAGTGCACCTTTTTTAACATAACTACCTGGGAGATAATGAACTTCCCTTACAAAACCATGGGTAGGACTGTAAACTGATGCAAGGCTTGAAGGCGGAACTTCCACTCTTCCGGTACATTCAATCACACTTCCCATGGCTGCAAAACCTAATTCTCCGGTAGTGATACCGGCCATTTCCTCCTGTTCAGGTGAAAGGGAAAATTCAGTTTCACCATTGTGAGCATGATCTGCTTCTACGGTGACATTTTCTACTGGTTTGGACTCTTCTTTACAAGCAGTAAAGACCAATCCCAGACAAGCAAAAAGTAAAAGGGTTAATTTAGATTTATATGATTTAAACATGATTTTATTTTTAATTGAATGGGAAAAAGCGGTTTACCTGAGCCTTTTTGAAATTGGATTCGGTTTCCAATGCCGTCATTCTGGAATTCCAGGCAATTCTCCAGGTTTGTATAAAATCCAAATAATTGGTTTCCCCGGAAGACAATTTCAGCTTGGCCAGATTTAATAAGGTTTCTGCCTCTGTCAGCAGTTGTTTTCCGGAAGTTTGCCATTCAGCACTTTGCATCATTTCAAGCTGCTCAGCCTTTTTCAATTGATATTGAAGAAGTTTTTCCGTTGTTACAAGCGTTTGATTTTGAATCAGTTCTTCCACTTTGGCTTCTTCTATTTTTGACTTTATTGCTTTTTGAAAAATAGGAACGGAAGCTCCTACCATTACTCCTTGAAAACTGTAGTCCGGACGAATACTTTGGTTAAAATAACCCACATTGAACTCAGGCTTCCTGGAAGCATTTGCCAATTGGATTTCCTGTTGACTTACTTTTACCATCTCCTTATAAGGATCCAAAATAGCGCTCAGCATTTCATTTGAATCCAGCTGGGGTAACACCAATGTATCCGGTGCAGCCAGACTATCCTTAGAAAAAGTAGCAGCCTTTAATTGATAATAGGCAGACAACCTTTCTGATTCAGCAATAATTTGTTGTTGCCGAACATGATTGATTTCATTCCGAATCAGACTGACATCCATTTTGTCTATTTCACCTGCACGAAATTGTATATCAGCCAATTGCAACATTCGTTGAAGAGAATCCAATTGTGTTTTAAATAGATTGGATTTTTTGTCCTTAAAGTACCAATCGACATAGGATTTCAAAGCCTGACCTTTTAAATGAAAAGTCATTTGCTCTTTTTCAGCCTCTGACAAAGCAATTTTATTTTCAAAAAGAGATTTCCTTGCTTTGTTTGCACTGAAATTCCCAAGGGATTGTTGCACGGAAACATTGTAATCAAAAGCAGATGTATTCATTTGTCCACCCTGAATAGTGAAATCAGTAGCAGGAACAATTTTAGCACCACCCAAGGCAACTTTCGCTTGTTGCACTTTTAAATCTGCAAGGTTGATGGCCGGGTGATTTTGTACGGCTGAATTCATGGCATCCTCCGGTTGGAAAGGCGTCTGAGCATTTAGGTTTCCAAAAAACATACTCATTCCTATGATTGCCAACAGTGCATTTGTATTCATTCCGGTCCGTTTTATATTCTTGTTTACCAGGTAATAAAATACCGGCAAAACCAAAAGTGTGAGCAGGGTAGCGGTTATCAATCCTCCGATTACCACTGTAGCCAAAGGCCTCTGAACCTCTGCTCCGTTGGTAGTAGAAAGGGCCATGGGTAAGAATCCAAGGGCAGCAACAGTTGCAGTCATGATAACCGGACGAAGCCTGACCAGACTACCTTCAATTACCACTTTGTAAATATCACTTTCATTTTCATCATAGCGCATTCGGTTAAAATGACTTATCAATACGATACCGTTTAAAACAGCTACACCAAAAAGTGCAATAAATCCAACGCCCGCCGAAATACTAAAGGGCATGTCTCTCAACCACAAGGCGAAAACTCCTCCAATGGCTGAAAGCGGCACTGCAGAGAAAATTAAAAGTGCGTATTTGATTTTTTCAAAAGTAAAATACAACAAAGCGAAAATGAGCAATAAAGCAATTGGGACTGCTATCATCAATCGCCTGGTTGCTTGTTGTAGATTTTCAAACTGTCCCCCGAAAGTGAAATAATACCCTGCCGGTAGCTTCATTTGGGTTTCCAGCTTTTGCTGAATTTCTTCCACTAAACTCGCAATGTCCCTGTTTCGAACGTTTACACCGATATTGATTCTTCTTCTGGCGCCTTCTCTACTAATTTGCATCGGACCTTCGGTATACTCTACATTCGCAAGTTCTGAAAGGGGAATCGATTGCCCGGTACTATTTTTAATAAACATGGCACCCAAAGCAAGGTCTTGTCTATCATCTTTTTGCATCCTTACTACCAGGTCAAATTTCCGCTCATTTTCAAATACAACTCCTGCCTTCTCACCGGCAAAGGATGCTCTGATGATTTCATTGAGCGATTCAATATCAAGTCCGTATTCTGCAATTTTTTGACGGTCGTATTTTATCATTAATTGAGGAAGACCTTCCGTTTGTTCTGCTTTTACGTCTCCTGCACCTTGTATTCCTTTGATGATTCCTTCTGCCTGGTCGGCCAATCTTTTGAGTTCTTCAGTGTCTTCCCCAAATATTTTAACGGCAATATCTGTTTTTGCACCTGTAGTCAACTCATTGAATCTCAATTGTATAGGTTGGGTGAATTCAAAACCGGCACCGACAATTACCTCTAGTTTTTCTTTCATCTTTTCTACCAATTCTTCTCTTGAATCAGCTGACACCCACTCGTCTCTTTCTTTTAAAATAATCATAATGTCCGCGTCTTCAATCGCCATCGGGTCAGTTGGAACTTCAGCCGTACCGATTTTAGAAACTACGTGTTTGATCTCAGGAAAATTCTCCAAAAGAACCTTTTCTGCCTTGGTTGCCGTTTTGACACTTTCTTCTAGTGAACTTCCGGGCTGGATGGCCATCTGCATGGCAAGGTCACCCTCTTCCAGCGTAGGAATAAAGACTGACCCCATGGTGTTGAACAGAAGAATGGAGCCAATTAACAATCCGCCAGCTGAGCCTAGAACCAAGACTGGTTTTTTCAAGGCAAATTCCAGGGTTGGTTTGTAAGCGCCTCTTAAAAATTCCATTATCCTGTCGGCCAAAGATCTTTTGGCTTTAATGGTTTTAGGCATGACCAATGCAGTTACTGCTGGTACATAAGTCAGCGATAATAGCAAAGCACCAAGCACCGCAAAACTGAAAGTCATAGCCATCGGACGGAACATCTTTCCTTCAATTCCGGTCAATGTCATGATAGGAATGAAAACTACCAGGATGATGAATACACCAAAGACTGCTGCCCGGAACAGTTTCGCAGATGCATCTGTCACCATTTCATCCATTTGACTTTGGGTGAAAGTTTTACCTACATGATAGGTGAAAATAGCATGTAAAACACCTTCCACTACAATGACGGCACCATCGACCACGATCCCAAAATCTATCGCTCCGAGTGACATTAAGTTGGCTGATACGCCAAAGTAATTCATCAAAATAAGGGCGAAAAGCATCGCAAGTGGTATCACAGATGCTACAATAAGACCAGCCCTGAGATCTCCCAGTAAAATGACTAAAACAAAGATGACAATGAGTCCACCTTCAAGCAGGTTCTTTTTAACGGTACTGATTGTCTTAGCAACTAGAACTGACCGATCAAGATAAGGGTAAATATGGACTCCTTCTGGTAAGGATTTTTTAACCACCTCAATTCTGTCATGCACATTTTGAATGGCTTCGGACGAGTTGGCTCCTTTGTACATCAGGGTAATTCCACCAACTACCTCACCTTTACCATCCATGGTCATGGCACCAAACCTTTTTGGTGCTCCCAACTGGACTTTTCCAATATCTTTCACCAATACCGGAGTGTTGTTTTTTAATCCAACCTGGATTTGTTCAATGTCCTGAAAATCCTTTATAATACCTTCTGTACGAATGTAGTACGCATTGGTAGTTTTTTCGATGTAAGAACCTCCACTGTTTTGATTGTTGGCTGCAAGCGCATCGTATACTTCGGACAAACTGATGTCAAGATTTCTGAGTTTTCTAGGGTCTAATGCAACCTCATATTGTTTAAGGTAACCACCAAAACTACTTATTTCAATAATTCCTTTCATCCCGGCCAATTGCCTCTTGACAATCCAATCCTGAATGGTACGCAGCTCCATTGCATTGTATTGATCTGAAAATTCGGGATCCACCTCCAGCACATATTGATAAATCTCCCCCAGACCTGTAGTGATGGGCATCAACTCGGGAGAACCCATTCCATGGGGAATTTCTTCGGCAGCGAGACTCAATTGTTCTTTTACAAACTGTCTTGCTTCCAAAATGGGAACCTTGTCTTCAAAAACAATGGTAATTACCGAAAGGCCATACCTTGAAATGGAACGAATTTCTGTAACATTTGGAATGTTGGAAACTGAAACTTCAATAGGATAGGTAATAAATTGTTCTACCTCCTGTGGTGCCAAAGAATTGGCAACTGTGACCACTTGCACCTGGTTGTTGGTAATATCTGGTACCGCATCGATGGGTAATTTTGAGAGGGAATAAATTCCTCCAATAATTAAACCCAATGTAAGCAGCCCTACTACCAGCTTATTTTTCACCGAAAGGTGAATTAGCTTTTCTATCATGATAAAAACCTGATTTTAATAAAGATAAAATTCCTAATGGCAATCTTAGCCATAGGATGACCTTTGAATAAAAATCAGGAATGTATAGGAGGGTGGAAAAGATTGAGTGTGAAATCAACACCAATTAGATTATTGGTGCTAAATACCCTTTGAGTTAAATTTAAAAGGTTCTTTATCAGCAAGTTAGCTTGTTTGGTAACAAGAAACTGGAAATCCAGATTAATGGTTTTGAGAGGAAGCTGATGGTGAGATTGATCCTGATGTTCGTGTTCCAAAGAACCAAAAAAGTGGTCTGTTAGGAATTTTGTAAAATCAGGTTTTACATGTTTGGCTTTTGATTCCAAAACATGGCATTCATAATGTTTGAAAATATTCGGAACCTTGGCTAATTGACTGAAATCCGTGCGGGGAAAAAAGCTTCCCAGCAGGAAATAGACAGCCATAATGTTAGCGAATATTTTCATTTAAAAATTTTTGCAAAGCTAGGTAAAAAAAAGTTGTAAGATCCAAATGAGATAAGTTATCAATTTCTTAATAAAATTAGAAATGAGATTTTTTTAATCGTAAATAACTGAAAATTAAATATTTATAAAAATAAAAAATATTTTTTAAAAATGAAGTAGGGGATTTTTTGATTCCGGTTGTCTGGAGGGAGAATGTGGTACAGATGAATTTAAAAGTCATTTTAGCCAATGAATCCAAGCGAAAAAACATTGTAAAAAAAAACAGTCAATCGAAATCAAAAATGAAAGCCTTCAATCAAATCTCTGGAAATAGAATCTTGCAAATGCTTTTGGCTGCCTTTAGTTTGGCAGCCATATTCCCGGCATGTACTTACGAATACATTGAAGATGTAAATCCGGTATGTTTTGAAAGAGATGTTCTTCCTGTTCTTGTATCAAATTGTACGCAAAGTGGTTGCCACAATAGCATTGACAGGGAAAAAGGATACGACTTTTCAAGCTATTCTGCGATTATGTCCAACGGGGCAGTTAAGCCAGGGAATTATCAGGGAAGTGAGTTGTATAAAGTGCTGGTAGCCATTGGGGAACGCGCTATGCCACCTTCACCAAATGAAAAATTAAGCCTGGATCAAATCGAAAGAATCTCCTTGTGGATTGAGCAGGGCGCCAACCCGACCTCATGCGATGCAGTGGTATGTGATACCAGCAATGTTACCTACAATTCAAGCGTGAAGCCCATTCTTCAAACCTATTGTTATGGTTGCCATGCCGGGTCCGGCTTTTTGGGTGGAATAGATTATACCAATTACAGCGGCGTAAAAGCCACAGTCGATAATGGAAAATTATGGGGATCTGTAAACCATGCCTCAGGGTACTCTGCAATGCCACAAAATGGAGCAAAACTGAGTGCCTGTGATTTGCAAATCATTAAAACCTGGATAGATGCAGGTGCAGTTGATAACTAATTTAAGCAGCCAAAAAAACAGATAAACATGAAATCATTCGCAATCCTTATCTTTTTAGTATTAGCAGGAAATTTCCAGATTGCCTTTGCCCAGAAATTCTTTACCAAGGAGGCCAAAGTGGCCTTCGATGCGGAAGGTGTAATGGACGACCTGGAAGAAATAAAAGCAAATACCAACACTGCAGTTTGTGTTTTTGATCAAAGTACCGGTAAAATGGAATGGTCGGTATTGATGAAAAGCTTCGCATTTAAAAATGCCTTGATGCAAGAGCATTTTAATGAAAATTACGTGGAAAGCAGCAAATATCCCAAGGCAAAATTTACCGGACAAATAGACAACCCGGATGCTGTGAATTTTTCCAAACCCGGAACTTATCCTGTGGTGGTAAGCGGGCAAATGACCATCCATGGCATCACCAAAAATATTAGAGAAAAAGGAACCGTCAAGGTAGAAGCAAATGGTTTGCTCATGGATTCTGAAATGATGGTTTTGCTTTCAGATTATGGTATAAAAATACCTTCCCTGGTTGGCGATAAACTTTCCAATGAAGTCCACGTGAGTATTCATGCTGAATTGAAACCCTTTAAAAAATAAACACCCTTAAATAACAGAAAATGAAATCGTTTTTGATTTTAATCATAAGCATAATTGGTTTCTCCAATTTGATGATTGCTCAGGAAGAAGAAAGTCTGCTTAGCCTTTTAGGTGAAGAAGAAACAACTGATTATGTTACCAATGCATTTAAATCCACCAGGGTTATTAATGGAGCAAGTATGGAAATGCTGGGCGTAGGTACCCTTGACTTCCGAATCTTGCACCGTTTTGCTCCGGTAAACCGTGGAGCATATGAATTTTTTGGACTGGACAATGCCAGCATGCGTATGGCATTTGATTATGGCGTTACCCCTAATTTAATGGTAGGAATTGGTAGAAGTACCCAGAAAAAGGAGTTTGATGCATTCGTAAAGTATCGAATTTTATGGCAATCTACCGGAAAGAGAAACATGCCTGTTTCACTTATCTGGGTCAGCGGCGCAACCTTGAACAGTTTAAAAAATCCAACCGGTTACCCGGAAATAAAAACCACGGCTGCCAGAAGAATGGGTTACTATCACCAGGTGATTGTCGGTCGAAAATTTAGCCCCGGATTCTCCATGCAATTGTCTCCTACGCTGGTTCATACCAATATTACCCAATCGCAGATTTATCCAAATGATGTATTTGCACTGGGATTTGGAGGAAGATTGAAGTTTACCAAAAGGATGGCTTTTGTTTGGGATTACTTCTATGCTTTCAACAAGTTTCCCGGCACCCTTCAATCCAATCCACTTTCTGTGGGAGTGGATATCGAAACCGGGGGTCACGTTTTTCAACTTCATTTCAGCAATGCTACGGGCATGAATGAAAGAGCTTTTGTCCTTGACGACAATGGTGACTGGTTCAAAGGAGACATCCGTTTTGGATTTAATCTGTCAAGGGTATTTCAATTGCACAAGTCTTAATCAACATTATAACTAAAAAGAAAATTTACCAAATGAAAGCAAGAATTAGTTTGATTTCGGGAACAGTTTTGTTCCTTCTGTTTTTTTGGGCTTGTGAACGAGTTCCGGTTTACGTGGGAGAATTGGATATTACGCCTGATTCCACAGGTACGATAGTTGACACCAACACTGTAGTAATCAACGACCCATGTGATCCGGACTCTGTTTATTTTTCAAACCAGGTTTTGCCCATCCTTCAATCCAATTGTGCAATGTCGGGATGCCATGATGTTGCCAGTCATAAAGAAGGAGTAGTTACCACTTCCTATAGTAAAATAATTCAAACCATTAATGTTCGCCCGGGCAATCCTGGCAATAGTGAACTGGTTAAGGTTATTACTACAAGCAGGGAGATTATGCCACCTCCACCCAATTCCCGACTTAGCCAGGAGCAAATTGATATCATTACCAAATGGGTAGCGCAGGGAGCTCAGGACAACTCATGCGATAATGGATGCGATACCACCAATGTGACCTTCAGTGGTACAATTGCTCCTATAATGAATATCTATTGTGTAGGATGTCATGGTGGAGGAAATCCACAGGGAAATATTTCCCTTACGAATTATGCGGAGGTGAAAACCTATGCGGCGAATGGAAAATTAATGGGTTCAATTCAACACGAAGCAGGTTATGTTCCAATGCCTTATCCGGCTGGAGCGAACCAATTACCTTCCTGTTATATTGACCAAATAAGTATATGGATACAATCAGGAATACCCAATAATTAACGTAAAAATTGCGATCAAACATCGAGGGTTGAAGGGCTTTGTCCTTTTAACCCTTTTTTTGCCAACCAACTACTCATACCAACTCCAAATAATACAATTGTTACCGAACTGGCAGGCATTAATATGGCGGCTACCACCGGAGAAAGTGTTCCGGTTACCGCATAACTTAATCCGATAAGATTGTAAACAAATGCCAATGCATAAGCATAATGCACGAGTTGAATGCTTTTTCTTGAAAGCTTGATAAAGCCGGGCAGCAATTCAAAGTTTTTAGCGGCCAAAATTCCATCGCTGGCCGGAGTAAAGTTATTGGTATCTTCTGTCAAAACGATTCCAACTTCTGATTTTTGCAAGGCTCCTGCATCATTCAATCCGTCGCCCAGCATCAATACCTTTTTATTTTCTTTTTGAAGGTTTTTAATAAAGTTGAGTTTGTCCTGGGGCGTTTGTTCAAATTTCAAGTTTTCCTTTTTTTCAAAAAAAGGTTCCAACTCAGCTCTTGAAGCATCGTTATCTCCAGAAAGCAAATAAGTATGGTATTTTTTATTAAAAAACTGCATCACTCGTTCAAATCCACTCCTATATTGGTTGTGAAAAATAAAACCTGAAACAAGAATTCCATTAAGTGAGGCCCATACTTTTACATCCTTCTGTTGTTGTTCTTTTGGAACAGATAAAAAGGATGCCGAACCAATTTTTACATGAGTTCCGTCCAACCAACCTTCAATGCCCTTTCCTACAATCTCATTGAATGATTCTACTTTGTAAAGGTCTTCTCCGCCCTCCAAATAAGCCGCCATTTGTCTGCTTAATGGATGATTTGATTGCAAGGCCAGTGACCTGATTAGGTTGGTTTGTCTGCTGGATAAATTTCCCCCAATTTTTTCTATGCCACTTTGCAAAGCATTGGTGAGGGTTCCGGTTTTATCAAAAACAACGGTATCAATATCATTTAGCTCTTCAACAACCTTTGTATTTTTTACATAAAATCCATTTTTGGCAAAAATCCTGATGATATTGCCCAGGGTAAATGGAATGGAAAGCGCCACTGCACAAGGACAAGCTACAATCAAAACTGCAGTAAATGCATTGAAGGCAATGCCAGGGTCAATTCTATACCAATATATAAAGGTAGCTGCAGCAACCGTTAGAACTACAAGAGTAAACCTGCGACCTATTAAATCTGCAAGTTTGGAGGTTGATGATTCCTTGGATTCCTGAAAGGCTTCGTCATTCCAAAGTTGAGTCAAATAACTTTGAGATACTTTTTTAGAAAGACTTATTTCAATCATTTCTCCCATCTGACGGCCACCTGCAAAGACTTTTTCGCCGGAAACCTTTTCTACCGGTTCACTTTCTCCGGTCACAAAGCTGTAGTCAATTTTTGCTTTTCCTTTTAAAAGATAGCCATCGGCAGGAATTAATTCCCCGTGTCTTAATAGAACCGTATCATTGATTTCGAGTTTATCAAGGCTGGTTGTCTTCGTTTCGCCGTCTTTTTTAATGGTAGCTGCTATAGGAAAATAGGATTTATAGTTTCTTTCAAAAGAAACATGGTGATAAGTCCTTTGCTGAAACCATTTTCCTATCAATAAAAAGAAAATCAGACCTGCAAAACTATCCAGATATCCAGCTCCGGTTTGACTGACTATTTCAAAAACACTCCTTCCAAAAAGTGCAAGCATTCCCAGTGCGATGGGCACATCCAGATTTAAATAACCATGTTTTAAGGTGCCCCAGGCCGATATAAAATAATCTCTTCCGCTATACAGCAATACAGGAAGAGAAAGTATAATATTCAAATAACCAAAGATCATCTGGAACCCATCATCTGAACCCTTTTCCAGCCCCAGATATTCGGGAAAACTTAAAAGCATGATGTTCCCAAATGCAAAACCTGCTATCCCGATTTGATAATAAAAAGTTCTGGGAATAACCGGTTTCTCTTCGTCATCCAATGACTGTAAATTGATGGCAGGTTCATAACCGATTGAATCCAGTAATTCTACAATTTGCCTTAAGGTAATTTGGGTTTTGTCGAAAGTCAGGTAGATTTCCTTCTTCATGAAATTGACCTTCGATTGGAGAATTCCCTCTCTTAGTTTGTATAAATTTTCAAGTAGCCAAATACAGGAGGCACAATGGATTTGTGGTAAGTAAAAGGTAAGTCGGGCTTTGTTGCCTTCTTCAAAATCCAGCAATTTTTCAACCACTGAAGTCTCATCCAGGTAAGCAAATTGCTGCTGTCTTTTTCCTTTCAGGCTGATACCTGCATTTTCATCCAGCTCATAATAGGTACACATTCCATTTTCACTCAAAATGGAATAAACCATTTTGCAACCCTGACAGCAAAAGGTCTTTTCATCGAAGTGGATGGTCTCATCCACACAAGGTTCATTACAATGATAACATTGTACCTGTTCAGAATCCTTCTTGGTTTTTGAAGGTGCAGTGATTTCAGCCATGACACATTATTAATAAGCTACAAAGCTACCTGCATCCCTAATCAGGAGGGGTGACCTGCATCAAAGCTATGGTGATTTTCGTCACCCTGAAACTATTTTTAAAAAAGGCTGGTTTGGTGGGAAGCAATCCTTTGGTAAGATAAAGGTTAATTTTTTGTAATAAAAAAGTAAACTAAATATTGTCAAAACGACAAAATGCAACTTTTTAATGATCTGTTTTTTAAAAAATAAGCTAAAATATTTTTGAAAAATTTGAATTGGAAGAATTTTTTTAATTTCAGGACAAAATACACCAACCATGAGCAAATGGCGTCGATTTAACGGAGAACGCATTTCCGAACCCATCCTCAAAGCTGTGGAAGAGACCATCATCCGTGAAACTTCCCGCGGCTTTAAATTGAAAGTATGCATTGGTACTGACTCACAAGTGAGAGGTGATGTGGTTGAGTTCGCCAGTGTTATTGTTTTCCTACGGGAGAAAAAGGGCGGTTTTATGTTCATCAACAATACTAAAATGCCCAATCATATGAGTCTCAAGGAGCGTATGATAACTGAGGTGGCCAAGTCAGTCGAAGTGGCTTATTCTCTTTGTAATATGCTTGAAAAATATGATGTCGAATTGGAAATCCATGCCGATATCAATACCGACCCAAATTTCCAATCCAACACTGCTTTAAAAGAAGCAATGGGTTACATTCTTGGAATGGGCTTTGTTTTCAAAGCCAAACCTGATGCCTTTGCGAGTAGCTATTGTGCTGATAAGGTTTGTTGATGGCCATTGGCCGTTGGCCGTTGGCTTTTTTGAAATTCTGCTCTTTGTCCTGGTGGCTTCGACAAGCTCAGCCACCGGGAAGATATTCGTATTCATTTCTTAAAAATTGCCAATGGCCAATGGCTAAAGGCCAATAGCCATTAACCTCTCCTATTTTTTGGGACATGACCTCTTCTCATATGCTTGCGATGATGCTTTTTCATCCCCTTATGCCTTCTCATCTTTCTTTTTTCTCCTTGAAAATCTCTTTTAAAACGTTGATGATTTTTGGCTTTTGGTCCGTGGTGATCAAATTTTTGATGCCTTTCCATTCTCTCTGATCTTTCCATTCCGGCATGAGCCTTTTGGGCGAAGGTTGCTGTGGCGGTACCGATTAAGAAAAGGGCACTGGCCAGGATTAATTTTAAATACTTCATCTTTTTGAAATTTAGTGAATTTGAAGATTGGACTCAATTAGTCCCATTGCGTTTAATTCCATCACAAACCTTAAAGCTTCTTTAACAGGCCTTGCAACTTTGTCGGATATTTCCGGTCATTAGTCATGTACTTTGGAATGAATCCTGCAAGTACAAGATATTAGTCCCATCAATTTCGAACAAAGAACAATTTTTTCATAACTGGTTTAATTTTGACAAGCCACTGGTCCGATGCGATGCAGTGGCTGTTTTTTGAAGGGTTGAGGGGTTGAAGGAAAGAAGGATTGAGGGATTGAAGGATTGAGGGGTTGAGGGGTTGAAGGGTTGAATGGTTGAGGGGTTGAAGGGTTGAATGGTTGAATGGTAGAAGGGAAGAAGGATTGAAGGATTGAATGGTTGATGTTGGGAAGGAAAAAACTGTCTGGTAGAGCTGCCACGCGTGGCGGCTCTACCAGGTGAAATGTCCAAATCTGATGCTTCCCGTGGAAAAAGGTCAGAAAATTTGTAAAAAACACCTTTAATTAAATTGCCTTCCATTTTCCAGGAGCTAGCATCGAGTCCGCTAGCAAACGAGCCCCCGATCAAACAAGATTAAACTTTCCACTGCCTTAAAGGTTCCTACCGTGTAATTTGCACATATACTATATGGTTTTGCTATTTTTGCAAAATATTTGAAAAGATGGTCGGGCAATCCGACAGAATAGAGGAGTTTTTATGAGTAAGCATGGTAAAGTTTTGGTTGCAATGAGTGGTGGAATTGATTCCACTGTAACGGCAATGTTGATGCATGAAGAAGGGTATGAAGTGGTAGGCATTACCATGAAAACCTGGGATTATGCAAATTCCGGAGGAGGCAAAAAAGAAACCGGTTGTTGTAGCCTTGATTCAATCAATGATGCCAGGATGGTTAGTGTGCAAATGGGATTTCACCATTTCATCATTGATATCCGCGATGAGTTTGGGGATTATGTGATTGATAACTTTGTGGAAGAATATATTGCCGGTCGTACACCCAATCCATGTGTGCTTTGTAATACCCATATCAAATGGTCTGCTCTTTTAAAAAGAGCGGATGCTTTGGATTGTGAATTTATAGCCACTGGACATTATGCCAAAATAATGGAAAATGAAGGCCGGAAATTCATCTCAAAGGCCAAGGACAGGAATAAAGATCAATCCTATGTCTTGTGGGGATTGAGTCAGGAATGTATGAACCGATCCAGGTTTCCTTTGGGTGACCTGACCAAACCTGAGGTTAGACAAATTGCTGCCGACTTTGGATATGATGAAATGTCAAAAAAGGCTGAGAGTTATGAGATTTGTTTTGTTCCCGACAACGATTACCGTGGCTTTTTGAAAAGAAGAGTAGAAGGATTGGAAGAGCAGGTGAAAGGCGGAAACTTTATTGATACCCAGGGTAAAATAATTGGAACCCATGAGGGATATCCTTTTTATACCATCGGTCAGCGTAAAGGACTGGGAATGGCATTTGGCCAACCAATGTTTGTGTCAGAAATCCGTCCTCAAACCAATGAAGTGGTTTTGGGTACAGCGGAGGAATTGGTAAGAAACGGGATGACAGTTGGTCAGGTCAATTCGATGAAATATCCTTCTTTGCCGGAAGGATTGGAAACGGTTACCAAAGTTCGATACCGTGATGAAGGAGCACTTTCTACCTTATCTCCCATCAGTGAAGATCAGGTTTTTGTTGATTTCCATGCCAATGTCAAAGGAATCGCTCCGGGTCAATCGGCAGTTTTTTATGAAGGAGACGATGTAGTAGGCGGGGGTGTGATTTACGGAAGCAGTAATTGATAATGCATGGATGGACTTTTAATATTAATTACTTTAGGATTCCTTGGTGTTGTTTTCAAGGTGGTAGTTAAAATAGCTCGTAGTTACGAATGCCCTGATGATGAAGAGTTATTGGATTATTACAATGGCCGACTAAAACGGGCAGAAGAGCTGAGGAGAGAAATTACCAATCACCTGGGAGTTTGTGAAAAATGCCAACAAAGAATCATCGAATTGAGTAAAAAATAGTCAATTAAAACCCCTTGCTTTTGAAAACAACATTTCCAATTCCATTCTTAATCTTTATCAGCTTTTTGATAATAAGCGGAATGTCCCTCACTTCATGTGAAACGGTTCCTGATAATTTCAATCCTGATAAAGGCCTCGATTATTTCCCATTAAAACTGGATAACTATTGGGTGTACCAAATGGACTCCTTTGTTTATGACCAGGTTCCTTCAGGTACTGCAGTTGATACCTTCCATTCATTTTTAAAAGACAGAGTGGAAGAAGTTTTTACAAATGGGGCAGGTGATACTACTTTCAGAATTCGAAGAGAATATCGTTCCAGTGATACAAGCAGCTGGTTATTTCAAAAGCATTATGGTATAACCCGAACCAATACCTCCCTGATTACTGAGGTGGATAATGTACAAGTTATAGAATTAGTTTATCCGGTTTTTTCAGGTCAGCGTTGGACTCCCAATCTCCATGTTCCTGCTGATTTTACCATTTTGGTAGCTGGAGATCCGATTGAATTGTACAAAAACTGGACTTCCAGAATTAGGGAAGTAGGAAATAGTGATAATGTGGGGGGAGTTGATTATGATGACGTTATAGAGGTTTCTCTTGCTGACGAAGAAAATGCAATCGAACTAAGACAGGTCCAGGATAAATATGCCAGGGGTGTAGGCTTGATTTCCAGAAGTATGCGAATTTTGGACACCCAAAGTCCAACCGATACTTTAAGTTGGGAACAAAAAGCTGAGAAAGGTTTTATTTTAAAACAAACCTTATTAGAACATAATTAATGGAAGATTTGGTAAAGGTCGGTCAGACCAAAAAGCCACATGGTGTAAAAGGTGAATTGAAGGTTTACATCGATGATGCTTATTATGAAGATTTCATCTTGAGTAAGGTGGTTTTTTTAAAATTAAGGGGAACTTTTATGCCCTATTTTATAGAAGAAATAAGAGGAGAGCAGTTCCTCATCGTGAAGTTGGAAGATGTAAACAATCGCGAACAAGCTCTGGAAATTGGAGGAAAGGAAATGGCATTGAGACAGGAAGATATCCTCGATGATGAAGAAAGAACCTTAGAACCTGAAGGATTGCAATATGCTCATCTAAAAGGGTATGAAATTCATGATGAAGAAATCGGTCCTGTTGGATTTATTGAGGAGGTCATTGAAATGCCACAACAGGAAATGGCTATGATAATATACAAATCGCGTGAAGTTCTTATTCCATTGAATGATTCCCTGATAATGAAAATTAAAGAAAAAGAAAAGGTAGTTCAAATGAGTTTACCGGAAGGATTATTGGAATTGTATTAAATAAAAAAGGCCGGGTATTTTGCCCGGCCTTTTTTATTTTAGGAATAATTTTATTTCAAAAACAACTCGAATTCAACCCTTCTGTTCATTGCTCTTCCTTCTGCTGTGCTATTGCTTGAGACAGGATTGCTTTCACCATATCCTTTATAACTCAATCTTTCTGCCTTGATGCCTTTGCTAACGATGTAATCGTAACAAGATTTGGCACGTGCTTCAGAAAGTTTCTGGTTTTTATCATCATTACCAACATTGTCGGTATAGCCACTAATTTTCAAATCATAACCAGGATATTTTTTCAAAACATCTACAATCTGCTCTAAAACCGGATAACTGGAATCCAACAAATCGGAAGAACCGGTAGCGAACTGAACATTGCTGGTCGCCAAAGCAAGAATGTCTTTAATTTCTTTGCTGATTTCAGGGCAACCTCCTTTTAAAGGATCTCCAGCAGCAGTAGGACATCTGTCGATACCATCATGCAATCCGTCGCCGTCCGTATCAGGACAACCATTGCTTGCCGCCGGTCCTTTTACGGTAGGACAATCATCTGCGCTATCGATAACACCGTCACCATCCTCATCTTTCATAGGGCAACCTTTTCTTTCAGGAGGTCCTGCCAGGTTTGGACAATCGTCAAATTTGTCTGCAATTCCATCCTGGTCGGTATCAGGGCAACCGGATGTGTATTTGGTTCCCATTTCACCATTACAAAGGTCATACTTGTCGGCAACGCCATCTCCATCGCTGTCCGGACAGCCATCAGTTTCTCTTGAGCCTGGTTCTTCAGGACAATGATCTTTTTCGTCTACGATACCATCTCCGTCTTTATCCTTATCCGGACAACCTTTGGTTGCTGCCGGTCCGGGCTCTTGTGGACAATCATCAAATTTGTCTGCGATTCCGTCTTCATCTTCATCCGGGCAGCCACCTGCTGAAGGTTTTCCAGCTTCATCAGGACATGAATCATTAACATCTGTGACTGTATCGCCATCGCGATCAGGGCATCCTTCTGCAGTAACATGGCCTGGTTCATCCGGACATTTATCCATTTCATCTGGAATGGTATCGCCATCACGATCAGACATTTGGTTGGGATCCTTTTTCTGGAAACGCAAAAGATAACCCAAGCCAAACTCGAGGTTATCTCTGTTTTCAAGGGTAGCTTTTCTGTAAGCTGCCTGAAGATTGATGGAACCGTTTTTACCGACAAAAATATTGGCGCCAATTCCTATAGGGAATTGTAAATGTGCTTCATCAAAATTTTCAAGAGAAAAACCTCCTCCCAAAACCAGGTAAGGACTTAATTTGGTAGCCTTTGGAAAAAATGGAAACTGAATGGTCGCATCCATTCCAAAAGTGGTGATTTTATTTCTGTTGCCTGCGATTTCAGCGACTCCTATTCTTAAAGGGATGGACAAATTTGCCCAACTGCTTAGAGAGCGGAAATAGCTCAACTCAAGGCCATTGGTCACACCTAAGGTGTCAATACTATTTGGTACACCATAATCGATGATCAAAACCTTTGCGGCAAGACCATGCGGTGTCAATTCTTGTGCGGAAATCTTTTGGGAAAGCAGAAATGCAAAGAATAGTGTTAAAACTAAAATCGGTTTTTTCATCGTAATCGACAATTTTGTTATGGGATTACAGGCGTAGGATTGAATCGGACACCGTAGCCTGTATCAATTCTCATTAGTATGTATCAATATTCCGGAAAGTTGGAAAGGACCTCGCCGAAATCTTAGGCGGGGCTTCATTTTAACACTTGCTTTCAGCCCCAAAATTATGCATCCTGAGCTTCTAATGCCTGAAAAAGTTAAGAAAAATTTTAATTTTTAATAAAATTATGTATAAATATAACTTAATCAGTCGGTTAAGACATGGACGCAGGATGTAATATTTAATAGGAAAAAATCTTGCCAAACACCGAGGTTTTGAAGAAATCCTTCAAAGTTGATAAAAATCAATTGGCAATTTGACGGAAATCATCCAAGCGGATAGTGAAGTATGGATAGTTTTAATGATTTAAAATCAAATCCATTTACCATGTTTTACAATCTAAGTATCGGCGCAGTAATTTTACGTTTTTACCTGATGATGGGTGTGGTAATCCTGGCAGGATTCACCGGTCAGTGGTGGCTTTCCATCCTTGCACTTCCCATACTATTAAGTATTATGACGGGTTTTTCTTTGAAAAAGAAAGGAAACGACCATCATTAAGAACCTAAAAAGGCGATCAAAACACCCGCTGCTACTGCAGAGCCAATTACGCCGGAAATATTGCTGGACATAGCATATTGAAGGAGGTGGTTGCTTGGGTCGTGTTTTAAGGCAATTTCATTGGCTACGCGAGAGGCCATAGGCACGGCACTTAATCCAGTTGCTCCAATCAGCGGGTTGATTTTCTTTTTAGCAAAGATATTGTACACTTTGACGGCCAAAATGCCACCTGCAATTGAAATCGCAAAGGCGAGGAACCCTCCTACGATTATCATTAGGGTTTGGGATTGCAAAAAAGTGGACGCACTCATGGTCGCTCCTACAGTAAGTCCCAGAAAAATAGTCGCTGTATTCATAATGGTTTCTGAAGCAGCCTGAAAAAGTCGACTGGTGTCGCTACCAATTTCTTTGATAAGATTCCCAAAAAGTAAAAGTCCAACAAGAGGAACTGAAGAAGGCACCAGTAAGGCAACAACGGTAGCCAGAACAATAGGGAACATGATTTTCAATGCCCTTATATTTTTGATTTGCACTTTGTTTGGATATAATTTATCCTGAGCTTTCATGTTTATTTTTAGCTCTTTTTCATTGGTCAGAAGTTTAACAACCCAGGGAATAATTACCGGTACCAAGGCCATGTACGAATATGCTGCAATGGCAATAGGGCCCAATAAATGCGGAGCCAAAATGATGGTCGTATAAATGGCTGTCGGGCCATCTGCTCCTCCAATTATTCCAAGTGATGCCGCTTCTTTCAAGGTAAAACCTAATAATACTGCTGAAATCAATACGGTGAATATTCCAATTTGAGCAGCAGCACCAAAAAAGGCCAAGCGAAGATTTCGAAGCATAGGCCCAAAATCAGTCATGGCACCCACACCCAGAAAAATCAATGGAGGTAAAAGACCTGTTTTTATCAAAGCATAATACAGCATGTTCATGATGCCATGCTCCTTTGCTATTTCCAAAAGGGTAAGGTGTTCAATATTGTTGAGTTCATTGGATTGGATAACAGACATTCCGCCACCGGGAAAATTTGCCAGCAGGACTCCGAATGCTATAGGTATCAACAATAATGGCTCATATCTTTTTTTGATGCCCAAGTACAAAAGAAAAAATCCAAGGGCAATCATCAACAAGCTTCCCGGATTCGCTGCCAGATCATCGAAGGCAGTCATTTCAAATACTTTCTCTAAAATCTCCATATATTTCCTTCCTGATTTCGGGCTTAAGATAAACAAAAATGTTTAGGCGCCCGATTGGAAATTTTTACCTTTCACACCAAGAAGCTTTTCAGCTGCATCTTTATTTTCAAAACGGATAAAAACACCTTTAAGCTAGACGGCCCGTGACAGAAATGGAAATCGTACAAGGTTGTAAACAGCAGGATCGTAAGGCTCAAAAAGCCCTTTATGATCGCTATTCACCTGTTATGTACGGTGTCTGTCTAAGGTACATGAAAAACCAGGCTGATGCGGAAGATATGCTCATTGAAGGTTTGTTTAAAGCGATGAGCAAGATTGATCAATTCAACGAAGAAGGAAGTTTTGAAGGATGGGTGCGTAGAATCGTGGTCAATGAATGTCTGATGGCACTTAGAAAAAACAATGTGCTCAAATTTGCCGAAGAAATCCATCCTAACCTGGATCATACCGAAGAACTCTCAGTAGAAGATAATTTAATAGCAGAGGACCTCCTGAAATTATTGGATCATTTGCCCAACGGATATAGAACTGTATTCAACCTTTATGTGTTGGAAGGTTATAAGCATAGGGAAATTGCAGAAGAATTGGGAATTAGTATTAATACTTCAAAATCTCAATTAATTTTGGCCCGAAAGCGATTGGAAGACTTGTACAAAAATGTACAAAACCAGGAGCAAATTTAACCTTCAGACATATGAATCTCGTTAGTGGTGCACTTAAAGTGCTCATCTTCGTTGTTTTGATTTTTATCCAGTCAGAGGAACTGGAATGGGTAAATGACGTCTTTGGTAAATACGATTATTACTTGATCGTAATGGTTCGTTTTGCCACCTTCCTTTTAGGTTTTTCCATTTTAAGAGATTGGTTGATTCGATTATACCGACGCAGAGTACCCATTCCAAGTCGTCAGGACAATTTTACGCTTGGACTTTCCCATATTTATAATATGGTATTCCTGGCCGGGGTGGTTGTTACCTTAATGGCACTTTTCAAAGTCGATATCAAGCAGTTTTTCATTTCCATGACGGTAATCGCGGCTGCCATTGCTATTGTTTCAAAAGATTATATCTCCAATGTAATCAATGGAATGATCATTACTTTTTCGGACGAATTGAGTTTGGGAGATCAGGTGAAGATTGATGATTACAAAGGGAAAATTATCAATATCAATTTGTTGAATATGCATTTGCTGAATGATGACGACGATTTGATTTACATTCCAAACAATACAGTCTTCAATGCTACGGTATTGAATTACACTAAAAGAGAAACGAAGAAGATAAGTATTGAATTTGTCCTTAATATCAATAACTTACAGCCTGTGGAGATTCTTGAAAAAGAACTTGCCAGTCACCTTTCCGAATATTCCCAGCATATTGTTCCTAATAGTTTCAGGTTGAAGGTTGAGGAAATTAACAAAGATGCCGTCACCTTGAAATTTCAATATGTTTTAAAAGAGCAGGACAAAGAGTTGGAAAAAGAAATCAGAAGAAAGACGGTAAGAAAGGTGGTGGAAATGTTGAATGAAAAACCCTAACCTAATATTCTAAGTATGAAATTATTTACAAGTCTGTTTTTTTGCCTTGGAATGATTGTTTCTTTCGCCCAAAATGGTAGTTATATCCATTGCGGAAATCTTTTGGATGCCGAAAGCTTTGAACTTCAACCCAAAATGACTCTTGTGGTCGAAAATGGTACCATCACCAAAGTAGAAAAAGGATTTGTAAATGCACCTTCTGGATTTGAAACCATAGATTTAAAAGACAAAACCGTCTTACCCGGACTGATGGACATGCACGTCCACATCGAATTTGAAACCAATCCAAATCGGTACCTCCAGCGTTTTACCATGAACGATGCTGATATTGCTTTTCAATCAGCAGTTTTTGCAAAAAGATTATTGATGGCAGGATTTACTACTGTGCGTGATTTAGGAGGAAGTGGCGTCAATGTTTCTTTACAAAAGGCTATAGCACAGGGGCTTACAGATGGACCGACCATTTTTACAGCTTGTAAAAGTATTGCAGTGACTGGTGGTCATGCCGATCCTACCAATGGAGCCAGAAAAGATTTATATGATTATCCAGGGCCTGAACAAGGCGTAGCTGACGGACCAGATGCTTGTCGTCAAGCAGTAAGACAACAGGTTAAAAACGGTGCAGATTTGATAAAAATAACTGCTACCGGAGGTGTGTTGAGTGTTGCTCGCGATGGATATCGACCAGCATTCACACAGGAAGAATTGAATGCCATCATCGAAACTGCCAATGATTTTGGAATCCATGTCGCTGCTCACGCTCATGGAGATGAAGGTATGCGCAGAGCAGTTGAGGCAGGTATTACCAGTATAGAACACGGAACGTTGATGAGTGAAGAAACCATGGATTTGATGGTAGAAAAAGGTACCTGGTATGTTCCGACCATTACTGCAGGTAAAGCTGTAGCAGATTCAGCATTGATTCCAAATTATTATCCGAGTGTAGTAGTGCCAAAAGCACTTGCAATTGGTCCAAAAATCCAGGAAACTTTTGGTAAAGCCTACAAGAAAGGAGTGAAAATTGCCTTTGGTACAGATTCAGGTGTATTTGCCCACGGTAAAAATGCGATGGAGTTTCAATACATGGTAGAGGCCGGAATGCCAGCTGCTGAAGCAATTAAATCAGCAACGGTTAGTACTTCTGAATTACTGGGAATTGCTGATAAAGTTGGAACATTGAAAGTGGGAAAACAAGCTGATATTATTGCTGTCTCTGGCAATCCTCTAAACGATATCAAAACCCTTCAGGATGTTAGGTTCGTTATGAAAAAAGGAAAAGTTTATAAAAACGAAAAATAAGCTGGTTTTCATACACCAATTTTTTTCTTCCTTGCATCTGTCCTTTTGAATTGCGTAAAGATTATAAAGTATGTCTAACAGACGAACCATATTTGATATTTATCGCCAGAAGGATTTCTCTCAAAAACCACCGGTTGATGCCTGGAACAGATTGGAGAAGAAACTGGATGAAAAGCCTATTCATCGCCGACTGTATTTTTGGAATAAATTCTCAATAGCAGCGACCTTTCTCCTTTTGGTTGCCATGGCATTTTTGGCCAATTTCATGTTGAAAAATCACAATGCTTCTCAACAATTTGCTTCGCTGGATGCTCCGGCTGAGATGGTGGAAGATTTTGATTATTTGAATGAATTTCAGGCTTATGCTGAGGAGTTGGCAACCATGAAAGCCTACAGGAATGTTTTTGATGCTTATTTTGATACCGGTGTGGATGATGCAGCATATGCGGTTGTTGAAACCGGGACGGATAAAGACGACGAATACCTCGATATGATGGATCCTGAACCTAATCGTCAATTGGCCATCAGCGAAGGTTCTAGGATGAACCAATCCAAAATGAAACTGGTAGAATCATACGCATCAGAAGATTTAAGTGATGATTTTCAACAATTTTCCTGGTTAAAAGGAGATTGGGTTCCTGAACAAAAATTACAGGCGATTCAAACTTCATGGGTCGTGAAAGACAGCAATGTGATTTTAGGAAAAGGGTATAGAGTTGAAGGAGATGATACGCTTGTTTTTGAAAAAATAGCTTTGAAAAAGATGGGCGATAAAATTTACTTGGTAGACGAAAGTCCCAACCAACCCAATCCTGTCAATTATCAAATGGCTTATGCCCAAGCTGATACCCAATGGGTTTTCTCAGGGGAGGGCAAGGAGATATTTATCAATCACAAGCCGGGAGCACATTATACCATTTCTCAGAAAAATGAAATGCCCGCAATGCATGCTTTTAGCAAAAAAGAAAAAAAGCAAGGTATCATCAACGGATTAAAAATGAGAAAGGTGGAATAGTGCAGTATTTACTTTAAATCCTGAATTGTTTTCAAAACTTTATCCTTGAAATCAATTATTTCCTGACTTTGATCTTCATCAAAAGTATCCAACATCCATTTCCTTATTCCATTTTTTGTTTGTAATTCAAGGTACACGACACCTTGGTCAGTACAATCTGGACACCCGTAAGTATCTTTTCTGCTATCCAATAATTCTTTTGGGAACTCATCCAAAAGTTCACTCGCCAATTCATACTCCTCCTGGCTTAAAGGAGTAGTAGAAAAATCATATTCCTCCTGATAGCCAAAATCTTCAATGTCCGGAAAGATTTCACCTTCTTGCATTTTAAAGCCGGTAAAACAATTTCCCTGACATTCTCCATAGTATACTGCAAAAACAAAATGCTCGTCTGAGATGGTTGTGAGCGTTTCTTTTCCACAAGAGGCTAACGCTAAAATGCTGAGCAGAAAGGTGATTTTTAAAAATTTCATAAGCTGTTTTTTTTTAAAAGACAGGTTTCATTCTTTATTAGGTTGGGCATTTTTAATTTTTCCAACCAATTTCCATCTTCAAAGATTCGGGAAGCCTGTTCAATTCTATTTTTTTAAAAAGCATGATAACAAAAGGGTACACGAATGTCAACTTGAGGAAGTGGTATATTAGCGGTGTGAGGTCATTTAATAAGGTCAAGGAGCTTATGATTTTGTAATTGCGAGTTTCACCCAAACCAGGGATAAGTTTTTCAGGCGATCCAATAAAAAAAAACTCAAGGACTGGTAAAAGAGCAAATGATATCAATCCAATTTCTACTTGATTGCCTTTTTTCCAATTGGTACGTTCATTTAAATAAAGCAAAAGACCACCTGTCCCCAAAGTATAAAAAGCTGCCCAATAATTGTCCGGTTTGAATAGGGTAGAAGTCGCCAGGTATAATAAGCCAAGTCCGATTGTAAAAAATCCGACCTTTTTAATTTTTTGATTTCCTTCTTCGAAATCTTCCAGGACATACTTTGCCATTCTGATTTTTCTGGATTTAACCAGTTCTTCGTCTTCTGATTTCATGTAGCTTTGAATAAAAGGTAAAGTTCAAAAATAAAAAAGGGTGACTTGAAAGCCACCCTTTTTTATTTATAATTTGAATTGTCCGGTTATTCCTTCATTTGAATTGGTTCCGACCATGACCCAAAAAGTTCCGGGTTCAACTTTAAAATTCCCGTTGGTATCATAATAACCCAATTCCTGGTCTGTAAGCGTGAAACTTACTGTTTTGGACGCTCCGGGCTCCAGTTCAAATTTATCAAATCCTTTTAATTCTTTAACTGGTCTTACAGGTTGAGCAATGATATCGCGAATGTATAATTGAGCAACTTCTTCGCCTTTCACTTTTCCGGTATTGGTAACTTTGGCGGTAACCTTAACCTGATTTTTTCCTACCACTTCCGTTTTTAGATCTGAATATTCAAATGTAGTATAACTCAAACCATGTCCAAAAGGAAACTGAGGTTCATTACTTTCATCGATATAATGTGTCCAAAATACCAGGTCAATTGGACCAGGGCGACCTGTATTAAAATGATTGTAATAAATAGGAATTTGGCCAACGGACTTTGGAAAGGTCATTGGCAATTTGCCGGAAGGATTGTAAGCTCCTGTAAGAACTTCCGCGATTGCATGTCCAGATTGGGTTCCTAATTGCCAGGCTTCAACTATGGTGGGAACATTTTCTGAGGCCCAGGGCAAAGCCAAAGGACGTCCACTCATCAAAACCAGAATTACATTTGGGTTTCTGGAATGGATCGCTTTTAAAAGTTCATCTTGGACGCCCGGTAAGTCGAGTTTGGTTCTACTTCTTCCTTCTCCACTCATAAATCCATGCTCACCTAAGACCATGATAATTACATCTGATTCTTTTGCCAGTTCAATTGCTTCCGTAAAACCGCTGCGATCATTTTCATTGACTTTTACTTCGTTGATAAAAGTGGTTTCTCCTAAGTGGACATCTGCACCTTTGGCATAGGTGTATTTGATTCCGGCCTTATCCAAACCTTCCAAAACCGAAACTGCGGAATTATCATCCGAGCCAATTCTCCAGGAACCAAGCGGGCTGTTTTTTTCTGCTGCCAATCCACCAATAACTGCGATTTTTTGGTTGGGATTTAAAGGCAAAAGGTTCTTTTCATTTTTTAAAAGGACAATTGATTTCTTGGCCATATCTAAAGCAGCAGCCATATGGTCTTCATGATACAAAAGGCTGTTTTCTCTTTCTTCATTACAATACTTATAAGGATCGTCGAATAGGCCTAATTCAAATTTGACCCTTAAGATTCTTCTGACAGCTTCGTCAATTACTTCTTCTTTTACCTTGCCAGATTCAACCAAACCTTTCAGGTATTTTACGTAACCATAAGATTCCATGTCCATATCGGAACCTGCATTTGCACCTAATCTGGAAGCATCTTCAAGGTCGGTTGCGTATCCATGGGTAACCATTTCTCCCAGCGAGCCCCAATCTGAAATGACAAATCCGTCAAAATTCCATTTTCCTTTTAAAATATCTCTTTGTAAAAATTCATTGCCAGTTGCAGGAATTCCATTTAATACATTGAAGGAATTCATGACAGTGCGCACATTTGCGTCTACAGCTGCTTTAAAAGGTGGAAAAATGATATTGTACAAGGTTGAAGTTCCAACATCTACTGTGTTGTAGTCACGTCCAGCCTCGGAAAAACCATATCCGGCAAAATGCTTGGCGCAGGCAGCAATGGTATTCGGTTGGCTTAAGTCATCACCTTGGAATCCTTCAACACGGGCCACGCCAATTTTTGAACCCAGATACGGATCCTCTCCGGATCCTTCCATTACGCGACCCCATCTTGCATCGCGTGAAATATCAACCATTGGAGCGAAAGTCCAGTTGATTCCAAGGGCAGATGCTTCGGTTGCAGCTACTCTTGCAGATTTTTTGATGGCTTCTAAATCCCAGGATGCTGCTTCTGCCAACGGAATAGGGGAGAGGGTTTTATGACCATGAATGATGTCGAATCCAAAAATTAGTGGGATTCCTAATCGAGATTCCTCTACTACAATTTTCTGCAGTTTTCTAACATTTTCTACCCCTTTTACATTAAGCACAGAGCCTACCAGTCCTTTTTTTAAATCATCATACTTCTTTTTTGCATCACCGTCTGAAGGAGCAGGGCCGGTAATTTCCCAGAAGCCATTGTATTGATTCATTTGGCCTACTTTTTCCTCCAGGGTCATTTTGGCCAAAAGGTCGTCTATCTTTTTTTCGTAATCAGGGTTTTGAGCCATGGTGTTTGAATTTGTCAACAAAAACAGGCAAAAGCCCATACAGAATAATTGTAAGGTTGTGCGCATGATTTTTGAATTTTATTTTTAAAACTGGCAGCCAACAAAGATAATTTTCTGAACCAAATTGTCTTAGTGTTTTTAATACAATTTGAATAGATGTCTGGTTTTTGTCCGGTGTCGTTATTTTTATTTTGGGTTCCCTGCCCGGTCCGTCGAGCCGCCATGCGTGGCGGCTCTACGTGATACGCTGCAATGATTTCAATGAAAAACGATACCGTTCAATGGTGCTTGTTATAATCAAAAATTTGGATTTCATGCCTGGTCTGTAGAGCCGCCACGCGTGGCGGCTCTACATAGAATGCTGCAATGTTTACATTGGGAAACGGTGCGATTTAATTCGGAATGTTATATTTTAAAATTTGGATTTCATGCCTGTCTGTAGAGCCGCCATGCGTGGCGGCTCACGTGGGATGTTGCGATGTTTACAGTAGAAAACAGTACCGTTCAATTGTGTTTGTGATAATCAAAAATGTGGATTTCATGCCTGGTCTGTAGAGCCGCCAAGCATGGCGGCTCTACGTGGGTTGTTGCGATGTTTACAGTGGAATACGATACCGTTCAATTGTGTTTGTGATAATCAAAAATTTAGATTTCATGCCTGGTTGTAGATCCGCCACGCTTGGCGGCTCTACGTGGGATGCTGCGATGTTTTCAATGAAAACGGTACCATTCAATTGTATTTTTTTTAATCAAAAATTTGGATTTCATGCCTGGCTGTAGAGCCGCCATGCGTGGCGGCTCTACAAAGAATGCTGCGATGTTTTCAATGAAAAACGGGACCATTCAATTGTGTTTGTCATAATCAAAAATTCGGATTTCATGCCTGGTCTGTAGAGCCGCCATGCTTGGCGGCTCTACGTGGGATGTTACAATTTTTTCAATGGAAAACTGGCCGATTTTATATATGATAATCAAAAATTTGGTAATTTCCCAGAAGCCATTGTATTGATTCATTTGGCCAACTTTTTCCTCCAGGGTCATTTTGGCCAAAAGGTCGTCTATCTTTTTTTCGTAATCAGGGTTTTGAGCCATGGTGTTTGAATTTGTCAACAAAAACAGGCAAAAGCCCATACAGAATAATTGTAAGGTTGTGCGCATGATTTTTGAATTTTATTTTTAAAACTGGCAGCCAACAAAGATAATTTTCTGAACCAAATTGTCTTAGTGTTTTTAATACAATTTGAATAGATGTCTGGTTTTTGTCCGGTGTCGTTATTTTTATTTTGGGTTCCCTGCCCGGTCCGTCGAGCCGCCATGCGTGGCGGCTCTACGTGATACGCTGCAATGATTTCAATGAAAAACGATACCGTTCAATGGTGCTTGTTATAATCAAAAATTTGGATTTCATGCCTGGTCTGTAGAGCCGCCAAGCATGGCGGCTCTACGTGGGTTGTTGCGATGTTTACAGTGGAATACGATACCATTCAATTGTGTTTGTCATAATCAAAAATTTGGATTTCATGTCTGGTCTGTAGAGCCGCCACGCTTGGCGGCTCTACGTGGGATGCTGCGATGTTTTCAATGAAAAACTGGCCGAATAAATAATTTGTGGCAGAATTGAAAAATTATTTAAAAGTGTCTAATTCATGGACTTGGACATCAATAATTATGAGGAAGGTAAATAACAGTAGAAATTTACCTGAAAACTAAGACTGTGCGAAAATTTAAAAACAAGTATCATGTTGATACCAATCGATTGCCAGGATGGAATTACACCAATCAGGGTTCATATTTTATCACTATTTGCTGCAAGGATATGATCCATTTTTTTGGAGAGATAGATTCATCTGGCCAAATGGTATTGAATGAGTTGGGTCAAATAGCAAAAAATGAATGGATCCGAACCAAAGAAATTAGGGAAGATATGAATGTCGATTTTGGAGCATTTGTAGTTATGCCCAATCATTTTCATGCCATCCTAAATATTGGAGAAAATCCATTTAATAAGGGGAAGATTTTATTGAATGGAAATAATTATGGACCCCAAATAAAAAATTTACCATCTTTAATTAGAGGATATAAATCTTCTGTTACCATCGAATGTAGGAAGCTATTACCCGAGTTTAGTTGGCAAAGTAGATACTATGATATCATAATTCGTTCAAACGATACCTACCTCAGAATTGAAAATTATATTAATGAAAACCCTATGAAGTGGAAATATGATCGATATAATAACCCAAATAATAATCCGTAGATCCGCCATGCGTGGCGGCTCTACGTGGGATGCTTTTATTTTTTCAATGAAAATCTGAATTCAGAAAAATGTTCTTGTTGGCTTTCCTGGTTTCGTTAATTTCCATTATGGTATTTTGAATTACATATTAATAATCAAAGGATACTTAACTTGTGGGAAAATCTAAAACACAGTCTATGAAGCTTAATTCGTTTTACCCAGTCCTGGTTTTCATGTTGCTTTCTTTCCAGTACGCCAATGCTCAATTTGAATTAGAATGGGAAGATTTCGGTGACGAACCGGAAGAACAATTTGGTTTTTCAACCTCAATGAGTGCATTCGGGAATGTAGCAGTTGGATCTCCGTTTGCTATCAAGAATGGGATGAAAACAGGAAAAGTTGTAATCAATGACGGTTCTGACAACACCAGTACAAGGCATGAATTTTTTGGCAATGAAGACGGTGACGAATTTGGTTTCGATATCAAATTTTCAGGAGTTGAGGCCCCTGATTTTACAGGAGAATTTTTAATAATTGGTGCGCCAGGGGCCAATAATAATACTGGGTATGTACGTGTATATGAAATCGAATATTTTTCCGGAAGACTTGTTCAAAAAGGAGATGATATAAATGGAAGTTTTCCTGGAGGGCGATTTGGTCACTCAGTTACCATTAACAGGTCTGGAAATATTATAGTGATTGGTTCACCTTTAGATGGATCAAGTGGAAACCAGGCAGGGAAGACTTCTGTTTTTAAATGGGATGGAGACAATTGGAATTTGCTTGGAGACGAAATCTTAGGTGAAAATTCTGGTGATTTATCTGGCTTTGATGTACAGATAGAAGATTTCTATAAATTAAATGTTGTAATTGGAGAACCTTCTAATGGCTTAAATCCTGATAATAAGGGTGGAAAAGTTAGAGTATTCAAATACGATGGAAATGAGTTTGTTCAGGAAGGCCAGACGATTACAGGACAAAATGATGGAGGGCGATTTGGTGCAGCTATTGGTTTAGATATAAGTGGTTTGAAATTGGTAGTTGGAGCTCCTGACGCAATGGGTTCCAGGGGCGAAGTTCAAATATTTAAATTTAACACGGGAAATAACATTTGGAATCAAATTGGGAATTCTATTCAAGGAGATTCTATAGGAGATAAGTTTGGTACCGCTTTTGATTTCAACTATGATATGCAATTTATAGTGGTTGGTGCGCCCCAGGATTCCATCAGGCCTGGGAAGGCAGAGTTATTTTTCATCCCATCTAATATACCTGGATGGATCAAGGATGCTACAATTTTTGGTGAAGGAGTTGGTGATAGGTTCGGAACTTCAATTGATATGCATGGACCAGGTGGTTTTTGGATAGCAGGTTCACCGGGAAATGATAAAAATGGATTTAATTCAGGTCGGGTTGCTTCATACGGAGGATTGCTTACCAGAACTTCTGATGTAACTCAAAATAATGCAATAGACTTATGGCCAAATCCGACTGCAGGAAAACTCTTTTTCAATCGTGAACAACCAGAAAAAATATCCATTTTCGATTTCAACGGTAAATTGGTTTCTGACTATCCTATTAAAGGAAACTCAATTGATGTTTCCGAGTTTCAAAAAGGTCCCTATTTAATAATAATGGAAGAGAAAGGGAAAAAGAGGTATGGAAAGTTTATAAGACAATAATAAACTACCAATACCCATTTTCAAAGGTCAAAACAATTGGTTCACCTTCAGTTACCACTAATGTGTGTTCATGTTGGGCAACGAAACCGCCATCTTCACCTACCAGAGTCCAACCATCTTCGGTAGTGTCGAAGAATTTTGATTTGGTAGAGATAAAGGTCTCAACTGCAACCACAGAGCCTTTTTCAAATCGCTTGCGATTCCATTTATCGTAGTAATTTGGAATTTCACCAGGTTCCTCATGTAATGAATGTCCGACGCCATGGCCACATAGATCATGGATTACAGTATAACCATGTGCTTTGGCTCCTTCATGAATGGTTTTGCCAACATGAGCTACTCTTGAACCTGCCCGGATACCCATGATGGCCTCTTTTAAAATCTTTTTGGAAGCTTCTACCAAAGGAGAAAAGTTATTGGAATCAGCACCCAATACAAATGAGCCGCCATTGTCAGCAAAATACCCGTTTAGTTCAGCAGAAACATCAATGTTGACCAGGTCTCCTTCTTTTAAGATGGTTTGTGCATTTGGGATTCCGTGTGCAATTTGATGATTGACAGAAATACAAGTCCAGCCGGGAAAATCATAGGAAAGGTTAGAGCAGAACGTGCACCTTCTTTTCAAAAAGAGCTTTAGCAAATAAGTCCAAATCTAGTGTAGAAAGACCAGGTTTAGCAAATGCTGCATGGACTTCAGTGTTCTTGCTACGAAGGAACTTACCGCCTTCATTCCTTCCATTTCTTCCGGGCGTTTAATTGACATATGGTTGATTTTATTATGACCAACAAACTTAGATATTTGTTGTTGCTTTAATGCAATTATGGATAATCAAATAGGAAATCTACGAGTTCCCTTGTTCGCAAATACATGATAATCAATTCTAAATCTGAACCGAACTTAAAATTTCCATTAATGTAGAAACTTATGCGATGATTCTTTTGATCAACCTCTTCAACCTCAACCTGACAACTTGCGTAGTTATTAAGTAGATAATTTGATATTCCTGTGGATAAGGTTGAACAAAATCTGGAAGGGTAAGATTTGATTAATGATAAGTGCTTGGTTGAATGGATTCTTTTAATTCTATCTTAAAATTCATCCTTGTTGGATGATTTAATTCGATTCTGAAAATGGAATCGGTTGAAGAACTTTTAATATTTACTTGTCGATAGGCTAATTCCCTATTTTGGAAAATGCCGAAGCCCTTTTTTTATAAATGGAATCTTGCATTATGTATACAGGAATCGATTCAATGGTGCCATTTTTTACAGTAACAGATTTATCTGGAAGAAGAATCAAATGCAGTAAAATCAGAGGTGCCAGATAATGAATTTAGTTCCTCATCAAATGAGTCAATAGAAGTGTGCCACATGTCGTATCGAAAAAATGTTGAGTAAGCACTATCTACGATGGCTTCTGAAAAAGATGACCAATTAATTTCATAGGATTTCAAATCGACTCCATCAAAAGCTAATCGTAGGGTACCGGAAGAGATTAATATCACACTATCAGTAAACCAAAAGGCTACCGCCATCTCCTCTTTTAATTCCCCCAGATGAAAAATCCAAAAACTGGATCAATAGGTTAAAGGATTACGTCCTTTTTTTACAGGCAACTAAAATTACCAATAAAAAAAGTCCCAAAGCCAGATGATAATTATCATGGTTATTAAAACGAGGACAGGGAAATGATAAAAAGTTTTACCTCAAATGATTGGTTTCCAAGTTGAAACAATATTTTAAAACCATAATGATTATTAAAGTGGAAATAAATTTGTGTTTCCAAGGCAAGGAATTTCAGAGTTGCACCAAATTTAGCCAACTAGAGATTCACGGATTTCAACATTTCCATTAAATACCTGGCTTAACTACTTAATTAATTCAGAAGACGCCCAGAGAATGGAAACTCCTTGCAATAAAAAAGATTAGACTTGCTAGCAGTAATGGCACTGCCAAACAAGCTATCCAAAATGGAATGCTCGAATTTGAAGCAGAAACTTGCATTCCTAAAAGAGCTTCTTTAAAATAATCCGGAAAGCTAAAAAGTGTTTTTGGAGAAGCTCCATTTTGAATTACCGTGATCTTTGGACCAGTCTGCTGGCTTTCATGGCATTCAAGTATGTAGGCAACGCCCTCCCTAAAAGTAATTCCGGTTGGAATCCACTCATTTTCAGATTTATAAAAAGTAGAAGGCTCTTTCCCTTCTTCAATTTTTAGGATCTGTTTGCCGGAAGTTTCGGCAACATACAATGCTCCAAATTCATCTTTACCCATTCCAAGCAATAAATCTTCGGAATGTTTAATGGTGGAGTTGTTCTTTGAAATCAAATTTTGAGCGACTACCTCTGATTTCCCTTTCGAATCAATCTTGATAATCGAGCCATTTCCTTTTTTAATGTCGGTTGCAAAAACGGAACCATCCTTGTCGGAAAAAATCACCTTGTTTTGAGAAAAATGGTAATCAGAAAGTGGCACTTTATTTCCAAAATCATCAAGCGTCCAAAGCCGGTTTTCCATCCCAAATACTATCTTCCCATCCTTTGTTATTGTACAATTCCTTCCAAAAAATTCGTGAGCATCTCTCTTATGTACCAGGGTATCCTGCTTTCCGGAAGGTTTGAATTTTATAAAATACTGTTCATCTTCACCATGACTGGAGTAAATATTACCAAACTTATCGGTTACAACATTCGTGGCTTTAAAATCGCTGGCTATCAGGCTTAGTTTACCATGTTTGTCTAATTTCCACAAGGCACCTTTTCCTTCATGTTGCAAATCAGGAAAGAATAAATTCCCTTCAATATCAGCTGCAATACCCCATGGCGGATTGATACCGGGGTCTGCATTGATACCTGAAAAAGTAAGTAAAAAAGCTGCGAATAATACGAATCGGTTTAAGCTGCACATAATTTCGGGTTTTAACAGGGTTTGCAACACCTGTTAACGACATTAAAAATAATCAAAGGATGCATGTGGAGGAAATTTATTTTGGTTGGAGTGCAGTTTTGTATGGTGGAAGGCATTGGGGAATATTGTAGGGGGCCGTTGCACGGCCCAGGATTCCTCCTGTTTAATTTGGCTATAAATCTTACTTAATCCTAACCCAACTCCTTTTTCCAAAATCGGTCTTCTTCCCAATTTTGGGGATTATTTTCTATGTAATTGGCAATTTTGAAAAAGGATTCTTTCGAACGGATAATATGGTCATGGTATCCTTTCTGCCACTTAAAATTGGCAATTGTTTTTGCTTGTTTGGTAACTGAACCCTTGAATCCCCTGATAATTGATCCGAGACTTTTTGCATTGTTTTTTGTTCGAGTTGACTGATTTACGATTTTCTCATTTGAATTGAATTCATTGTCGCGAATGGTAATTATTGCATGAAAATGGTTAGGCATCACAATAAAATTATCTAATTGAATATCCATATCCTTTCTTTTTTCTGTGGTTTTGAGCCATTCTTCATCTACCAGATTTCCTAATTCATTCTTCATCATGACCCCATCTTCTATTTTGCCAAAATAATGTCTTCTTTGGTAGGTGCAGATGGTAACAAAATAAGTGGATGCGAATCCGATAGTCCCACCAGAATGCGCGTGGATTTTTGTTTCCCATAGCTTAATATTTGATTTAATTATAAAATGCATTCAGAATGAATTAATCATTCCCAATCCTGCCTCCATTCAATGGAGGCCTACATTTTCTTAATTGGATATAATTATTTGTACCATTTTTTTGAAAAAGGTATCAGTGGAATGATGTTTATTTAAATTTTTGTTTAAACAAAGATTCCCAATCCTGCCTCCATTCAATGGAGGCCTACATAAAAAAAAAGGACCGGCATCCGCCGGCCCTTTAAATTGGGTTGCTATATGAGATCGGAGATTTTAAACCTGAGTATAATTGTCTCCAAACTTGATTGGAGATAAATCTTCCAACTCCTGATCTGTGAAGAGTCTTGATTTGATGACGAAGCGGAGGCCCATTGGAATTTCTAAAGAAAAACTGGATCCTCTGCCTGAGGTGATGTCAACGGTAAGTTGGGTGTGTTTCCAGTATTCGAATTGGTCTTTTGACATGAAAAATTCACAACCATCTATGGTTCCTAACCAAACGTCGGTTTCATTCAACATCAATTCGCCTTCTGCAAAACACATAGGACTGGAGCCGTCACAACAACCACCGCTTTGATGAAACATCAAGGGACCATGCTGATCCCTCAATTTATTTATGACCTTCTTTGCTTCGTCTGTTACCAATACTCTTTCTGTCATGTTGCTTTTTTTTGTTAGAAAAATCCAAGTGCATTCCTGTCGTAAGAAATCAACATGTTTTTGGTCTGGCGGTAGTGATTCAACATCATTTTGTGTGTTTCTCTACCAATTCCTGATTTCTTGTAACCTCCAAATGGGGCATGTGCTGGGTAAGCATGATAACAATTTACCCAAACTCTTCCTGCCTGTATCTGACGACTGATTTGGTAAGCCTGATGTGTATTTCGGGTCCAGACTCCTGCTCCCAAACCATATAAAGTATCGTTTGCAATTCGTACTGCATCCTCCTCATCTTTAAATGGAGTAACACATACTACAGGGCCAAAAATCTCTTCCTGGAATACCCTCATTTTATTGTTTCCTTTTAAAATGGTAGGCTGGATGTAGTATCCACCATCCAATCCTTCATTATAAGCAGCTTCTCCGCCAGCCAAAACTTCACAACCTTCATCTTTTCCAATCTGGATGTAATTCAAAATTTTCTCATATTGATCATTCGATGCCTGTGCTCCCATCATGGTCGTTGGATCCAATGGGTGTCCAATCTTGATTGCTTTGGTTCTTGCAACCACCTTCTCCATAAATTTGTCAAAAATGCTTTCCTGAACCAACAATCTGGAAGGACAAGTACAAACCTCACCCTGGTTGAAGGCAAACATCACTGCACCTTCTATTGCCTTGTTTAGGAAGTCATCGTCGGCATCCATTACACTTTCAAAAAATACGTTTGGAGATTTACCCCCCAATTCCAAAGTCACCGGTACTATGTTTTTGGAAGCATATTGCATGATCAACTGTCCGGTTGTGGTTTCACCTGTAAAAGCAACTTTGTTGATGCGCGGATTAGATGCCAAAGGTTTTCCAGCTTCAACTCCAAATCCATTGACCACATTCAATACACCTGCAGGTAGAATATCCTGAATCATTTCCATTAAAATCATAATTCCAACAGGGGTTTGCTCGGCTGGTTTCAAAACCACACAGTTACCAGCGGCCAAGGCTGGAGCTACTTTCCATGCGGCCATCAACAATGGAAAGTTCCAAGGGATGATTTGGCCTACCACACCCAAAGGTTCAGGTACATTCATGGATACCGTGTTTGCATCCAATTCACTCATGCTTCCTTCTTCTGCCCTGATTACTCCGGCAAAATATCGGAAGTGGTCAATAGCCAAAGGCAAATCTGCATTCTTGGTTTCACGGTAAGGTTTTCCGTTGTCCCAGGTCTCCGCTTTGGCAAGAGCATCCAGGTTTTGCTCCATTACATCTGCAATCTTCAAAAGCATATTGCTTCTGTAAGTTGCGGCTGAATTGTTCCAGGCAGGTGCAGCAGCCCATGCAGCGTCTAAAGCCAATTCAATATCTTCGGCAGTAGAGCGTGCAATTTTGGTAAATGATTTTCCATCTACCGGAGAAATGTTTTCAAAGTATTCTCCTTTTACAGGAGCCACCCATTTGCCACCAATAAAATTGTCATACTGGTTTTTAAAAGTGGGTTTGTTTATATCTGCCCGGGTTGTCGATAATACGTCACTCATGATTTATTCTTTTTTAGTTTAGAAAATAATTTTGGTTTAATTAAAAATTCCAGTTTTTAAGTTGGAATTAATGTCTTGGACAAAATTATCTTCCTTGTTTGCCAATAAATTGACGAATCCTCTAAAAAAGATGAACTATCCTTGCAAATGGTGTTATATCTTTACTCGCCGGGCATCAATAATTTGAAAATTGGAGATAATCGCTCATCTTTATTTGGCAAAGTATATTGAGGCCGGATAAATGTTTTAAAATGGAGTTGCCAAAAAATTTTTACAGAGCAAGAAGGCTGGATTCAATGGTTGAAAACCAGACCTCGTACACTATGGAGAATGCTGCCATGCATGTCTTCGAAACTCACCAGGTTGCTGAAAGGGTCTTACTTCAATTTGATCAACCTGTTTTGGCCAGTATGATTAAAGGAAAAAAAATCATGCACCTTCGTGACAAACAATCCTTCGATTTTATTCCTGGTGAGTCGCTCATCCTGCCTTCCAATGAAGTAATGTGTATCGATTTTCCGGAAGCGAGGATTCAAAATCCTACCCAATGTCTGGCGATGGCGATATCAGAGGAAAAGATTCACAATGTAATTATGATGATGAATGAATCTTTGCCAAAGGCAGATGATAAAGAGTGGGACTTTATGGATTATAATTTTCACTTCACCAACGATGCTGGAATTTATCAAATCATCAAACGATTATTGTTTCTTTTTACGGAAGATCATCCTTCCAAAGATATGTTTGTAGATTTTACCTTGAGAGAATTGATAGTGAGGATTCTACAAGCCAATTCCAAAAAGGTCTACCTTGAAAAAGCTCGTGAAATTGGTTCCAATAACAGGATTGCATTTGTAGTTCGCTTCATTCAGGAAAACCTTAGCCAGCCTTTGAGCATTGAAATGCTAAGCCAAAAGGCCTGTATGAGTGAATCCAACTTTCACCGTGTTTTTAAAAATGAATTGGGCATCTCGCCGGTGGAATTTATCAACAACGAACGAATTAAACTTGCCATGAGTTTGTTGAAAGACCCCAATAAAAAGGTGAAGGAAGTATTTATGGAATGTGGCTTTGAAAGCCGTTCTTATTTCAATAGGGTTTTTAAAAAACAGATAAGTGAATCTCCAAAAGAGTTTCAGAAAAGGATCATCAGCTAAGAAGGTTTCTGAACATTAAATTGAGTGCGATTTTAAACTGCCGTTCCCATATTCCCGGTACCATTGATTCCAATTTTTTTCAGCCGTTTTAGAGTCAGGAAGCAGGTAAATTATTTCTCTTTTTCCTCCAAAATCAAATTCCAGTGCATATTTTTTTTCTAAAGTGAAAAATGGAAATAGATTTTTATCGTATGATTTGGGAGCATGTAAAATGATTCGGGTACATTTATCAAGGGGAATACTTTTCAATTGATTCCAATTTTTATCAAAAATTGAAATTCCCTCTTCCATAATTTTTATCCGGTCGAGTTTTAGTGTCCTGTATTTCCATGGAATCAATATTATGTTCAAAAGTGTAGATACGAGAATTATAAAAGCTACTGCCAGTAGTATGGATTTTGGAAATAATAAATATCCGATTAGAAGTGTAAATGGGAAAATGAAAAAGGTAATTAATTGTAATTCAAAAAAATCCTTTTCTACGATATAAGCATTTGGCATTTTAGTTTTTTTTAAAAAAAAGACTGCTTTTAAAAAGGTGTTGAGGGAAGGAGTTTACCATGAGTGGTCAATTTATAATAGAAACTCTTTTGATCATCGTTTTCGATTTCTACTTCAAAGGGGAAATAATAAGCCTCGCGATCTTCCGGAATCCATTTTTTTACAGTTGGGTCGATGACTATGAAAAGACCGTTTTCATCTCCAATTGCGGCAAATCTTTCAGTATCACCACTGTATAATTCAAGACAACATTCCTCTTTTAAAGCGTCAAAACAAGATTGTACTGATTTCACAGGTGTACCAATTTCTGAAATACAAAGGAAACTATTGACCCCGAATCCCTGAAATGCAGTTTGTTTTAAATTGAGTCTGGCGATGAGTTCCACTATATTTCCTCCAGGATCATTAAAATAAACAGCCTTTGCATTCCAACTTTTAAAATCTACAATTTCCTGACCTTCATAAGGTAAAATTTTTGAAACAGATTCAACCCAGCGTTTAGCAACCTCGATCTGATTTTCCGGTATGTTGATGGCAAAATGATAATAAACTGCCTGATTGGTTTCCTGAAATGTAAGTTTAGAATTGCCTATTTGAATTTGAAAGGAATCAGGTGTATCATGAAGCATTTTCATCTTCAACTCGTGCACATAAAATCCCTTCAGTGCCTGTAATTCATTTGTGAACAACTTCAGGTGTTTGATTATCATAAAATATCGGTTTATATGGTTTCCAATTCCTTTAAATTACGATTTTTTTTGATGTAATTCCAAACCAGTATTTAAAAAGCGATTCAAGTGGAAAGTGATACAAACAAAAATGCCGGAACATTGCCCGGCATTTTTGAAAAACTTATTGGTCTTTTTGCTTCTTTTTAAAAGTGTATCCAAAGACAAACGAAAGGACTCGTGTTCGTATGGACGAGTAATAAGTAGAAGGAGTAATATTGGAAATCCCATGTTCAAATTGAATAGCAGCCTGAAAAGCGTTCCATTTATATCCAAGAGCGGCCATGCCGCTTATTTCAAATCGCCTCAAGTCACGTTGATCACTACTACCTATTCCAATTTTTCTTGCATTTTCCTGTCTAAAATCTCTCGCCACTGCCTCAGTATATTCTATTGCAAGGAAATTTAAATTTAAAACAGGCCCCAGCTGAAAAAATAAATTTCCTCCCCACAATTTATTGTTTTTCCCAATCGAAACTGGCGTTCCAATACTATAGATATCAATTATGGTTTTGGAGGTCTGGGAGCCGGGTCCAATGAAAAATTTGTCCTTCATTCCTTTCCTTTGGGCCAATAGGCCAAATTGAAAATAAAATGTATTTCCAAAGCTTAAATCCTTATATGCACCTAGTTGAAATCCTTGTCTAACCTTAGTGGGAGAGCTGACTTCGTCGTGGACATAATTGAAGGTAGAATTATTCAGTCCGCCTTTTAATAATATACCCTGGCCATTTAAACCATTTAAAGGAAGCAAAAGGATGATTAAGGCTTTAAATAATGTATTCATTTTCAATTCTTTGAAACGAAAGGTACAATTTTATTTATTGCTTTTCGTAAGACTGAACTGCATTAATATTTGACACAGTAGTAGCACCATTTTGAGTGTCTGTAACTGTTGTCTGATAGGTCAATTTAAGGGTATTCCCTGTCAATTCAGTAATGGTTCCATCGATCATGCCTCCATTTTTGTTGACAAGAGAAAGTGTGTTGTCATTTTTTTCCCAGGTTCCATCGTCAAAATCGCCCGAAGTGGTTTGGGTAATCGTATAAGTTTGACCGCCGGAATTCACAGTCAATTCAATGTCAATCATTCCCATTGAAACATATTCATTTGGGTTTTCGGTGAATTCAACAAATGCACTCATGTTTTTACCGACTCCCGAGAAATCAGTGCTTGTAGTAAAACCACCAACTGTGGTTGTTCCTGAGCCGGTGTAGGTATATTCCACTAGCTTCCAGTTGCCAACCAGACCATCACCTCCTGAAGGAGTTACATCATCTTTTGAACAAGAAGCTAATCCTATTACCAAAAAAGCCAAGGCTAAAACATTGAAAAGTTGTTTCATGTAGATAAGTTTATAAATGAAAAAAGTGTCTTGTTGACCTCAGTCAAAAGACAGGTTAAAAATTTCCGATAAATGAAATTGAATGTCTCAGTTTTATGAAAGTGTTTCAGTTTTAAAAATTAGTTTCCTTGAAGGGCCCCCAAAATTAGGCGTAAAAAGTTATAAAATCAAATTTGTAATTCTCTAGGATATTTAAGTCGGGTAGATTTAATAGAATGTATCTCTGGGAACGACTTAAAATAAAATATCGCAATTCATTTACCTGCTTGATTTAAAAAGTTTTTTACGATTCAAAATTTACTTCCTACAAATTTCCTTCCATGGACTCCATTAACAGTAAAGAATAACCATATTTCTTCATCAAATTATCCATGGAAGACAAATTTTAATAAGCAGTTCTAAGTCTTTCTATCCCTCTAGATTCATTTCTCGTAAACATGTTTAATAGTTATCTTTTTTTCGCTATAGTTATTTTGCGGAGGAATTGTTTTTTCATAAGATATTTCAAGTCTGGAAGCTGTGATTTTTTCAACAGTCACCTCAATGGTACTACCGTCCTGATTTTCTAAAATCATTTTATCGTCTTCCAAAGACCAGGAGCCCTCGTTAAAATCCCCATTAGTACTAAAGTATTCAGTTCTAACTTGAAATGTGTGTGGGGTATTAATTTTTTCTTCTCCATTGATACTTCCGTTGAAATAAAAATTAAAAGGGTTTAGTGTAAATGTCAGTTCTCCTTGGACATTTTTGCCAGTGGCTTCAAAAAATGCTTGAACGTTTATAAGAGGAGTTAAGAGTTCTCCAGTACCAGAATGAGAATATTCTTTTAATTCCCATTCGCCCCTGAAATCTTCTTGTTTGATACCCATTTCTTCTTTTGAGCAGGAATGGATGGTAATGGATAATCCAATAAGAATGAATAATTGATGAATTGTTTTCATGTGTTTTAATTTTAGTTTAGTTAAGTATGCAAAAGGAAGAAAATATCCTATAAAGAACTGATAGAGTTAACTAAGTGTGAAAAGTTTATAGCTTTCGAACCTTAGTCATATTGTAATAAAATGGCAGGTAGATTTCACTAATACTAATATCAGGATTTCTGTTAGTGAAACCTATTGTTATTAAATTAGTTTATTGCCGTAGGCGCTTTATTTTGGTATGCCGTTTTAATCGCCATTTCTAATTCAGCTTTTGAAATCTTCTCGAGATCCAAGTGTGTCCATCCTTTCTCTCCCCATTTATTAGCAATTGGTGTGAAAACTTCCGGAAATTTTTCGCAAAATTCAGTTTGTTGTTCCGGGTTAAAGGGAAGGTTGGTTTCCTGACTTTCTTGATGGTAAGTAAGAAATATCTTCTTCCGGACCTTAAAGGAAATTCTGTCAAAGTGAAGTTCAACAGTAACTTCAGGAAAGGAAGTTGCTATTTTATGCAATTGATCAAAGTCCAGCATCTTCTTATTATCTTCTAATCCCTTCAGTAGTAAAAGAAAGCCCTTGTTGACCTGCGGTAGAAATCATAACCGCCTGCATGTAGGGTGCAGAATTTTCATTATTTGTTTTCCAATCGAATAGGAAATTAGCACCGGTTCCTCCACTTTGATCGCCTTCATCGATTACAATTTCAATGGTCTCCAGAGGGGCCAGGTAAACTGGAAATTTTAAATAAGGGCGAAGCAAAGCTCCATGGGTATCATAATAATCTGCTTTTGTTAGAAAAACAGTATCGGTAGAACTTATATTTCGAATGCTGACGGTAGTTGTAAGATCATAGGTATGGGCATGACTGTGTTGATAAATTTGCGAGTAAAGTGCCAGATAGGTACTTCCGCTAATCAAAGAATCATTCTCCGGGATTACAGCCTGTCTTTTTGAAAAATTTAGATTCGGTTTTTCTTCCGGCTTAATTTTTTCAGTACAAGCCAACAGTCCAAAAAGTATCAAGGCTAAAAAAGATAATTGCTTCATGTAAGTTATCTTAAAAGTAAGATGGGATTACTTGTTAATTCTTTTTAAAATAAAAGGTCTTCCTAAAAATGCAAACAATAAAAGTCCTAAGATAATACTAATTGCCCAGGGATTTTTTGTGTATTGTTGCCAGGTAGAGGCAAGGCTTGCAATCAGACATCCTATGGCTCCAATCAAGCTTATCCAATGATACTTCACCCTTTCTGTAAAGGCTATCCAATTTACTGCCCCGAAGGTAATCAGGAATATTAAACTGGCAGCATCAACGAGGGTGGATAAAGAGCCGGCCATTGACAATAAGGCTGCAAAACTTGCCATTAGGACCACCGCCAGCCAGGGCGTTCCTTCTTTGTTTTCTTTAGCCAACCAGGAAGGCAGGACTTTTTCTTTTGCAACCCTTTCCATTAACCTACCTGTAGAAAACAAAGTAGCATTGATGGCAGATCCCGTTGAAAAGGCCGCGGCAATTGTCACTAAAATCAAGCCTGTAGTTCCCATCGCTTTTTGTCCTGCGATGGATAAAGAAACTTCTTCTTTTTCTATGATGGTCTCGGCACCAACCAACATGGTCGCTCCAAGACTTACTAAAATATAAATGAAAATCACTGAAATAACAGCCGTAATCATTGCCTTGGGCAGGGTAGTCTTAGGTTTGTCGATGTCTTCATAATCGTAAGACAATAATTGAAAGCCTTCATAAGCCATAAATATCGTCGCAGCTCCAAGCAAAGCAGCATAACAGGGTTTGGCTTCTGCACCGGCAGTGAGTTCCTCCGGGCTCCATTGCCAAAGACCAAAAGCAGAAAGCCCTAACAACACCGCCAGTTTCCCCCAGACAGTGATGATTTCCACCATACTGGCATCTCCCACACCTCTAAGGTTGACCATTGCCAAAATGGAAATTACAGCAAGGGCTAAAAATCTTGGAAGCCATGCACCCGCCTGGAAAACGTGGGCTACATAATGTCCAAAAGTAAATGCGTAAACCGAAACTGTCAGGATATATCCCAGAATTAAAACCCAGGACAAACTTCCCGCTATTCCAAAATGGTTGATTTCTTTTAAAAAGGTAAAAGCACCACCACTTTGCTGATACTTGATCGATAATTGGCTGTATCCATGAGCAGAAATAAGAGAAATGATTCCCGCTATCACAAAGGCCAGCCAGGCCCACTGGCCGGAGGAATGCACCACCACTCCTAAAACCGAAAAAATTCCACCGCCAACCATTCCACCAACTGCCATCGACCAGGTCGCATTAAACCCCATTTTTTTACTCATGAGTCAGGTTTTTGATGTTCTTTTTTAGAACAAGAAAAACAAGCTCCAAGTTGGTTCAATGCGCTTTTATTCTAAAAAAAATCAGGGAATAAATACTTTCTCCTGATAAGTGCCATTCCCGTTTATTTTTAAAATATAAATACTACCTGATTTAAGATCGGTGATGGATGTTGAACCTTCCGAATTAAGATTTCCACTTTTTACCAGGGCACCATTGATGGAAAATAATTGGAAATTGTTCAAATCTCCGGGATTGCCATTCAGGTGGATCGTCAAACTGCATCTATCCACCATCAGGCTGACCCCTTCCAATGATTTAATGTCCTTAATCGGAGTTGTTTTCCCGGCTTTGATCCATCTTTCAATCCTTTCAAGAATTTCCTGGCTAACATTATTGTCTTCAAAATTGGTCAAAAAGTGATTGATGGCAATGAAGGTATCTACACTTACATCCAGTTGGCCCTCCAGGGCTTTAAACAAACGCATCGCATCTGATGGAGGTACATTGATATCATCCTGTCCCTGAATAATCAAAACAGGCAAATCAGCCTGCAAGTAGTTTTGAACCACAGAATCTCCCATTTCAATCCAGTCTTCCCAAAAAATCGGATATCCAAATGGTATTGGATTAGGATTGCCGGGGAAGTTGACGCTCACCTGAGTATTGGCCGGGAAAGTCCCATTTCTGATTTGATTGAATTGATCATACAATTGACTGGCTACAAATTCACCGCTGTTAGGATCGTTGGCGCAGGTTACATAGATGTAGCGGTATTGTTCAGGAAGTAAAGAATCTACAGGTGTGACTGCACCCGCCAAAGAAATGAGTCCATGAACATCATTTCTATTTTTTGCAGCTATAGGAATTAAAGCTCCTCCCTGACTATGTCCTGCCAAAACAATACATTCCAGATCAGCCTCACTTCTTGTTTTTACATAATCTATCGCTGCTTCGATATCGTCAACAAAATCATAGGTGCTGATGGTTATAGGATCGAGAGCTGAAGCATGCGTCAAGGTTCTTTTGTCATACCTAAATACCATGATGCCTTTTGCGCTCAGGTAGTCAGCTATATCCTTAAAGTTTTTGATGGTTTTGTTGTACAGGCCAGGGTACAAGCAAAGTGCATTGCCCCCGGTCAGGGTAATGGATTGGTCCCGATCATTTGGACCTGAGCCATGGACTAAAATTACTACCGGGAAAGGACCATCGCCCTCAGGTATACTTAAAGTGCCATCAAGGGTGAGATTACCACTTTGGAAGCTGACGAGTTCTTCCTGGGCATGTAGAAATAGGGTAGTGAAAATTGTAAAAATGGTGAGCGTAAAAATTTTCATGTATCTGGAATTTAAAACATTAAATGGATTTCCTGGAAAACAGGTTCAAAATATAATCAAGGATAGCATTAATGACGCAATTTTTATTCAAAAAGCTTCAAATACTCGACGTTGCGTCAATTTTTAAAGTCTTTGCTCCATAAGTGAAAACAAAGGGAAGTCATCCAAAATACCTTTGATGGCATCAATTTAAAAATAAACCAATGATGGAAAAATCAAAGATTAGAATCGAAAGACATGCGCATCAAAAATTCCAGATTTCAGCCTTATTTCTATTGTTTGCCTTTGGAGCAGTAGTTATAGGTTTGAATGCTGATGACTTGCAATTGTTACCTCTCGAAACCAGTGGATTGCTGAAGGAAATTCACTCTTCCATTGAATTATTAATGCCATTTAAATAACCGTTAGTTTAAATCTATTAAACCATGAAAAACCTGTTTTTCCTTTTTTTAATGATTGCATCGAATACACTATTCTCCCAAAATGATGCAGATGAAAAAGCCATTAGAAACCTTGCTGAAACTATCTCTAAAGGTTGGTCTGTCGGAAGCGGTGAAACCTTTGCTTCAGCCTTTGAAGACCATCACGATTTTATAGTTTGGAACGGATATTATTTCAAGGATATGATGGTGAACCAAAATGCCAAAGCCCACACCAGCCTTTTTGAAGAAGTGTATAAGGATACCAAACTTTTTTGTACTGTCGATAAAGTGAAGTTTATAAGCAATGATGTTGCTTTAATGCATGTTTTTGCTGCCGTTTCCAGAGATGAAGAAAGACCTGAAAATCCTCAGGTACTTTGGACGGGAATTGCACATAAAAAGGATGGAATTTGGAAATTGGTTTCTTTTCACAATTTGGATTTAGAGGTCTTTGAGGACGATGAAACCAAGAAGAATAGTCCAATGCCTCCACAGGTAATGTATGCTTCCTGGTACGAAAACAATTAAAAAAATAGAATGCATCATCAAGGGGTCCGGATTTAAAATCTTCCTTTTAAATGGTAATTTTAAAGCCGGACTCTCATTTTCTCCTTGAAAAAATAGGATTATGGGCTTTAAAACATCTGGAATTATCTTTTGTATATGCGTATTGATTTTTCCCTTGCTATTGAATGCAGAACCATCTGATAGTAGCCAAACATATGTTTTGCCAGATACCTTCCCCAGGTATCCACTTCAAGGCAAAACCCAAATTTTGATTGATGATAAGGGTACATTTACAATTGATGAAGTGATTGTTAAAGACAATGGAGATTTATTTCGGCCAATCGATACTTCTGAACTTATGATCAGAGGGCCAAAAGAGGTTTGGTTAAAGGCTTCTGTTTTTTCAGAAAAGGAAATTAAGGATTGGAATTTATTGCTAGTGTCTCCCCGACAGTACAATGAATACATATCAGGATTAGAATATTTTGATTTATATATTGTTGACAATGGTCAAGTGATTTTTGAAAGCCACACAGGAATAAAACTTCCCAAAAATAAGCGTTCCGGGGATTTCCTCTTCGGGGTATCCGGACTAAAAATTTCTTTCGAAAAAGAAAAAATCTTTGACTTGTATGTTCATTTAAAAGATCCTGATTATGTACTAACCAGTTTAGAAATAAGGCATCCTGGAATTCCGATTCCTGTAGACAAAAAAGGAACCTTTTCCCAAATGATAATGCTTCAACATTTTGCATTGATCGTTGGAATCTATGTTTTGTTTTTCTTTTTTTACACAAAAGACTTCTCCTATCTTTATTTATCAGCTTTACTGATGGTGATTTTTATCCATTTTGAATTTTTGAATCCCTTTTCAAATTTTCAAGACTTTGCATTCCCATATTACCCTCAACTTCGGGATGTTTTGTGGATGATGCTAACTTCTCTTACCCTGGTATTTTTTATACAATTTGGTCGCTCTTTTACCGAATTGAAAACTATTTCTCCAAAAGATGATAAGATTTTTCGATGGCTATTATGGGTGATGATAGGGTCTATTATTGTAAAGGGTTTGATTAGATATTTTCATGCCGATGTTGCCGATAATTTTAATACATTTTCTATTTTTTTATTTTTTATTATAACACTCATTGTTTGCATCCGTCTTTTGCGATTGAAAAATATTCAGGTAAATTATTTTGTTTCCAGCGCCTTGTGGTTGGCTTTTTTTTCCTTGTTTGGAATATTGCATAACTTCGGTTTGGTACCGGCAATACTTCCTATTAATCCCTGGATGGTTGGTTATTCAGGCTTTATGTTGATTTTAGCCTTGGGTCTGGCCAGAAAATTACAATTGAACGAACGTGCTAAGTCTCAGGTTGAAAAAGCAAAGGAGATTGATATGATGAAATCAAGATTTTTTGCAAATATTTCCCATGAATTTCGCACACCATTAAGTCTCATCATTGGTCCGATTCAACAATCCCTTGAAGCGATTCCGGCATCAGAAAATCCTGATGATGAAATGGAAATTCCTGTAAAAGGAAAATACCTTCGGATCATGAAGCGCAATGCTTCCAGACTTCAAAATCTTGTAAATCAAATCCTTGATCTGAGTAAACTGGATCAAGGTAAGATGGATCTAAAAGTTCGTGAGGGTAACCTGATTCAATTTGTCAGGATGTTGGTTTTTTCATTTGAAAGTATGGCAGAACGAAAAAACATCCATTTGATAACACAATTTCCTAAGGAAAATGAAACGACCTTTTTCGATGATGATAAACTTGAAAAAATCCTGGTTAATTTATTGTCCAATGCTTTCAAATTTACTCCTGAAAACGGGAAAGTAAATGTTAATTGTCATTTTGAAAAGGAGCATTTTTATATTCAAATTAGCGACACTGCAGGTGGATTGGGTGAAGGTGAAAGTGAAAAAATCTTCGATCGTTTTTATCAGGTAGAAGGAAAGGTAGATGAGGGAACAGGCATTGGCCTGGCCCTGGTGAAAGAATTGGTTGACCTTTATCGGGGTAGAATAAGAGTGGAAAGTACGGAGGGGCTCGGCACTATATTTAAAATAAGTCTGCCATTTAAAAAAGAAAGTTTTAATAAGAATGAAATTGCTCCTAATAGCAAAGAACCACTCCAAAACATAGCGATTGAATCAATTTCAGAACTTTCTTTAAACAATATGGACCCTAAAACGGATTCAGAGTTGCCGGTCATATTGGTTGTTGAAGATAATCCTGATTTGAGAACCTACATTGCAGAGCAATTATCTGAAGATTATCAGATTTTACTTGGTACGAATGGAAGGGAAGGACTTGAAATCGCCATTGAAAAAATTCCGGATTTAATTCTTTCAGATGTGATGATGCCCGAAATGGATGGAATGGAATTATGCCGGCAAATAAAAACCAATACTGCAACATCCCATGTTCCTGTAGTGCTGTTAACTGCGAAGGCAGGTGATGAAGCAAAAATTCAGGGTTTGGAATTTGGTGCTGATGATTACCTCACCAAGCCTTTCAATTCTAAAGAGTTGGCTACCCGGGTCAAAAATCTTATAAGCCAAAGAGAAAACCTTAAACTTGTTTTTGGGAAAAATGGTAGCATCGTGCCTTCCATTGGTAAGCTCAGTTCCATGGATGAGCGGTTTTTGGAACAGGTAAAAAATGCCATCGAAAAAAATCTTTCGAATGAATTTTATTCTGTAGAAGAACTAGCTTCTGAGGTTGGATTTAGTCGTTCCCAACTCAATCGAAAAATAAAGGCCATTACAGCCAAAAGTCCAAACCTTTTGATTCGGGAATTCAGATTGACTCGTGCAAAGGAAATGCTGGAACAGAAAACAGCGACAGTTTCGGAAATAGCCTACGAGGTAGGCTATTCAAATCTGTCTTATTTTTCAAGAAGTTATAAAGACTATTTTGGTATCAATCCAAGTGAAGTTTAGATTATTTCACAAGGACTTTCATGGTAGCGTTCTCATTTTGATCATGTAGTTGAATAAGATACATACCTTTTGAAAATAGCTGAAGACCCAATTGTTCCTTTGAATAATGTTGCATTTGGAATTTGATAGCCTTTCCATTCAGGTCGAAAACTTTCACAGTTGGAAAATTAAGGTCATGAGTAATGGTGAAAATTCCGTCCTGACTAGGGTTAGGGAATACCTGAAAATTAGGATTATTGCTTCCAGTTTCAGTTGTTCCAACTGGTTGTGTATTATAAGACAACACGCAGTTTTGTACCGCGTGATATTTATAATTTAAGGTGTCCGCCATAAATTCTTTGATGCCCCAGCTTCCCCATTTGGATGGACCTGAATGGGAAGAGAAAACAGCGAACAAGCCACCTTCCGTTTGCTCGTACCAATAATCAAAATATGTACAATACAAATCATACATACCGGAATCCCTGTTGGTAGCAATAAGCAGATCTGTCAAATCCTGATTGTTGACATTTGCACCGGTTGCAACCAAGTGTTGACCACCTTCATAACTGATAAGGTCCAATCCGTAATCATTGGCGACAGTTTTGTTTCCATCCATCCAGGTAAAGACTTCTCCTGTCATATTGGTATCCATCGCAGCTAAAACTTCCGGAATGGTAATGGTTCCCAATCTGCCCCTGTCAATGATTTCATTGGCTACATTTCCTCCAAAATATGGAGCAATGGCAATCGCATCAGCACTTACATTATTCGGATTATAAAAAGGATCGTGGAAATAAGTACAAATCTGATTTGTCAACCAGGGATTGGCTGCCTGTGTAGGAATGATTTTTACCAGCCTTTCCTCTCCACCGAAAACATCTTCAAATATTTTAAAAATATCAGCGCTTCTTTTGGCTGTATATTTCCAGGTGAGTTCCCAGGGTTGCCCGGTATATCCTAACTGGCTGGCCAGGTTAGCTACATCATGATTTTGTTGGAAAGCTCCGTTCCAAAGTTCGTTGCTGTATTCTAAATAAATGGTCAGACCGGGATCCAAATCATTTTTCAACTGGGTCGCCAATTCAAAGATGTAATTGTCATCGGCCAAATGAGGAACACAAATCCAGGGATCCTTTTTCATCAAATTACTCAATTCGACTATGTATTCCCAGGAGGTACCGGATTCAACGGTTTGGGTGAAATAATTTGCCGGTGTTCTTTCTGACCAACTTTGAACAGGAGAATGATTGGTCTTCAACCAATCCATAAATCGAATGGACTGAAAGTCATCTACAAAATCCAAAAACTCTGTAGTAAATGTCTGATTTTGATAAGTATCAACATAATCCGGATAAATGAATCGAATATTATGAACCGGATCAGCAAGATCTGAGGCATCAATTTCAAGTGCCACTCCGCCCTGGGCCGGGTTTACGCTCACAAGGGTATCAATCGGGCAATTGAATGTACCGGAAGCAGCTCCCCACAAACGGATTATACCGGTGCCTTCAGCTACCAGTCTGTAATTTCCACCCGGATAATGTTCTTCCAGATCCCAAACCATCAAGGTTCGGATGCTTTGGGGGCCATCTATTCCATTGTCGAATGGAATTTCCAAGGGATAACCATCAGCTCCCAAGGGAATGCTAACGCCTGAGTCCCAGGCTGAGCCAGGAGCAGTGCTATGAGCAATCCACTGTCTGGATTGTTTAAAAGCATCTGTAAATACCAATTCTCTGGACCAATCTACTACACCTGAGAGGTTGATGGCTGCCGGTCTGTCAATTTGGCTAAAAATGTTGAAGGATAAAAAAAGGAAAGTGAGTGTAAAAATCTGCCTCATTTCTGTTATTTGAATGGGAAAAATTCAAATATAAAAGGATTGAAGGTATTAAACCAGATTTGGTAGTTTAATATAATATTCCAGGCGGACTAAATTGTTGAATGTTTTGTTGTTCGGTATTCGGTATTCGCTATTCGCTGTTCGCTCTTGGAGATCCGTTTTACAGGCATGAATAAACCGTAAACCGTAAACCGTAAATCGTAAACCGTAAATTCCACCAAGAAAAGGTCAAAGCTGCGTCTGCCAGGAAATATGACTTGTATTCCAATTAATTTTAATACCAGCCTATATTTCCAAAAATCATAAATCCGATAATCAGGAAAAGCAAAAAAATATTGAGAAAAACACCTGCAGTTTTCATCCACCAGTTTTTTTCTCTTTTTAAAATAGAAATAACCGAAAAGGAGAATCCAAGGAGAGAGAAAAATAAAAAAACCATGATAAGGATTCTAAAATCGACAAAGCTCATGACTTGGTTCAGAACATTTTGGGCTCCTCTGTAAACCAGAAATAAGGAGAAAAATCCAGCCATTGAAGCGATGAATGCTAATTTGGAAAACAAAGTTCCTCTTTCAATGATTCTTGGTTCAGCATCCAGAATTGGATCCATAGGCTCGTAACTTTTCCCTTTAAACGGTAGTGATACAGGTTCTGTTGTTTTTTAAAAAGATCCTTTTGGCCTGCGGAGATTATAAAATCGCTATTCAGGAAAACATCAGCAAAATAATTCCTACAATGCAGGAATCGCCTGAACATAAAATATTTTTTTACTAGCGGTAATGCCTCCATAAATCCCTGCTACCGCTACACATCCGAGAAAAAAGAGACGGATATTTTCCTGCCAAGTAGGGTCGGAAATGAAAAAAGACCAAACCAGGCCGGCCACCAAAAAACCATTGTAAAGTCCTTGGTTTGCAGCCAAGACTTTTGTTTTTTCAAACAGTTCCGGTTCAAATTGTCGGAAGATTTTTCTGCCGGTAGTGGTCCAGGCAAACATTTCGAAATAGAGAAAATAGGAATGGAGCAAAGCGACGATCAAAACAATGGCGGTAATTAGGATGGTCATGTCTATTGCTTTAAGTGTGGATTTGTAATTTACACATTAATCTGCTTTCAACAAGCGATCTATGTCTTTATTCGCACCATATAAAACAATCTTATCGCCTTTTTCCAATAGGGTTTCAGGCCTTGCCACCCCCTGGACTTTTCTCGAAAGGTGTTCTTTTCCAATCAGGTTTTTCTCCGGTACCTCTTTTATGGTGGTAAGAATAACCACGTCATAATTTCTTATCAAATTCAATTCTTCCAATTTTTTACCAATAAACCTTGGAGGCACTTCTGCTTCAATGATGCTGTAATTTCCACTTATTTCAAAGGAGTTGATAACTCCGGTCAGACAAAGTTTTTTTGCCCATCTTTCAGCTGATTCTTCTTCCGGATAAACAATTTCTTTCACACCCATGGCTTGCAAAACGTTTTCTTGCAATGGAGTAATCGCCCTGCAAATGATCCGTTTTGCCTGCAGGTTTTTTAAAATGGCAGTGGTCATAATATTGGCACCCTGATCTTCGCCAATCGCTACAATAAAAATATCGGTATCCTTCAAAGGCAAACCGGTCATGGTAAACTGGTCCGTGGAATCCATGCAAATGGTATGGGAAATTTTCTCTTTATAAGAATTGACCTTTTCAATCCTTTTATCCACTCCGATTACTTCATGTCCTTGACTGGTTAGTTTAATGGCCAATGAAGACCCAAAGTTTCCCAAGCCAAATATGATGTATTTCATAATTTATTAATTTATAAGTATCTCTTCTGTAGGATATTGATAGTTTTTGTATTTCACTTTTGGTAATAAAGCTATCAAAATAGATAGCATACTTACCCGGCCTATAAACATTACTAAAATGATAACCCATTTACTTCCCACACTGAAATCACCGGTAATCCCAAGGCTCAGTCCAACGGTACTGTAGGCGGAGAAACATTCAAACGCGACATGGAGTAAATCCATCTCAGGATTAAACATAGAAACTGCCACCACTCCGGAACTAATGATAATCAATGAAAGCGAAATAATAGCAAATGCTCTTCTAACAGAAATGGCTGCTATCTCTCTTCTAAATACTTCAATTCTTTCTTTTCCCCGAGCCAAAGAAAGAAAATTGAGAATGGCAATGGCAAAAGTGCTGGTCTTGATACCACCACCCGTTGAACCCGGAGAGGCGCCAATCCACATTAAAAGAAAAGTTAGCATTAGGGTAGGGAACTTTAAGGCTGCCATGTCTACTGAATTGAATCCTGCAGTCCTTGGAGTGGCGGCCCCAAATAATGCAGTTACCATCTTTCCCAAAGGCCCGTGCTCTGACAGAGTGTTATCGTATTCTATAAAATAAAACAGTATCGTTCCAATCAAAGTCAGGGAAATGGTAGTAATCAAGATTATTCTGGTATTCAGGTTGAGTATCCAGGGCGTATAAAGTGGTCGTTCGCGATTGAGCAGGGGATGGATTCTTCTTTTTAAAAAAGTTTTAAAGACCTGGTAAATATTGAAAATGATGGGAAACCCCATTCCTCCAAATACAAAAAGTCCGATGATAATCAGCTGGAAACCATAATTGAATTTAAATCCATCGTCAAAAAGGCTGTTGCTCATGGTTGAAAAACCGGCATTACAAAAAGCAGAAATGGCGTGGAAAATGGTGAAAAAAGATGCCCAGGAAAAATTACTGCGCATCTCTTCGGGCAAACTGAAAAATAAGGCAACAGCGCCGGTTAATTCTATATAAAAGGTGACGAGTAAGATCTTTTTCAAAGTGGTAAAAACTTCCCCTAATTTTTCTGAATTGGTCATGTCACTCAGGACCAATTGGTTTTCATAAGAGGTCCTGCCTCTGAAAAAATAGCTAAAATAACTTGCAAAAGTCATGATGCCCAGACCCCCAATTTGTATCAATACAATAATGATGGACTGCCCAAAATGCGTAAAATAACTTCCTGTGTCGACTACAATCAAACCTGTAACGCACACCGCTGAGGTGGAGGTGAAGAGTGCGTCGATGAAACTAATACCTTCATAAGTTGCTTTGGGCAACATCAACATAAACGCTCTAAAATGATTACCACCAAAAAACTGAGAATGAAGAGTTGGGCCGGGTTGATTAATGCTCTTTTGAATTCGATTTGAAGGGCAGAAAACTCACGAATAAATACCAGGATTACAGCCAGGTTGAGCCAGTTTTATGCTCCATGAAATTTATGACATCCACCCAGCCCAATTGAATGACCAAAATAAAAACCAACAAAAGCATACTGAGTGCATCAAACAAGAAAACCTTTCTTTTAGGTCTCCCTTCTCTCTCGATATACCTTACTGTAGTACTACCAATTCCAAATGCAATGGTCCAAAGAAAAAGAACCTGTATGAAGGGCTCAATTTGTTCATTTTCACCAAAACCGGCATCATGAACGGCTCCTATCAGTGCAATAACACTCAGCCAAAATGTGAATCGTGTAAAGATTCGGTATGCTCTCATGTGTATTGGTTACTAATAATAATGATTTTCAGGCCTAATAATTCGATTAAGATCGTGGAGTTCGCTATTTGGTGTTCGGTGTTCCTCTTTTTAAGATACTCGTAAACCGTAAATTCAACAAATCCTAATTTGAAGCTCCCCCAAGAATGTTATTCAATTTGAAATATGGATGATTCACATCCAGTAACTAATAAGCTAGCAATAGGAAGTGCAACTGTTGAAATTTGTTGAGTTTTGGAGTAGAATTTTACTATTTTTTATAAAAAAGATGCTTTGACATTCGTGTTTCATGGAATGCTACTCCATCTACAACAATGGTTTCAGGGCCCTGCACTACATAGCCATTTGCCAGATAAAATGGCAGACCGGCAGGGGTCGAAGTTAGGCTAATAGAATCAATGTTGAGCTCACGTGCGTAGTTTTCAAGGTAGATTAACAATTCCTTACCAATTCCTTTTCTAAGATGTGCTGCCGATATGTACATTCCAACCATTTCACCATCTTCCAAAGCAACTGTTCCTACTAGGGAGTTTTCCAAAAAAGCACAAAAATGGTCCTCCTTCCCAACAATTTTTTAATCGCCTCCGGTCCGGTATGTCGTATCCAAACCTCCATTTGTTGCTCCGTATAATTATTTTCCAATACCTTCGAGTATTCTCCCTTATCAAAAAGCTTATCGCTTCACAATCATCCACCCCCGCATTTTTAATTACCAACCCTTCCATTTATTTTTAAATTCAATATTCAAAATTCAAAATTCAACCCTTCAACCCTCCAACTCCTTCAACCCTCCAACCCTCTTTCACTCCCTCAACCCTTCACTCCCTCAATCCTTCACCCCTTCCCCCTCCTCCACTGATTTACCTCCTGTTCAAAATTAATGGAACCGGGGATGGTGGTATATTTTTTTATAAAAGTAAACCCTAGTTTTTCAAGAGTTTTATTAGGAGCGGGATTATGAGCATAAGGTTCACAAATGATATATTCCAGGTCCATTGCTTCAAAAAATTTAGGCAACGACATTTCAACAAACTGTCTACCTAAACCTGATTTTCTCAATTCTTTTTCCCAAATGTGGAGGTGCAAATTTGCATGATGACCGTATTCAATTTGATTGATGTTGGAATGGCCAACCGGTTTTTCATCTAACATCCAAATTAAGACATAGGATTGACGCAAAATAATCGGAATGGACAATTGTATCTCAAGCATATTTTCAAATGCTTTCCTGGGAGGCATTTTCTTCAAATCTACACCCATGCCGACAAGATGATCATCTGTATTATTGTACCAATAGTCTAGCAGTAAAGGAATGTCTGAAAGTTCTAGGTCGCGAACCTTAAGGTGCATGATTTTCCTTTTTTAATAAAATTAAGATTGCAGTATTTAACTTTTCTCCTTTCAATTTGGTTCCTTTTGACCCATTTCAAAAAGATAAAATCAGAATCCTACTTAGCACTTTCTAATTTATGCATCATCAATAATGCAATTTGCTTTGCTCTTTCCAAGGCTATTGTGGCTTTTGGACCCTCGAAATGTTCAAGTACAGTTGTTTCCCATAATTCCAGCCACCTGTTGAAATGTTCTTTTGTAAGTTTCTCCTGTTCATTGAGTTTTAAATGAACCAGCATGGGGTTTCCTTTATAGGAACTGTCTTGAAAAAGAACGCCACACCAAAAATCTACTAAAATTGGAAGGTGTGAAGGAAGATCCAATTGGGCTATTTCTGTAAAAATGTATCCAATAACCGGATCAGGAATTACCCTTTCATAAAAGGTTCTAACCAAATATTCTACATCTGCTCTGCTCTCAAGGTCATTTTTAATCATTGTACTGGTTTTTCAAGAGAATTTTTCAACCAAAGAATGGTTTCGTCCAGACCATATAAGATTCCCTTTTTGTTGTTTTTTGTGAAATCTTCCAGTTCAGAGAAAAATTCCTTTTTACAATCTTCTACTTCTTTGACATTGATACATTTCAATAATCTGTTGAATTGGTTAAAAAATAACGCTTCAAAAGGACTTAGGTCTTTTTTACGGCTTAATTTTCTTTGAACAGAAGATACCAGATTAAATAACAAATCCTGATTTCCCAGTTCAAAATGATAAATTAGTTGCAATAGGTGCGCTACTCTTTGTAAATCCTGCCGATGTTCTGTTTTGGAAAGGTGAAGTATCTTATTGATCCAATCCAATGCTTCTTCAAAGTTCCACATCAAAAAATGGAGTATTGAAACATTGTAATAGAATGCAATTTCTCTTGCTTTATGAATTTTTCGGCGGTATTTAATAATTCCTTCTTCAATAAAAGGCAGCCTTTTTTTAGCCTCTTCAAAATTTTGCACATTCATGAGGTACAACAATTCATAAAAGGCATAATTTTGAAAAGTTTCCCCTTCTTCATCAAAACTACCTGTGGGGAGTGAATTTATCTCTTTTATTATTCTGGGGAATTCGTCAAACTTTTGGATGTTGAAACAGGAATTAAGATAATTCGCCAGGTTTATTTTATAAGTCTGTGGGTCAGACTCGATCAAGAAGGGTTTGGATTTCCAAAGCTTAAGAATGTCGGAGTAGATGGTAAACTTTGATTCATAATCCAATTGCATGCCTTTTTCCTGGGCAAGCCCCTGGAGGTAACTAAGTTCAGCTGTTACCGGAAGGTTTTTAGATTCCCTTATCTCTTCTTTGAATTCTTTTACTTTTGGGTCATTTAATTCAAAATGGGCTCCACTTCTTGCTCCCAAAGAATTTTTCTTTAAAAAATAGATGGACCTGGTTTGTTGTCCTATTTTTTTTTCTATTTCCAATAATTCTTCACAAAGGTTTTTTAACCCTTCTTCCAGTTTTTTTTCTTCCTTACTAAAGAGGTAAGACAACTCTTTGGTAATGACCCACCAGGCAATGTTAAAATGTTCCATTTCCAATGCCAGCTTTTTAATCTTGCCCAATACCTCTCTGGCATGATCATACAGACCTTTTTTATCTAAAATATGGAAGTCAAGTAAAAGGTTATGGAGCTTGATTTCACCTTTTTGGCCGGAATAATAAAGTTTGAGGCTTTTTAAAATAAGCTTTACCAGGTAATTTTTGGTGACATGTAAGCTGTTTACAATTTTTTCACCTTTAAAAGCTTCTTTTACGGATTCTTCATCATATTCTTCCTGGTTGCTAACGAGATCAAACAGTTTGAGATAGTTTTTTTCTCCTTCCTGTATATTAGCAAACATCCTGAAATGCCTTTTTTCAGCGACAGTCAGGTTCTGAATTAGTTCGAATAGTTGGCTTGAGACGGCCATTGGGGGTCGATTTAGGTTGATTTGGGTTTCAATAATCGAAATGTACATAAAATCCAATCTTCGAAATACTTAGGATTTTACAATTTCAATTTTTTGGTTTTGTTTGGATTCTCAGGTGTGAAGATATTTGGATTGTTATTTAAATCAAAAATCCTTTAAGATGATTTTCGGAAATTATACACTAAGTTTTGGAGCAGACGATATCAGGTCGGGTGGTTCCATGCTTAGAGAGAAGGTCTCCACAAGGATTTATCCGGTGTCTTCCTGGCAAGGAAAGATAGAGGAAATCATGTTTCCTTTTCCTGATTTTGAAGTTTGTGATGATTCATATGATAAAATTCTTATCAGCTTTTTGGAAGCATTGCCTCAATGTAATGTAACCCTCTTGACTCCTTTTTTAATAGAAAAGGAATATCCTGGAAATCAGGCATTTTCTATTCTTAAAGGTTTGATTGAAAAATATTCTAATGAAAATAGGCGCATAGATGTCATTTATGTACCTGATGTAAAGTTGTGGAACAGAGACAGACTCTTTGTTTTTGAATCGCATATCGGGCACAAAAGCTATTTATTAGAACCAATAGTGCCCCAAAAACCAAAATCTGGCCTGGCAGGATTTATTGATGCTGCTAGGCCAAATAGCTTTGAAAAACTGAAATTCCCCAGCAGCATAGAGGGAGGAGACTTTCTTTATGGTGACGATTTTATTTTGACTACCAGTAAGCGGAGGTTGGATTTTTTCCAACCTTTTGAATCAGCATATGAAGACAATTGTTTGGTAGATCAAAATGGTTATGAAACTATTGATTTTTGCATACCTGACAAGTATGAACATATCCAAATTTTCCCGGATAGGGGATCGGAATATGAGAATGCTATGAAAATTTCCAATGGAAACTTCAAAATCTCATTTCAGGATCCCCTATACCATTTGGATTTGTTTGCAAATTTAATCGGGTATGGAGAGACAGAGGATGAATTCAGAATTTTGATCGGAGCCTTGGAAAATTCATCAGGTATTACCGATTTGTCACCACTGGAAAAAGTTTGGTTTGAGGGTAACAATCGGGCCCTTGATTTGATCTCTAAGAAACTACAAGGATTAATTCTAAAATCCGGGAAGAAATTAAAAGTAATTCGAACTCCCATTCCTGTAGTTTGTGAGGAAAATAAAGAAGAAAGAAAATGGATTCCACTTCCTTTAAATAACGGACTGGTTGAATCCTATAATCAAAAAACACTGCTTTATATCCCAACATTTAGCCCCGTGTCGGACGCATCGGGTTCCAGGCAAATTTTTCACAAGGATTTAAACCAGGCTGAAGAAAAGTTTTCTACCATCCTGAAAACCCATAAGATTTTGGTGAAAAAATTAGCCAATCATTGGAAAATGATCGAAAAGGGCGGGGCTTTACATTGTTTAAGCCTTGAAGTAAGAAGAACTAAAAATTGAAGAAATAATGAGTGTTTGTGAGTACGAAATCGCAGATATTACTTCTGATGTAGTATTTGACCAGGTAAATAAGCGAATCCTGATAACCTTTGTAAGTAGCGACTGCCTTGGAACTTATGGTTATGATGGTAAACTTTTACAAATAAAAGTTACCAAGCCGGGAACCAATTACATCATGAAAATTGATGAATTGTCCTCAGTTCCTTCCAGCCATACTCTGGAGGTGAGATTTAAAAAATCAGATCCTACTACCAATGCACTGGCAGTAGGAATAAAAAATAATATTCCTGCAAATGGAAGCAGTCTAATTGGTTTAATTATCGGTTCTGATGATGACAGAATCTCGAAGACTTCTCCAAATGGCAAAGGAATATTCAATTTAGAAGCCATGCTTGGTGATTGTCCGATTATCTCATCTGATTCTCAAAGTGACTTCATAGTCTACAGTAAATAATCCGTCATCGTAACCCCAAAACACCAAAAAAATCGATGTATTGGATTAGAGACCCTAATGAAGTTTACATCAAGATAATCTGACTTCTGTAATTGTAATGTGGATTCAATTACAGTTTCATTGATAAACAAAATTTGTTTTTCAACCTGAAAAGGACAGGCATGGCAAATTTTAATAATTAATCACCTAAAACCCTTTTTTTTGAGACGGATTAAAAATTTAGATTAAATTGGCGAAACTTTGATTTACGCCTAAGGGAAACAAATTGCAACCGGGAGAATTATTCGAATTTGACTGGACGTTCAATGTTTGTTTTTAAAGAGAATAGCAACTGAATAGATTGAACAGGTTAACATAAGTGTCCAACCTTCTTTTGCCTCATTAATGATACTCCCGAGGTAATTAATTCCCACATTGAAACACCATTATAAATAAACCCAAAAATTTTTGGGATAAAGGTTCCGAACCCTTGAAGGCCTTTTAAATAGGAACTAATTTTTTAAAAAATAGTCCAGCCTCCTTTCGGAACCAAAAGATTTATTCCTGTGATTTATTTGTGAGGGAAGCTGAACTGAAAGGTTTAGACTTCCCTCCTTTATTCGGTCACAATATTTTGAATCATTCCTTCAAAAACGAAGGCATGGAAAGGTAGAACTGAATACCAATAAAGTCTTCCCAATATCCCAAGAGGCCGGAAGGTTGCGGTTTGTATCAGTTGGTTTTCGGGAGTGATTTTAAATTCAATCCAGGCTTCCCCTGGCAATTTCATTTCAGCATAGAGCAAAAGCCGTTTGTCTTTCCTGCTTGCATGTAATACCCGCCAAAAATCAAGGGAATCTCCTGCGGTGATATGGTTTGGGTGTTTGCGGCCACGCCTTAAGCCTACTCCTCCAACCAATTTGTCCAAAAATCCGCGCAATTTCCACATCCAATTGCCATAGTACCAGCCATTGTCTCCTCCAATGGAGAAAATTTTATCCAAGGTCCTCTCTTCGTTTTCCACGGGAACCTTTCGCTTATCAATGAAACAACCATTTACCGGTACTTCTATGTGTTTTGCAATTCCGTCATCCAATAGGGGAGAGGACATGGCATCTTTCCAACTGGATACAACCTCATTTTGGGCAATTCTATCAAATGCCAAACGAATGGAGTCCTTGTATCCAATAAGTTCTTGAGGAATAAGTGCTTTTATTCTGTTTTCCTTTGCAATTACTTCCACTTTCATACTGTCTACCAGGTTTTGTGCCAGGGAATAGGAAGTGGAGGTTACAAAATATAACCAATATGAGGAAAGCCGTGGAGTCATTACCGGTACTACCCAAATACTTCTTTTTAGTTTTCTGACCTGACCAAACTGCAATAACATTTGCCGATAAGTCAATACATCCGGCCCGCCAATATCAAAGCTTTCTCCAAAGGTCGACTCCAAATCCATTACTCCTTTGAGGTATCCCAAAACATTCCGGATAGCAATTGGCTGGCATTTTGTTTTTAACCATTTTGGAGCAATCATTACGGGGAGCTTTTCAACCAAGTCACGCATGATTTCAAAAGATGCAGAACCGGAACCGATTATAATACCGGCTCTTAAAGTGGTTAAGGGAACCTTGCCGGAACCTAAAATTTCTTCTACATTTTTCCTGGAAGCTAAATGTTTGGAAAGGTGGTCTTCATTGACAATTCCACTCAGGTAAATAATTTGGCGAGCTCTGGTCTCATTTAATCTGGATATGAAATTTTGGGCGCTTTCTGCTTCCTGGTCTTCAAAATCTCCATCTCCCCCCGACATAGAATGAACCAGGTAAAATGCGATGTCAATGTCAGCAGGTATATTTTGAAGGGTTTCTTTGTTTAATAAATCCAAAAGAATGGTTTGAATCTTCCCTTTTGCATATTTTTCAGATTCAAATCGTTTCAAATCCCTGACACAACAAATCACTTCGTGTCCTTCCTCAACCAAAAGTGGTAGCAGCCTTTTCCCGATATATCCGGTGACTCCGGTTAGCAGTATTTTCATTCAATGGATTTTAAACTGTAACCCTGAAAAACCGGACTGGTTTAATTTTTTACTTTTATTCAAATTTCCAAAGCTGCCCCATTCGGTCATCGCCGACCGAAACGAGCATTTTGTTTTTTGGAAGCCAACACAAATCATTCACTGAATTATAATGGCCACCATCCCTCAGTCCTTCCAAAACTTTTACCAGTTCAAAGGATTTATCATCCCACAATTTGATGGTTTTATCCCGACTTGCTGTAGCAATAATGCCCGGCTCCGGACAATGAACGATACAATTAACAGTAAATAAATGGGCCGGGATTTTATGAAAAACTACCGGTTCGGAGGTGTTGAGGTCCCAAAAATGCAACATGGCATCCCTGCCACCACTGATCAGGATATTCCTTTTCTCCAGAAGGCAAAGTGAAAAAACAGAATTTTGATGTGCGTTTTTTAAAACCTTGGTCAATTCAAAATTCTCTCTATTTAAAAAATAAATGGAATGGTCACTGCCCCCCAATATCAGTTCATCATTTTTTGCACCGTAGCAAATGGATCTCAAACTGCTGGCGCTAAGCTGTAAACTTTGAACAGGTTTTTCTTTTTCAAGGTCCCAAAGCGAAATAGTACCATTTCCACCCAGAGAATAGACATCTTCTTTGTGTTTCAAAATTTTAAAAACACCTTTTTTATGGTGAAGAATGTTGTTTTGATTTTCAGGCTTGCCCGGATGGATCCAATGAATTCCCCCATTCATGTTTCCACAAACAAATAAATCTTCTTTGGCCTTTAAGCCACAGAAATTTTGTACATCAGTTTTTGCAATAAGTTTTCCTGTTTCAGTATCTCTGGTATTCCATTGCACCAGCCAACCATCGCCTCCGGTAGTGTAGATGTATTCTTCTGATTTATCTGCAAAAACAGAGAAGATTGCTCCATTGTGCCCTTGGAGTTGGGATACTTTTCTTACATTTAAGCCCATCAGCTTTTTAAATTTTAGAATGCAATAATACCAATCTGATAATCAAATCATGCCCGTTTTATATCATAAAAAAGTTAAGTCTGAAGTCGAGCTGGGAGTTTGGCATGTAGTCGAATCGGAAGACTTCTTTTTAAAACAACTTGATTTCACTCCTAAGGAAATGGAACAACTTGATTTGATAAAAGGTCGAAGAAGAGTGGATTGGTTGGCAGTAAGGCATTTATTGCATACCATGTCAGGAAGAGAGGTTAGGGGAGAGGTCCTCAAGGATGAATATGGAAAGCCTTATTTGCACAATTCAGATTGGCATATTTCTATGAGTCATTCGCACGATAGAGCTGCTATTGTAGCTTCACCGAAATTAGTCGGAATTGATATCCAATACTTTGTCGCTCGAATAGACCGAATAGCCTGGCGAGTCCTTAACCAACCCGAAATGGATTCTTTGGAAGACGAAACCAAATTACTCCACATGCATGTTTATTGGGGCGCCAAAGAAGCACTCTACAAAGCCTACGGTAGAAAAGCACTCGATTTTGGCAGTCATATCCTAATAAAACCTTTCAAATTAGATTGGGAAATCGGCAAAACTACCGGACAGGTAATCAAAGACGATTACGAAAAGTCCTTCGAAATCCACTACCAGAAGGATGGAGAGTTTATTTTGGTTTGGGCGGTGGAGGGGTGGTAGAATTTTGAATTTTGATTTTTGATTTTAGATTTCTTTTTAGTTTTTTAGTTTTTGGTTTTTGGTTTTTGGTTTTTAGTTTTTGGTCTTTGGTCTTTGGTCTTTAGTCTTTGGAGTTTTCATGCATTAGCCTCTGCATTATCCCTTTGAGCCCTTCCTAGCCTTCCCCCGTCTTTGCGATACCAGAGCTTTAGAAGTTTTTCATGCCTAAGCCTCTGCACAATCTCTTTGCGCCCTTGTGAGCCTTCCCTGCCTTTGCGATACCAGGTATTTGAGTTTTTTATGCATTAGCCTCTGCACAATCTCTTTGCGCCCTTGTGAGCCTTCCCTGCCTTTGCGATACCAGGTATTTGGAGTTTTTTATGCATTAGCCTCTGCACAATCTCTTTGCGCCCTTATAACCTTCCCCGTCTTTGCGGATACCAGGTCTTTGGAGTTTTTCATGCATTAGCCTCTGCACTATCCCTTTGCGTCCTTGTGAGCCTTCCTCCTTTGCGATACCAGGTCTTTTGGAGTTTTTCATGCATTAGCCTCTGCATTATCCCTTTGCGCCCTTATAATCCTTCCCCCGTCTTTGCGATACCAGGTCTTTGGAGTTTTTCATGCCTAAGCCTCTGCACTATCTCTTTGCGCCCTTCCTAGCCTTCCCCCGCCTTTGCGATATCAGATCTTTTGAAGTTTTTCATGCCTAAGCCACAGCACAATCTCTTTGCGCCCTTGTGAGCCTTCCCCCTCCTTTGCGATACGAAGTATTTGGAGTTTTTCATACTTAAGCCTCCGCATTATCTCCTTACGCCCTTATGAGCCTTCCCCCTCCTTTGCGATACGAAGCCTATGCACCATCTCTTTGCGCCCTTATAATCCTTCCCCCGTCTTTGCGATAACACCTCCTAGTACAACTGAAATCCTTTCATCCATTCATTTACCTCTGCACGAACCTCATTAATTACGGCTTCGTTTTCTACATTGGTAACTACTTTGTCAATCAATTCAACCGTTCTGATACAATCTGCTTCTTTGAAACCGCGGGTAGTAACTGCGGCAGTTCCGATACGGATACCGGAGGTAACCATTGGTGACTGTTTGTCGAAAGGAACCATGTTTTTATTGACAGTAATATCTGCCTGTACAAGTGCATTTTCAGCTTGTTTTCCGGTAACCCCTTTTGATTGTAAGTCAATCAACATCAGGTGATTGTCGGTACCGCCTGAAATGATTTTATAGCCTTTTTCAACCAGGGCATTGGCCATGGCTGCTGCATTTTTTATAACCTGTTGACCATATACTTTAAATTCAGGTTTTAAGGCTTCGCCAAATGCAACTGCTTTGGCAGCAATTACATGCTCAAGCGGTCCGCCCTGCATTCCGGGGAATACACCACTATTCAAAACAGCGGACATTTTTATAGTAGTGCCTTTTTTAGTAGTTCTGCCCCAGGGATTGTCAAAATTATTACCCATCATGATGATACCGCCTCTGGGTCCACGTAAGGTTTTGTGGGTAGTGGAGGTAACGATATGACAATATTCCATCGGATTATTCAAAAGGCCGGTTGCAATTAATCCGGCAGGGTGGGCTATGTCTGCCAAAAGAATGGCGCCCACTTTATCGGCTATTTCTCTGAATCTTTTATAGTCCCAATCTCTGGAATAGGCACTAGCCCCACAAATAATCAATTTTGGATTTTCCTTAAGTGCCGTTGCCTCTACCTTGTCCATGTCGATGGTTCCGGTTTCTTCCTCAACACCATAAAATGATGGCTGATAAACTTTTCCGGAAAAATTCACAGGAGAACCATGAGAAAGGTGGCCACCATGAGCCAAATTGAATCCCAAAATTTTATCTCCAGGCTGCAAAACTGCTAAAAACACTGCCGCATTTGCCTGAGCACCTGAATGAGGCTGTACATTCGCATATTCTGCTCCAAACAGTTCTTTCAATCGCTCAATAGCGAGCGTTTCTACCTCATCTACTACTTCACAGCCACCATAATATCTTTTTCCCGGATATCCTTCCGCGTATTTATTGGTCAAACAAGAGCCCATCGCATTGATTACTTCCTGACTCGTAAAGTTCTCTGAAGCAATAAGTTCAATACCCTTTTGCTGTCTTTCAAGCTCTTTTTGAATAAGGTTGAATAGCTGTGTGTCTTTACTCATGATTGATGTGTTTGTTCGAGGCGAAAATATTAAACATTAAAACGGAAGTGCATAATGTCACCATCGTGAACTATGTATTCTTTTCCTTCTACAGACATTTTACCTGCTTCTTTCACTGCGGGCTCATTTCCATATTGAACATAATCGTCGTATTTGATTACTTCAGCTCTGATGAATCCTTTTTCAAAGTCGGTATGAATCACACCGGCAGCTTGAGGTGCTTTCCATCCTTTATGAATGGTCCAGGCTCTTACCTCTTTTTCACCTGCTGTGAAATAGGTAATCAGGTTTAACAATTTATAAGAAGCTCTAATAACTCTATTCACGCCCGGCTCTTCCAATCCCATTTCACCAAGGAATTCCATCTTTTCCTCATAGGTTTCAAGGTCTGCAATTTCTTCTTCAATACCTGCACAAATCAGAATCATTTCTGCATTTTCTCCTACAATCGCTTCCTTAAACCTTTCAGTATGTTGATTTCCTTTTAAAACTGCATTTTCATCAACATTACAAACATACAAAACAGGTTTTGCAGTAAGTAAATACATGTCTTTCAAAAGCTCCTGTCCATTTTCGTCCAGATCCAGTGCTCTTGCAGAAGTGCCTTTTTCCAATTCAGCTTTGATGCCTTCAGCAATTGTAACCAAATTTGCATCTTCTTTTTTGCCGCTTTTTGCACGTTTTTTTAGGGAATCGATCCTTTTTTCAACCGTTTCAAGGTCTTTCAACAACAATTCAGTATCAATAACTTCTTTATCACTAACCGGATCAATCTTACCATCAACATGGACAACGTTTTCATTTTCAAAACATCTCACGACGTGTACAATGGCATCTACCTCGCGAATGTTGGCAAGAAATTGATTTCCCAATCCTTCACCCTGGCTGGCTCCTTTGATCAAACCGGCGATATCCACTATTTCAATATTGGTAGGAAGTACTGCTTTTGGATTGATCAATTCTGCCAGTTTATTCAAACGTTGATCCGGCACGGTAATCATTCCTATATTGGGTTCCTTGGTGGCAAACGGATAGTTTGCTGCCAAAGCTTTTGCCGATGTCAAGGCATTAAAAAGAGTTGATTTTCCAACGTTGGGTAGCCCGACAATTCCGCACTTTAAGCCCATGGTATTTTTATATTTTTTAAGATGAAATCTGATTAAAAAAAAGCCTGTTTTTTACAGCTTTTTCTAAACGGGCGCAAAGATAATGGAATATTTTATTTGCGGTAAGCGGAATACGCATTGCGAATTGCGGTTTGATTTGTAATACATTAAAAACGCGCCCCTTACCTTGAAAGCCGCATACCGCACCCCTCAATCCGCATCTTCCTCTATCCCTAAAAACACAAAACATCACCAGCTATTTTTAGAACTCACTAAAAAGACTGTCTTTTGTAAGATGATTAAGAAATTGCCGATACCATATATATACTGTATTTTATTAGGAGTGCTATTGGGTGCAATTTTGGGAACCAAATGGTATCTGGCCTATTTGTATTGGGGTGAGTTAGAAAAGTTTTCCTGGTTTAAATACTTTGTCCCCCAGTTTATTAATTATACACTTTGGGGTTTCCTTGTGCCATTGGTTTATTATTTTCTTCAGGAATTCAGCTTGTCCAAAGGAGCATCTCGCTCAGAAAAAACGAAAGCGATAGTAGCAAGTCTGGCGCTGGCAGGATTCCACGAAATCATGTCTTACGTTATATGGTTTTTTCCTTCAGATTTCATGGGTTGGTTCCGGTTTAATTTGGATGAATTTGATTTTATTGTTGGGGCTTTCCCGACAGGTTTTATTACCAGAGTAATCGAATACTGGGTAATATATGGGATCCTTTCTGCAATGGATTACGCCAAAAAATACAAGGTGAAACAATTGGAATTGGTGCAAATGGAATCTCAGTTGGCCAATGCCCAATTAAGTGCCTTGAGGTTGCAGTTACAACCACATTTTCTTTTCAATACCCTGAATACGATTTCTTCTTTGATGGAAATCAACATTAAGGATGCACAAAAGATGGTTTCCAGATTGGGTAATTTGTTGAGGAGTGTACTGGATAAAAACAAAAAAGCCAAAGTTTCCCTCAGGGAAGAACTCAACTTCACCGAAAATTATCTTTCCATAGAACGGATGAGATTTCTGGACAGGTTAGCAGTGGAATTTGATGTAGAAGAAGGTCTCCTGGAAGCGCAGGTGCCCAGTTTGATTTTGCAGCCGCTGGCAGAAAATGCCATCAAACATGGATTTTCACAAAAGACGGATCCGGGGAAAATTGTTATTCGGGTTAGGAAGCATGGGAAGAGTTACATGAAATTATCTGTTATGGATGATGGTTCCGGTACAGATCGCCCCAATAAATACCTGCTTGACGGAGGTATTGGTCTAAAGAATGTGGAAGAACGTCTGAATCTTATCTTTAAAGGAGAAGCAAAAATGGATATTGAGTCAAAAGCAGGTGAAGGATTTTCAGTTCACCTGACACTTCCGGTAAAAAACCTTGAATTATGAGAAATATCCGTACTCTTGTTGTCGATGACGAACCGCTTGCCAGAGCAAGAATTGTAAACCTTCTAAATAAAGCAGAAAACATTTCTGTTTTAGGTGAATGTAAAAATGGGCGAGAGGCTATGAAGTCCATCGCAACCTATAAGCCGGATTTGGTTTTCCTTGATATTCAAATGCCCGATTTAAACGGATTTGATGTATTAAACAGCGGAAAACTCAATGATGTTCCCTTCATTATTTTTGTAACTGCCTTTGATCAATACGCCTTACAGGCCTTTGATGTGAAAGCTGTCGACTATCTTTTGAAACCATATGATGATGAGCGTTTTTTCAAAGCTTTGGAACATGCCAGAACTCAAATAGCAATGAAAGACTCTGCTCTTCTCCATCAAAAAATGGTCAATCTTTTGGAAGAACAAAAGGTTCAAAACGGAGAGATTAATGATGTAATAGAATTAAAAGAAAAGGGTAGGAATGTGCTCGTTAAGGTTGAAGACCTTTGTTTTATTGAGGCCGATGGAAATTACCTCCGATTACACGAAATTGATCAACAACATTTACTTAGGGAAACCCTCCAAAATTTCGAATCCCGACTTGAAGCCGGGATTTTCTTGAGAATCCATAGATCAATTATCGTCAATACCAATTATATAGATCGAGTCTCCTACAAAGGAAACAACCAGTTCCAGTTCTCCATGAAAAACGACAAAAAACTGCTTTCCTCCCGCGGTTATCGCGAAGAAATCGTGCAGTATCTGGATGATGAAGCGATAAAGAAGAAGTTGGTGAGGAACTAACTGGGTGCTGGGTGCTGGGTGCTGGGTTAAATTTGGAAGCTCAAGATACTAATTTTTGTTTCAAATAGATCCATATCATATTTAAAAAGGTAGGTCAAGGGCATGCCCTTGACCTACCTTTTTATGGGTTTAAATCATTGATTATCAACACAATAACCGAAGCATAGTACCCGGTGCTCAGCATCTAGAACCCAGCACCCAGCACCCAGCTCCCAGCACCTAGTACCTAGTACCTAGTACCTAGCACACTAATCTCCACATTTACAAATTTCGGAAGGTTGGCAACTTCAACCAGTTCTCTGGCAGGAGCGGTGTCTTCGTTGAAGTATTCTGCGTAGACGGCATTGATTCTGCCATAGAGATTCATATCTTTTACAAAGACACTAGCTTTGATGATGTTTTCAAAACCAAGACCTGCATTTTCAAGGATGGCTTGGATGTTTTTCATGACCTGGTGGGTTTCAGCTTCGATGTTGTCTGTAACCAAATTACCGGTCGTTGGGTCTATGGCAATTTGCCCGGAACAATAAAGAATTCCGTTTACTTCTATCGCTTGATTGTAAGGTCCTACCGGAGCAGGAGCATTATTGGTGTTCCAAATTTTTTTCATGGTCATTTTTTAAAATATGAACTGACAAGAAACACAAAAAGCCCCGCATTTTGAATCAAATGGGAGCTTTTTGATATATCCTTTAAGCAGGGGAGGGTTTAGATTTCCTCTTCAGCACCTTTTACCAAAACCTGACCTCTGTAGTACAAGTCGTCACCAACTTTGTATGCCTGGTGGTAAATATGCTTTTCACCTGTGTTTTTACAAGTTGCAATTTGTGGAACGTCAGCCTGGTGATGCGTTCTACGTTTGCGTTTTCTTGACTTCGATGTCTTCCACTTGGGATGTGCCATTGTCCTATTTATTTAGTATCGAAAAATATCAGTTCTTATTCAATTTTTTCAAGGCTTGCCACAATTGGTTGCCTTCTTTGCTTTCTTCTTCCTCGTTTTCTTCCTCCTCTTCGTTTGGCTCAAGGTATTTCATCATTTCCGGATCGCATTCGAGTCCGGCATCTTCATGTGTTTTGTTGATTGGAAATCCAAGGCAAATGTAATCGTATACATATTTTGAAACATCAAGTTCCAAAGTGCCTCGAGGTATGTAAACAACATCACCTTCTTCAGAAACTTCTTCGCTGAATTTTATCATCAGCACTTCTGTTCCTTCGATGGGTAGATTGAATACTTCCAAACAGCGGTCACATTCAGTTTGTACAGTACCACTGAATTCAAAAGTGAGCACATATAAGCTAGGACGTTTATCGAAATAAAGCCTGAGTTTTATATCTGCAACCTCAATTAAAGCATTTTCAAAATGCTTGAAAAATTCTGTATCAACCTCGAAATCAAACTGATGAATTCCATCTTGTAAGCCTGAAACCGGAAGGTTGTACTGCACTAATGCATCCATAACCAAAGAACTATTCTTAAAAGCGGGTGCAAAGATAGACCCTTTTTAATAAAAATAACAGATCAGACTGATTTTTTTAATATAAAAATCCTGAAACATACAAGCATTTTTCCAGCCCGCTTTTTTAAAAAATAAAATATGCCATTAAGTCTTTACAGGAGAAGAAAACGCTAAGACACAATTGATTTTCAAGGTAAATTTTTAATAATTCAACTAAACATCTACCTGGAAAAGGTTTTTTTGCTGAATTTAAAATTATAAAACAGGCCTCTACGCTTGCATTGCATTTATAAGTAAATGATTTTGAATAAGTTGAATACCTGAATTAAAATTTCAGGTGTCGCCAAAACTGCATTTGATTTTCATTCAAAATCCCTACATTTGTTAGGTTAGTTCATTTTAAAGGCACACTAATAAATTTAAAGCCCATATGAAAAGATTTTACACCCTTCTTTCTTTGTTGATTTTCGCAACAGGAATGTTTGCCCAGTCTCCAAGAATGGTTTTGTTTGAGCATTATACACAGGCAAGTTGCCCTCCTTGTGCTTCAACGAATCCACCTTTATTCGCAACCTTAGGCCAAAATACGGATAAGATTATCCCAATCAGTTATCAGGTTTATTGGCCGGGTTATGATCCAATGTTTGATCACAATCCAAATGAAATTCGTGAGCGAGTTACGTATTATGGAGTGTCAGCTGCTCCTAACTCTGTAATGGACGGTGACGGACCTTACAGCTCATTGTCTTTGGGCTCTCAGGCAAATATTAATGCCAGAGCTGCCATGACCTCACCTTTTACCATTGAAACCAGTCATAAGGTTTCAGACAGATTCGACGAAGTTGAAGTAACAGTTGAAATTACGGCATCTTCAGATGTAAATCGTAATATGGTTGCTCAAATAGCTATAGTAGAGCACGAAATTCATTTCAACTCACCTCCGGGTACCAATGGGGAAACACTTTTTCATAATGTTATGAAAAAAATGTTGCCAGGTGCCAACGGAACCGAACTGCCTAATAGTTGGGCTACTGGTGACAAGCAAACGCTGACTTACAGCTGGAAATTTAAAAATGTATACGATGTTTCTGAAATCGCTGTTATAGCTTGGGTACAAGATGAAAATACGCAGGAAGTGCTTCAGGCAAGTTATTCTGAACCGAACCTGACAGCTGCCGGTCCTAATGACGGTCTTGCAGTAAGAGCAACTGCTTCTGGTGATTTCGAAAACACAAGAGTATGTGGAAATGTCGCTCAGCCGGTTGTTGAAATTCTAAATGCAGGTTCAGCAAATCTAACTTCTTTGGACATCTATTACAGTATCAATAACGGTCCTGAAGAACTGTATTCATGGACAGGCAATCTTGCTTACTTGGCCAAGGCAACGGTTTTATTGCCTGATTACAATTTTGTAAATCAGACAAATAACACCATCAATGTTCGCACAGCCAATCCAAATGGACAACAGGATGACCAAACCAGTAATGATAACTATGCGGTTGATTTCAAACCAAGTTTGCAAATTACAAACAATGCAAAAGTAGAGGTTAGACCATTAACCAACCCAAGTAAGCTAACCTGGGAGTTGAAAGCATCAAACGGATCTGTGGTAGCTTCAGGTGGACCTTACACAACTCCATTAGCTGCTCAAACTACTGACGTGACTTTGGATGCTGATGAGTGTTATACCTTGAATTTCAAAAATACAGCAACCAGCTTCAATGGTACTTTGAAGTTGATTGATTCTGAAGGCAAAGAAAAATTGAAATTGGATGCAGATCCTAATCTTAATTCAAACACAGTTGTTGGAACCAATTTAGCGCTGAGCGTTGACAATGTTATCAATACAGCTGCATTGCTCATCTATCCTAATCCGGTTTCCGGTCAATTCCAAGTTGAACTGGAAATGAAGAAATCCTCAGATGTATCTTTCCAGGTTTACAATATGCTTGGTCAATTGGTGAAAAACCAGTTAGCTAATTTGACTACCGGTGCTCATCAGCAGACTATCAATGTAAGTCAGCTTCAAAAAGGAATGTATATTCTTAAAATTCAGACTCAGGAAGGTTCTATCAGTAAAACCTTCGTTAAAGAATAATCGATAGTTTTTTGCTTAAATGGAAACGACCGCTTCTTTGTTGAGGCGGTCGTTTCGTTTTATATACCTAATTATTTTTGGTTACTATTAATTTGCCAGCAATTCTTTGATATGAAAAAATATATTGAGAGAAATGATGGCTACCAACAATAGGGAAGCAATTCTCAACCACCTGTTGTTTTTTCTGAAATTTTCTCCTCTTTCTCTAGCTTCCTGATTTTTAGCCTTTACTTTTCCTATTGAAAACATGTAAAGGTAAATACCCATGCCTAAAAAAATGAATTCAAAAATTAATCCTGTAATATCCATATCGACTTATTGACTGTTTAACGAAGCTTTTAATTCTTCCCCTTTTTTGAGGGCTGTTTCCATTTGGATTTTCACTTTGGAAATCTTTTCTTTTTCAGCTTCAAGGTAAGCCTTTTTCTCATTTTCGTCTGCTTTGGCAGGTACCCGGTAAGTGTTCATCCAGGACATCATGGCCTCTTCTGCTGATTCCAAGGCTTCGATGGTTTGATTGATTTCAGCAGCCCTGTCGACTGTATTTATCGAATCTGCAGCCATCATTGATTTTAAATCTTCCGCCGTGCGGATCAATGATGAATTCATAGGCATGGCTTCATCGTGTATGGCCATTACCTCTTTTTCCAGGTTTTTTAAAGGATTTTCTTTTGGGGATTTTTGTTCATTGCCACAGGAGTATAAAGCAAATATAGCCAGTCCTGTTAGCAGGATGGAAGGTAGGCTTTTCATAAATTGGTATTGAAATATTTTAAAAATCTAGTTCTTCTTCTCAATGATGAAGACATCTTCGTCCGGGCGACTCATGAAGTACTTTTCCCTGGCATGCTTTTCAGCATTTTTCTTAAAATTCGACTTTTCCGTGTTGATTTTTTGAATCTCTTCTTTGTAAAAAGTCTTATCAGCTTCAATCTTATTGAGCGATTGTTGCAAACTCATTTGGGTAAACAAGTCGTTCTTGTCAAATAGTAAGACCCATGCCAATAAAGTCAAGCCAACCAATGCATATCGGTTCCTCAGGGGTTTGGGGATAAACTCCAAAAATGGCTGTACTGGGTTTTTAGATTTTGACATAAGGGCACTTTCGGGCGGCAAAATAATTAAGAATTCCCGAAACATCAAAGATTTTTTTAATGTGACGGGAATTCTTTTTTAAAATAATTTTATCCAAGCAATGCTTTGCCGGGATAAACTGCTGTATCTGCCAGCTCTTCCTCGATTCTCAACAGCTGATTATATTTTGCGATCCGGTCAGAACGAGATGCTGAACCGGTTTTAATTTGGCCGGTATTAAGAGCAACTGCAAGATCCGCAATGGTTGCATCTTCTGTTTCACCTGATCTGTGACTCATTACACTGGTAAAACCATTTCTGGTGGCCAATCTCACTGCTTCGTTGGTCTCAGTAAGCGTGCCAATTTGGTTTACTTTAATCAAGATTGAATTCGCTGATTCTTCGTCGATTCCTCTTTGAAGTCGGGTAGTATTGGTAACAAATAAATCATCCCCTACCAATTGGACTTTGTGTCCTATGGCTTTGGTAAGTTTACTCCAACTTGCCCAATCGTCTTCTGCCAATCCATCTTCGATGCTGAATATAGGATATTTGTTTACCCAATCAGCCCAATAGGCAACCATTTCCTCTCCGGTCAATGATTTTCCGCTTGATTTTTTAAAAGTATAAAGACCCGTTTTTTCATCGAAAAATTCAGATGATGCTGCATCCATAGCAATGAAGATATCTTCGCCTGGCTTGAATCCTGCAGTTTCAATAGCCTTCAAAACAGTTTCAATCGCTTCTTCATTGGATTTAATATTAGGAGCAAATCCTCCTTCGTCACCAACATTGGTGCTGTATCCATTCTTTTTCAAAACTGCTTTCAGATGATGGAAAACTTCAACCCCCATTCTCAATCCTTCTGAAAAAGTATCGGCACCCAAAGGCATGATCATGAATTCCTGGAAATCGATGCTATTGTCGGCATGTGAACCTCCGTTTAGGATATTCATCATTGGCACCGGAAGAACATGTGCATTTACACCTCCTATATATTGGTAGAGTGGTAAACCAATTTCTTCCGCAGCTGCTTTGGCTACTGCCATGGAAACACCCAAAATAGCATTTGCCCCCAATTTTGCTTTATTTGGAGTGCCATCCAGGTCGATCATCAACTGGTCGATATATCTTTGTTCTGTAACTTCGACACCAATCAATTCATTGGCAATTACTTCTTCCACATTTTGACAAGCTTTTAAAACGCCTTTACCTAAGAAACGACTTTTGTCGCCATCTCTTAGTTCAACAGCTTCGTGTTTTCCGGTAGATGCTCCGGAAGGTACCGCAGCTCTTCCTACAAATCCTTCATCTGTCAAAACCTCAACTTCTACCGTAGGATTTCCACGGGAGTCAAGTATTTCTCTTGCTCTGATATCTAAAATTTCACTCATTACAAGTTTTTTTATTTTTATTGAAATCAAATAACCATATAAAAACACTACCTGACTGCTTGCATTACTGCAAACAGGATTTAATGGTAAAGGTGCATAAGGAACCTTATTATTTTAATAAAGCCCTAAAATTATTTTGGTTATTCAGAAGGACTGAATGGTTGATATTGGTTTAGGCTACCGGTTCGAAATTACCAACCTTCATTAATTGCACAAAATCGTCAAACAAGTATCTGGCATCGTGTGGTCCGGGTGAAGCTTCAGGGTGGTATTGCACCGAAAAAGCTTTTTTGTTTTTAATCCTTATCCCTTCAACTGTACCGTCATTCAGATTCACATGAGTCACCTCTACCTTGTCTTTTGACATTTCAATGGCTTCAGGACTCACTCCGAAACCATGATTCTGGCTTGTAATTTCAGATTTTCCTGTGATAATGTTTTGAACAGGATGGTTGATTCCACGATGTCCGTTGTGCATTTTATAAGTTGGAATATCTACGGCTCTTGCCAGGATTTGGTGGCCGAGACAAATCCCAAATAAAGGTTTGTCTTCGCTCAAAATTGCTTTCGCAGTATCAACAGCATATTCCATTGGAGCCGGGTCGCCGGGACCATTTGAAAGAAAATATCCATCCGGGTTCCATGCTTTGATTTCTTCCAAATTGGTTTTGGCCGGGAAAACTTTCAGGTAACAACCTCTATCAGCCAGGCATTTCAGGATATTTTGCTTTACGCCATAATCCAAAACTGCCACTTTAAAAGTTGCTTTTGGATTGCCAATGAAATAAGGCTCCTTAGTGCTTACTTGCGAAGCAAGTTCTAAGCCGTTCATGGAAGGGACATCCTTCAATTTATTTTTTAAAACTTCAACATCAGTTATTTCTGAAGAAATAATCGCATTCATGGCACCTTTGTCTCGGATATGCCTTACGATAGCACGGGTGTCTACGTCAGAGATCCCCACCAGATTTTCCTTTTCGAAATATTCCTGAATGGATTGGTCAGCCAATGGGCGGTGGTATTCTACCGTATAGTTTTTGCAAACCAAACCGGCAATTTTGATGGAAGAAGACTCTGTATCAGTGTCTTTTGTACCATAATTTCCGATATGGGCATTGGTTGCGACCAAAATTTGACCAAAATAAGATGGATCCGTGAAAATTTCCTGGTAACCGGTCATCCCGGTATTGAAGCAAATTTCGCCGGTAGTAGTACCAATCTTACCTGCGGACTTTCCATAAAAAACAGTGCCGTCTTCGAGTAGAAGTACAGCAGGAACTGGTTTGAAATCTGACATTGGGAATGTGCTTTTGATTAGAATTGGCGCAAAGATAAAAAGCAGATTAAAATAGCCAATTAACCAGGCAATATGATTTAACGAAAAATTAAAATTGAAACCTTGGTGATATAAATGGGGATGTAAACCTTTGAGCCGAATAGAAAGATTATTTTGCCAAAGCGTATCTAAAAAATATCTTTGAGCATTCAATCGGTCCCCGAAGCCAAGCAATCTGGAGTAAACTATTCTTTTAAGAAAAATTTCCTCAGGTTTTCATTTGAAAAAAAAGCAGCATGGATTTATCCTTTTTGGTAATGTGGATTGGATTTTTTTTGGCGGCATATTCTGTTGTCGGAAATGATGTCATCCAAACCCTTGGTACCTTTTTGACTTCTAATGAAAAGAGGCTTCCCTGGTATGTGCTTTGGATGTATGGTGGCGGGATTTTAGCTTTTGTACTCATTTATGGTTTCCTTCAGCAGGATATATCCTACGGACGATTGGCTAAGTTCGAAATGCCCCAGGTCTACCATTGGTATTACTTGTTGCCTCCGATAGTGCTATTGACCATTACCAGAATGGGTGTACCGGTAAGTACCACCTTTATGATACTTACCCTGTTTTCTCTTTCAAAAATTCCTCCTGATTTTTCAGAAATGCTGGCCAGTGTATTCAGCAGTGAAACGGTTCTGGGTGGTATGATTATCAAATCCTTTTATGGGTATCTTATCGCATTCGGATTTGCCATCCTGGTCTATTTACTGATAACGACTACCGTTGAAAAACACTTCATAGACAATGCCCCCTCAAAATCCGGAAACAGAGTCTGGACCATCCTTCAATGGTTGGCAACAGGTTTCCTTTGGTCACAATGGTTGACACAGGACCTTGCCAACATCTACATTTATTTGAAAGGTGGCAATCAGATGAGTGCTTTTGAATTCAGCGTTTCCTTGGTGCTAATACTCGGATTGTTGGGTTATATCTTCTACACCAAAGGAGGAAAAATTCAGGATGTAGTTCGAAAAAAGACCAATACAGACGATATCCGTTCAGCCACGATTATTGACTTCATATACGGTCTATGTCTTTTCGTTTTCAAAGATGATTATTTCGGTTTGTGGGGTGGAAAACTCCCAATGTCCACCACCTGGGTTTTCGTTGGTTTGTTTGCCGGTCGTGAAATTGCGATGCGCATCCGACTGGAAAAGAAACTATCCGCCAACACCCGAAATATGGTCATCGGCGACTTCCTCAAAGTCTTCGCCGGTTTGGTAGTCAGTGTGATTTTGGTTTTCTGATAAAAGAAGATTGAGGATGATCTAGGTGCTGGTGCTAGGTACTGGACTGCTGGACACTGGATTCTTTCCTAAAGGTTTGTCATTCCGGCCTCCGAGCCGGAATCTAGCCCGGCATCCTAGAATGGATAAATGAAAGGAATTGATTTTTCTTCATTAAATCAAACCTTCCAGCCTATAATAACATCCTGCTTGCCGCATTGTAGATTCCGGCTCAAGGCCGGAATGACGCCTACTAGTAGGGTGGAGGTGTTATTCTCAAAAATGAAGGTTGTAGACTGAGCTTTTCGAGGCCTGATTGAATATGCAGGATTTAATACAAAAGATGAGGAATCTTTGTCCGGGTGGCTTCGACAAGCTCAGCCTCCCGGTGGGATTTTTTGTTCCTGGCTGTATTCTAGAAAGCATCGAAAACTGAATACCGAACTGCGAAGAGCGAAATCCCAACTCGTCATTCGTCATTCAACACTCGTCATTTGAAATTAGAATCTTACTGGTCCGAAGACCTGCCTGTACCTTTGATATAAGTTTGAAAACTTGTACCAGCAACCCAGAACCCAGAGCCCAGCACCCAGAGCCTAGCACCCAGCACCCAGCACCTAGTTCCCAATCCTACACTCTCCATTATACTGGGCACCTTCTTCTACAGAAAGGAGTTTTGCGCGGATGTTGCCGTTGATTTTTGCGGTGGATTTTAAATAGAGGGTTTCTTTGATGGTGATGTTGCCTTGCACGGAGCCCATGATGACGGCTTCGCCGGCGTTGATGGAGCCTTCTACGATTCCGGAATCGCCCATTACCAGGCGGTTGTCGCAGTTGACGTCGCCTTTGATTTTCCCGTCGAGGCGGACATTTTCTTTGGATGAGAAAGTACCTTCGAGTACGCTGCCTTGAGAAATGACACAGGTTCCATCCATGGAGCTATTGGGGAAGTTTCCTGCATTGTTTCCTGATTTTTCGGGGGTGTTTTTTCTCCCTAACATATATTCACGATTTTATAAAGGTGTTTAGGTGCTTCTGTTTGACAATTCTGATTATGTTTGCCCCAATAGAAGCGCCGAAGGTATCTGTTAATTTTCCGGGACGCAAATTTGTAAATTATTTGGCGTAATTGCCTACTCAAATTCCTTGTTTTATGTCTGTTAAAATTTTAGCCATTGAATCCTCTTGTGATGAGACTTCGGCTGCAGTCATCGAAGATGGAAAGGTATTGAGTAATCTCATTGCAAACCAGGAGGTACATAGTAAATACGGTGGGGTAGTGCCGGAAGTTGCTTCCCGCGCCCATCAGGCCAATATTATTCCGGTTGTAGCTCAGGCTTTTAAGGAAGCAGGTATAGATAAAAGTGAAATTCAGGCCATTGGATTTACCAAAGGGCCGGGTTTGTTGGGGTCTCTTATTGTGGGTGTTTCCTTTGCAAAAGCCCTGGCTTTGAGCCTGGATGTCCCTTTGATTGAGGTGAATCATATGCAGGCGCATGTACTGGCACATTTTGCAAAAGATCCCAAGCCTTCCTTTCCATTTCTTGTGTTTGACGGTGAGCGGTGGGCATACCCAAATTGTATTGGTGCGCGATTTTCTGGATATGGAAGTGATTGGGACTACCATCGATGATGCAGCAGGAGAAGCATTTGATAAAACAGGCAAAATGTTGGGATTAGAATATCCGGCAGGTCCAATTATCGATAAGCTTGCAAGGTCCGGTAAACCGGTTTTCGAATTTCCGGAGCCGGACATCAAAGGATTTGATTTTAGTTTTAGTGGTTTGAAGACCTCCATCCTTTATTTTTTAAAAAAGGAAATAAAGGAAAATCCTGATTTTATAAAAGACAATCTGGAAGATATCTGTGCCTCGGTTCAAGATCGGATTGTAACTATTTTGATTAAAAAATTGGAAAAAGCAGCCCTGGAGCATCAAATTAAGGAGCTTGCAATTGCCGGAGGAGTTTCTGCTAATTCTGGATTGCGGACAGCCCTCAACAATTGGGAGAAAAGCATGGCTGGAAAACCTTTATTCCTGAATTTGAATATTGTACAGACAATGCAGCTATGATTGGCGTGACTGCTTATTATAAGTATTTAAATAATGAATTTGTTGGCCAGGACATAGCACCTCAGGCCAGATATGCTTTGTAGAAAAAGGCTGAAATGAAATCCATCGTTCGATTGATAAGGCTGCCTAATTTGTTGATTGTAGTTTTGGTACAATGGATATTACAATACAAACTATTGGTACCTTTTTATCAGGAATTGGATTTACAGCCCATGTTGGGTCAGCTCGACTTCAGTATTTTGATGCTGGTTACTGTTTTGATTTCAGCTTCAGGGTACATCATCAACGACATTTATGATTATCCCATCGATTTGGTGAATAAACCTGAAAAGATGGTCATCGGAAAAATCATTTCCCTACAATCTGCACGGTTTATTTTTTATGCGTTGGTGATTTTAGGAGGCTGTTTGTCCATTTACCTTGCCTTGAAAATCGATCGAATTTCCTGGTTTTTGATATATCCCATCGCAGTTGGATTGTTGATGGCTTACGCCAAATATTTTAAAAAGACGACCTTGGTAGGCAACATGATAGTGGCTGCCTATTGTGCCGGAGTAGCAGGAATAGTGCTCTTCCCGAATGGGAAATGTTTTGGCAGGAAACCATGCATGGATGCTTTGCGAGTGATATCCATTTTAGCAGGGTATTGTTTCTTTGCCTTTTTTTCAACCATGTACCGGGAAATTGTGAAGGACATTGAAGACATGGAAGGAGATCGCCAATATGGATGCAGGACGCTTCCGATTGTCGCCGGTGAATCCTTTGCAAAAGCGATTTGCCTTGGTTTGGCTTTTCGTTTTGTTATTAATATTGGCCATGGCATTACCTCTTCTTTGGAAGTGGTCCATGCTTCTTTATCTGGATGTTATTGGCAGTTTTGGGTCCCGGTATTGCTAGTGGATATTTTTTAATAAAGGCGGATTCCAAACCGAAATACCATCTGGCCAGTCAGGTCATCAAACTTTTTATGTTGACCGGAACGCTCACTTTGTTGATTTTAAATTTTTAAAAATGTTCGACTTTAATAAAAAAATCATCCTCGCATCAAAGTCTCCTCGTCGCCAGCAATTGATGAAGGCTGCAGGATTTGAATTTGAAATTAAGACCAAAGATGTAGATGAATCCTTTCCGGATGACATGCCGAAAAAGGCCGTAGCGCGATATTTGGCAGAAAGGAAAGCTGAAGAGTGCATGGATTTCCTTGAAGATTTGGATCAGATTTTATTGACGGCTGATTCTACAGTAGTGATGGGGGAAGAGATTTATAATAAACCGGCCGACCTGGAAGAAGCCAAGGAAATGTTGAGAGCGCTTTCCGGAAAAACGCATACGGTTTATACAGGGGTTTGCCTTAGAGACAAACAGAAGAAGGTAAGTTTTAGTGGTGAGTCTGAAGTGACTTTTGATCCACTTTCAGAAGAAGAGATCAATTATTACGTTGAAAATTACGAAGTGATGGATAAGGCTGGCTCATATGCCATTCAGGAATGGGTTGGACTTTGTAGAATTAAATCCATCAAAGGTACCTACACCAACATCATGGGTTTGCCGGTACGAGAAGTGTATAATGTTTTAAAAAGTTGGGATTCTTATTAGTAGCGATAGTTCAGGCTCAATGAAAAACTTCTGGGCGGCATAGGGTAATAGGCTACGATTTCGTATTCTTTATTCCAAAGGTTTTGGATGCCTGCTCCAATTAGAACTTCTTTATCGTCCATTTTCCAGGAATAATCTACATTCAAGTCAGCTGTTTGAAATCCGCTGATGCTGGAAGTATTGTAAGGATTGGTGAATCTGCTTCCTACCAGATGATGCAGGTAATCAAAAGACCATTTTTTATATTGAACAGAGACATTTGCTTTGCCTGCATGTAGGGGAACATAGATTAATTGTTGGTTTACCTTGTTTGGATCTTCATCATTGGTGCTAAGCACCGTACTTTTGGTAAGGGTGTATTGAAGTCCAGCTTCCAAATTCCAATCTTTCCAAGCTTTTTCTGCTGATATTCCTGCACTAATGCCACGTGACCAGACGAATTTGTGATTCACCGGTCTGAATTGACCATCAGGTGGCACCGGTAGCCATTGAATCCAATTGGAGATATGGTTGGAAAATCCTGTGAGGTGTTGGGACATTTTCCAGGAATCTATTTGGTAGTTCCACCTGGAATTAAATTCAAGATTGTAACCGTTTTCGGGTTGCAGATTTGGATTTCCACTATTGGGCCAATAGAGATCATTGAAGGTTGGCGCCTTGAAATTTTTGCTAAAGGCCAGTTCAAATCCTAGTTGATCCAGAGCTTGCCAGGACTGACTCACTTCCCCGGAAAAATTGCTTATATCTAAATCGTTGATGTAAGTTCCTCTTCCGCTGATATTCGTTTTAAAACGATCGTTCCAGTTCTTTGAATACAATAAAAACGCTGCATATTGGTAACGTTGAAGGACTTCTTCAAAGTTATTGGAAACAGCAGTGTTGTTGATAAAATTGATTCCTCCATTGATATGCTGCGAAGCATCGAGTTGTATTTCATGTTCCGCTTCGAGTACAATCGATTTTACCAGATTGTTGGAAGCTTCCAGTAGGAGGTCATTATCAAAAAGCTGGAATTCTT
>JAWKLG010000021.1:0-116080 GCA_041392845.1 Saprospiraceae bacterium | reverse complement strand
CTTCAAATCGGCGATGCAGACCACCTGGCAGTAAAAACCGGAATCATAACCCTCTCTGATTTTAGGCAAAAAAATATTGCAGGAGGCGGAGAAGGAGCTCCCCTTGCCTTTTATGGAGATGCCTTGCTTTTTCATTCTGAAAAAGAAAACAGAATCCTTTTGAATATTGGCGGGATTGCCAATTTTACTTATTTGCCTTCCAGAGAATTGGAAAAAGCTTTGGTGACTGATACCGGTCCCGGAAATACCCTGATAGATGCTTACGTGAAAAAGCACTTTGGAAAATCCTACGATGAAAATGGTTTAATCGCTCAATCAGGAAATGTTGATTCTAAGCTGCTGGAAACGCTAAAATCCCACCCATTTTTTAAAGTAAAACCACCTAAATCGACAGGTCAGGAAATTTTCAACCTGGGTTGGTTAAAAAGTAAATTGAAGGAAATTGGTTTTGAAATAAAATGCGAAGATGTGGTGGCTACCCTGACCAGGTTTTCTGCTGAAACTATTTTTGATACTATCCAATCAACGATAAATACTTCCGAATCAGTGATGATTTACCTTAGTGGCGGAGGAATTCACAATCCGGTTTTACTTTCCCATTTGAAGGATCTTTTTAAAAATGTAAAAATACAATCCATTCAAGTGTTGGGAATGAATCCTGATGCCAAAGAAGCCATGCTTTTTGCAGTTTTGGCCAACCAAACCTTAATGGATGATGCCTTTCCTTTGCCAGGCTATCCAACCTTAAACATGGGGAAAATTAGCTTCCCAACCTGATAATTGCTATAAAGTTGTTATCAAAATAAATACTTTGTGCAAAATTTCCAGCCATGACAATCCCGGAGCTTTACGAGCTATTTTTACAAAATAGAAAGGTGGTGATAGACAGCCGAAAAGTAGCATCAGGCTGTATGTTTTTTGCTTTAAAGGGTGCAAATTTTGATGGAAATAAGTTTGCTACTGACGCCATCAACAATGGAGCGGCATTTTCCATCATTGACAATCCGGATTTTGAAGATGGTGAAAGGACTATTTTGGTAGAAGATGTGCTTAAAACCCTCCAGGATCTTTCCCATCATCATCGATTGCAAATCAAAGCGCCAATAATAGGATTGACAGGCAGCAATGGAAAAACCACCAGCAAAGAATTGATCAGTTCGGTATTGGCTCAGAAATACCGTGTCCATTTCACCAAAGGTAATTTCAATAATCATATTGGCGTACCCCTCACCTTATTAGAAATGCCGAATGACACAGAAATTGCCGTTATTGAAATGGGTGCCAATCATCAGGGAGAGATTGATTTTCTTTCCAATATAGCTGCACCTTCTCATGGCTTGATTACCAATATCGGAAAAGCACATCTGGAAGGCTTTGGGGGCATTGAAGGGGTGAAAAAGGGAAAGTCTGAATTGTACCGCTACCTTTTAAAAAGCAAAGGACTTGCGTTTCTAAATATCGATGAGCCTTTTTTGAAAGAGTTGTTACCGGAAGAGGTTCGCAGAATCGAATATGGCTCCATCCCCAATCAGGATTTTTCTTTCCAATTGTTAAGCAACCATCCATTTTTAAAAGTTGCTTATAAAGGTAGGGTAGAGGAATCTTTTGAAATGGATTCTCAACTGATGGGTCAATACAATTATGCAAATATTATAACTGCAGCAACTATCGGATTGTATTTTAAAGTTCCGGTTGAAGCAATTAAAAAAGGAATTTCCTCGTACATCCCTTCCAATAATCGCTCTCAGATAGTTCAAAAAGATGGCTATGAATTGATCCTGGATGCTTACAACGCTAATCCCAACAGTATGAAATTGGCACTTGAAAACTTGCTGACAAGGTCTTTTGAAAGAAAAATTGCTATACTTGGGCATATGCTGGAATTGGGAACTGATAGTCCATCGGAGCATGATTCAATTGTCTCTTTTTGTAAAGAAAATGATTTGGATAAGGTGATTTTGATTGGAAACGAATTCAAAAATGCATCTGAAACCTATGGTTTTCTCTTTTTCGAAAATGTAGAAAAAGCCAAGGCCTGGTTTGACCAACAAGACTTCAAGGGCGCATCAGTTTTAATCAAAGGCTCTCGAGGAGTAGGATTGGAGAAACTTGTTCAAGAGTAACCATTCGGGAGTTTTCAATATGCCAAAATGCAAATCAATTTAAAATAAGTACTATGGTAATGAAGTGACGAAATACGAGTGACGAGTGACGAATTTAATGGAATCCTTCATGTCCTTCATTCCTTCATGTTTTAAAAAAAATCCTCGCGGATCTTATTTCAGCTAAAATCGAACTCGCTAAGAAGCTTCCAACTAAAATTATTCAAATCGCTTAAAAGCATTCAACAATCTTTCAGGAAGATCTTCTTTTAGTGCTTGTTGATAATCTGCAAAGGAGCAGGGGATGAGTCGGTGTCTTTTTTCATTTTTCTTCGTTTTCAAAGGTACCTGAATCCACCATCTGCCGGTGGTCATGCTTTTCCAAAAAGACAAGGTATAATCCTGTTCTTTAAAATCTACTACATATTCTGTCATTCCATAAACAGAAGCAGGGAAGTCCATACGGCGGTTTTTTACGCCATCGATAAAATACCAGACCATTTGCGAAACGAGAATAGCAGTCTGTTCTCTCTCATCATCCTCCGGACTGAAACCATAAATACCAAATGACATCAACTTGTCGCTATAACCCGCATAACGTGTTATTTGACAAGCCTCTTCACCGGAAAATCCATTGGGAGAAAGTTCTTTTTGTCCCGGAGCAACCGTTCCATTGATAGCACCCAAATGAAAACTCATAAAATCGGCATCCCTAATAATCGGCTCCATGGAAGTGACATCGCCTCTGGTTTCACCTAATCTTAGGTAGTCAAAATTGCGGGAATCCAGATAATTTAAAATTTCAGGGTCTGTGTAATGTCTTTGGAAGCCGAGGAAAGAACAATGAAATAGACCGGTTCTTTTATTGGCAAAAATCGGATTGAGGTAAGTCTTTTTATTTTTTGGATTGGCAGCATCATATCTGATCTTCTCATCTACTACCAACATACTGACAGAAGATTGAAAAGCCTTGTGAGCAAAAAACTGGCTGGTCCCAAGCTGAATATTTCCACCAATTATTACCGGAATGATCCCACCTTCCATCAAATCCTGCACCAAAGGAGCAATGAAATCTTCTTCTGCTCTTCTAATGTTTCCAAGATCCATGATGCCCAGATCACCAAAAGATTGGGATAGCTGATAAAAGTGTTTTCGAACCTGGTTGGCCGGCTCTTCTTCCAGACCAATAATGGCAATTTGAATTCCTTTTAAACTGGGAATGTCTCCAAGATTTCGTTCGATATTACTTCCCAGTTGATAATCTGCAAAATCCTTTTCCGGTAGGAAGTCTTTACCAAGAGGTTTGAGCCAGCTATTTAACATATTTCATGAGGTTTGCTGCAAATGTAATCAGTCTTTTAAAAATAGGCCTCTCTAAAAAAGAATTACAAGGAGACCAGGCTCTAAATACTTTCAAATTATTCAGAAGAATGATTTCCAATAGACACTTACCAAACTTGGTTTTATTACTTTTGCGCTTCAAATCCTAACCAAGAAAAAAATAAGTAATCCATGGAAAATTTGTTGAATAAATTCAAGGCAAAAAAACCTGAAATCGTATTTGAATGGCAAGATGAGGAAACCGGAGCAGAGGGTTGGATCGTAATTAATTCATTGAGAAACGGTGCTGCCGGAGGGGGAACAAGAATGCGTGAAGGATTGACCAAGGATGAAGTAGTTTCTTTAGCAAAGGTGATGGAGATTAAATTTTCGGTTTGTGGCCCTGATATCGGAGGAGCAAAATCCGGAATCAATTTCAATCCGAATGATCCAAGAAGAGATGAAGTATTGCAAAAATGGTACAAGGCAGCCTATCCGATTTTGAAGAATTACTACGGAACCGGGGGTGACTTGAATGTAGACGAATTAAAGGATGTAATTCCAATTACTGAGAAACTTGGATTGTGGCATCCACAGGAAGGAATCGTAAACGGTCACCTGCATTCAGCAAGTGGTGAAAAAATTAAAATAGTAGGACAATTAAGACATGGATGTTCTAAAATAGTTGAAGACACAGAATATGTGCCTTTAGCTAAAGAAAAATATGCGGTAGCGGACATGATCACGGGTTTTGGAGTTGCAGAGTCCGTAAGACACTATTATAATATTTATCACAAAAGTGAGATAAAAGGAAAAAGGGCCATTATTCAGGGCTGGGGAAATGTAGCAGCAGCAGCAGGATATTACCTTGCTCAAAACGGAGCCAAGATTGTTGGAATAATTGACAGGGTTGGTGGAATATTGGCACCTGATGGATTATCATTCGATGAAGTAAAGGAACTTTTCCTGAACAAAGACGGCAATAAATTGCGTTCTGATAAAATGTTAACCTATGAAGAGGTTAATAGCAAAATTTGGAATTTGGGAGCCGAGATTTTTATCCCGGGTGCAGCTTCTAAATTGGTTACAAGAGGTCAGATTGATGCCATGATGGCCAATGACCTGGAAGTAATTTCCTGTGGTGCCAATGTACCATTTGTAGATGATGGTGTTTTCTTTGGCCCAACAGCAGAATTTACAGATTCTAATGTGAGTCTGATTCCGGATTTTATTGCAAACTGTGGTATGGCAAGGGTTTTTGCCTATTTGATGGGCAATGACGTTGAAGTTACAGACGAAGCAATTTTCCAGGATGTGTCAACAACCATCGAAACAGCGCTTCAAAATGTATATGCGTTTAATCCTAAACCAACGAAAATTGGAGAGTCCGGATTAACGATTGCTTTGAAGAAATTAATGCAAAAAAATACCAATGAAGTTGCAGCCATGTAAAAATGTATTTGCTTTTTTATAACTTGTTGAGAAAAAAGTATTTACATTTATGGCTTTATTTTTATATTTTTAAAAGGAAAAGGCAAATTAGTACTATCCCAAAAACTGATTTCGCCATAACCTGCCCTAGAAAAACTTTGCAGATGAACATGAGAAAAATCCTACTTTTTACTGCAGTATGGCTATTTGTTTCTTTTCCAGGTTATGCTCAGGAAGAAGGCACAACACCGCCACCTTCCGATGAAGGAATGACCAACACTACGCCCAACAGCTACAGTGCTACACCAAAGCACATGTGGGAAATAGGAGTACACGGAGGCCATTTTATGAATGTCGGTGACATTGAATTTGATCCTAGCTGGGGAGCGGGAATCCACATCCGTCGAGCTTTGGATTATATCTTTTCTTTGAGATTGGACCTAATGTATGGTCAGCCTAAAGGCGGGGCAGAAAGAGCCGGTGTTGATATTCAGGACTACACCACTACCTGGATTTCAGGAAGTTTACTGGGAGTTGTTTCCCTAAATAACCTTCACTGGAGTCGCCCAAAAAGAAATACAAACTTCTACGCTTTAGTCGGGGGTGGTATCAATTATTTCAAAACCGAGTATGTCTTCATTAAAATGGATAATACTACTGAAGACAGGGTGCTCGATTTTGAGCCACTTGCCCATGCTGATGTAGGATTAGGAATTGCATTTAAAATAAGTAAGAAGGTCAATCTTGGTATAGAACACAAAGCTACTGCGATATTCGGAAACAAGGCAGACCTGGTGGATGCATGGGATAATCCCGGTTATCCACAAACCAGCTTTAGAGACATCCTTAATTATACCAACATCCGATTGAACTTCAACCTGGGTAAATCAGAAGAAAAATCTGAACCACTATATTGGGTCAATCCAATGGAAGGAGTTCTTACCGATATTTCCGAACTGAAGGCACGTCCTAAGTTGGATCTTACAGATACCGACAATGATGGTGTGATTGATATGATGGATCAGGAAAATGATACACCGGAAGGTGCTCCAGTCGATACAAGAGGGGTGGCCTTGGATAGTGACAAAGACGGAATACGAGACTTTGAAGATGAAGAACCATATTCTCCTCCAGGATTCACCTACAATGAAAATGGTGTTGCTGAGCAACCTACCTACGCCGACGAAACCATGGTCGACGACATTGTAAGACAAAAAATCGGTGAGTGGGAAGAAGAAATGTTGGGTATCAAACGCGATCCAAACGATCCTGATGGTGGTTCCATGACCAATCCTGACGGAACACCTCGTACATCCGGTTCTTCAGGAAGAGGCGGTTTGTTGGCACTTTCTGAAAAAGCAGGTCTTGCCGGATGGTTCCTTCCTATGATTCACTTTAATCTGGATAGCGACAAAATACGTCAGGCAGACTATGGCAACCTTGCCGGAATCGCCTACGTAATGAAGCAATATCCAAATGTGAGAATCAAAGTTCAAGGATTTACTGACCAAACTGCTTCCAACGATTACAACGAAAATCTTTCTTATAACAGAGCGAAAGCTGCCATCGAATTTATGATGACTCAGCACAATCTTCCAAGAGAAAGATTTGTAATGCACTACGGTGGCGAAACCAATAACCTGGTTCCAACTACCGGAAGCAACTTCATGAACCGTCGTGTAGAATTCACCGTTGCCGCTCCTGACGAAGTAGATATGCCGGCACCAGGCAGCCCTGATTCAGGCAGCAACTTCCAGGGTAACCGCGAAGGGTACTAATAATTTTAGGTTTTAAATTTTAGATTTAAAATTTCAGATAATAAAAGAGGCCGTCGATTCATCGACGGCCTCTTTTATTCCACCAGCACCCAGCACCTAGTACCTAGCCCCCAGATCATTTCGGCCTCGCCATTCCCACAAACTTCATCTTATATTCAGCACTTACCTTTCCTTTCTTGATGTTTTCCAGTTTACGTCTGATGAGTTGTTTTTTCAATGGCTTTAGCTTTTCAATAAAAAGAACGCCATCAATATGGTCGTACTCATGCTGGATTACTCTTGCATTTACACCCGAATATATCTCATCATGTTCCTTGAAATTTTCATCAAGGTATTTGATGCGAATGATTGCCGGACGATCAACATCACCTCTGATATCAGGTATACTTAGGCAACCTTCTTCATAAGGTGCTTCATCTCCGTTGTATTCGATGATTTCAGCATTGATGAAGGCCTTTTTAATGCCTTCTGCTTCTTTTCCCTCATCCATTGTTTGAACGGTGTCCACCACAAATAGTCTGATACCCAATCCTACCTGGGGAGCAGCCAGGCCAACTCCGCTTGCATTGTACATGGTTTCAAACATATTTTCAATAAGGGTATTCAACTCAGGATAATCCGGGCTGATATTTTCTGCCACTCTTTTCAATACTGGTTGGCCGTAGCCATAGATACTTAAAATCATAATTTGAAATTGCTTTACCACACATTTTGCTCCATATAATCCTGGAGAATAATTGCAGCACTTATTTTATCGATTAAACCTTTTTCACGGCGCTTTTTCTTTTTTGCACCGCTTTGTAAAATTATATTACTTGCCTCTTTCGAGGTAAAACGCTCATCCTGAAGGATAACTTCTTTGTCCGGAAATTGTTTTTTTAAGCGTTTTACAAACTCATAAACCTTCAGCGTAAAATCCATGGGATTACCATCTTTATGCAATGGTTCACCCACGATTATTTTTTCAACCTCTTCTTCTTCAAGGTATTTTTTTAAAAAATCAAACAAGTCCACAGTTGGAATCATATCCAAACCACTGGCAATGATCTGCAAGGGATCAGTAACTGCTACTCCGGTCCTTTTGAGGCCGTAGTCAATGGCCATGATCCTTGCCATTTTTACAGTGTTTTGATATAATTTGAAATATTCGATTCTATTCTTTCAATGATATTTGCAGTGTTGGCTCTTACAAAAGTCTTACCTGTAATAAGCTCATACAATTCAACATACCTTTCGGTAACCTGATTCACAAAATCATCGGGCATCATCGGCATTACCTGTCCGTCTTTTCCTTGAAATCCATTTGCCATTAACCATTCCCGCACAAATTCTTTAGAAAGTTGTTTTTGATGTTCGCCTTTGCTTTGACGCGCTTCATATCCTTCTTTATAAAAATAACGAGACGAATCGGGAGTGTGGATTTCATCGATCAAGTAGATTTTGCCATCCTTTTTTCCAAATTCATATTTGGTATCTACCAAAATCAAACCCTGTCTTGCTGCCATCTCCGTTCCTCTTTGAAAGAGTGCCCTCGTATATGACTCCAATTGTGTATAATCTGCTTCTGATACAATTCCCTGGGCAATGATTTCTTCTCTTGAAATATCTTCATCGTGCCCTTCCTCTGCCTTGGTTGCAGGGGTAATGAGCGGTTCCGGAAACCTGTCATTTTCTTTCATTCCTTCCGGCATGTTCACCCCACAGATTGTCCTTTTTCCAGATTTATACTCCCTCCAGGCATGACCTGCAAGGTATCCACGAATCACCATCTCCACTTTAAAAGGCTCACATTGTACACCAACTGCTACATTTGGATCAGGCGTAGCCTCCAGCCAGTTTGGAACAATGTCAGCAGTTTCCTGAAGAAAATGCGCCGCAATTTGATTCAAAACCTGGCCTTTGAAAGGAATGGGACGAGGCAAAACATGGTCAAAAGCAGAAATGCGGTCACTGGCAACCATTACCAGTCTATCTTTTACCGTATAAACATCCCTTACTTTTCCACGATAAAACTTGGTTTGACCGGGAAAATCAAAATGGGTTTCCATCACACTTTCAAAAGTATCAGCCATTGCAAAAAGTAGGTTTATGGATATAGAATGTATGAAATGAAATTAAAATCTCAGATGTTTTACGGTTTGTGACTTGTTGATCAACTGACGCAAAGAATCAATTCCAATTTTAAGGTGGGTTTCCACATAATTTTCGGTCACTCCCTTATCGCTTTCTTCTGTTTTTACACCTTCTGGAATCATGGGAGTATCAGATACAAGCAAAAGCGCGCCTGTTGGGATTTCATTTTTAAAACCAGTCACAAAAATTGTAGCTGTTTCCATGTCAACTGCCATTGCTCTCAAACTCTGCAGGTATTTTTTAAAATTCCGGTCATGCTCCCAAACCCTTCTGTTGGTGGTATAAACGGTCCCGGTCCAATAATCCTGCTCGTATTCACGGATGGTAGTGGATACTGCTTTTTGAAGGGCGAAAGCCGGTAAAGCCGGCACTTCAGGAGGCATATAATCATTGCTGGTACCTTCTCCTCGGATAGCGGCAATCGGAAGTATCAAATCACCCAAATCATTTTTCTTTTTCAAACCGCCGCATTTACCCAAAAACAAAACTGCCTTCGGATGGATTGCCGAAAGCAAATCCATAATGGTGGCAGCATTGGGACTTCCCATTCCAAAATTGATAATGGTGATGCCTTCAGCTGTCGCACATTGCATACTGCGGGTCTCGCCCACCACTTCCACGTCATACATTTTGGCAAACATCCTGACGTAATTGATGAAATTAGTCAAAAGGATATACCTGCCAAATTTGTCCAATGGCATTCCGGTGTAACGATGCAACCAGTTGTCTACTATCTGCTTCTTGGTCTTCATGCGGCAAATGTAAGGAGGTTTTAAAGATTATTATTCTATTTGGCTTTTTTCTAAGCTGGCTAAACGAATTCATTTTTATGAAGTTATTATTAAGTTTTTAGTTCATAGCCTCTAAAAGGAGGAAGCAAATTTTATTTCCGTCTGGAAATATTAGATTGTTTCATTATCATAGCGGTTCAAAAGCATCAATTTACAAAATGGTAGAATTAGCAGGAATTATCGTCTTAGGGATAATGGCACAATGGATTGCCTGGAAAACCAAGGTTCCTGCGATCCTTCCTTTAATTCTTATCGGCCTTCTGGTTGGTCCTGTTTCTACTTTATGGACAGAAAGTGGAAATAAATTAATTGAACCTATTTTTAATGAATCCAATCACACTGGCCTTTTCCCGGGACAATCACTTTTTTATTTTGTGTCCCTGGCAATCGGAATCATTCTTTTTGAAGGAGGTTTAACATTAAAAAAGCGGGAAATCAATATTGTCGGGCCTGCTATAATTCGACTGATTACGGTTGGTTCTTTAATTACTTTCGTAGGTTCAGGTTTGGCTGCATACTTCATAATGGACTTAAGTTTGTCCATTTCTTTTCTTTTTGGAGGATTAATAATTGTAACCGGTCCTACCGTTATTGCGCCTATTCTTCAAAATCTGCCGCTTACGCGGAATGTGTCTACCGTACTCAAATGGGAGGGTATATTAATTGACCCCATCGGAGCATTGGTAGCAGTTTTGGTTTTTGAATTCATAGCTTCCGGTGAAGGAAGTCTGGAGTTTACGAGTACAGCACTTTTATCTTTTATAAAAATATTGGTTACCGGAGGCGTCCTGGGTTTTGCAGCTGCTTACGGATTGTACCTTTTAATAAAAAAGGAACTAATTCCTCACTATCTACTCAATGTTTTTACCCTTGCACTGGTTCTTTTAGTATTTGTTTTATCAGATTTGGTTGTTCACGAGTCCGGACTTCTAACCGTAGTTGTGATGGGTATGGTGCTTGGAAATCTTGAAGTGCCTCGCTTAAAAGAAATCTTGTCTTTCAAGGAGTCTTTGAGTGTATTACTGATTTCTATCTTGTTTATCCTCCTGGCTGCCAATATCAATATGTCAGACCTTGAGTTGCTCTTTAATATCAATTGTTTGATACTATTCGCTTTTGTTGTTTTCATCTTAAGGCCACTGGGAGTCTTTGCCAGTACCATCAAATCTGAAATTACCACACCGGAAAAAATATTCATTTCCTGGGTAGGTCCAAGGGGTATAGTTGCAGCAGGTGTTGCTTCCCTTTTTGGAATAAAATTGACCCAACAGGGAGTGGATGGTGCCGAATACATTACCCCTTTGGTTTTTATGATTGTAATGGGTACGGTATTGCTGAATGCTACCACAGCAAGGATGGTAGCAAAGGCTCTAAACGTGATCCAACAGGATTCAAATGGTATCTTAATAATTGGCGCCAATATGGCGGCCAGAATCATTGGAAAATATTTGGTGGATAACAACCGACATGTTGTTTTGGTCGACAACAACGAAACCAGCATCTTACAAGCCAGGAAGGATGGTTTGGAAGGATTTCAAGCCAATATTTATTCCGATGACCTGCGTGACCAATTTGAATTGGTAGACATGGGCTATTTAATCGCAATGACCAGTAGCCCTGAGGTCAATGGTTATGCGGTTAGAAAATATCAATCAGTATTTGGTGAACAGGGAGCATTCCGCCTGATTACTCCCGCAGAAATGAGCCAGGATAAAGATACCCTTCCTGAAAATGGAATTTTCTCGTACACTGACGACTTCTTAAACATCAACGAAGTAGTCCGTGACTTCCCGAATATCCATGAAGTAGCCATTAAAAACAAGGCTCAACTGAAAAAGTACCTGGACAGAATGGCAAAAGAACCCAAATCCATTCCATTATTCTTTAAAAAACCGGATGGTTTCCTTGAGGTTTTGACGCCTAACATTAAAAAATTTGAAGTGGAGGAAGGGTGTGAATTGGTCTACCTGGGAAAGGAAATTAAATCCATAGATGTATCACCAACGATTTAATTGTTGTCCATTTCTACAAACTTTCGGTTTTTGGTTTCCTGTCCGTTGTAAAAAGCATTGATGATGCTTGCATGTGCGGTTTCTCTCAGCATAATGTTCTTGGCTGGTACATATCCAAAATGACCGGTTTCAGTAGTTACCTTGTACCAATCGTCTTTTCTGTCAGCTGAGTGTGATACCAGTCCATCTATTTTTATAACTTCTGCATATTGTAATGGAAAAGTGCTCCGTCCGTAGTTTCCAGGCTGATCTTTCAACCAGCTTCCATTGAAAATTACCCGCCCGCTTAGCTTAATTTCACTGGCAGGATACAGAATTTCAAACCGCTTTTCTTTATTGTTCCAATAGTAAGTATAGGTAACGAATACTGGACAATATTCCTGCGTGCTGGTCATTTGCCAGGATATTTTTTCTGACCCTTTTCTGCAAGTATTAAAATCTACATATTCAATTCGGATGGCCAAATCCTGAAGGCTGGCCAATTTATATCCTGCGGGGCTCGATTTTCTTCCTTGCATTTCAAGGTTTAAACTTTCTTCAAAAACTTTTTCCAGGTTTTGTTCTATAAAGCTATAAACCTCTAAAGCTTTGTTTTCTTTTAAATCACCTGTGGTTTTGGAATTTTTTTCCAAAATGATTTCCCTTACACCATTTCCCGTCAAATCTTTTAAAAAAACACCTTTCAACTCTAGGCTACCATATAAATTGAAATTGGAAATGAGAATAAAGGCAGATTTGTAATCTGAGTTGGTGAAAACAAGGTAATCCTCTCGATATTCCGGCTTTAAGTTCTTTTTATCACTAAGAATGTCCTTTCCCTGTAAACTTGCCACCCATACTTTGGCAGTTCCAAATTCATTTCCGAAATATTTTTCCTTTTTATAAAGGGTTTTTAAACCATTGGGAACGGCATAGGGCTTTTTTATGATGGCGATATCATTCCCATACACCCAGCCTACTCTGTGGTCTATGGTTTCTATTTTGTACCATTTGAAAAGCTGCTTCTGTGCATCATCTTCATAATACGCGCGGGTACTTTTTACTACTTTAAAAAAGGCACCTTCCTTGTAAAATGCAACAGTTTCACCTCCAAAAGAACTATCAGAATATACGGTAAGATTATTAATGGAAACTCCGGCAACTTCTTCATCTATCCATTCAGTTGGCCCCTCTGCTATAGCTAACAAAGGAAAAAATAGCACAACCACCACCTTGAAGAAGGATGAAGCCATCTTTTTAGTTATAATAAACCTTTAAACAGTTCAAAAACATTGCCGAATTGAATTAATAAATTCATAATATTTGAAAGAAGTACCTTTGTTTATTCTGATACCATTTAAAGATATTCTTGTTTCACATTTTTGACTTTAATTGTCCTTCATGTTCCAGCCATTTTATTCAAATCCTTTTAAGTTCCTTCTTTTCCTAAGCCTGGCTATAATATTTTCCACTCAGGCATGCAGTCCAAAAGTGGAAACCAAACCTTCGAAACTCAATGACCTTTCCAGTCCTCCCGATTGGTCCCAAAATGCAATTTGGTATCAAATATTTGTAGAAAGATTTCGAAAAGGAGATGATTCCAATGACCCTGATTTACAATCAACCCTTGGTTCAACAGATACTCCTTTTCCAAAAGATTGGAAAATTAGTCCCTGGGGACAAAGCTGGTACCAACAGGAAGATTGGGCAAAAAATGCAGGACTGGAATTTCATGAATCCGTACAAATGAGAAGGTTTGGTGGCGACCTGCAAGGGGTTTTGGATAAACTGGATTACCTGGAAGAATTAGGTGTAAATGCCATTTATTTCAATCCACTAAATGATGCTCCCTCCCTTCATAAATTTGACGCCCGCAACTATCGACACATTGACATCAATTTTGGCCCGGATCCGGAAGGCGATAGGGCTATCATTCAAAATGAAAACCCTGTTGATACATCTACCTGGGATTTAACCTCAGCCGATACTTTGTTTTTTTATTTTTTAAAAAAAGCCCATCAAAAAAACATGCATGTCATCCTCGATTATTCCTGGAATCATACCGGACGTCAATTTTGGGCCTGGGAGGATCTGGTTCAAAACCAGGAAAATTCTCGATACAAAGACTGGTATGCCATAGAACAATTTGATGACCCTGCTACACCGGAAAATGAATTTAAATACACTGGTTGGGCTAATATTGCGGCCTTGCCTCAATGGAAAAAGGTTAATACAGGAAATCATAAAGCAGGGCACCCTTATGAAGGTGACTTGCACCCTGAAGTCAAACAACACATATTTAATGTGACCAAAAAATGGATGGACCCCAACGGAGATGGTGACTACTCAGATGGAATTGATGGAATGCGCCTGGATGTTGCAGAGTATATCCCGCTTGGGTTTTGGAGAGATTTCAGAAAATATGTGCGAAGTCTAAATCCCGATTTTTACCTGGTAGGGGAAAACTGGTGGACCTCCTGGCCCGATACGCTTATGAATCCTGTTCCCTGGGTGCAGGGAGATGTGTTTGATGCAGTAATGCACTACCACTGGTACAAACCCACCAGAGGATTTTTTATCGGAGGAGCCGATTCGTTATCAAAAAGCGAATGGCAAACTCAAATCCAAGAATTATTTGGCCAATACCGGCCTGAAACCAGAAGGGCCATGATGAACCTTGCAGCCTCTCACGATACCCCACGCTTATCAACTTCTCTTTACAATAAGAATAAATACAAATACCACTGTAAACCATCGGAAGACCCTTATTATCGTACAGATTACCCGATGGATTGGCTTTGGAATTTGGAAAAATTGCTGATTCTTCATCAATTTACTTTTGTAGGAAGTCCCCATATTTGGAATGGTGATGAGCTGGGAATGTGGGGAGCTGATGATCCGGACAATCGTAAACCTCTATGGTGGAAAGATTTTTTATTTCAAGATGAAACCCCTTCTTCTTTTTCTGATTTTAAATACATCGTCCGACCAAGAATTCGCAAGGATGTATTAAGACAATACACCCAATTATCTGCTCTTCGAAAAGCACACCCTGCTCTTAGAAATGCAGATTTTGAATTTTTGGAAAGCGGTGATGAAAGGGTAGTGATGTATGAACGAAAGGATAAAAATGAGACCTTATTGGTAATTTTAAATGTGCAACAAAAAGAGGCAGCAATAGAAATTCCAGATAATTACCAGACTGGAGAAGTAGTCTTTGGTGATTTAAAATCAGTTGAAACAATTTTGAAATTAAAACCTTTTGAAGGGCTTGTTTTAAAAAGGTAATCAGCGATTTAGTAGTAGAAAACAATGTTGGTGGCGTATTTTTGAATAAGAATTCTTTAAATGAATACAGTCCTACTCATATTGTTGGCAATAATTCCTGCCCTCCTGGTTTGTTTTTTCATCATCCAGGCAGATAAACACGAACGGGAGGATAAAATCCAACTGCTGTTAGCACTTCTGGCTGGGGCCTTAATTACTATTCCTGCATTTTATATAGAAGCTGCTGCACACAATGCCGGCTGGGACGATGGGCATGACATTCAAAAAACCTTGCTTTTTTCCTTTGTGGCCATTGGTGGAGTGGAAGAGTTATTTAAAGTACTGGCGCTTGTTTTTCTGTTCTACCCACGCAAATTTTTCAACGAACCCTTCGATGGAATTCTTTATGCGGTCATAATAGGAATGGGCTTCGCTCTGGTAGAAAATCTATTGTATGCCTTTCGTTTGGGCGACTTCCCAAATCTGCTCGTAAGAGCCTTTACAGCGGTTCCCGCTCATGCCAGTTTTGGAATCATCTTCGGCTATTTCGCAGGGAAGGCAAAATTTGATTCCAGCATGCCTTGGCGAAGATTGTTAATAGGATTCCTCATAGCAGCGCTGGTACACGGAGCCTACGATTTCTTTATTTTATATGAAAGCTTTGAATGGCTGGGAGGCTTGGCCCTAGTATGTCTGTTCCTGTCCATCTACTATTCCCGAAAGCTCATCAAAATCCACCAGGAAAACTCACCTTTTAGCCAGGTATAAATTCTTTCACTGGTCGAAAGACCACCATATCCTCAGGATACAAGTTTGAAAACCTGTACCAGCAAAAATCAAAAGAATTCAAAAATCAAAAACCTAAAATCCCTATCCTCCGCCTGATTTCCTATTCCTAATATCCTCAAGATAGCGCTCCAGTTCCATCTCATCGTAAATCAATACCTCTCTTGGTTTACTTCCTTCACTTGGTCCTACGATGCCCAGTGCTTCCAATTGGTCCATAATTCTACCGGCACGGTTGTAACCCAATTTCAATCTTCTTTGAATCATAGAAGTACTTCCATGCTGATTTTGAACGACCAATCGTGCTGCATCTTCAAACATCTCATCCAATTCTGCCAACTGGAAAGATTTGGAATTCATGTCATCGTCGTCAGCAGAGTATTCCGGTAAGAGCATTGGCTCCACAAATCCACGCTGATCAGAAATGAACTTGATTACATTTTCAACCTCCGGAGTATCTACAAACGGACACTGCAAACGAATCAGGTTTCCTCCCACCGAAAGCAACATATCTCCACGTCCGACCAACTGATCAGCTCCGCCTGTATCCAGGATGGTTCTCGAGTCGACTTTTGAACTTACTTTAAAGGCAATCCTGGCCGGGAAGTTTGCTTTGATAACCCCGGTAATGATATTCACAGAAGGACGCTGCGTCGCAATAATAAGGTGAATACCAACCGCACGTGAAAGCTGGGCCAAACGACCAATCGGCAATTCGATTTCCTTTCCGGCAGTCATAATAAGATCCGCAAACTCGTCAATCACCAATACTATAAAGGGCAAAAATTTGTGGCCGTTTTGAGGATTCAATTTTCTGGCAACAAATTTTTGATTGTATTCCTTGATGTTTCTTGCCTGTGCCTGCTTGAGCAAATCATAACGTTGCTCCATCTCTATGGTAAGCGCATTCAAAGTGTAAACAACCTTGTTGGTTTCGGTAGTAATCGGTTCCTCAGCTCCCGGCAAATATGTCAAGAAGTGATTTTCCAGGGCTGAATAAGGGAATAATTCCACCTTTTTAGGGTCAATCAATACCAGTTTTACCTGAGAAGGGTGTTTTTTGTACAAAAGAGAAACCAATACTGCATTGATACCAACCGACTTACCCTGACCTGTTGCTCCTGCAATCAACAAGTGGGGCATTTTTGCAAGGTCAGCGATGAAAACTTCGTTGGCGATGGTCTTTCCAAGTGCAATTGGAAGGTCCATTTTTGCTTTTCGGAATTTATCATCCTCCAGCATGTCCCTCAATGCAACGATCTGTGCTTTTTTATTCGGCACCTCGATACCGATGGTCCCTCTACCCGGAATTGGAGCAATGATACGGATACCCAAAGCTGCCAAATTCAAAGCAATGTCGTCCTCAAGGTTCTTGATTCTGGAAATACGAACGCCCGCTGCCGGTACAATTTCATACAGTGTCACAGTAGGACCAATCGTTGCCCTGATTTTGGTGATCTCAATTTTATAATTGAGCAGGGTAGCGATGATTTGATCTTTATTTGCTTCCAATTCCGAGCGATCTATCTCGTCTCCCTTCAATTCATCGTAAGTCTCCAACAAATTGAGGGTTGGGTGTTCATAAGAAGACAATTCCTCGGTTGGATCGTATGGCTCGGTGTGGTTCTTATTCTCTTCCTGGATATCGGGGGCAGAAGTTGGCAATGGAGAATCGCCATCCTGTCCATTCTTAGGAAATTCGTCAATTTCAAGTTCTGATTCACCTGCTTTTAAAGGTTCTTCTTTTTTAGGTTGTCCAAGGCTGTTTTCATCCAGCTCAAAGGATAGTTGATTTCCTTTATCTATTGGTTTCTTTTCAGAAGTGGGTTGATCCAGTTCCAGGTCCAGTTCTTTTCTGGGTCTAAGGGTTCCGCCCGGCTCTTCATCTGTTTTAGATGTGGGCTTAACTGTTTCATTCTCTGACCTTACAGCAGCATTAGCTGTTTGAGGCTTTGTACTTTTTCCTGACAATAAATTGCTGAACCACAATTTAAATTCATCCACCACTCCATGAGGAGTCATTTCATTGAAATTTGGATTGAAGTTCCAAATGATGATTCCAAGAAACAAAAACAGGAAAAGGAAAATGAGGCCAAGTGTTCCTACAAAATTCTCCAACCACATACTCACACTGTTCCCAAAAGCACCCCCCCAGGGAAATTCAGCTCCTCTGGTTACAAACTCCAGGAATACAGAGGATACCAATAGTACCAAAAATGCATTGCGGAAAAAGCCCAACTTGCTGGTAAGCGGCCTTTTTTGAAAAAGCAAAATACCGGTCATGCTCAAGGCTGCAATGAAAATGTAAGAAGGAAGCCCAAATCCCCAATAAAAGAACATATTGGAGATGATAGCGCCCAACCTTCCCAACCAGTTGGCCATTTCAATTTCGCCCTGCATGAGCAGGTTCCAGGAAAACTTCAAAACCCTGTCCTGATCAATCTGCCAGGTAAACAGGTAAGAAGTAAAAGCAATAAACAGATAAAGGGAAACAAAAAGGCATAACACACCCAGCAACTTAGGTACACGTTCGTCTTGAAGGTTTACTAAGGGCGGAGTTTGACCTTTTTTCTTTTTTCTTGCAGAAGCCATGGGTTAATTTGTAATTCTAAAGTGTTTCTTTTCTTCTGCATTCATCAGATTGATGTCGCGCTTGTAGGAAAATCCTGCTGTTGTAGCGCTTTAAAACGTTGTAGCCGGACAAATCTCGATCAAAAGTACCGCTTTCTCAACAAAACCGACCGTTTCCTCCAAATGCATTTAAAAAAAATCAGTCGGCAAAATTATACAATATGTCCTGTAATTTAGTTTCCTGTTGACAAGCAATTATTATAGAATATCATAATATATTGATTATCAGATAAATATGAAAAAAATTGAGATGCTATTTTTTATAAAACACATTAAAAAATAAACAATTTATAAAAAATTAAATCTTAGATGGTATTTACCGTTTCCTCGTCAAACCCTACCGTTCCTACATCGCCGCCGCCCGCCGCTGTTTTCCTGTGTTTTTCCTATATACATTTATCCCTCCAAACGCAGAACAAGCACATACATCAGAACATAAACTATCAACAAACCCATGAAAGAGTTAATTAACCGGTACGACGAAGCCATAGCTCAAGGCATCGTTCCATTCTTCCTCGAAGATGAGTACCACGAACTAATCAGCTTTTTCGAGTCAGAATCTTTAACGGACGAAGCACTCGACATTATTGCCCTTGCAGAGGAGCAATACCCTTACTCCGCTGAATTCCTTTTGAGAAAAATCCATATTTATCTCTATACCAAAAATATGGACAATGCCCTTGATACCCTTGACAAGGCCGACGCTATTCTCCCCAATAATGTCGATGTAAACATGCACCGTGCCATGGTCTATGCAGAACTTGGATGGTTGGATCAGGCGCTTGAATTGTTGGCTCATTGTAAATCAGAATCTATTGATCGTCAGGAATTGAGCTTGATCAATCTTTACGAAGCTTTGATTTTTGAAAAGCAAACAGAATTGGAAAGTATGTTTGCCGCTCTAAAAGAATCATTGGAGTTGGATCCCAAAAATCAGACAACTTTGGTTAAAATGCACTGGTGTATTACGCACACCGGTAAATCAAGAGAATCGGTTAAGATTCATAAACAAGTAGTGGATCATCATCCATACTCAGCCTGGGGTTGGTTCAACCTGGCCAATGCCTACGAAGATTTGTGTGAATATGAAAAAGCGGTAGAAGCCTATGAATTTGCCTTGGTGATTGATGAGGACTTTGTAAATGCATACCGCAACTGTTCTGAAGTTTGCTTGAATATCGGAAATTACTCCAGAGCGCTAAGACACCTGGAAGACCTTATGAAAAGAGAAGGAGACGATCCGGATACTTTTATGAAAATAGGTTTGTGTCTTTTAAAAGAAGGTAAACTGGAAATGGCCAGAGAGTTTCTATTGATGGCCGAAGAGGAAGAATCATTCAATGACGAAATACATTATTTATTAGGAGAATGTTACCAAGCTGAAGGAAAGGTCAAAAAAGCCGTTCATCATTATAAAAAAGCAATCAGTCTTTTCCCGGCAAGGGAAGAATATTTCCTTGGACTAGCAAAAGCTTGTGTGAGTCAGGACAAACCGGATTTGGCTAAGAAATATTATAAAAGAGCAGTTGACCTGGGTCCTGATTTACCAAGAAACTGGATTGCTTACAGTAAGTTTTTGCATAAGTCAGGAGAGACAGAAAAAGCCCTGGAGGTACTAGAAGAGTCTAAGGAATTCCTGGAAGACCTGAGTACTATCAAATACTACCATGTCGCTTTTCTTTTGGACTCCGGTAAAAACGCAGAGGCACTTTATTACCTCGGAGAAGCCCTGAAAGAAGATTTTGCACAACACAAGTTGTTGTTTGAATTGGTTCCTGCAGTAAAGGAGTGCAAAAAATGTCTTGCTACCATTCAAAATTTTGAGAAGAATTATTCTTCAATTTACTGATACTATTCCACGAAAATGCAATGTAAAAAGGTCATCCTATAGGGTGGCCTTTTTTATTTTAAACAATCATTGATTACCCATCTACAGCGGGTCTCTCGCAGAGGACCCGCTGCGCCTCAGCAGCGTCATTTGTTTTCAATAACGTAATTTTCTGATATTCAAATACCTTTGCATTTCAATTCCTGATATTTTTGGTTCACGCAACGGCCGCTAAGGTTAAGCGCAACGGACGCAACTTAGATATTTTAATAAATTTTACCTCTCATTCTTTTAACCTAATGACTTTGCCTCCCGACCCCATCGGGGTCACCTATCACAACTAAACTGCCGAATAATATCGTTGACCCCGTGGGGGTCACTTATCTTGTAGGCTTATACCTCATCTAAAAAAATCAAAAAGAAATTCTTCCTTGAAATCTACTTTATGTTTTTACAATCGAATGAAATTCTAGGACTTTTGCATTTCAATTCCTGATATTTTTGTTGCTCGCAAAGCCCGTGAAGGTTTTCGCCATGTTCGCAAAGAGATAATTTCCCTGGGGTTTGGCTCTTCGTCTAAGGCGGGTCTTCCGGAAGAGACCCGCCGCGATTCAGCAGCGTCATTTATTTTAAATACCGTAATTATCTGATATTCAAATACTTTTGTGTTTCAATTCCTAATATTTTTATTGCTCGCAAAGTCCGTGAAGGTTTTCGCATTGTTCGCAAAGAGATAATTTCCCCAGAGTTTGGCATATCGTCTAAGGCGGGTCTTCCAGAGGAGACCCGCCGCGCCCGAGCAGCATATTCTTTAGATGCCAGCAAGTTTAAAAATTTATCTAAAACAATTAGTGATTGCCCTCCCTTCCCAATAGGCTTACCTTTGCAATCTAATTAGCTCCCCGCAAACTTTTACTTTTAACCTTTATGGCATTCAATACCATTTCCGCCAAAATCATTTTTGCGGGATTCATCTTTTTAATCTCAATGGCTTCCTGTCGAAAAAACACAGGGGAAGAGTTTGGTTCCAATAGCAGTGACTTTTCTGCAGAAGAACAAGTGACACTTGGGAAAGTAATTCTTTCCAATATGCAAGACAGACCTCAAGATTTTCCTATCCTGGATCCGACTCAGAATGCAGCTGCTTATTCCTTTTTAAATGATACCATCCTCCAAACTATCGTCTATGGGTCACCTTTAAATTACCGTACAAACTTTGAATGGGAAGCGGTAATTATCGAAAACGATGACATTGACAATGCCTTTATTCTACCTGGAGGAATCCTGGTCTTTTATACCGGATTTTTAAAATTTTTGGAAGGGAACGATGAGATATCAGCCGTTATGGCACATGAAATTGCTTATGCAGACAGCGATAGAGCCATTCAAAAACTGACCAGAAGGTTTGACAGATTTTCTTTAAACGCCCTGGCCAATAATCAGCGTTCAAACGATTTGGAAGATATTGCCGATTATTACAAAAGTCTGGTTTTCCTTCAAAATGATGTCTTGTTCGCGGATTCTGTTTCCTTGAACATCATGTGTCCTTTCAACTATAAATCCACAGCTCTTTTAGAAATTTTAGACAGGGCCAAAAGCAACAGTTTAAGAATAGATTGGATTGAAAAAAGAGATGCTGAATACCTGGTTAGAAAACAAGCAATTCAAGCCCAAATACAATCAAATGCATCTTGTCTTGAAGGAGAACAATTGAAGTTGGCCACCGCCTATCAAAGATTTAAGACGGAGTATCTGCCTTAACCTGACTCAGCGTTTCTTTTGCGTATAGTGCAGCACCAATAATGCCTGCATTGTTTTGCAATTCTGAAGGGATGACTTCCATTTCAACCGTTAGGTACGGTTTGATTTCGTCAAACCTTTTTCCACCACCGCCACCAAGAATTACCAAATCCGGAGAAATGATTCTTTCCAGATATTTAAGGTATTTATTCCAGTTTTTGCCCCATTCTTCAGCTTCTATATCCGATTTTCTGGCTTGTTTGGAAATAAACTTCTCAGCTATTTTCTTTTTAAAATAAAGATGTCCGAATTCAGAATTTGGAATCAACTTTCCATCTAAAAAAAGTGCAGAACCTATTCCGGTTCCAATAGTAAGGAAAACTACAACACCTTTGTGATTTTTCCCTGCACCAAACTTCATAGCAGCAATTCCTGCAGCATCCGCATCATTGATAACGGTAAGTGGCAGGTCAATATGCTGATTGAAAAATTCGGTTAAATGCAGGCCTTTCCAGTCTTTGTGAATATTAGCTGCAGAGTGTGCAACATCATGTCTTACAATAGCAGGAAAGCCAATTCCGACCATTCCGGTCCAATTGAAATGTTCAATTACTTTCTTCAAGGTTTCGGCTACTGCCTCAGGAGTGGAAGGTTGGGGAGTGTCCAGCCTGAATCTTTCGGTTTCAAAGGTGCCTTTTTCTATATCGATCAAGGCACCTTTGATACCCGTTCCGCCTATATCTACTCCTAGTACCAGGGATCCGTCATCCATGGATTCTATTTTTTATCGAATTACTTTAACGGTCATTTTTACATCTTCTCTAGGTCTGTCTGCACTGTCTGTCTGCACTTTTGCAATTTTATCAATTACGTCCAAACCTTTGATTACCTGACCAAAAACGGTATAATCTGTATCCAAAAATGGAGTACCACCCTGTGTTTTGTATGCTTCTCTTTGCTCAGCAGTATAGTGCAAATCTTTCTGAGCTTCAATCATATTTAGCTGGTCATCCGTCAACGGCGTTCCCTGAACAATGTAAAACTGGGAGCCGGAAGAACGTTTTTCAGGATTTACCTGGTCGCCTTGTCTGGCAGCAGAAAGGGCTCCCTTTACATGCACCAATGAATCATTGAATTCCGCAGGGATAGTGTAGCCAGGGCCACCCATTCCCAATCTCTGACCTGGTTTTGCATCTTTCGAATTTGGATCTCCACCCTGAATCATAAATCCATTGATTACACGGTGAAACAACAATCCGTCGAAGAAACCTTCTTCAGCAAGTTTGATAAAATTGTCCTGATGTTGAGGGGTAGCATCAAACAATTGAACGGTCATGGTGCCATAATCGGTGATGATTTCAACCAGGCACTCCTGTACTTTTACATTTTTTTCCACAATCGATTCTTTATTTCCTTTAACTGCTTTAAGTTTTACGGTATAAATACCAGAAGATTTATAAGTGTGTTTGGGGTTTTCTTCTGAAGAGGTGGTTCCATCTCCAAAGTCCCAAACATATTCATTTGCTTTTTTGGATGCGTTCTCGAATTCAACTTTTGCCGGAGCTCTTTGTGATTGCTGATCCATTTGAAATTGAGCTACCGGACGGCCACAGCCAAAAGCAAAAATGACAAGAACTATATATGCTATTGTATGTCTCATTGACAGAGGTTTATTTAAAAAAAAGTGCAAAGGTAATAATCTAATTAGTTCGCCATTCGAATTTTCATTCGGATATCCTTGTTGGGCCTGTCTTTTGAATACTGGCTGGTAGGTTGAGCAGCAATTTTATCGATTACTTCCAAACCTTCTACTACCTGTCCAAATACAGTATACTGTCCATCCAAAAACGGAGTTCCTCCAACAGTTTGATAAACTTTTGCTTGTTCAGCAGTGTATTGTTTGCCGGTTTGTCTGCTCATTGCATCCAAAGTGGCTTGTGGAGTAGCTGATCCTTGCACAATATAAAACTGGGAGCCCGAAGATTCTTTATTTGGATTCACCTGATCCCCAAGTCTGGCAGCTGATAAAGCTCCTTTTTTGTGGAGAAGCGTATCTACAAATTCAGCTGGAATGGTATATCCAGGACCACCCATTCCCAATGCCATATCCTGCCTCGCATTTTTTGAATCCGGATCTCCTCCCTGAATCATAAAGTTGGGAATCACCCTGTGAAACATAAGGCTGTCATAATAACCTTCTTTCACCAATTTTATAAAGTTGGCCTTATGCTGAGGAGTTTGGTCATATAGCATGGCTTTCATGTTTCCGTATTCTGTTTCAATAATCACATACGTATGATTATCGGTATTACAGGCAGAAAAGGCCAGTGCCAACATTGAAAGGAAAAAAATAGATTTAATTAGCTTCATTGGTATCCTGATTTTTGAAGTATTTTATGACTTTCTCTTTTAATAATTCTTCTTGTTCTTTCAGGCCTTGTACGGGAACTTTCTTTACCAGTTTCCAATGTGGCCAACCTTCTGCATCGATTCCTTCAAAGCTGTAATAGCCATCTTCACTTAACAATCTGCAAATGGCGATGTGCATCAAATCCTGCTTTTCTTCTTTGGTATAGGTATCCTTCAAATGACCATATTCCTGAATTCCAATTACAAAAAGAATGGCATTTAAATCCGGCAGTGCATCCTTGTTGAACAGGTCTTTGATCTTATGCCTTACCTGTAACCATTCAAAATCTAATTCCCACGCATCCATACATTCTGATTTTTAGGCTGCAAAAATAATAAAAGGTTTAAGCTGACGAGATTTCTGAAAATAAAAACACCCACTTTCGAGTAAACGAAAATGGGTGTCATCTTTATGTTTAGAATCATTTTATTCTCTGTCGAAGCGCAATTCCTGTATCAGGGAATTGCTGCCTTTCACTTTCATGTAGATATAAACACGGTATTTGCCATTACCAGCAACCAAATTTCCAATGAAATATTGGCTGTCCTGACCTTTCGAAGCCCCTTGGTGGACTTGTGAGAAAGATTGAGGTTTGGCGCTATTAAAAAACTGCCTTACTTTTTGAATAGCATCAGATTTGCTGTACATATCTTCACTATCAGGAGTGGCAATTTCAACCGTTTCATCAAAGAATTGCCCCAATGCTGCTGCATCACCTGAGCTGATGGCCCTGGTAATGGCTCCGATATTTGGTGGCTCAGCCATCAAACTTAAAGGAGCGAAAAGGAGCAAGATCAAAAGGTTTTTCATGTTTTTCGGATTTACCAAAATGAAAAAATGGTAAAAGAATTTTCTATAAATATGAATTAAGGTTAAAACTACCTATTAGACGTTCTTAAACCAAACAGTAACGTCGCAAATGCTGATTGCAGGCTTACAACGTTGTTAAAACCTGTTAAATTCTGTTAGGGCTGTTAAAGGCAATACCTTTTTTGAAGGGGATAAGTTCAGGCAAAGGGCTTTTTTGTTAAAATTAGATTCTAAAAAAGTGGCCGTTTTGCTGAAATTTATTTTAAGAAACCGCCAATTACGCAAATCTTAATACAAAGATTAAGAAAAAGTAACAACAAAAAATGGTTTTTAACAAATATGGGAAAGTTGCTATTTATGCTTCAGCTAAAATGTCCCAGGTGTGGTCTGCCATCAGCTTTACGGTAGCCACAAATTCATAGGGTTTTGTTTTTCCCCATTCATCAGGGCCCACCATCGAAAGCACAAAATCTCCCGAGTTCTTTTGATATAAATGGTAAGTATGTCCCATGAGGGGTTTGAAGTTCATTTCAGCCAAATAAATATTTTCTGAAATGGCCACCCTTTTTTGAATGGATTTGGCCTGGCTCGCCAGCAGGTCAATTTGTTCCTTGATTTGTTTGAGCTGCATATCTGTCTGCTCGTACATGGCAGCTACCGCCTGTCCCTTTACCTTCCCTTTGTCTATAGGTTTGATAGTCACACCACCAACCGTATGTGCATAAGGCAAGCTATGCGGATTTTCAGCTATTTTGTCTTTATCTATAGGGTTGTGAAATTCTTCTTCTTTCTTTTGTGCCATTCCAATCAATTTTCAGCCTGCAAAGATAGGGGATGGCGATAACAAATTTTTGGACCAAAAGGTTTGGAGAATGGCTTTTCGATGCAGGTTCAAATCAAGAAAATCATTCATTTTTAGTTCAAATGCTTTGTTGAGCCTTTTTTTAAAATAATGTTTCAAAAGCATTTTGAGGTGTAAGTTTCTAATTTTTATAATGTAAAATATAGTTTACAAAAATGCTTATATTTGTAAGTAATATTTTACATTATGAGTAAAAAGAAAACGGTTTTATTGCCTCGTCAAAGGCGGATACTCGAAGCCCTGGGTGAAAATATCAGGCTGGCAAGACTAAGAAGGCAATTTAGTACTGAGCAGGTGGCTGAAAGGGCAAATATTTCACGACCTACCTTAGCTGCGATTGAAAAAGGTTCAGAAAGTGTGGGTATTGGCTCCTGGTTGCAGGTTCTTTCTGTGTTAGGCTTGGATAATGATCTTCTATTGGTCGGGAAGGATGATGAATTAGGACGAAAATTACAAGATGCCAAATTGACCATTGGCAGAAGGGCTCCTAAAAGAAGCAGAGTGATTTGATTTTAAAACCAAATTTTATGGAATTCAAATACTTTTGAATTTCAATTCCTAATATTTTTGGTTCACGCGATGGACGCAAAGATTAATCGCAACGGACGCAACCAAGATATTTTAATGGATTCTCCTTTCATTCTCATAACTTAATGGTATTGGCAATTAGGTCACCTTTTTTTAATAATGGCTTTTATAGCATAGTCACCCCAGCCACCTTTACTTTAATTATACTTCAAATTGTTTTGATTCCTGCTTATTCAATTTTAATTATCCTTCTAATCATCCAGGCATCATTTACTTTTATTTTTAAAATAAAAATGCCATTTGAATCCAGAGATACCATCTGATTATGGGTTCTCCCTTTTTTTACAATTTGCCCATTGGGATGATACAACTCAAAATCGGTGTCTAAGCTGATACCATCAATAAAAACCTTTTCAGTGGTTGGATTAGGATAGATAACAACTTTATCAAAATCTACTTCATTCGTACTTGAAAATCTCCAGGTGCTGTCGCATGGATAAGGTACAAATTGATAAGTCATGGTATCGTTTGTAAAACATCTTATCCTGGTAGTAAAAGGATTTAAATCACATAGTCCGCATCCCAATAAAAACTTAATTTGATATAAGCCGGCACCTACCCCTTCAATCACTATATCCGTGTATTCTTCTGAGGTTCCACTGTTTTCGATATGAACATGTTGAATCTTGAGTGAATCAGCTCCAAAATGCATGTAAGAAATTGAATCAATAAATACAGAAGCAATTTCTACTGAACCTCGAGATCGATCGTAATATTTAATGTCATAGGATTCCGTCTCCTGCCAGTCATAATACATTATATATTCTTGTAAATCCCAATCCCAAAAGTACATCTTACTATTTTCGACATAAAAGGAGTCATTGGTATCGAGGATGAATTTGGTGCGATTTCCATCCAAAAAAGAGTCTTGAATGAAGAAGGACTGCGAGCTTAGGTTTGTATAAGGTCCGAAATAATATACTTCTTCATAAATCCATTCACTTCCGATGGCATATTGTAAATCTTCAGATTGGTCTAGTCTGATAATCTCCTCGCAATCATAATTTTCAATACACCCCTCAGCGTCTACCATTAACAACCATAAATGAAATGCCTCCGTCTCCTCCTCATTGATTGCAGCAAATTGGGTATTGTTGACGAATATATCACCAGCTGCAATTAATCTGCCATCCGGTAGCTCTTTTATCTTGTTTAATCTTGCTGGGCGAAATCTGCCATATTCATTTTTGGATAATATGTTGTTTGGATTTTTATATAGTCTTAACCATTTTATTTCTCCATCAGGTGAGATTCGTACAATGAATCCATTCCATGTGGAGTTTTTATCAGCAACCCCCGTAGCCAATTCTGTATCAGTATTGTCATAGGCCATTCCGCAGGCCACAATATCCCCATTTTGGGCTTCTATAAAATCAAATAAATTATAATGTTTGCCATCCACTAATTGGTCATTAGGCAAAATGAAGGACCATTCTAGAGAATCCATCAAGGCATTCATATTATGGATTCTTCCTGGTGGCGCAGAATCGTAATAATCAAAGGGATTCCGTGTAGAACTAAACACATAACGATTATCGGAAGTAACTAATAGTCTATTAGGTTGTCTGTTGGTACCCTGAAATGTGAATGAATCCAATACATTGCCAGACGTATCAATCTTTATCAATTGAGTGCCATTGAATCCAGTGCTTGCTCCATTTGGTGAGTTGAGTTGTAAAATGAATGCAAGGTTTCCGTCTGGTGTCGCTTGTAGGTTATCAATATTAAGTTCAGAACTTGCAAATGAATAGTATTTTTTCCATTGTTGATTTCCTTCCAGACTGGTTTTTATGACTTGTATTGAATCTGGTACTCCCGAATCATTATTTACATTCCCATAGATGTACATATTATTACCAATAATTGCAATTCCCTGGTTATCAATATTTGATTTGCTTTCTGGGCCTTCGAATGATTGACTTAGTTGTTCTTCTAACAATAAATTATAGCCAATTAAGGTAGTTTTTTTGAAACTATCCTGATGTAGATTGGTGCTGTAATAAAGAATGTTGTCCTTAAAGTTAAGACAACCTGGCCCGTCAAAGTATGCAGCAGTTTCATAATTATATTTTGATGTAATTATTTCACCTGAGAGGTCAAATTGTGTCATAGTTCCGCAAGCAAAAAAAATAGAGTCTTGAGGGCAAAATTGGATGGATTGTGTTATTATCTTGTCCTCAACCATCATCATATCACGGATATAATTTCTCCTGGCATCCGGGTCAAGATCAATTGTTTTGCTAAAGGTCTCTTGGCTATAAATCTGAGTAAGAAAGAGCGACATTATTAAAATCAAGAAATGTCTCATAAGCTATTTTTAGATTTTCATAGAATAGTGTAATTCTTTAAGTAGATGTAATGTAGGGAAAAGTTAAAACAATGGAGCGGATGAAAAATGGTTTTGTTTTGGGGCTTACAAAGAGCGTAAGGCATCCCATAAGGGTGTAAGTGGAAATCAGAATTTTAGGGGTCGAAAGATAAGGGAAGGTTTGGGGGATTTAACAGCAAACAGTCAATATTCTTCTTTATAATGATTACAAAAAACTTTGCGAAATACTTAAAAATGAGGTAATAAAAGGTTTTCCAATATCTCTAGCTTATCCAATACTGCAAGTAATCAAAAGATTGAGAATTCTTTTAGGTAAAAGAAATCTTTAGGTTAATTTTGAATGGCGGCTCTAATAAAGTATAGAAAGACATAGAAAAGCCAATTGGAGAAGTAATTGATGAAATTTTTGGTAAATTGTAATAATGAAATTAATTTTTACTCTAATTGGATTATTAATATTCTTAGGGATTTTTCTTAATAATTTTATAGGGAATTATAAAGGTTTTAAGAATAATGAATCTTATTGTAAGGTTGATTTAGTGAGGTCTGCAATGTTTTCACTTCTATTAATAATGATTATAATATACATTATTTTTAATGTAAAAAGTCTATTTGACAAAGGGTAATGTAAAAGCGCTCAGGTATAAGTCTGGTAAAAAATATTAGACGTAGAGATACATTGCTATGGAACCTTGATTATGGGTGTATTGAAAAACCTGGACTTCAAAAGGTTCTGTTCAATTAAGGGTGTCCTAAATATTTAATAGAGATTGAATTTATTACACGATGATTACAGAACCCAATAATAATTAATTACATAAACCTTAAACTGTAACTTAATTTAAGTTTTTTGCTCTTCATTTCTAGAATTTGCCATTCAATTTAAAGTGAAAAAATTCAATTCTAAGATTCTTGTTTTCTTACTTGTCTAAATGACATTGCCTCCCCCCACCCAATTTTTCCAATAAATATTAAATTGCAAGCGCTTTCAACCAGATCCTTGAAATCGGTGTTGTAAGGTTTATTGATTGCGCCTGGTTTTCTTTTTTAAAACGGGTGACTTGCACCTAGTCTATGGGTCTTAACAGTAGAAAAAATCCAAATTCATGACAGATACTTTTTCAAAAGCAGAAAAAAACCTGGAGCTAAAAGGTTTTCTTGATATTGAAGTAGATCCTACGCTGGATCTTTTTGAAGAAATTAACAAACTTAAAAAGGAGAAAAATGCCATTATCCTGGCACATTACTATCAGGAAGCTGATATACAGGATATTGCTGATTATATAGGAGACAGCCTCGGGCTTTCTCAAAAAGCTGCTGAAACGGATGCAGATTTGATTGTTTTTGCCGGGGTACATTTTATGGCAGAAACTGCAAAAATTCTGAATCCTTCCAAAAAGGTGATCCTTCCTGATCTAAAAGCGGGTTGTTCTTTGGCAGACTCTTGTCCACCTGCGCTGTTTAGAAAATTCAAGGAAAAGTATCCGGATCATGTGGTGGTAAGTTACATCAATTGTACAGCAGAGTTGAAGACCCTGACCGATATTTGTTGTACTTCTACCAATGCAGTACACATCATCAACAGCATTCCTGAAGACCAACCGATCATCTTTGCTCCGGACAAAAACCTTGGTGCTTACCTTCAAAAAAAGACCGGAAGGGAGATGGTTCTGTGGAACGGAACCTGTATGGTGCATGAGATTTTTTCCCACGAAAAAATCACTCAATTGAGAATGAGACATCCGGAAGCTAAATTCATCGCCCATCCGGAATGTGAACCACATATCCTGGAAGCCGCCGATTTCATCGGCTCAACTACCGGTCTATTGAATTATACCATCAACAATGAAGCCCAGGAATTTATCGTGGCTACCGAAGCGGGTATCATTCATCAAATGCAGAAAAAATCGCCTCATAAAACATTCATTCCGGCACCTCCAGACAATACCTGTGCCTGTAATGAATGCCCTCACATGAAGCGCAATACCCTGGAGAAACTCTATGTCAGCATGAAATACGAATTGCCCGAAATCATCCTTCCGGAATGGATCATCAAAGATGGCAGAGCTTGTATCGATAAAATGTTGGAAATCTCTGCGAAAGCAGGACTTTAGTGGGAGTTTGGGAGCGTAGTTTATTAGTTCAGTGTGGTGGAGCTTTTTTATTGAAGTTACTAATTGGGTGGTTTACGGATTACGATTTACGGTTTACGAGGAGGGTTGGTTTTTAAACTATCGAATAGCGAAAGGCGAACAGCGAACAGCGTTTTCCACAAAAAAAAAAGAGGCTTTCCTTGGAATAGGAAAGCCTCTGGAGCATTTTACCGGTTAACGGCGACGGACCGCTCTCAGGTCCGGCGAAGAAAATTTAGGACTTACCGAAACTGAATTCCCCAGTTGAACGGGTGCATCAAACGGGACTGCCTCCAGTTCTTGTTTTACTTTCGGTGCATCAAAAATATCCTCATCGGTGAAAGCATCCTGGTCCGGCTTTTTAACCGGGTGTGGTTCTCTCATCTCAGAAGTGCTCCAACTATCATTTCGCGTTTCGCCCGGCTTCAATACCGGCTTCTCGTTTTTGACTTTCACGGTATCTCCAACTATTCCGGTGTATCCTTCATTGTCGTATTGATACAATTCGAATTCTTCGATGATGGAGATAAGCCTGTTGGCGTAATCAGGTGCAGTAGCATAGCCTGCCTTTTGAAGACCTTTTGCCCATTTTTTATAGTCGCTACCATAGGTAAACAACTCTGCATAACGAGCATTGCTCTTCAAAAACAAAGAATGGTCGATGAATGATTCTTCCGCACTGCCATAAGATCTAAAGCAGGATTCGGTAAGATTTCCTTCTTCATCAAAGTCATCGTCTTTTTTATAAAAACTTTGACCAGTCCAGTCACTTTTGCACTTGATGCCAAAATGATTGTTTGCTTCTGTTGCAAGGGAAGACCTGCCAAAGCTGGATTCCAATAAAGCCTGTGCCAGTTTGATGCTGGCAGGAATACCCATCACTTTGTGATGTTCCACTGCGATTTCTTTGTAACGCTCGATGTACAAGCGTTTGTCACTTTCATTATCAGCAAAAATAGATACGCAAAGTATCCACATACTGATGGCTGTCAGTAAAGTTTTTTTAACAAGCATTTGTTCTGAGTTTTAAATGATTTTAAAATTCTGAGTGTGAAAGCGCTTGTTAAGTCTGTTTGCTATGACAGCCTTTTTTCTTTAAAAAATTGTTTGCTTGTTTTGCAGGGGGATGCAAAACATATTATAAAAAATTATAATACAATAAGAATGCCACTTTTCTTTTTTAGAAAAAGTAGCTGCCTCCAAGTATCAAAATTATTTTTAATACGTATAAGGACGATATATCCTTCTTGTGGTGAGTTTCTCTGTAGTAGAACAACAATTAAAAGAACAAAATTTTCAGTTAATTTATTGCAATTTAATATAAATAAATTTAATATGTGTAAAAATTTGAAAAAAAGTTATTTGTAAACTTAATTGCAATGTATTTTCTTTGTAATACAAATTATCAAACACTCATGAAACATTTAACCCCTCAAGTACTAATCTTTAGCCTGCTTTGCAGTCTGTCCGCCTTCTCGGTCGGAGCCCAAAAAGCAGAGCTGGATGCCTTCTACAATCAGGCAGCAGAATATCAGGACAATCAACAATGGGACAAGGCAATTGAAGTGTACAACCAATTGCTCGATTTTGATCCTATGATGGACAAAGCCCGTTTCAATAGAGGATACTGCCTGCTTCAGGCCAACAAAGCCATGTCAGCCAGAGCAGATTTTGAGCAGGTTTTATTGAAAAATCCCTACGATTTTGAAGCACTTGAATTGCATGGACTTGCCTGTTTTTATATGGGCGAGTACGGAAACGCCATTCAGGATTTTTCTGCCATTTTAGAAAAACAAGACAATCCCGCCGCCTATTTGTACCGTGCCAGAACCTATTTAAGGATAGGAAATCCTGACAATGCATTTTTCGATATTCAAAATTGCCTGGAATTTGGCGGCGATCAAAAAGGAGAAATTGCCAAGATTTATGGTGAAATCATGATGACCCGTGCTCAATATCCAATGGCCATCGATCAATTTATGACCGCCAAAAGAAATGGCATGGAAGATCCGACCATTGATTACAATTTGGGCATTGCCTATTATCATGTAGGCAGATTCAATGAATCGATCGAAAGCCTGGAAAAATCGAATGAAAAATACCCTTGCAGTCCTGCTTATACCCAATTGGCTTTGGCAAAAATCAAACTTGGAAAGATTGAAAATGCCAAGGAAGATGCCATCAAAGCCATTGGAATGGATTGGAAAAATGCTCAGGCATATTATGCCAACGGGATGGCATGTTTGCATTTGAATCAATTCCAACAGGCAGTTGACCAGATGGACAAGGCAATAAAAATGGAACCCAAAAATGCAGAATATTATTATCAGCGAGCAGTAGCCAATGCCAGATTAGGAAACCGAACTTCGGCAACTCTGGATTGTCAAAAAGCATTGATGTACGATCCTGAAAAGAAAGAGGCGAGTAATTTAATCGCTGCTGTTCAAAGCAAATAGTTCAAATTTTTTTATTGAAGAAAAAGGTGTGCGGAGATAATTTTCCGTACACCTTTTTTTGTAATATATAATGTAGCTACAGCAATTCTCAACAAAATGAAAGTTCCATTGTTTCAACTCTACCTTTAGCTTGATTTTGAACCAAATATTTACAATGCTGCCTAATAATAACCAGAATAATCTGCAGGGTTCTCCTGACTTAAAAAAGGTGTTTTGTCTCAAGACTTTCTTTTCAGAGTCCGATCATCATCTTGAAAAAACCTTCAAAAAAGGAGAATTCATCTACAATCCCGGCGACTCTTCCGAGGATATTTTCTTTTTAATGGAGGGTAAGGTAAAAGTGGGTTCATTTTCTTCAACCGGAAAAGAAGTTACCAAATCTATTCTGGGAGATGGTGAGATTTTTGGTGAATTGGCCTTGATAGAAGAAGGCAACAGGCGCGACTTTGCACAAGCTCTTGAAAAGTCCACCATCTGCATTATTAAAAAATCAAGTTTAAAAATATTAATGCGCCAGGATAATGAACTGGGCATGTACATGATGCGCCTGATGGGAAACCGCATGCTCGAAATGGAGCAACGACTGGAGAGTCTGGTTTTTAAAGACAGCCGTACCCGCATCATTGAATTCCTTTACAATTTAGGACAAAAGAAAGGTCAGAGAGTCGGCTTCGAGGTGGTTATCAGAAGTTTTGGAACCCATCAGGAAATTGCCAACCTGACGGCCACATCACGTCAGACCGTAACTACTGTTTTAAACGATTTAAGAAATAGAAACCTGCTTACCTTCAACCGCAGAAGACTCCTGATTAGAGATATGGACATGCTCGAAAAGGAAATTTCCGGTTCCTGATAAAACCTGTTCCTTTTTCTTAGGGTATAAACGATTTAGATTCTGCACCTTTGTGGAACAAGGATTTGCATATGGAAAAGGAAATAATTCAGGAGTTAACGGATCATATTTTTGAAAACCTGGTGAAAATCAGGAGACATCTTCATCAACATCCGGAACTTTCTTATCAGGAAGTCGAGACCGGAAAATTCATTTCAAAAACGCTTTCAGAATGGGGTATTCCACACAAATATGGAATCGCCGATAATGGAGTAGTGGCTCTAATAGAAGGGAAAAACCCCGGCAAAAAAGTAATCGCATTACGCGGTGACATCGACGCTTTGCCAATCGAAGAAGCCAACGATGTTCCTTACAAATCTAAAAATTTTGGGGTGATGCATGCTTGTGGCCACGATGTGCATACGACCTCTTTATTAGGCGCGGCCTACATTTTATACAATACCCGAGACCAATGGGAAGGCTCTGTTAAATGTATTTTTCAACCGGCAGAAGAAAAATTGCCTGGTGGTGCGTCCATCATGATCAAGCAAGGTGTCTTGAAAAATCCTGCCCCGGAAGCCATTTTCGGACAACATGTTCATCCTCCGCTTGATGCAGGCAAAATTGGTATGAAGGCAGGAAAATACATGGCCTCAGCAGATGAGATTTATATATCTGTAAAAGGAAAAGGCGGACATGGTGCCTTGCCTCACGATTGTATCGACACTGTAGTAATGGCTGCCAACATCATCGTAGCGCTCCAACAGGTAGTTTCCAGATTTGCCAATCCAACGACTCCCAGTGTTCTGACCCTTGGAAAAATCAATTCAATCGGAGGAGCTACCAATGTTATTCCAAATGAGGTCAAAATTGAAGGCACCTTCCGAACCATGGATGAAAAATGGCGCTTTGAGGCCCATGATCGTATGAAAGCCATTGCAGAAAGCATCGCAAAAGGAATGGGAGGAACGGTAGATTTTGATTTGGTAGTTGGGTATCCTTACTTGGTCAATCATGAAGAACTGACCAGGAAGGCATGGGATTATGCAGTTGAATACCTCGGCAAGGAAAATGTGGTGGAACTTCCTATCAGAATGACGGCAGAAGATTTTGCTTATTATTCACAGGAAATGCCCGCCTGTTTTTACCGATTGGGTACCGGAAATCCTGCCAAAGGGATCACTTCGCCTATCCATACCAACACCTTCGATATCGACGAAAGTGCCTTGAAAGTTGGAGCCGGATTGATGGCCTGGATGGCTTTGCAAGAATTAAATGCATAAGGTTATGCAAAACGAGAAAGCTACATATCAACGCAAACCAAACCTGCCGGATCCAGACCAATTGGTAGCAGGAATCTTGTCAGGAGACATGATCGCACTGAGCCGTTCCATCACTTTAATTGAATCTACAAGACCGGATCACCAGGAAATAGCAGAACAGATTATTGAAAAATGTCTTCCCTTTACGAAGGAATCCTACCGTATCGGGATAACAGGAACTCCTGGCGTTGGTAAGAGTACTTTCATTGAGGCATTGGGTACAAAACTGACTGCCAAAGGTAAAAAGGTAGCAGTTTTGGCCATCGATCCCAGTAGTCAGGTGAGCAGGGGAAGTATCCTTGGAGATAAAACCCGGATGGAACAATTGTCAAGAGATCCGCTGGCATTTATTCGTCCCAGTCCGGCCGGAGATTCCTTGGGAGGAGTAGCCAGAAAAACGAGGGAAACTATCATTTTGTGCGAGGCCGCCGGGTTCCAGCATATTTTCATTGAAACAGTCGGGGTAGGGCAGTCAGAGATAACGGTACACTCTATGGTGGATTTATTTTTGCTGCTTTTGCTGCCCGGTGCGGGTGATGAGCTACAAGGAATCAAAAGAGGAATCGTGGAAATGGCAGATATTGTTGCCGTCAATAAAACCGATGGTGAACGATTGGATCTTGCCAAAAGAGCGAAAAGAGAATATTACAATGCTCTCCATTTGTTTCCTCCCAAAGAGTCCGGTTGGGCACCCAAAGTTGAATTATGCTCTGCAGTTGAAAATACCGGAATAGAAGAAATTTGGGAGCAGGTCGAGCAGTTTTTTACCACGATAAAGGAGAATAACTTTTATAAAACACATAGAAGGGAACAAGCCAGATTTTGGTTGATGGAAACCATCAAATCCAATCTTTTGACCGTTTTTTTTAAAAATGATGCCGTTCAATCTTCCTTTGCTGCATTGGAGGAAGAAGTACTACAATCCAAAAAATCACCTTTTAAGGCAGCATCAGAATTGCTAAAAAAGTTTTTGCCCTCCGTTTAAACCAGTTCTTTAATGCACGGCATTGCGCTCATTTTTCGTAATTTTGAATATTGAAAATGAGCAATTTGAAAGATTATTTGTTGATTCAGGTGATCTTTGAAACAAGGTTTTGGTTTTTATAAAAAGACCAATTAAATGACAATTTTTCAAAACTAATCCACGCCCTAGAAATGGAAAAAGTAGCGCCTTACCAACCAAAAAATAAAGTCAGAATAGTTACCGCCGCCTCTCTTTTTGATGGCCACGATGCCGCCATCAACATCATGCGAAGGATCCTTCAATCCAGCGGTGCAGAAATCATTCACCTCGGCCATAATCGCAGTGTACAGGAAATCGTAGATGCTGCCATTCAGGAAGATGCTCAGGGAATCGCGATTACCAGCTACCAGGGTGGGCACATGGAGTTTTTCAAATACATGTATGACCTTTTGAAAGAAAAAGGAGCTTCCCATATCAAGATATTCGGTGGAGGTGGAGGAACCATCCTACCAACAGAGATAGACGAATTGCAATCGTATGGCATCGACAGGATTTATCATCCGGACGATGGACGGAAGATGGGTTTGCAGGGAATGATCAATGAGGTGATGGAAAAATGTGATTTCCCAACCGGTGAAAATCTCAATGGTGAGTTGAAACATTTTACTGAAGGTGACTACTACTCCATTGCAAAACTTATTTCAACGGCAGAAAACAATCCGGAACTATACGAAACTGCAATCAAACCTCAGGTAAAGAGCCTGATTAAAAAGCAAAATAAAACCATCCCGGTTCTGGGAATTACCGGAACAGGAGGAGCAGGTAAATCGAGCCTGGTAGATGAGCTGATTCGCAGATTTTTGATTGATTTTGATGATAAAAAGATGGCCATCATTTCTGTGGATCCATCTAAAAGAAAAACAGGTGGAGCACTGCTTGGTGATAGAATCAGAATGAACAGCGTGAAAAGTGACCGAACTTACATGCGTTCCTGGCTACCCGACAAAGCAACCTGGCACTTTCTCAACATGTGCAATCTGCTCTGGATATTTTTAAAAGCTGCTTCATTTGACATCATCATCCTTGAAACTTCCGGTATTGGACAATCTGATACAGAAATTGTAGACCATTCGGATGTTTCACTTTATGTGATGACGCCTGAATACGGTGCAGCAACTCAGCTGGAGAAAATCGACATGTTGGACTTTGCCGACATCATTGCCATTAATAAGTTTGATAAGAGAGGCGCACAGGATGCACTTCGCGATGTGAAAAAGCAATTCCAGCGCAACCATCAACTTTTTGATAAAAAAGTAGATGAAATGCCGGTTTTTGGTACCATAGCCAGCCAGTTCAACGACCCGGGCGCCAATGCTTTGTACAAAGAATTGATGTCCAAAATAGTGGAACGTACAGGGGCAGACTTGAAGAGCGAGCACGAAATGACCACCGGAATGAGTGAGAAAATCTTCATCATACCACCCAACAGAGTTCGATACCTTTCCGAGATTTCTGAAAACAACAGAGGGTACGATCGCCAGGTAGAGGAACAGGTAGAAATTGCAAGACAATTGTACAGCCTGCACAATACCATCCAAATGCTGGAAAATCAGGAAATGGATGGCAAGGATATGATCCTTGGCAACTTGAAAAAACGATATGAGGATTTAGAATCCAGAATGGATTGGCGTTGTAAAGCCATCCTTGAAAATCATAAATCGAGAATTGAAAGATATGCGGATGACGAGTACGTTTATGAAGTAAGGAACAAAGAAATCAGGGTAAAAACCCACCGTACTTCCCTTTCAGGAACCAGAATTCCAAGAATAGCTACTCCGAAATACAATGACTGGGGAGATATTTTAGCCTGGAGACTGCAGGAAAATTTCCCTGGTGAGTTCCCTTACACTGCGGGTGTTTTCCCATTTAAAAGAGAAGGAGAAGATCCAACCAGGATGTTTGCAGGAGAAGGAGGACCGGAACGTACCAACAAACGTTTCCACTATTTAAGTTTGGGAATGCCTGCAGCAAGATTATCTACTGCCTTTGACTCTGTTACACTTTATGGAGAAGACCCTGCTTACCGCCCTGATATCTACGGAAAAATTGGTAACAGTGGTGTAAGCGTTTCTTGTTTGGATGACGCCAAACGTTTGTATTCAGGATTCGACCTTTGTAATCCCCGTACTTCTGTAAGTATGACCATCAATGGTCCGGCAGCTACTATTGCGGCCTACTTTATGAATGCAGCCATTGATCAACAATGTGAATTGTACATCAAGGAACATGGACTTGAAGATAAAGTGGAAGCCAAACTTAAGGAGGTTTATGATGATAAAGGTCTTCCAAGACCTGTTTATCGTGCTGATGTTCCGGAAGGAAACAATGGTCTGGGATTGATGTTGCTGGGACTGACCGGAGACCAGGTTTTACCGGCTGACGTTTACCAGCAATTGAAAGCAAAAGCTTTGAATTCAGTTCGAGGAACGGTACAGGCAGATATTTTAAAAGAAGATCAGGCACAGAATACTTGTATTTTCAGTACTGAGTTTTCCTTGAAACTGATGGGAGATGTCCAGCAGTATTTTATCGATCATAATGTTAGAAACTTCTATTCAGTTTCTATTTCCGGTTACCATATTGCAGAGGCGGGTGCCAATCCGATTACCCAGTTGGCATTTACACTAGCCAATGGATTCACTTTTGTAGAATATTACCTGTCCAGAGGTATGGACATCGACGATTTCGCAGGAAATCTTTCTTTCTTCTTTAGCAACGGAGTAGATCCGGAATATGCGGTGATTGGAAGGGTAGCGAGAAGATTATGGTCCAAAGCATTGCGTTTTAAATACGGAGCCAATAAAAATTCCCAGCGTCTGAAATACCATATTCAGACATCAGGAAGATCTCTACATGCGCAAGAAATTGCCTTTAATGATATCAGAACGACTTTGCAGGCATTGTATGCGATTTATGATAATTGTAACTCCCTTCACACCAATGCTTATGACGAAGCGATTACCACTCCAACTGAAGAATCTGTTAGACGAGCCGTTGCTATCCAGATGATCATCAATCATGAATTTGGTTTGACCAAAAATGAAAATCCAATTCAGGGTTCTTTCATCATTGAAGAGTTGACGGATTTGGTTGAGGAGGCAGTACTTGCGGAGTTTGACAGAATAACTGAGAGAGGCGGAGTTTTGGGAGCCATGGAAACCATGTACCAGCGAAGCAAAATTCAGGAAGAAAGTTTGCACTACGAGTCGCTGAAACATACCGGAGAATTGCCAATCATTGGTGTGAATACTTATTTGTCAAAAGAAGGTTCTCCGACCATCGTGCCTAAGGAAGTAATTCGTGCAACGGAAGAAGAAAAAGAAGCTCAGATTAAAGGCCTGGAATTCCTGCACGGTGCTCAAAAAGAAAAGACCAGCGAGGTGCTGAGAAGACTTCAAAAGGTGGCTTTGGAAAATGGAAATCTGTTTGATGAGTTGATGGAAACCACCAAATTCTGTTCCTTGGGTCAAATTACCCATGCATTGTTTGAGGTGGGTGGTCAGTATAGTAGAAATATGTAGGAGCTCGTTAGCTAGTGGCTCGTTAACTCGATAAGTGCTAATACGTCGCGTCCTTTGCGTCCTTTGTGGTGAAAAAATTCACCGCTACGAGCGCTAAGGACGCAACGTTTTTTTTGAAAAGATCGTTTGCTTTATTATTGACAAAATAATTCAAAATCAAGCTCCTAATTTACTAGAATCCAGTGTCTAGTGTCCAGAAGCCAGAAACTAAAATTTATAAAATGAGAACTATTGCTTTTGCCATTTTTTCAAGCCTGTTTTTATTGGTAATTTCTTCTTGTGGAAAAGAAGATACTTTTGGAGACTATCCATTTTTATACGTTTATGATTTTCATGAAATTCAGCGCTCGGAATATGTGGTGTTGACTCAGAATGGAAGTACCAACATTGGTGCACAAGGATCATTTGTAATGTTGGAGCCTTATTTTGAAAAAACAGTAGATGAAGATCCGGAGATTACCTTCTGTTTAAATCATTCGAATTATTAGATGAAAATAGGATCAAAATTACTCTTCTGATCCTGCCAGTGCAGGGTTGATCTGACACCATTCTACCTTACAATCTTGACAATAATATAATTGAGATTGAAATCGATAATGATACTTTCACAATAGAGTTTTCCGAAGGCGGAATGCGATAGAATTCTGCATCTTTACTTACTATCATACGGAGCAAGCAGCTCCTCCTCAGTTTTTTATTCTCCAATCCATACAGATGTTTGTAAAGAACTGGACGGTATGGATGGTGTAGATTATGTAAAAAGTACCTACGATTGGACACCTGGAGATTCATTGGCCATCCTCATAGTGCTTTCATTTACACCAAACAATAATCTATTTCAACAATAGATCCATATTGATATGAGTTTTTATCATATCGATTGCCCTTAGAGCTTTCCAAGGGGTTCTGGTATTGATTTTCACTTCAATTCGATTGATTTTCACCATGGAACCCAGGGTGTCGAGCGCTGTTGAAACTACCGGAATTTTATTTTGGCGGATATAATCTCCACAAACCGGATCGGTGTCGATACTAAATTCATGCCTACCATCGCCAGTGATGATGATGCCGGAAAGAGGAGAATGTTCCAAACCTTTTGTTTCTACGAATTCCTTTACTTTTTTAACTGCTTTTGGCAGGCGTTTCATACTCACTACCAGCAGAAGGTTAGAATCGCCGGTGAATTCTTTATCGTCATTATCTATCAAAGAACCTGCGATGTATTCTTCCACCATATTGTCCATCTGGTCATAATTGGCAATCACGTATCCATTGACAGCACGGTTGATGGTTTCCATGATAGGGTTGGAAAGGCTTTTGTCAAAGGGCATGACGCCAAGGAGCGGCAAATTATTATGGTCCAACCAGCGTCCTACATAATCTTTGACCTTGTCCATTTTGTCAGGAAGGGTCTTATTTACAATGACTCCGATAATCGGGACTTCTTTTTCACGAAATAAAGCTGCACTGCGGTTCAATTCATCAATGGTACTTCCGATTCCGCCTTCCACAACCATGATAACACCGGCACCTACAATTTTAGCGACTTCAGCATTGGATAATCCAACCACACTTCCTACACCGGGATGTCCGGTTCCCTCATATACTACCACTTCATGGTTTTGCTCCAGCATTTTGGCTGCATTGTAAATTCTTTCGCGATAGTTAAAGTCCTCCGGATTGTCCAAAAAGGCACTGGTGGCTCCCGAACCTAAAATAACCGGACTGTGCAGTGCTGCATCCAGTTCAAAACCCATGACTTTTGAGAAAAGCAAGGCATCTTTGTCCACTTGTAAATCTCCCAGATCCACAAATTTTTGGCCTACAGGCTTTGAGTAGCCAACATTCACTCCGGAGTGCTGAATGGCTGCAACCAATCCAAGAGTTGAGGTAGTTTTACCTACATGCTGGCTCGTTGCTGCAACGTATATTTTTCTATACATAGGTATCAAATGATTTTTGAAGGGGAGATTCTAAAGGTACAGTTTTAGACTTTAATCCTGAAAATCTTTTTCAAAATCATCCGCCTTTAATCTTCCTTCAATGGCTCTGATTTTAGAATGGGTAAAGTCCTGATTGGACTCAAATCCGTAGCCATAAATGATTTCTCCGGGCCTTCTGACGACCACAAATTTATTGGTATAAACTTTTCTTTTTTCTTCTTCCCAGATCAGTTCACTGGTTTCTAATTGCTCCTGGGTCTTACTTTTCCAAACCACACTGTCACGAACGATAATTAAGCCTTTTTGCTGGTAGCGAATTCCACTTTTTGCTGTTAACCAACTATTGAGTTGATTATCCTGACCATAAAAATCAACTTTTAGTCCATTGGGAAATTCTTCTCTGGGATCCAATTTGTCAGTGTAACGTTTCATGACAGGGGCATTGACTTTCACTCTTACCTGAGCAGAATCACTGTAAAAAATCTCCACTACTTTGGCGATTTCTACATCAATTTCGTCTTTTGAAAAAAGCTTATTGATTTCAGCAAGGTCGTTTTCACATCCAACTGAAAGGAGGGAAATAAAAAAAGCAACAATTGCAAAAGAGAAGATGCGATTCAAAATCAGGTTATTTTACTAGTGTTATGTCCCCCTCATAAGGTAAGACAACATCATCAATAAATTCTATTTCAATGTAATAGGCAAAAACATTGCTGTCCATGAATTTCCCTTTGAAGCTACCATCCCAACCTAAGGTTTCAGAGTTTGGTGGAATATCAGTTGCTTCAAAAACTAGATTACCCCACCTGTCGAAAATCAACAAGCGTTTTATCAAGCGTACTTGAGGGCCGGTATAAGCAGTGAAAAAGTCATTGATTCCATCTCCATTCGGTGAAAAGGCTGAAGGGATGTAAACGGGTCTGATTACCTCAACAAAGATTGTCACACTATCTATCGCACGACAGCCTACTTCATTGTTTGCTTCAAGAAAATAGGTAGTTGTAAAGGGTGGAAAAACATCCGGATCAATACAATCTGTGCAACTTAAAGTTGGATCTTCAAACCATCCAAACTCATAAGGAGGACTGCCAAAGATGGTTCCAAATAAACTTGTTTGTTCGCCCAGGTTGATGGTTTGATCTGGTCCTGCTTCAACAGCAAATGTCGGAGGCGGCTGAATATCTACCATAGCAGAATCTTCACAACCTTTTATATCTTGAATAAAAACTTCATAAATACCGGGTGCCAAGCCATTGTACTGGGTTATCGGAAAGAAGTCAACTCCGTCAGTACTAAACAAATAAGCCGGGTTTCCTCCTGAACCATTCACCGTAAAACTCCCGGAAGGAATATCGGGACAAAGCGGGTCGGTAACATCAAAGACATCAATTGCCAGGTCATTGGCCGGGTCGCAACAAGGCTCAATGAATATTTGCTTGATTTCTGTTTTGGTACAACCAGCTGTTGTGGATATTTGTAATACTATGTTTTTTGGACCGAAGGAATTGTAAACCACTTCATGTGGTCCAACTGAATTTTCAATTCTTGGGTTGGCTCCATTTCCAAAATTCCAGGTGTAGCTTGATATGCTACCAATTCCCGCAATAGAGCTATCGATAAAAGTAATACTGTCGATATCGCATTGATTGTCCAATTCCGGATCAATTTCAAAATTGATATCCGGACCTACAAAGGTAGCGTCTCCGCCAAATGACATTTCAAAACCACTTCCAGAGCTACTAAAGTTCATAACCACCAGTGCATATGCTTTTCCGGCTTCCATTTGCAATGGCATGATATAATTATTGTCGCCAGGTGCACAGCCACAGTTTTCGTGGTCATCAGTTTCCCCCATTCTTAAACCGGTTGGTCCATGACATCGGATCCAATTGCTGATGGGGGTTCCTTGTACTGCACCCGAAGCCATACACATCAAAGGAATTTTATCGGTACAGTCATCAACCCCGTTTGGCAGTTCATACACCCAAAAATCCAAATCATCAACAGGATTTAGAGGTGTGAGGTTGAAGGTTAGTTGTCCCGGATCTTTGCAAATCCATTTATACCATGCAGATTGATCCTCAGAATAATTACATTCCATACTTACTTCGCAAGGAGCAGTTCCTACCTCATTTGGGTCATTTCCTGCCGTGCTTAGAAAAGGTGCAATGACTGGTGATTTGTCACATAATAAAACTCCCGGTTGACAATCTGATATAGGAGAGGGGATATCATCAAAACTGGTAAAACACAATTGGAAGGTTCCGGTATTTCCACCTCTGGAATCTACTCTTAAAAAATACGATTCTCCAACATTCAAGGTAGCTGCTATACTTGCAATTCTGCTATTGCTATTGTCCTGCTGACAGGCAATTTCTGTTAGGTTGCCACAGGTACCGGAATACAAGGCTATAACAGGATTATTCATGGTTCCTCCTGTAAAAAAAGCGGTATTCCCTACAACGCGAATGCTCAGGCGTGTACGACGTGCCGTAAAAACAAACCAAACATCATTACTAACACTACCTGTGAAACAAGAAGGAAAAGGGATGGTCGATTGAGTCGCTCCAACATTTGTATATTGTCCTTCAAGGGAACAACCATCCAGGTCGTTGAGGATTATTGCGCCATTACAATTGTCATTGGGAACCTGGGCTAAGAGATTGCCGGACCAAAGGAAAGCTATCAGAAGTATCCACCTTGTAAATGTTTTCATAAGGATATTTTTTCAAAAATAGGGGTTTAAAATTAATCGGTTAAATTAGACCCCATTCTTAAGAACAATTTAAAAAAGTCGGTTTTACTATTAAGTGCAAGAGCTTAACGATTGGTTGGCCTGCTTTGTTGATAATTATGGATTTTTAAAAGGCCAAAATTAGCCAAATCTAAATGAGCAAAAAATAAATTACATTTGTTCGCATCCCTAAGCAAGGAAATTTATGTTTACACTACCCAACCTGATTACCCTTCTCAACTTGTTATTTGGCTGTCTGGCAGCCATCAGTATCATCAACGAATCCTATCATTTGGCAATTATTTTTAGTCTGGCTGGCGGATTGGCAGATTTTCTGGATGGAATGGTGGCGAGATTGCTCAATGTCCAATCCAACATCGGCAAAGAACTGGACTCATTGGCAGACATGGTTTCTTTTGGATTCGTTCCGGGCATTATTTTTTACAAATTAATTTCCCTGAATCTGCCCTGGCCGGGTCTTTCTGTTATTAATTGGTATGCAGTTCCTGCTTTTTTAATAACCATGTTTTCTGCCTTGAGGTTGGCAAAATTCAATTTGGACAATCGTCAGACCGAAAGCTTCATTGGAATGCCGACACCGGCAGCGACAGTTTGGGCTTTGGGTTGGTTGTGGTTGTTGGCTGAGGGAAAAGATGATCTTTATCCCTGGCTTTTTTCGCCTATCATTTTGTTGATTAGTATCTTGTTTATCAGTTATCTTTTGGTTTCAGAGATTCCGATGTTTAGTTTGAAATTCAAAAATTTTTCCTGGAAAGAAAATAGTCTGCGGTATATATTTTTACTTTCCCTCTTAATCGTTTTCTTGGCTCTGCCGTCATTCGGGCCATTCCTGGTTATTCCATTGTATATTATTTTTTCGGTTTTTGGAAATATAGCCAGCAATGATGAAGGCCAGATTTAAATGAGAATTGTTCCTTCCTGACTTTTATCACTTATGGTTTTGATAAAGGTCATTCCAACGAAGCTGATACTGAAACAACTTTGAATATCATTCATAGAAAAAACAAATTCGTCATGGCAAACTTTCCGGTAATTCTAACTGCACTTGATTTGAGCGAAATGGATGAAAAGTTGATCAACTTTACCCATTTTGCATCTCAACAATTTTTATCAGATAAGATTTATTTCACGCATATTGTACCTGATCTTAGTGCTCCGGCCAATAAGAATCTGGATTTTTATAAAAAATTCTCCCCCGACAGACCGGTTGATGAGGTGGTCAAAGAAAAAATTAAAGCTTCAGTCGATGCCAAATTCGGCCAAATGTCTTCTGTTTCTATTGAAATAGATGCCTTGGAAGGTAAACCTTACCGTCAATTGATGCATTGGGTGGAAGTAAAGGATCCTGATTTGGTGGTGGTAGGTAAAAAGGTTGAAAGTACCGGTTCCGGAATTACTGCAAAAAGGTTGACCCGTAATTTGAAAAAAGCTTCTGTGCTTTTTGTTTCCGATACAGCCAGAGCTGGAATCAAATCAATTGTAGTTCCGGTTGATTATTCTGCCAATTCTGCCAGAGCTTTAAATACTGCTCTGGAGATGAAGTTGAAGGATCCTCAAATTGCTATCAAGGTCATTTATGTAATTGATTATCCACCAACTGGTTTCTACCTTAACCGTGAAGAATACCAGGGCTTCAATAAAATGCTGAAGGAAACAGCTGACAACTCTTTCAAAACCTTTTTAGAAGAAAATAACCTTCCTTCAAAGGGCTTTGATTTTGAAATCATCGAAAATGCCTGGCATAATATTTCCGGTGCAATAGTTGAGTATCTTGATAAAGACGATCCGGACTTATGTATCATGGGTGCCCAGGGACATTCAGCGTTTGAATCATTTTTGTTTGGATCTGTAACCGAAAATCTAGTTAGCCATTTGAAAAAAACACCTTTATTGGTGGTTCGATAACTTAAGCGCCTTTATGCTCATACTTGTATCCGGGCTTCCTGGTAGTGGAAAATCTACCTTCTCTTCAGCTTTGTCCGCTAAGCTGGATTGCCTGCATTACAATAGCGATACCATGCGCCGGTCTATGGGCTTGATGGGGCGTTATGATACTTTTTCTAAGTTAAAAGTCTACCAGGCACTGGTCGAACAGACTCAATACGGCCTAAAATCTTCTTGCGTCATAGTCGACAGTACCTTCTATCTCGCTGCCGTTCGCAATTCTTTTTACAACCTTGCTTTCATGGAGGATGTAGAACTATTTATTTTTTCTATTACTGCAGATGAAGAGGTAATCAAAGAAAGAACAAGTAGAAAAAGAGAGGACAGTGAAGCTGATTTCGCAGTTTACAAAAAAATCAAGTCAGAATTTGAAATCATAAAAAAGGGTTTCTTACAATTGCGCTCCGATAAACTTACGGTAGACGAAATGGTTGCTATTGCCAGCCATTATATGAATTTGAGATGAAAGACAGTGACCTCAAAAAACTAATCGCTTTTTTAAAACAATCTTCCGGTTCTTCAACGGTAGAACAGTTCGAAACCCATGCTTCGTGGGTCATCGTAACGGATGAATGTGCACTGAAAATCAAAAAGCCGGTGCATTTCAGTTTCCTTGATTTTTCAACTTTAGAAAAAAGGAAATTTTACTGCGAAAAAGAACTTGCTCTCAACTCCCGGTTTTCTCCAGACATTTATATTGGAGTGGTAGCTATAACTAAGTCTGGCGACAATTTTGAACTGGACGGCGAAGGTCCTGTGGTGGAGTATGCTGTGAAAATGAAGCGTCTCGACAATACCAAAAGAATGGACGTCCTTGCTGAAAAGAAGGATATCCAGCCTGCCCAAATGGAACAATTGGCTATCGAGTTGGCAAATTTTCATCAAAAAACATCCCGGCCTCAAGTCAATATTTCAAAAAATGATCTTATCGCTGATTTCGATGACCTTTTTGGTTTGCAATCCAAATTGGAAAAAATCGACCCCATAAGTTTGGAACCATTCAAAGGTGTTGCCTCTTCGATTTGGGATATGGTTTTTGACAGATGGAAAATCAGACAACAAAAAGGATTTTATATTGATGGCCACGGTGACCTGCATGCCCGAAATATATTTCTCTATCCTGAAAAAGCGATTTTGTTTGATTGCATTGAGTTCAACGACCATTTCCGCTACCAGGACATCTTGTCTGAGCTCGCCTTTTTAGCAATGGATCTTGAATTTTGGGGACTGAAAAACCTGGCAGATATTTTTATAAAAAAATACAATCAGGTGTTTCCGGTTTTTGAAAATGAAATGGATCAGCAATTATTTTTATACTATAAAATGTATCGCGCTAACATCCGCCTCAAGGTTTATGCATTGAAAAACCTTGAGACAGAATCAGAGCGCAACGAGTTGATTGCATATTGGAAACTAATGATAGAATACTTGAAAGAACTCAAGCTTCTTATTGCCAAACAGGGGTAGGGTAGGCTCCATTGTCCGCCATTTTTTTCATGGCATCCTGAACCACCGGTTTGTCTTCCTGGTAAGTTACACCAAACCACTGATCGTCATTGGCGATAACTTTCAAGTAGATCTTGTTCTCATCAATCAACTTATTGACCACAAAAGGAATGTAAAATTCTCCCCTAGGATTTTGCCAGTTGTTGCGAACGTATTCTTTGAAATCTTCGGCGATAGTAGTCAGAATAGAAGGGTGGAATCCCCAGAAATTCATAGAAACCAGATCCTGATCTTTCAATGGTTTATCTTGTCCATCCTCATCAGTAAAAACGATTTGACCGTTTTCTCTCCTTATTTTATGCCTTTCAGTTACGGTAGTCAGAAATTGATTTTCATCCATCGCACAAACTCCTCTTGAAACCGACCCGAAATCCGAAAGTGTATTTTTTAAAACATAACCCAGCATAGAGAAAAGCGAAGGACTGCATTCCTGATTTAGGAAATCCGCCATTTTTTTATAGCCTATCGAACCGTAATAATCGTCGGCATTGATTACTGCAAAAGGTTCATCTATTACATCTTTTGCTGCTAAAACTGCATGAGCTGTTCCCCATGGTTTTTCTCTGGTGGGCATTTCAGTCATCTCTTCCGGTAATCCTAAATCCGGTTCCTGAAAAACATGGTGGATTTCTGCTTTTCCCTGCCACTTGTCAGATACTTTTTCTTTGAATGCAGCTTCAATATCTTGTCTGATCACAAAGATGATTTTTCCAAATCCGGCATTCAAAGCATCATACACTGAATAATCGATGATGGCTTCTCCACCAGGGCCTACACTGTCAACTTGTTTCAATCCGCCGTAACGGCTACCCATTCCGGCTGCCAGAATTACCAAAGAAGGTTTTTTGGTTGAGGACATTTATATGGTTTTTTGTTTTTTTTAAAATGCGGTCAAAGGTAATTAAATGAGCATTTTTAAAAAATGAAGTCTTTAACGTTGGATTTCAAAAGCTTCAAAATTTTCCAAATCTGCTTCTTCAGAATGGACTGCACTGACTTCTGACAATGGAGATCCTTCCCAACACCATATTAAAAAGGATTTTATTTGATCTTCATCTCCTTCAGCCTCAACATAAACAGAACCATCAGTTTGATTTCGAACAAATCCATTTATGCCCAGATCTCTGGCTTTATTTTGGGTCGATTTTCTAAACCAGACTCCCTGCACTTTTCCTTCTATCCTAACTTTTACGTGTTTTTTCATCCTTTACTTTTTGCTAACCTAAAACAGGTTTGATAATTCTTTGAATCGCTGTTCGCTATTCGCTTTTCGGTGTTCGCTTTTCGATTTTTAAAAGCTCCCGTAAACCGTAAATCGTAAACCGTAAACTCCTCAAATTCCAGGTCAATAAACTGGAATTCAAGCTACAGGAGATTTTTAATAGAGGTTTCCGTTTCATCCCCCAAAGGCCCATTGTAAAAAATCGGGCAAAATTTTTCTCCAGGTTTGAGGATTGTGATGTCCATTGATGACTTCTACATACTTAATGTCTTTTCCGGATTGATAACCCAGTTTTTCCAAAGCGCGAATGACATCCGTTGTATCGTCAATGCTGTCTATGATTCCATTGTTGTTTCTATCTTCCATTTCGTCAAGCGTTCCGGTTTGCAACCAAAATTTTAAGCCTTCGCGATGTCTGCTTTTTGAAAGAATATCAATTACGATGCGGTCAGCATCTGGATCGTGATCCTGCACAGGTTTGGATCTCCACCAAAAAGAACCTGAGAAGACACCAACCTTTGCAAAAATCTTGGGATGGCTCCAGGTAATGTCAAATGCAGAAAGTCCACCGAGTGAAAACCCTGCGAAAACATGTTTTCCCGGAGATTTCACACTGTATTTTTCTTCTAAAAAAGGAAGCAATTCCCGTGTGATGAATTCAGCGTACGCTCCGGCATCAGAGCCTCTGTTTTTGTAATCAGGAATTCCGGTAGTGCCATATTCCTGCATCCTGTTTTGAGGATAAACGCCAATGCCAATGAATCGTTTGATGCGTCCCTGAGAAAGTAAGTTTTCAGTAGTAGCCTTAAAATCAACTGCCTTTAAATCCTGTCCATCATTCCAAAAAAGAAGCGGATATTTTTTGATGCCCAGATAACCCGGAGGAAGAAAAACTACGAATTTTATGTCCTTCCCAAGGGATTTGGAAGCAAAAAATTGCTCTTCTGTCCGTATTTTCCCCAGACCGATGGTGTCGAGCAAATCTTTTTTTGAATGAAAAGGATTTTTCAAAAACAGTTTATTTTGAGAATAATTAATAGCAAAGTAGACCCGCAAACAAATCCAATTTTTTAAATTGTCATTCCAGCGGGATTTGATTTTGAAATGGCGAAGAAGGAGTACCTCTAACTATTTGAAAATCAATAATTTTAATTGAAAAAATTCAATTACTACTCTTACTTTTGCAGTACAAAGTTAATGCCCTTACCAGTATTTTTTTGAAACATAAGGTATTCAAAACAAAGTTTTCATCACCTAAAGTCAATTTTCAATGAAGAAAATCGGAATTCTATTTGGTCAGGAAAGAAGCTTCCCGGAAGCATTTGTAAAAAGAGTCAATGAAAAAAATGTAAAAGGAATCAGTGCAGAGTATGTGCATGTAGATGAAGTAATGCAAAATCAGGGATGTGGCTACGCAGTAATCATTGACAGGATTTCGCAGGATGTTCCTTTTTACAGAGCATTTTTGAAAAATGCAGCTGCTACCGGCACTGCGGTAATCAACAATCCATTCTGGTGGAGTGCAGATGAGAAATTTTTCAATAATGTATTGGCTGAGCAAGTAGGTGTACCGGTTCCCAAAACCATTTTGTTGCCATCTAAGGAAATGCCGGAAGACACTACCAGTGCTTCTTTTTCAAATTTGAAATTCCCAATGGATTGGGAAAAAATGTTTGGTTACCTGGGTGGTTTTCCGATGTTTATGAAACCTTACAGTGGTGGTGGATGGAAAAGTGTATATAAAGTTGAAAATCTTGACGATCTTTTCAAAGCATACGATGAGACTGGTGACACTGTGATGATGTTGCAGGAAGCGGTTGACTTTGATGCATATTTCAGATGTTACTGTATTGGAAGAAAGCATGTGCGCATTATGCATTATGAGCCACGCAATCCTCACCATTTGAGATATGTAGCCAACCACAATGTTTCTAAAGAGATGTTGGCTTTGATAGAAGAATATGTTTTGCGTTTGAATAATGCCCTTGGTTACGATTTCAACACGGTTGAATTTGCCATCAGAGACGGAATTCCTTATGCGATAGATTTCTGTAATCCTGCTCCGGATGCAGATGTGAATTCAGTAGGTGAAGAGAATTTTGAATGGGTAGTAGAGACGGCTGCAAATTATGCCATTGAGGCTGCAAAAAATCAAAAAGATGGCCAGGACAACCTTTCCTGGGGAACATTTATGCAGAACGCTGTAGGTGGCGCAAAAAAGGCTCCGGTTAAAAGAGCAAGCGCTCCCGCTGCAAAAAAGACGACCAAAACGGCTGCTAAGCCTAAGACAACTGCAAAAAAGTAGGTTTTAAAATTGCTGTTTTGAAAAAGAAATAGCATTTTTGATTAACCACAAAACCAAAGAGGCAAGAACAGAACGAATCTTGCCTCTTTATTTTTTGCTTACACTGAGCGTTACAACTTACAATAGTTTCCGTCTGAAACTATGAGAAAATGGATAAAATGAAAAAGTTCCAATTGGCATTATTGGATTTGTATGCCGGCGAAGCCAATCAAGGTATGCGAGCCATCAAAGGTATTCTGGCTGATTTCAAAGATCAGATAGAGCTTACCATTTTTGATGTACGATCCAAATGCGAAATTCCTGATACCAGTTTCGATATTTATATTTCATCCGGAGGTCCGGGCCATCCGCAAGAAGGCGACGGAATTTGGGATGCAGGCTGGAAAGATTTGATGGATCGTTTATGGCTGCATAATTTGAAGGGAGATTTGCCCAAGAAACATGTGTTTTTTATTTGCCATTCCTTCCAAATGATCTGCGACCATTTTGCTGTAGGTGAAATCACCAAACGCCGCAAAAAATCTTTCGGAACTTTTCCTACCCATAAAACCATCCACGGAAAAAAAGACTGCTTGCTCAAAAACCTTCCCGATCCTTTCTGGATTGCCGATTTTAGAGAATATCAGGTAGTACAACCTGATTATGAGGTTTTGGATGCGATAGGAGCAAAGATTTTATGTTTGGAAAAGGTTCGCCCTCATGTGCCTTATGAAAGGGCGCTCATGGCAATCAGATTTTCCAATGAATTTTTTGGAACCAATTTCCATCCAGAAGCAGATCCGGACGGTATGCGCGAGCACTTTATGCAAAAAGAGCGTATGGATGCAGTAGTTGATGAGTTTGGAAAGCGCAAGTATATGACCATGATTCGTGATCTTAATGATCCTGAAAAAATTCCATTGACCCATCAAATGATATTACCGGGTTTCCTTTCAAATGCTGTACGACAGTTGAAGGAAGTGCCGGGGAGAGTTTTGGAGGCGTAGGTCGATTCGATTACAATAAAGAAAAAGGGTTGGGAGTAAATCTCCAACCCTTTTTCTTTTTCCATACTGGCACAGTTCGTGCATTAAGGGAAACATATTAGCTTTACGCAAAATATGTTGACACAATGAAGAGCACAATTGTATATGTTTTTTTGTTGGTATTGATTGGAATCGGATGTGCACCAGGTAAGGTGTTGAAGATGTCAGATACCCAAAAGGTATTTTTGTTGGATAGTATGGATGCAGCCCGATTTATCACCCACGATGAGGCAGATGATTTTTTCGATAAGGTCAATGAGTTGGACATGTCCATTCAGATGAAAAAGACCTTTGAAAAAGGAACTTCCAGAAATGAGATGGTCAATGCTTACAAGCAGTATTTAAAAGAAGATGTTGAAAGCTTCACTGCCGACGAAAAGAAGCTTTTGAAAAAGGTAATGAAAAAGGCCTATAAAGACTGTCAGGAATTTACCGGTGAAATATTCCTTCCGGAAATTCAACTGCTTAAAACGAAAGGCAATCATTATGGCGCCGGAGCCTATTACACCAGAGAAAACCGAATCGTAATACCTGCAGATGCCATCAATCTGGAAGGAGAAAGAAGCAAATCTGACATATCAGAAGCTTTGTATAGAACCATGTTGCATGAATTGTTTCATGTGTATTCCAGATATCATCCAAAAGAGAAAAGACAATTGTACAGCCTGATTGGCTTTAAAAATATCTTTGGATTGCCCTTGTCTATGGATAAAGCATTGGAAGAGCGTATTTTGATCAATCCCGATGGAGTTGACATTTCTCAGGTAATAGATTTGAATACAGATACCAGCACCATTAGTGCCATTCCCATTATTATTGCCAACAGGACTTCCTTTAATCCAAATACACCCGAATTTTTCAGCTATTTAAAATTTGATATGTATCAGGTTACCAGGGTTGGTAAAGCCATCCGTGTGATTTCTAATAATGATGGAACCTCTACCATCGATATTCGTCAGTACCCTGATTTTTTCAAACAGATAAAAGACAATACCAACTACATCATACATCCGGATGAGATAATGGCCGACAATTTTATGTTGGCTGTTTCAGGTGCAAAACAAAACGCCAAGGGTCAGGATTTTTCTGAAGAAGGGAAAAAATTGATTGAGCAGGTAAAAATGGTATTGAGAGGCAATTTTGATAAGATTGATACATCGAATCAATAATAGCTACTCGTCTAAGGGAGAGTTTCTTGAAGAGCTCCCCGACCCAATGTCATTAAGTTAAGAGAATGAAAGGTGAAATACATTCAAATCATTGAGTTGCGGTCGTTGCGCTTAACCTTCGCGGCCGTTGCGTGAACCAAAAATATTAGGAGTTTAGATACAAAAGAAATTGAATATCAAACAATTACACCTTTGAAAACAAATGACTCTGCTTGAGTCGGCAGGTCCTCTCGAGAGACCCGCCTTAGACGATTGTCTTTTCTTCCTTAACTTAAGGACATTGCCCTCCGACCCCAGCAGAATGATTGGTGAAATGACGAGTGTAGAAGTATGAGTGACGAGTGAAAAATGCTTGACCCAGCAGCCTCACATCCTTTCCATCCTTTTATCCTGCCATCCTGATTCAGACAAAAGAAACAGCAGAAAAGCCATGAAAAAAGCAATACGTAGCCTCCTCCGCGCCCCCAGCGGTGAGAAAAATTTTCATCACCACGCAATTCAGATATTTTAATGGATTTCACCTTTCATTTTTAATAGATTAGAAATAAAATTAAAAAAATAAAAAGTCTGGAACTTTTTGTCGGGGCCATTTGGTTACTGTCCTATAATACCTTACAACCCTTATTACTCCGGCAAAAATCTACCTTTATGGTACTTATGACACACGACACGGAAAAAAATTACCGGGAAAAAATCTTTGAGGAGGAATTCTTGCCCCTCATTGATTCGCTGTTCAACTTTGCTTATCACCTTACCGGTAATGAGGAAGATGCCAATGATCTGGTTCAGGAAACCTATCTGAAGGCACTTCGATTCATGCGCAATTATGATGAAGGCACCAATGCAAAAGCATGGTTGTTTACCATTATGAAAAATGGATTCATCAATGATTACCGCAAAAAGACAAGAAGACCCGGACAAGTCGATATCGAAAGTATCCAAACCTATAACAAGGAAGAAGACAGTCAATTATCCGGTTACTTTGACCTCAGAGAGGACATGTTTGAGCATTTGATGGGCGATGAAATTACCACCGCCATCAACAGACTTCCTGATGATTATCGCACAGTGATTTTGTTGTGTGATATTGAGGATTTCAAGTACGATGAGATTGCTAAAATCCTTGATGTTCCTGTTGGGACGGTTCGTTCGCGTTTGCACAGAGCGCGCAACATGCTGAAAGTTCAATTGATGAACTACGCTCAGGAGCTCGGATACGAGGATAAACGCAAATAAAATTAATCATTCATCCGACCTGCCTGAGATAGTGGCAGGTCGGCTAAATATATTTCAAGATGATCACTTCTGCCAATTGTAATTTCGTTGATGTACCAGCTAATGATTCCAGACAATCATGTTCTACATTTGCGATTTCGCAAACGTGCGGAAGAACGGTCGTCATTGGGTAATCTTTAAAACTTTGTAACAATGAAATTACCGCAGGATCAACAAGCCGTCATTTACAGAAAATTGACCATGTTTCTGGATAACGAACTTACCAAAGAAGCAGAACTCGAACTGCTTAAAGAAATAAAAACGAACCCTGCCTATCGCGAAATCCTGGATAAGGAAAGAAATTTCCGGGAATTCATCCGCGCCAAAGTTCAAAGAAGAACTGCCTCTCCATCTCTTGTTGAATCCCTCAAAGAAAAACTCCGAAAAGCGTAAAAGCGGTTTGCGAAATGCGGTTCGCGGTCTACGGTTTTTCTGTTTATAGATTTTACTCTAAATTAATGGCATACCTAATCCATTAGGAGCCACCCAGTACCCAGCGCCTAGCGCCCAGTACCTAGCACCCAGCACCCAGCACTTTTATCATCTACCCGACCAGTAGTATATTTTGCGTTTCAATTCTTTTAACAAAATTTTATCTTTGGCTTTGTTTGTGAAATTATAATCCTGATTAGCAGCCTATGTCCAAAAATGTCTTCGCCAGGATTATCTAGACACCAATTTTATCATTTAAACCAGTTGAAAGAATTATGAAGCTTTTTACCCGCGTTTTACCGCTGGTTGCTTTGTTCTTTTTTGTAGGAAGTCAGGCCTTTGGCCAGAAGGGTTCCAAGCAAAAAGTTGCAGAACAATACATCCAGTCCAACCTTGACAAATGGGGACTCAGCCAGGATGATGTTCAGGATCTGATTGTCCAGGATGAATACACCAGTAAATCCTCCGGAGTTACTCATGTCATTTTGCTTCAGCGATACAAGGGAGTAGAAATTTACAATGCTATTTGTAATGTAGCCGTGACCAAAGAAGGTAAGGCATTCAGTGTTGGAAACAGATTTGTATCCAATCTTTCCGAAAAAGTAAATGGATTGGAACCTCAATTGAATGCTTTGGATGCTGTAATCAGTGCAGCCAGACAATTGGGCATTTCAGATGCATCAGGAAAAGGGCCAGTTCTAAAGCAAAAGCTCAATTCCAAAGAATATGTTTTTGAAGGAAATTCATTTTCACACAAAGAAATTCCTGTTAAACTTTGCCTTCAGCAATTAAGCGGCGAACTTAGACTTTCCTGGAATCTTTCTATCGATATGCTGGACAATTCCGACTATTGGAGTGTAAGGGTTGATGCAGTATCGGGAAACATCATTGACAGAAACAATTACACCAATTATTGCAAATTCGACAAAGGTCATGTTCAAAACATGGAAGCTCCTTGCGCTGAGCACCATAGCCATGATGTAAGTACCAAGTCTTCAGCAATGATGGCCCCAATGGCCAGCTATAGGGTTTTTGCTATCCCTGCAGAAAGTCCAAATCACGGGCCTCAGGTTCTTTTGGTTAATCCTGAAGACACAGTTGCATCTCCATTTGGATGGCATGATACAGATGGTGTAGACGGTGCTGAATATACCATCACGCGCGGAAATAATGTCCATGCCTATTTGGATGTTGATGACAATAATTTTTCTTCCGGTGATGAGCCTGATGGAGGAGCAGACTTACTTTTTGATTTTCCATACGATTTTAATAAAGAGCCTGGTGAAATGCAAGATGCTGCAGTAACCAATCTTTTTTATATGAATAATTACATCCATGATTTTACCTTCCGATATGGTTTTGATGAAGAGGCTGGTAACTTCCAGTCAACTAACTACACCGGAATTGGTCGTGGAGGTGATTATGTAGAAGCACAAGCACAAGACGGTGGTGGAACCAATAATGCCAACTTCTCTACTCCTCCAGATGGAAGTAACGGGAGAATGCAGATGTATCTATGGGAAAGAAGTTCCGGAGCACTTAGGATAGATGCCCCGGCAGAAATTGCAGGCTGGTATGATACAGGAACGGCTGATTTCGGTCCTGATATTACAGTAAATACCAATATCACTGGTCAGATTGTTGAAGTTGACGATGAAAAATACAATCCATACAATACAGATGGATGTGAAGAGATTAAGAATGTTGCAGATATCACCGGAAATATAGCACTGATAGATAGAGGGGGTTGTTTTTTTGAACAAAAAACAGTGAATGCCGAAGCCGCAGGCGCTATAGCTGTAATCATATGTAATTTTGATGAAGATGCAATGGGAATGGCAGGAGCTCCTGAAATTCCAAACCCGGGTATCCCAACCATTTCATTGGGTAAATCAGATTGTGACGCCATTCGCTTGTACCTGAGCCAGGGAGTTCAGGCTTTCATAGGAATTGAGGCTGGTTCAACCGGTCCTGAAAATGTAGACGGTGATTTCGACAATGGAATCATTGCGCATGAATTTGGACATGGTGTTTCTAATCGCCTAACAGGTGGACCATCAACCGGAGGTTGTTTGGGTAATGAAGATGGGAGAAGGATGGAGGATTTCTTCTCTTGGTAACTACTACAAGTGCCGGAGACAATGGTGAGAGACCAAGAGGTATCGGTACTTTCGCTATCTTCCAAAATACGACAGGAAGAGGTATTCGTCCATATCCATATTCTACAGATATGACCACCAATCCATTGACTTACAATGACATTTCACAGTTGAGTATTCCTCACGGATTAGGTTCTGTTTGGTGTACCATGCTTTGGGATATGTACTGGGCATTTGTCGATGTTTATGGATTTGATCCCGATATCGTAACCGGTACCGGAGGAAATAACATGGCGGTACAGTTGGTCATGGACGGTATGAAATTGCAAGCTTGTAACCCTGGCTTTGTAGATGGAAGAGATGCCATTCTATTGGCAGATGAACTCCTTTACAATGGAGAAAACCAGTGTTTGATTTGGGAGGTATTTGCCAGAAGAGGATTGGGTTATTTTGCAGATCAGGGAAGTTCAAACAATGCAGCTGACGGAACTGAAAGCTACGAAGCTTTACCTACCTGTATCAAAGAGTTGAAAATTACCAAAACCGTTACTCCGCTTATCCAGGCAGGAGATGATGTTATGGTTACTTTGAAAGTTACCAACCATAAGGAAGAAGATGTAAGCAATCTGGTTATCTCTGATGAGCTTCCAGCAGGTATGACTTTCCTTGAACTGGAATCTACTACCGGAGTGAATAAAGGTGATGTTACCGTCGATAATTCCAATGCAGGAATGGTATCCTTTACCTGGAATACAGGCAATGGCGGATTGGCAACATTGGATGAAGCCACTTTCACGTACAGATTGTCGACAGATCCATCAAAGTTTTCCAAGCAAATTTATTTGGATGATATTCCAGATAATTCCTTTGCAACAGAAGACAGATGGTTGATTGGCATCGAAAGTGACCAGAACACAAGTTCAAATATTTGGTTGTTGTCAAACGAGGAAGCGCATTCCGGTGAATGGGCGTGGAATGTAGACGACCATCCATTGGATACAAGACAGGTCTTGGAATTGGTTGATAATCTGTCCTTGACAGGTGAAAATCCAACCATTCGTTTCTTCCATAAATACGATTGCTTCCCTGGACGTCATGGTGGAGTATTTGAAATCTCTACAGATGGTGGTGTTTCCTATGAAAATACGGAGGACAGATTCATTAGAAATGGTTACACCGGACAAATTATTTACCAGGCATTCACCATTCCGGATTTTTATGCCTTCTTTGGGAAAAGTGGAGAGTTTGTTGATTCCTATGTAGATGTTTCTGATTTGAAGGATACTGATATCAGAATCAGATACCGTTTTGGAACTCAGGATACAACTGAGTTCTCTACTTCTGGTAATCCTGCTTACCGCAATTACTTCGGTAGCAACCAGGGTGGCAGAGGTTGGACAGTAGATGATTTTGAGTTGATGGATTTGTTTAGCTACAACGGTGAAGTTTGTATTACCTCAGATGAGGGAGACATGGTATGTACTTCTGCTCCAAACAAAGGAACGATTGTAGATACAAAAATTGCCACTGATGTTAAAGATTTGGGCGATTCAGGTGCTGAAATAGCTATATTCCCAAATCCTGCTTCACAGATTTTGACCTTCGCTATCAATTCTAAAGATGATCGTGAAATCGACATTCAAATGTTGTCTGTAGATGGTCGTTTGATTCATAGCGAAAGAAGAAGAGTATACAACGGCGAGCAAGTTTTCTCCATAAATGTAAACTCGATTCCTGAAGGATTTTACTTTGTAAAAGTGAAATCAGGAGACGACTTTGTAACTGAAAAAGTAATGATTCAGCGATAAGCGCCGAATTGTTTTAATATAAAAACACCGCTACGAGTCTGCTTGTAGCGGTGTTTTTTTGTAAGCTATAAGTGATTTTTTTATTTCACCTAGTTGGTCTATGGATTTTATCCTATTTTGAATAAACTTTTGATTATGAAAACTTTACTTACGATTTTTATTTGCCTGTTTTTTATTTCAATTCCTGACTCCTATAGTCAAATCACCATAAAAGAGGGACGACAATGGAACATAGTTCATTGGAATGCCTTTACCAACGATACCAGGACAGAATTATACAAAGTAGAAGGTGATGTATTCTTTGGCAACCTTAGATATAAACAAGTTTGGAAAACATATGGGAATGATACCCTGGATTTCCGCAGAACTCAAACCTTTCTCAGAGAGGATTCTTTGAGCCGGGTTTATGAAAAATTCGGTCAAAACCCGGAGCATCTATTGTATGATTTCAGTTTAGAAGTAGGGGACACTTTCACTGTTTTCGGGCTTGGTGCCTTTGGCTGCAATTTCGAAGTAAGTTCTATAGATTCCGTTCAACTATTAAACGGAAACATGGCAAAGAGACTGAACCTCGTTCATACTGAAAATTACTTTGAAGATGGGTATCTCATCGAAGGCGTTGGCTCCAGCTTTGGGTTGACCGATCCGCAGGGAGGGTGCATAGTCGATGCTGCATTTTATCTGGTTTGTTTGTATGAAAACGGGAATCAAATTTTTGGCGATCCTTCAAGAGGGCCTTGTTATCAAAATATGGTTCCTACGAAAGAAATATCTTCCGAAGACCAGATTAAAATCTTTCCAAATCCTTTCGGTCAAACGATCTACATCGATATCAGCGAATCATCACAATCCTATAATTCAATCGAATTACTGAATGCGAGAGGAAGAAAGGTGTATCAAATAAATGAGCCAGGTGCTAGCATTCAAATCAATACCGGAAACCTTCCAAATGGATTTTATATTTTAAAAATGGTAACCGAATCCGGGATGGTTTTGACAAAAAGGTTGGTTAAGTCTTAAAGTAAAATATCAATTGCGTTCGTTGCGGCTAACCTTTGAGGCCTTTGCGTGAACCAAAAATATTATACTATGGAACAGATATCAAATGATACTTTCAAGTGGATTTTTTGAGACTCATTTTTCAAGTTTTATTTCTTTGTTTCTCGCAGAAGGTCTCAAAGGGTAAACGCAAAGGTCGCAGCAGATTATTATTATAACTTTTAGTTAAGCTTGGTCAATTCTAAACCAATTTTTTAAGTCGATAATGCCTTTTTCAGGGTCAAAATTTTCTAAAAGAACCAGTCCTGGGCTTTTGCCGGTTTCAATACTCCCAATTTCATCTTCAAATCCCAATGCTTCAGCTCCGTTGAGGGTCGCCCATTTTAGCAGGGTTTCAAAATCAACATAAGACTGGAATTTGGCAATGGTCTTCATTTCTTCAATGATGGACAACTGCCAGTTAGAAGTAAGGCTGTCTGTACCAATGCAGACTTTTGCATTGGTATCCAGGAAGTTTTTATAATTGGGTAATCTGTTTTCTATAAAAAGATTCGCATTCGGGCAAGTAGCCCAAAACACGTTCGAGTTCCAGCCTTTGGCGGTCTCAATATCTTCCACACTACTCATGGTGTTGTGTACAAAAAGAGTTTTTTGACCCGGATCCATATTTTCCATTGCATAATGAATGGAAGTCTTACCACTGGGCTGAAAAGCATCCAGTGAAAAATTGAACATCGTATAAAACTCCAGGAAATCACCTTTTTTCTCTTGAAATAACCGGTCTTCATGTTCGGTTTCCTGGTTGTGGATGCTAATGGTTGCCGGAGAAATATTGGTATCGTTTATCTTTTTATAAAGACTTTTACTTACCGTGTAAGGAGCATGTGGAACGCAGGATTTTTTATTGCCGTTTCCATCTGCCTGACCGTCATACACTTCTTTATACCCTCCGTAAATTTGATCAGCCAAAGCATCCTGCATGAAATCGAACATCTCCACAAAAGTGTAGTACCTGATTGAGCTTTTTGTTTTGGTAGCAGCAGTATCCAGTTTATTAGAAATATCTCCAACTGCAACAATCCCATCCTGCTGCATTTCCTGGTCGCCATTTTTAATAGCTTCCATGATTTGAGACTGATCCACATCGCGGAAATTTACTACAGTAGAAAGAAAGGGCAGCAATCCTGTTCCGGTTTTGGCTACTCCTTTCATATGGGAAAGTTCAAGGTGACAATGAGCATTTACCAGACCGGGAATGATGGCTCCGGAGAAAAATTCGAGATCAGATTCCTGGTAGTCTTTTCTTTGGCCAACATCTATGATTTTTCCATTTTCATCAATTACAACAACCCCGTTTCGAATCATGGGTGAAGAAACAGGGTACACGTAGTCTGCAGTTATTTTACGCATGAAAAACTAAAGTTTTGAACGAATTTCAGGTTTAAAGCGCTTCAGAATGGACTGAAGTTGCCAATATGTGCTCATAATAAGCTTCATATTCCGGCAAGATACTATCCAAAGAAAACTTTTTTGCCTGATTGAGGGCGTTTTCCCTGAATTTAGCAAGCATCGACTCGTTTTCTAGCAATGTTACCGCATGATGTGCCATGTCGTCAATGGCACCAACTGGACTCAAAAATCCGGTTTTGCCATGTAAATTCACCTCAGGAAGTCCGCCTGCATTGGAAGAAATTACCGGCATTTCGCAGGCCATGGCCTCAAGTGCAGCTAATCCAAAACTCTCACTTTCGGAAGGCATGATGAAAAGGTCGCCAACAGCGAGCAATTCTTCAATAGCATCTTGTTTTCCCAGGAATCGCACATCTTCGCAAAGATTCATCCTTCTGCAAAGATCCTCAAGGTGTTGTCTTTCAGGTCCATCACCAACCAAAAGCAATTTGGAGGGTACCTGTTCCCTTACCTTTTGAAAAACATGCATCACATCATCTACTCTTTTTACTTTCCTAAAATTGGAAGTATGAATGAGTATTTTCTCCCCATCCGGAGCGATGGCTTTTTTAAAATGGTCTTTATTTGACTTTTGAAAACGGTTGAAATCGACAAAGTTGTAAATGACCTTGATGTCATTCTCAACGTTAAAATATTCTTTGGTTTGATTCTTCAGGCTTTCAGAAACTGCAGTTACCCCATCAGATTTGTTGATCGAAAATTCTACCACCGGAGCAAAAGCCTGATTGTTGCCTACAAGCGTTATATCAGTTCCGTGTAGAGTGGTAATCGTTGGTACGTAACGACCTTTTCCCAACAAAATCTTCTTTGCCAAGTAAGCTACCGTAGCGTGAGGGATAGCATAATGTACATGTAAGATGTCCAATTTTTCAAAGATAGCGACATCTACAATTTTGCTGGTTAGCGCAGTATCGTAAGGTGGATATTCGAAAAGCGGATAATCTGCTCCTGAAACTTCGTGGTAAAATACATTTTCCTGAAAATGGTTGAACCTGGCAGGCTGTCGGTAGGTGATGAAGTGAACCTTGTGACCTTTTCTGGCCAAGCCGAGTCCCAGCTCAGTTGCGAGCACTCCACTTCCTCCATAAGTTGGGTAGCAAACTATGCCAATTTTCATCGGAAATGATTTTTGATGATAATGATAGGCCACGCATGACCACAATCTCTTCAATTAACTCATTTCAGGTCGTTTGGTTCTGGAATTAGCCTTTTAGTTTTTGGATAATAGCATTGAGGTCCAAACTTTCCTGGTCGCCACTTTGCATATTTTTCAAACTGAACTGACCCGATTCCATTTCCGACTCACCAATAATGATAACAAATGGAGCTTTTCTATCATTTGCATACTTCATTTGTTTTTTCAATTTTACCGGTTCAGGATACAAGTCAGAATTGATCCCTGCGGCCCTAACTTTATCCAGCATTTTAAAAGCAAATTGATGTGCTTTTTCATCCATTGCCAACAATAGTAGTTTCAGGTTCTCTGGATTGTTTTCAGGGAAGAGATTCAGTTCTTCCATGACATCATAGATCCTTTCTGCACCAAAAGAGACTCCTACTCCTGATACTCCCTTCATTCCAAATACACCGGTAAGGTCATCATAACGTCCTCCGCCGCCAATGGAACCCATTTCAACTCCCTCAGCCTTCACTTCAAATATGCATCCTGTATAATAATTCAATCCCCTGGCCAGGGTTATGTCGAAAGAAACTTTGTTGTTCAGGTCAATTCCGTTTAGATAATCAAATACTTTTTCCAATTCAGCAATTCCTGTCTGACCGGTTTCTGAGTTTTCGAAATATGGTTTTAAGTCCTCAAGCTGCTCTATTTTTAAAATAGAAAGGATGGTTTGAACTGCAGATTCCGTTATCCCCTTTTCCAACATTTCTTTTTTCACACCTTCCTCCCCGACCTTGTCCAATTTATCAATGGCGATGGTCATGTCCATAAATTTATCGGCACAACCTGCTGCTTCAGCCATTCCCGCCAATACTTTTCGGTTGTTGAATTTTATGGAAACGCCCAGTTTGAGATTTTTAAAAACCTCATCATAAATGCGGATCAATTCTGCTTCATACATCAAAGAATCTGAACCTACCACATCCACATCGCACTGATAAAATTCCTGGTACCGTCCTTTTTGAGGGCGGTCAGCTCTCCAAACCGGAGCAATGGCATATCTTTTAAAAGGAAAGGCCACCAAGTGTTGATGCATCACCACAAACCTTGCAAATGGAACCGTGAGGTCGTATCGCAAACCTCTTTTTGAAATGGAAGCAATCAAGGCATTGGAGTCTTTTTCCGCTAAAGCTTTTTCATCTGCTTTTGATAAAAAATCTCCATTGTTCAAAACCTTGAAAAGTAGTTTATCACCCTCTTCTCCATATTTACCAGTAAGGGTAGAAAGGTTTTCCATTACCGGAGTTTCGATAGGCTGGTAGCCGTATTTGATAAAGACCTTTCTTATATTTTCAAAAATAAAATTGCGGTTTACAACTTGTTCAGGTACAAAATCTCTTGTACCCTTAGGTATAGATGGTTTCATGAAATAATGCTGTAATTTTTTTAAAACAAGATATAATCAACGGGATTCAAAGGACGTCCGCGGTACCAAAGTTCAAAGTGCAAATGGGGTCCGTCAGACAAGGTACCGGTGTTTCCGATAATGGCAACTGCTTCTCCGGCCTTCACTTTGCTTCCTACCTTTTTCAAAAGTGAAGAATTGTGTTTATAAAAAGTAATCAAATTATTTGCATGCTGGATTCCGATGGTATTGCCGGTTTCCAATGTCCAGTCTGATTGAATGACTACACCATCCATAGCGGCTTTGATGGCTGAGTTTTTAGGTGCAAGCACATCGACACCATAGTGTGACTTATCCGGCATGAATCCTGCACTTATTTCTCCACTGAGGGGGGAGGAGAAATACAATTGCTCAAGAGGAAGTTCTTTTTCTCCGCTTTCTGAGGTACTGTTTTGAGAGATTTGGCGGATTTCTTCCAGTTTAATTTCCTGTCTTAATTGTTCATCCTCTGCAATTCTTTCAACATTCAAGAGACTATCATCAAAAGTTTCACCTTCTGCTTCATCTCCTTGAGGTGGTTCGATGTCACCAACCAGTATTTTTTTAAAATTATCGATATAAATGGAGTCAGCCGTAATTTGTTTTTCCAGTTTTTCAACTTCGCGATTTAGTCGCATCAATTCTCTGCTGGAACCTGCGCTACCGTATCCGGGTATGTATTTTTTGATGGGGGTGAAAATGATTAAAAAGACCACCAGGGCAGCTGTTACCACCACAAGAGTGCTTAATAGGATATAAACGTTGAGCAAGGTGAGTTTGTAGGAACTGATTTCCTCAAACGTTTCTTCGTTCATTATCACCAGGCGGTATGGTGCCTTAATTCGCTCTTTCCAATTCTTTTTTTCCGAATTTTCCATATTATTTTTCGGGTTTCCTTCAACCTTTAGGGTATAAAATCCGTATGCCAAACGGCCTAACTTTTAGAATTTCGGCTTAATAAAATAATTTTGCCGATTATCAGTTATACCCACACTCTTTCTTAAAGAAGCATTGATATTCTTGTCAGACAAATTTTCAGTAAAAAACTAGAAAAGATGGCATGAAAGAGCTGGAATTTTTGAGGAACGATTTAAAAAGGATTAAATTTTGAAAATACATTCACTTATTCTTGTTGTTCTGGCGGTTTTTCTGACTTTCCCTTCTTGTGTAACCAAAAAGAAGAAAGGCGATGTTTCAGGCGTCAAGAAATTCTACCACAACACTACTGCAGAATTTAACGGATACTACAATGCAAATGTACTTGTAAATGAAAGTATCCTTAAATTGAATGAGCAACATAAGGATAATTATAATAAAGTCCTTGATATCTACGAATATGTTGCTGCACCCAATCCTACAGAAGTTGCACCAGATCTTGATAAAGCCATTGAAAAAGTAGCTATGGTGGTTGCCCTGCACCGGGTGAGTCATTGGACGGATGACTGTTATCTTTTGATGGGTCAGGCTCAATATTTAAAACAGGATTATGAGTCTGCAGAAGAAACGCTAAAATATTTGACAGCTGAATTTAATGAGAAAGGTGCTGAGGAATCAGCCAACACAAAAAAGAAACCTACCCGTGCAGAAAGAGAGAAATCCATCAAGGAAAAAAGGAAAGAAAGGGAAAGGATAAGAAAAGAGAAGCAAAAGGAAATTAAGAAAAGAAATAAGGAAAGAAAAAAAGCAAGGAAGAGAAAAAAGAAAGGAAAAGCACCTAAAAAGGTTGAAGAGAAAGTTAAGGAACAGGAAGCCACTGTCGTGGAAGAACAAGTAGAGGAAGAAGAAGAATCAACCAATCCGGACAATTATTTTTTAAAACACAAACCTGCCTATCAATCCGGCCAATTATGGTATGCGAGGGTTTTGGTTGAAAGAGGCAAATTTGAAGCTGCAGATCGTATTTACAGGGAATTGTATGAAGACCCTAAAACGTTCGGGGAGATTCGAGATGAATTAAATGTGGCAATGGCCTATTCAGCTCTGGAGCAAAGAAGGTACAATCTGGCGATCACCCATTTGAAAGATGCCATTTTGGACGAAAAAGATAAAACACTCCAGGCCAGGTATTCATTTATTGTAGCTCAGTTGTTGAGGAAAACCGGAAATACAGCTGAGGCTTATACATATTTTGAAAAGGTTTTGGATTTCAGGCCTACCTATGAAATGGAATTCAATACCAAGCTTCAATTGGCAACCAATGCTTATGCTACCGGCAAGTCTTCTCCGGCTGATATCAAAAGAGATCTGGAAAAGATGTTGAAGGATGATAAAAATATTGAATATAAGGACCAGATTTATTTTGCTTTAGCGCAAGTTGCTTTCCAAAACAATGAAATGGACGAAGGGGTAGAATATTTGTCCTTGTCTGCAAAAAATACAAGTGGAAACAAAGCCCAGCAAGCTGAAGCCTATTATCAATTGGCCAACTTTTTCAAAGATTCTGAAGATTATGTAAGAGCAAAACTCTATTACGACAGTACCATGGTTGTGATGGCAGAAAATGATGAGCGATTTGCGGAGGTGCAAAAGTTCAGTATGAATCTTTCAGAGATTGCAACCAATATTCAGATTATAGAATACCAGGATTCTTTGCTAAGAATCAGCAAAATGAGTCCTGAAGAGCAAAAAGCACTGGCTCTTGAGTTAAAAAGAAAAGAAGAAGAACAGAGAATTAAAGAAGCAGAAGCACTTGCAAGAAGCAATGCTTTGGCAGACAATTCTGCAGCCAGTCGCGTAGGAAACTATAAAGCTGCAGAGAAAACAAATTTTGCAGGTTCATTGCGGTCTTCTATAAATACTGCGGGTGACTATACCATTGAACCCTATTGGTCAGATGATGAAAAAGCAGTAAGAAGAGGAAAAAAGGAATTTATTAGGATTTATGGGAATAGGCCTTTGGTTGATAATTGGCGTTTAAAATCCAAAATTGAAGGTGGAATCATTGAGGAAGAAGAGGAAGAACAAGGCGAAACCTTAAGATTGTCTACTGATATTACGGAGGATGAAATAGATGCAATTTTGGAAGATGTTCCTTCCAACCCGGTAGAGCTGGCTAAAGCAAATACACTTGTTGAAAATGCACTTTTCTCTCTGGGGAAATTGTACCGCGATAAAATTCAAAATCTCAAAAAATCAGTAGAAACCCATACGGAATTATTAAACAGATATCCTGATACTAAAAACAAGGTTGAAACCTGGTATTATCTGTATTTAAACTATTCGGATTTGAACGATAATGCAAAAGCTGAGGAATATAGAAAGAAGCTTTTGAACGAAGCGCCGGAATCTATCTATGCTCAGGTTTTAGCCAATCCAAATTATTTTACAGAGTCTGAATCAGAAGAAAAAAGGTTGAATAAATATTACAATGATGCGTATAGCATGTTTGTAAACCGGAAGTACAAGGAGGCCTACTCAAGGGCTACCAATTCTTCAAAAGAGTTTGGAAATGATAATCCACTTCGTGTAAAATTTGCCATGTTAGGTGCTATGAGTACGGGGAATATCGAAGGCCAGGAAGCCTATATTAAGGCTTTGAAAGATTTGATTGCAAAATATCCTGATACTGAAGAGGAGCGAAGAGCAAGGGAGATATTGCGATTATTGGGTGATGATTCCCAATTTTCAAGTATCGATGATGGGGAGAATAACGAAAATGCTAATTCCGGGAATTTTGAAGTTAGTCCGGATGAACTGCATTATATAGTCGTTGTCTTAGAAAAAAATGCTGATTTAAATAAGGCCAAATCTGATGTAGGTGACTATCACCGCGAATTCCATAAACTGGACAACCTTCGTGTTTCAAATATTTACTTGGGTAACAACGAAGAAGATCGGATTCCGATTTTGGTTATCAGAAGGTTCCAGGATAAAGATGAGGTGATGCGTTACTATAATGGAGTAATGAAAAATGCCCAAAAATACCTGAGCATCGATTTCAAATATAATATCTACGGTATTTCACAAATCAATTACCGTGAAATCCTCAAGCAACGCTCCATGGCAGGCTACGATGATTTCTTTAATGCGAATTATAAATAGTCTTTGGTCTTTGGTCTTTTGTCTTTGGTCTTTGGGGCGGCTGTGCCTTTTGTAATTTTGAATGGTTGAATGGTTGAATGGTTGAATGAGTGAATGTTGGTAAAATGTTCAAAAGATTCACTCATGCTATTTTGCATAAATGACTGACAAGCAGCAATTTAACGGCTAACGGCTAACGGCTAACGGCTAACGGCTAACGGCTAACCACCAACTCAAAAATCATTAAAATACCTCGCGGCTCTGCGGCCAAAGTTGTCTTGCATATCGGTACCGTCTATATAATTTCCTCCGTCGATTTCATTGGGAGCATCGCGGTATAATTCCAATTGCCATTGAGGGTTGCTTCGTTCTCCACGAGCATTGCTATGCAACAATGTAAAATTTCCCGGAGACAGGGAAGGATTGTAAAACAGGAATCGGACATTTCCCTGATTGGTTTCTGGAAAATAATTGTAAGACCAAATCTCATAAGGTGGGGCAGAAGGTTCGTCGTCCACCCGGATCATATCATCAGGACGACCGTATTTTAAATATACATAACCACGGTCTGTTTCGAAACCATGACCAAAACCAGATTGAAATTGTTGGTCTACAGCCCGAGCGACTTTCATATATTTTTCATAAGCATCTCGGGTTTCTTTTGGTGCTCTTTTTTTCCAATATGAGCTCAAATACATTTGTTGACTCCTTTTTACACCGGCTGCAATTAAACTATTAATGAAGTCTGCCTGGTCTTCCAAAAGAGGGGCGATGGCTCTCAGGCTATATTCCATATCCTCCGGACTCAGAGAAGCGAAAAAATCTTCTGTTGTTGTTTCGTTGTTTTCATCCGCTTCATCGTATTCAGGATTAGAGCGTTGAAAAATTATGGCTTTTTTATCCAGAATCTTTCCGGACTCTTCCACCAATTCCACTTTTAAAAGATAATTGCCGGAGGGTAATTTATCAATATTAAAAGACTGAACTACCGGGAATACTTTTGAAGGCTGAATGGTCTTCGATTTTTTTAGTATTTCTTTTTCTTCATTGTTTACCTTTTTGAATACGGTATAATCAACCTTCAACGCTCCGGTTTCTTGCAGGTGGGTATTGTACAACTCATGGTACAATAGCAAAACCTTAGTATTCTTATTGTAGAAATTATAAGCCTGTGGTTCGAGCTCAAAGCCGCTTTTTACAAATACGTTTTGTTCATCCTCAGCCTTTTTTAGAGATGCAACCAATTGAATATCGGATAGAGTGGGGCTCGTTTTATCATATGAAATGAAAAAAGGAGTTTCAAATTGAGTTTTATTGTCAGGATTCTGAAGGTCCGAAACTTTAATAAACAATGTGTATTCTCCATTGCCAAGTGAATACCTTTTTAAGTCAAGAAAATCTTTTCTTGTAGTAAATTTAGGACTATGGAGATTGTATTTGTCTACCAGGACAATTTCTTCCTCTGCTTTTTTAACCATTATGAATACTTCGACTCCGGCCTGCAATTCTCCGGTGGAAAGCGTATCGAAGTTGATGGTTTTTCCAAAAAAATGGAAATAGACTTCAAAATAGGTCTGATCCGGTGTTTGAAATGTACAGAATGAAACACTTGCATCCAGCGCAGAGCTATAGTTCCAAAGGGAAAACAACAAAACAGGAAGTAGCAGTAATTTTTTCATAATCAAGTGATTTATTTCTTTGGAAATCCTGTTAAAAGTTAGGGCTTATTTTTTAATAAAAAAACGGCCAAAATTTCAAAAGTCAGGATTTAAGATCACGATAGTACAAATATACGATGTCATACAGGTTTCTATACCTTCAATGAAATCAATTGCTATTATATAACAGTTCGGATGATTCACTGAAAATCTGTTGGTTACGCTTTTCGGTGTTCGCAGTTCGCTTTTCGTTTTTAAATGCCACGTAAATCGTAAACCGTAAACCACTACTGTCCGGTAAAAAATAAAGGAGGGAACGTTAATTCCCTCCAATGATGTAGTTTTGAGTTACCACAACCTAAATTACATCATGAGCAAAGGTCGAAAATTTACCGGACAGCCGATTTTTTCCCAGGTATTAAATTTTATAAAAAAGAGTCAAGTTAAACAGTTGGCTCGAAAACACTCTTCAGATCGGTATTGTAAGAAATTCACTACTTACGACCATTTGGTTACCATGTTATATTGCATCTTTCAGCGTTGTACCTCTTTGCGAGAGGTTTCAACGGGAATGCAGGCTTGCTATTTAAAACTAAATCATCTGGGCATGACTTATTGTCCAAGACGTAGCACTCTTTCAGATGCGAATAGAAGACGGGATGCCAAAGTTTTTGAAGCTATATTTTTTGAATTGTATGAACAACTAAAGCGAGGTTTACCGGACAGCCGAAAGGATTTGCAGTGGTTTTCGAAGTTGTACATTATAGATTCTACTACTATTAGCCTGTTTAAAGATATTTTGAAGAATGCTGGATGTAACCCTGCCAACGGAAAAAGGAAAGGTGGAGTGAAGGTTCATACAGTAATTCGTGCGGAAGAAAATGTTCCATGCTTTGTCGAACTAAAATCAGGAGCATCAAGCGATAAAAGATTCATAAAGGATATGATTTTGCCGGCAGGTTCAATAGTAACCTTTGACAAAGGTTATGTTGATTATGGCCAATACAAAAAATGGGATGAGGAAGATGTTATATGGATTACCAGGTTAAGACATGGAACTGTGTATTCAGAAGTCGAACAATTTCCGCTTGATCCAAACGAAATAAAAGAAGGTGTCCGAAAGGATGAAACGCTGAGTATTGGAGTACATAAAAGCAAAAGGATACTAGCCCGGCGAATTACTTTTTATGATAGCGAAAAGGATAAACATTTTGAGTTCATAACCAATGATCTAAAGATGTCTGCTTTGACCATAGCGATGATTTACAAGCAACGCTGGCAAATTGAATTATTATTTAAAAGACTAAAACAAAGTTTTCCATTAAAGTACTTTTTAGGAGATAATGAAAATGCCATCAAAATCCAGGTTTGGTGTGTTTTAATTGCAGATTTATTAATATCCTACATCAAGCGAACCATTAGTAATAAACACAGATGGTCATATGCCAATTTAGCTTCAATGATCAAGCTCCATCTAATGACCTATATAAGCTTATTCGAATTCTTGAGTGATCCCGAAAAAGCATTAATCAATAATTTGCCTAAAAAAGTACGGGGCCCAACTTTATTTGATTAACAACGGGGGGGGTAGGATCGGATGAGCATAAATATGGGTGTTGAAAATCAGTGCATTAGGATTGCCTTTGCTTTGTTTTGTATTTTTACCGGACAGTAGTGAACCGTAAACCGTAAATTCCCCAAGTACCAGGTGAAAGCTCCTCCACCTGTTATTCCAATTGTAATATGGGAGATTCCCATCCAGAAACAACAGATTACATTTTTAGGAATTGTAGAAATATAAAGGTTTAGGAGGAAATATGGGTTGCTGGTGGAAAATATTGGGTTGTAAAGCTATTATCGTGTCAAAAAGAGAACTTTTATTTACGCTAAAAGTTTTTGTTTCGTTGATTTACACCAGATAACTACCCGGTAAATGATATATTATGGCAAGAAGAAGATTTACTGAAGCTGAGGCAGATGCTCCGCCTCTTCCCAAACTAAACAGGGAACGCCTAAAAGAGGCCTTAAAAATATTCAGGTACATCAGACCTTATAGAGCTCATCTAATTGGAGGGCTGGTATTGTTGTTTATTAGCAGCATGGTTTTTATGGTGTTTCCATTGCTATCGGGTCAAATGATTGACGTGGCAACCGGAACGTCTGATTTGAATATTACACTCTCTGATATAGGACTAGGACTATTGCTCATCCTTGTCATCCAGGGATTTGTTTCCTATTGGCGTGTGACACTTTTTGCAGTGGTAAGTGAAAAAGGGATAGCAGCCGTAAGAAGTGCTTTGTATGAAAAAATGGTCTCTTTACCAATCGTGTTTTTTGAAAAAAGCAGGGTAGGGGATCTGGTAAGTCGGGTCACTGCCGATGTTGAAAAACTATACAATACTTTTAGTATTACCCTGGCTGAGTTTATCAGGCAGATTATTATTCTCATCACCGGGATAATTTTTCTTGCCATCACCACTCCCAAACTTGCTTTGATCATGCTTGCAACCTTTCCGGTAATTGTAGTTGGTGCTATGATTTTTGGAAGGTTTATCCGCAAATTATCTAAAGAAAGACAGCAAGCTTTGGCCGATACCAATATTATCCTATCGGAAACCATGGGTACCATAGAAGTAGTAAAAGCTTTCACCAATGAGGTTTTTGAAGTCTTTAGGTATTCAAAAACGAATGATAATGTAGTGAAGGTCTCCCTTCGATACGCAAGGGGTAGGGCATTTTTCTCTGTTTTCATTGTTTCAATATTATTCGGCGCCTTGTTTTTCATTGTTTGGCAGGGTGCCATGATGGTTCAGGATGGAACCATTACGGCAGGTGGACTGATAGCTTTTGTTTCTTACACTGCTATCATTGGAGGAGCGATTGCCGGCCTGGGAAACTTTTATACGGAATTGGTGGGAGCGATTGGTGCAACTGAAAGAGTTAGGGAGATTTTGGCAGATGAAAGTGAGGTGAATGTCCAGGATGATAAAATCGATGCAGTCCCTTTGACTGGAGATATCCAATATTCAAATGTTGAATTTTCATACCCGACAAGGGAGGACATTAAAGTTTTGAAAAACTTTTCAATGTCGGTAAAGGCAGGGCAAAAAGTTGCACTTGTAGGTCCAAGTGGCGCAGGGAAATCAACCATTGTCCAACTACTATTAAAGTTTTACAGTATTCAGGAAGGCTCCATTTCTGTTGATGGTCATGACATTCGTAATTTGAATACGACTGCCTTTAGAAAAAATATCGCCATTGTACCTCAGGAAGTATTGTTGTTTGGTGGAACGATTCGAGAGAATATTGCATACGGTAAACCGGGTGCTACCGAAGAAGAAATTATAGAGGCTGCCAAGCAATCCAACTGTTGGGATTTTATTCAAAGTTTTCCTGAAGGTCTGGAGACAGTAGTTGGAGAAAGAGGAGTGAAGCTCTCCGGTGGTCAAAGACAAAGGGTAGCCATCGCCAGAGCGATTTTAAAAAATCCTTCAATCCTATTACTCGATGAAGCCACTTCTTCTTTGGATGCTGAATCTGAAAAAGTAGTACAGGAGGCATTGAATACTTTGATGGAAGGTAGGACGAGTATCATTATTGCACACAGATTGGCAACTATTCGCGAAGTGGACCAAATATTTGTGATTGAAAATGGTCAGGTCGTAGAGCAAGGCACCCACGAAGAATTATCGGCAAAAGAAGATGGATTGTACACCAGTCTGGCTAAATTGCAATTTGAAACTCATTCTTTAGCCTGAAACTAAAATTTGAAACTTGCAATCCATTTCCTTATTAGAATTGAATGAATTTATACGAAGAGTTATCGCACTTAACTTTTCGGAGCCGCTTTGGGTTAGGGCAGAAATCAGCCAAATCAACCAATCCAGAGGGCATTTTTATTTGAATCTGGTTGAAAAAGGTGAAAACCAGGACATTTTGGCAAAAACTGATGCAGTCATCTGGAATATGCAATACCGGCAGATGAAAAGAAAGCTGGGCGAAAACCTGGATGATTTGTTAAGAGATGGAGTGGAAGTTTTAATTAGAGCATCTGTTGATTTCCATGAAAGATATGGATTGAAACTCGTCATTGATGACATCGATCCGGCTTTCACATTGGGTAAACTTGCTTTGAAAAGACAAGAAACCATCAAAATGCTTCAAAAGGAAGGTTTGATGGAAAGGAATAAGTTGTTGGAAAGTCCATTGGTGGTTCAGCGAATTGCAATTCTATCGAGTGAAACCGCTGCCGGATATATCGATTTCGTGCAACAACTACAAAGCAATAATTTTGGGTATCAATTCCAGACAGTTTTATTTCCCATTGCAGTTCAAGGAATGAAAGTGGAAGAAGAACTTTCATCGGCATTTGATTCTTTGAAAAATAGAAAAGGCGATTTTGATGCGGTAGTTGTGATTCGTGGAGGTGGATCTCGTCTTGATTTAATGGGGTTTGATAGTTATCTGGTAGGAAAATCAATTGCCAATAGTCCTATTCCTGTTTTTACCGGCATTGGTCATGAAGTGGATGAATCGGTTGCGGATCTCGTTGCCCATAAGGCATTAAAAACACCGACGGCTGTTGCTGAATACATCATTCAAAAGAATCTTTCTTTTGAAACTCAAATCCTGACTTACGGTCAGGAAATTCAATTCTTTGCGCAAAATGCCATCCAACATCAAAAGGTAAAGCTCTCTAATATTTCCCAGCAAATTCAATCGGAAAGCAGGGCGCAGTTAAAAGTAAGACAACTTCATCTGGACAATTTCCATTCAAATCTCCATCGAAGTGCACAAAGCATTCTGAATAGACAAGTACAGGAAGTTAATTCCCTTGAAAAGCAAATTGCGCTACTCGAACCTAAGCAAATTTTAGATCGAGGATTTAGCATCACAGTCGATGAAAATGGAATGGTGGTGAAATCTGAAAAAGATGTACAAAAAGGTTCAGAAATTACTACCATACTTAAGGAGGGGAAACTGGTGTCTATGTGCTAGGTGCTGGGTGCTGGGTGCTAGGTTCTGGGTTCTGGGTTCTGGAATGTTGGAAATCGTAACTCGTTAAAGGTATCTTCCATTAATAAAAGGTCTTTTTAAGCACTAAATCGAGTTCAACCTATCAAAGGTCTGGTCGGATTACCTTTTGAAAAACGGATGGTTACGCTGTTCGCTTAATTTAATACTTCTGGTCTTGTTAAAATAATATTCGACCCTTTGTGTCCTGAATGGAATGAATTTCCGTAGAAAAATGGTATTGAGGGGCGAACTGACCCCCCAAGGGGCAATGTCATTAAGTTAAGAGCATGAGAGGTGAAATCCATTTAAATCATTGAGTTGCGGCCGTTGCGCTTAACCTTCGCGTCCGTTGCGTGAACCAAAAATATTAGGAACTGAAATACAAAAGAATTTGAATATCAGACAATTACACTTTAAAAAATTGACTCTGCTGGAGTCGGCGGGTCCTCTCCGAGAAACCCGCCTTAGACGGTTATCTTTTCTTTCTTAACTTAATGACATTGCCCCTTGGGGTCGCATATTTTAATTTATAACCAAGGCCTTGTCTTCGTCCTGCTTGCCTTACATTCCAAAAATATCAGCGCAAGTCCCGCTGCTTATTTTATTTAGCCTGCAAAATGGAAATTTTCCAGTATCCAGTATCCAGTATCCAGCGTCCAGCGTCTAGAATCCAGAAACTAGCCCCCAGCCCCTAGCCTTTCGGCAGTGTGATAAGCACTTGTTCTATCCTACGTTCGTTTACGGATACTACCTTCAGGGTATAATCTTCGAAACTGATTTCTCTTTCAGGTTTGGGTAAAAGACCAACAATTTCGAGTACAAGACCTGCTATAGAGTCTGCTTCTCCTTTCACTTCGTCAAAAGTATCAGTAGGAATTCCTACAATGCGGCAAACATCGTTCAGTAGAGATTTTCCTTCAAACAAATAATTGAAGTCGTCAATTTTTCGATAAAGGACTTCAGGTTCGTCATCAAATTCGTCTCTGATGTCACCGATTACTTCCTCCATGATATCCTCCAGCGTAACAATCCCGGAAGAACCACCATATTCATCTACTACAATTGCGAGGTGCATTCTGGAAGATTGAAACTCTTTGAGCAGATCATTGATTTTTTTCGATTCCGGAACAAAAAGGATGTTTTCCCTTACCAGAGATTGCCATTCAAATTCTGGTCCGTTGTCCAGGTTTCCAATCAAATCCTTCACGTAAAGAATTCCGGTTACCTTGTCAAAATCTTCTTCATAAACAGGAAGTCTGGAATATCCGGAGTCTTTAATGATTTTAATGAGTTCGTTGAAAGTCATATTAATTTCAACACCTACTACGTCTACCCTGGAACGCATAATCTGCTTAACCGAAAGATCTCCAAATTTGACAATGCTTTTGAGCAAGTCTACTTCTTGTTCTGCATTTTTTTCCTGGCTAACTGTCAATTCTATGGCTTCGTCGAAGTCTTCCTTACTTGCTACTGACATCCCATTGCTCTTTTTTGCCAGTCTGTTTTCAATGATTCTGGTTCCATTCACGAGCCCTTTACTTAGGGGGCTGAATACGATATTCATGATATACAATGGGCCGGACATCAATTTGGCCAGACTTATATTGTTCAAACGGGCATAAACCTTTGGAATTACCTCTCCGAACAATACCAATAGAAAAGTTGCACCTACAACAGTAAGCAGGAAATTAATAGACCAGGCTACGGTTCCAATATAAGCGCTATCCCTTATTCCAAAAGTATTTAAAATCGAAGTACCCCAGGCATTGAGTGTTTCTTCAGAGAGCGATTGTCTTACAATGAATTCCGAAAGAATTACAATGGCAATATTGATAAAATTATTGGCAATCAAAATGGTTGCCAATAAAGTTCTTGGTCTTTCCTGCAGGTTGAGTATCCGATCAGATGATTTCGACTTTTCTTGTCTCAGTCTATCAAAATCATTGGTAGATAAGGAAAAGAAGGCCACTTCAGAACCTGATACCAGGGCTGAGAAAACCAAAAATAAAATAACCAGGGACAGTGCGATCCCAACTTCCAGGCTGGGAATGAATAGAAAAGGAAAATATGAAAGTGATAAATATCTGTCCGAACAACCGGGCTCGCTTTCCAATGCTATAATAGTTGGTTAAAAAATCGGGCAACCGGAGTTGCCCCTTTTATTTTATTAGAATGGTAGATCATCGTCTGCCGATTCTTCCATAACAGCCGGTTCTTTTGAATCACCAGTATTTGTATTTGTAAATGGTGGTTCATCTGATGAATCCGGCATGTTGCTGCTGTATCCTCCGCCATCTTCTTTTCTGGCCAGGGAACGGATATATTGTGCAACTACTTCTGTAATTCTGCGGTTATTTCCGTCCTGATCCTGATAAGTTCTGGTTGTCAATTTACCTTCAACGTAAACAGGAAATCCTTTTTTCAAGGTTTGTTCAGCTTTTTCAGCCTGAATTCTCCAAGCTACTACGTCATGCCATTCTGTAACTGTTTGCCAGTTACCTTCCCTGTCTTTGTAATTTTCGTTGGTGGCAATGGAAAATTTTGCAACTTTCGCGCCACTTTCCAAAGTGCGTACTTCAGGGTCTTTCCCTAAATTTCCGATTAAAATAACTCTGTTTACCATAATGTCGTTTTTTAAATTAGTAATTAGTTTTCAAAAAGCTTTATTTAAAAATAACCGATAAACGGTCGGTTCAGTTTAGTTTTAAAAATAAGGTATCGTCTTTTAAATACCTGTCAATCAACTTTGGAAATGCAAAGTTACCCAGCTTTTTGGATTCAATGAACTTATAGCCCTTTAATTCCACAAATGAGACACTTTTAAGCCTAATTTCCCAAAATTGAGCAATTATGGTCTGGTGCGTTAGCACATGTTTATAGGGAATGGATCGAATTTCCAGCATTTCATCTTCTGATTTCAGGATATCTTTATATCCGTCTAAACTCGTTAGAGCATCCCAGCTTTCAGTCATATTTTCGGTTTCTACTATAGGAAATTGATAAAGATTTTTCCAAATATCTTTTCCTGTTCTTTTACCTATTAGTACCATTTCATCCCTTCGAAGTATCAAAAAATTGAAAAATCTTGTCTTTTTTTTCAATTTTTTCTCTTTAATGGGCCATTCCAGTACTTTCTCTTCTATAAAAGCTACACAATGCTCTTTTAATGGGCAATTTTCACAATCCGGTTGGCCTGGAACGCATTGTAAAGCACCAAAGTCCATAATGGCCTGATTGTATTTGGCAGGTTGATTGGAATCGAGCATACAATCTGCCAGAAAATTAAATTTCTTTTTGCCCTCCGTAGAGTCCGAAGGAGTAGCTACGCCTAGAAATCTTGATAATATTCGAAATACATTTCCATCCACTACCGCTTTTGGGATATTAAAAGCAAAGGAAGCAATGGCTGAGGCTGTATAGTCTCCCACTCCCTTTAGGTCCTTTAAACCTTCAAAAGAATCCGGGAATACTCCATCCATTTCTTTGGAAACCATTTTCGCAGTAAAATGAAGATTCCTGGCTCTGGAATAATACCCCAAACCTTCCCACATCTTCATTACTTCATCTTCGGATGCATTGGCAAGGTGATGCACTGTCGGATAGGCTTTTTTAAAATTTTCAAAATAAGGTAATCCCTGAGCAACCCTGGTTTGCTGAAGGATGATTTCTGAAAGCCAAATTAAATAGGGATCTTTTTCACCTTTCCAGGGCATGGGCCTTGGATTATTTTTTGACCACTGATACAGGCCTTCCCGGAAAAAAGATTGGATTTTTTCGGATGGTTTTTTAAATGCTGTCTTTGCCAAAATTTATAATTTAAACCAAAAGGGCAGCACCAAAAACACCGGCACTATCTCCCAATTTAGGTTTTAAGAACACTGTATCCATCCGATGGTTGAATACATATTTTTTGGCGGATTCTACTCCTTCGGTATAAAGCAAGTCGATGTTGCCAACTCCACCACCTAACACGATGGCATCCGGATCCAAGACATTAATAATAGAAGCAATTCCTCTTCCAAAATATTCAATCAATCGTTGGATGGTTTGGGTTGCAATGGGATCTTTTCCAGATAAATGGTCTGCTACGATATCCTTTAGTAGTCTTTCATTTCCGCTTTGTTCTTTGTAGTAGCGTTCCAGGCTTTTTCCTGAAATTACGGTTTCAACACAACCAATTCTGCCACAATAACAAGGTCCACCACTGTCATGTAAATAATTGTGGCCCCACTCTCCAGCAATACCTTGTCTACCATTTAAGACCTCACCGTTTACTACAATTCCTCCTCCTACACCAGAGCCCATTATAACTCCGAAAACTACTTTTGCATCGGGCATTTTTTCCTTCACAGCACCAAATCGGGCTTCAGCAATGGCAAAACAATTGGCATCATTGGCTGTCTTTACAGGAATTTGCAAAAGATCTTCAAGGTCTGTTTTAAACGGCATTCCATTGAGACAAACTGTATTGGAATTTTTCAATTTATTGATAATGGGATCTACAGTTCCAGGCGTACCAATGCCTAAACTAGAAGGCTTATGACCAACTTCTTTGGCCATTATCTCAGTAAGTTCTTTGATTTGATTCAGTACATGTTCATATCCCTTGTCTGCTCCAGTTGGTACTCTAAGTCTGCATAAAACTTCCGGATCTTCTTTTCCTTTTAAAACAACACCTTCGATTTTGGTGCCTCCTAAATCCAATCCCCAAATTGGTCCCATATATTTTGAAATTATATTTTGGATTAGGCAATTATCCTTTGGTTTGCGGGGGCGAAAATAAAAAGGTAAGGTAGAAAATTTTGTTACATTTGACAAAACAGTCCAAATAATTCAAAATCTAATATTCAGTATATGAAAAATGATTGGAGCAGACGTAAAGCTTTAAAGGCTATGGGTCTTTTAACTGCTGCCGGTGCTTTACCTACAGATGCTATTTCAAGGATTACAGAATATGATTATGTACCCGATTATTTTAAAAATTATAAAAAACCCAAAAAGGCAGTTACCTGCATTACACTTGGGGCTGGAAACCGTGGAAACGTTTATGGAAATTATGCTGCTAAATTTCCGGAAGATTTAGATGTGGTGGGTGTTGCTGAGCCAATCGAGATTAGAAGAAAACGATACGTTGAAAAACATGCCATTCCTGAATCCAACCAATTTGAAACCTGGGAACATGTGTTTCAGCGTCCAAAATTTGCTGATGCGGTGTTGATAACTACTCCTGATGATTTGCATTATGGTCCGGCCATGAAAGCCCTTGAAATGGGGTATGACTTATTACTGGAAAAACCCATCGCGCAAAATTGGAAAGAGTGCAAGGATATTCTGGAGCAGGCTAAAAAGTACAAGCGGATTGTTGCAGTTTGCCATGTTTTGCGATACTCTCCTTATTATAAAAAAGTAAAAGAAGTAATTGAATCAGGAGTGTTGGGAGAGATTGTAAGTGTGCAGCATTTTGAACCGATTCAGCACATTCATATGTCTCATTCTTTTGTAAGGGGAATTTGGCGCAATGAAAAACAATCCAACCCCATCATTTTGGCCAAATCCTGTCACGACATGGATATGCTTCGGTGGTGGATCGGTAAAAATTGTAAAACCATCGGTTCCTTTGGCTCTTTGAAATGGTTTAAAGAAGAAAATGCGCCGGCAGGTAGTACTGCAAGATGTACAGATGGTTGTGCCGCAGAAGCGGATTGTCCTTATTCAGCTTTGAAAATTTATCATGAAAAAAGAACCTGGCTCCACCATTTTGATTTGCCAGAAAAGGATCCGGAACGAGGGGAGGCTATCATGAAATATTTAAAAGAAGGCCAGTACGGCAGATGTGTTTATCGGTGTGATAATGATGTGGCCGATCATCAGGTTTGTATCATGCAATTTGATGAGCAAATAACTGCGACTTTTAATATGGAAGCCTTTACGCATTATCATGGAAGGCGAACCCGAATCATGGGTTCCATGGGTGACATTGTAGGGGATGAAACTGATTTATTGGTAACCAATTTTAGAAATGGGGAAGTTGAAAAATGGAATGTAAAGGAAAACGCAGAGGTTGGGTCCGGCCATGGAGGAGGTGATTGGGGCTTGGTCCGAGATTGGATTATGGCAGTCGATCAACAAAATCCTGATCTGCTAACTTCAACCCTGGACGCATCTATGGAAAGTCACTTGATGGCCTTCCAGGCTGAAGTAAGCAGAAAAGGTGGAGGTATTGAAAAAGTTGAAGTCTAATTCAGGACAACAAATCTCCGGGACCATTTTTCCTGACCAGAACTTACTTCCAGAAAGTAAACTCCCGAAGAAAGATTTGCTTGGACCGGGATTTTAATGCCACTGCCAGGAATAATGCCTTGAAGTATCAAGCGGCCTGAAAGATCCTTTATGGTATAGGAAGAAGCCTTGGGCTCGGCTATATTCCATTCAATAAAAAAGTTTCCATTATTCGGATTGGGGAAAATGGTCATTGGCTCCTCTTGGATGCCGGGTGAATTGGTGCCACTTTTCTTTACCTGAATTTGGTAAAGGACTGTACTGTCGCAACCATCAATGGTATATAGATTGTAGACGAGTATAGTATCATTGGTAAGGACAATTCCATTTAAAGTATCACCCTCATTAAATTCAAAAATAAGATTGGTGTAAAAGGTATCCTTGGTATACAAATCCAGTTCAATCTTATAATCACAGCCTGTTAAACTATCATGATGGTTAAAGGCATATCTGCCCTCGTTGTATGGGTAAGTTCCTTTCCAGAAAGTTGAATCACCTTTACAAATCTCCCTGGTTTCTCTTGGAAAAGGATTCGGATGGAAATCTATATTTATAAGATCCACTGAATCACATAATTCCGGGTCATTTATATTATGAAAATAGAAGTGATAACCAGCACCACAAAAAGTGCTATCATAGAATACAAGACAGGTTCCTTCACAGATTGTCGTATCAAGAAATGAATTAATAACTGGTGATTTTACAAAAATGGAAACAAAAACACTGGTGTCTGGATTATTACAAGGGTTGATGGATGAAATTTCTATTTCATTTAAGCCTGGTCTGGTGAAACGGATGCAAGCGTTTTGCCCTTTTGCAAAGGTTTGGATATCACTTTCAAAATCAGTGTTCCATTCAAATCCTACAAATGGGATTTGATTTTCCAGTTCTATGCAAACGGGTTCTCCAATACAGACCGTGTCTGGTATGTTTTCAGGAGATTTAATTTTTGGCGTTTTTGCTTCGGGAATGTAAATGCCGGAAACAAAGGTTATGCCCATGTCGCATACAGCACCATCAAAACCGTCCACCATCAAGTAATACAATTCACCTGGCACGAGATTTTTAGCGTTCATCGCTCCCCAATCAGAACTTCCATAACAAGGAGTTACAGGTTCAAGAAGCTGATTGTATAGTAGAAATTGTAATAAATGGCCCTTATCACAATTACTACTTTCCAGTGTAATGGTTATTTCTGGTTCCGTTGGGATTACGCTTATCCAAAAACTATTTTCAACTGACCCACATTGAAATTCTTGACCAGGATATTCAGGTGTAAATCCTTCATTTCGAAAAGTAACTGTTCTATCGCAAAGGAAACACCCGGGAGGTTCATCGGCCAGTTGGCCACAGGTGGTTAGTTCTTGAGCAAGGAAAGTTTGATTAAAAAATACAAAAAGAAGGAAGATTACTGAGGTTCTCATAATAGAGGCGTTTTAGTATTGAAACAATCGAGGTAATAATTTTTATGGAATTTAATCAAGGACTACTATTCGTTTTAGCCATTTATTTTGACTATTTGAAATTTCCAGAAAATAAATGCCGGAACTTAGTTTAGTCCGAATGTCAAACTGCGAAACATTTTTAGGTTTTTTCTCTTGATAAACAATTTTTCCAGATAAATCCCTGATGGTAATGTCAGTTTCAGTGTTCAACTTTTCTTTCAAAGAAATAAAAAAGTTTCCATCATTTGGATTGGGGAAAATGGTCAATGGTTCTTTTGAAATATCTGGTGAATTGGTGCTACTTTTCTTTACTTGAATTCGGTATATGACTGTACTGTCGCATCCTTCAACTGTACTAAGATTGTAAACCAGCGTAGTATCATTGGTTAGGACAATTCCGTTTAAAATATCTCCTTCATTGTATTCATAAACTCGATTGGTATAAAAAGTATCCTTAGTATTCAATTCCAATTCAAAAATATGATCACAACCTGTTATAGAGTCAGGTTTATGATATGTGTAATTTACCTGATTGAAAATGTAAGTTCCATTCCAGAAGGTTGAATCACCTTTGCATATCTCTCTGGACTCATTGGTATTAAGATTGGGAAGGAAATCAATTTTGATAAGGTCTACAGAACCACAGTTTTCCGGATCTCCATCATTATGGTAATAAAAGTGATGACCTGCATTACAAAAACTACTGTCATAAAACTCAAGGCAGTTTCCTTCACAGATTGTCGTATCAAGAAATGAATTAATACCTGGTGATTTTACAAAAATGGAAACAAAGACACTGGTGTCTGGATTATTACAAGGATTGATGGATGAAATTTCTATTTCATTTAAGCCTGGTCTGGTGAAACGGATGCAAGCGTTTTGCCCTTTAGCAAAGGTTTGGATATCACTTTCAAAATCAGTGTTCCATTCAAATCCTACAAATGGGATTTGATTTTCCAGTTCTATACAAACTGATTCTCCAATACAGACTGTGTCGGGTATGTTTTCAGGGGATTTAATTTGGGGAGTTTTTGCTTCGGGAATATAAACTCCAGATATTAACTTAATTGAATTCGTACAAACATCTCCGTACAAACCATCTACCATAAGATAATAGAGTTCACCTGGTATTAGATTCACTGCATTAAGTGGAGAAGGGAGATCAAAATTGGAGAAACAGGTAGAAACAGGTTCTAATTGTTGATTGTATAAAATGTATTGAATTCCATAAATAGAGGCGCAATTGTAACTAAAAATATCAATGACCACGGTGGTTTCTGTGGGTATGATACTTATCCAAAAATTATTTTCAATGTCGCCGCATTCATAGGTTTGTCCGGGGTACTCAGGTGTAAAACCTTTATTTTCAAAAATTGTAGTCGTTTGACAAAGAAAACACCCGGGAGGCTCATCCGCCAATTGGCCACAGGTGGTTAGTTCTTGAGCAAAAATGAGTTGGGTATAGGAAAAGATAAAGAAGGAGATAGCTAAGGATCTCATAGCAGTGGTGTTTTAGTATTGAAACAATCAGTTGGTAGGTAAATATAAGGTTTTTTGAAAAGAATATTTGAAACGGATGTACGATGTTAGCTGTAAATTTTAGAACAGAAATGGCCTCCTGGAAAAATGAAAGCCTTATAATATCTTGTTAAAACACCTGGGTTGGCCGTTAAACCTTCGTTAAGCGTGAAACAAAAAAAGGCAGGAAATTTTATATAAAGAGTTGATTTTCAGTGAAATTTATTAGTTTTTTGTTCCTTTTTTTGAAAATATGGGCCTGTTACTTTTGGCTCGGTTTTGTAGTCTTTAAATCAGTAATCAACAATAAATAATTAATTTTGACATTTTAATAAACAGATTATAAAATAAACTCGAAATACTATGTTTAAGAAAATTGCTACTACTCTGGCTTTTGCCTTTGTTCTTACGCTTACCCTAAGTGCTCAACGAATTGCAACTGTAAATGTGAGCCAGATTCTTGAAAACATGACAGAATATACCAATGCTCAAACCCAATTGGACAAGGTTGCGGCTCAGTGGAGACAAGAGATTGCGCAGGATTACGATGAAATCAAAGGTTTGTACAACCGTTACCAGGCTGAACAGGTGCTTTTGAGTGATGATCAACGCAAGCAGCGTGAGGACGAGATCATGGAAAAGGAAAAAGCCGTTCGCGAAAAGCAAAAAGTAAAATTTGGTCCGGAAGGTGAGTTATTTGAAAAAAGACAGGAATTGGTGCAGCCTATTCAGGAAAAGGTTTATAAAGCCATTCAGACTTATGCAAATGACAATGGATTTGACTTCATTTTCGACCGTGGAAGCAATGCCGGGATCATTTTTGCAAATGATCAGTATGACAAAACAGAGGATATTCAAAAAGTATTAGGTGTAAACAAATAAGAAAAACTAAATTTGCGCCGCTTTCCCTGAAAACCGGAATGCTTAATTTAAAATCAGACACAACTACCTAACATGAAAAGATTAATCAAAGCTGGAGGAATAGCCCTCGTTTGCCTTTTGATGACAAACCTGGTTCACGCCCAGAAATTTGGTTACCTCAACTCTGCTGCTGTTTTGTCTTTAATGCCTGAAATGAAACAGGCAGAAAGTTCTTTGGAAGTTACCAAGAAACAATATCAGGAAAGAGGTAAGAAAATGGTGGAAGACTTCCAGATGAAATACCAGGAAGTTCAGAAAAAACAACAAGAAGGTTCTCTTTCTCCTAAACAAATGGAAGAAGAAGAAGCTGCCCTGATGGCACAGCAAAATGAAATTGGTCAATATGAGCAGGAAATGGTTCAGAAAATTCAGGCCAAAAGAAACGAGTTGCTGGAGCCACTTTTGGAAAGAATCAATGTAGCTATCCAGGAAGTAGCAAAGGAAAATGGTTATCAGTTCATTTTTGATGCCAGCCCTGGAACCGGAATCCTTCTTTATGCTGACGACAGCACCAACGTTACAAAAATGGTGATGGACAAATTGGGCATTAAAATGCCTGAACAAATGCCGGAACCAAAAGAATAAAGCTTCCTTAAAGCTTACAAAAGAGGTCAATCTGTTTTCAGGGTGGCCTTTTTTGATCGGGGGCTCGTTGGCTCGTTAGCCAGATGGATCGTAGTTTGAAATTCCAGGTCAATTGAGTTAAATCGTTGATAATCAAATAGAATGGTAGGTCAAGGGCATGCCCTTGACCTACCATTCTATTTGTGGTTTGGAGAAATCATTAGGAACGATTCCCATCAATTTTTTTTAAAAATTCTTGCTGGTAATGAACAAAGGTTCCTAAAAAAATTGTCGGTAGCCACGAGCCACGAGCCACGAGCCACGAGCCACGAGCCACGAGCCACGAGCCACGAGCCACGGCCACGAGCCACGAGCCACGAGCCACAGCCACGAGCCACGAGCCACGAGCCACGAGCCACGAGCCACGAGCAAACGAGCACGAGCAAACGAGTCACGAACCCATGTCATTTCGTATATTGCAGCTTGCCTGGTTTTGACAGGCTAAATTCACCTAAACAAGAAACAAGACTATGCAGGTAAAATTTTGTGGAGCAGCCAGAGAAGTAACCGGAAGTTCTCATTTGCTGACCCTTGACAACGGACTAAAAGTACTTTTGGATTGTGGGTTGTATCAAGGCGGATCCAAGGATATGGAAGGATTCAATGAGAAGTGGTTGTTTGATCCCAAAGAGATTGATGTATTGATTCTTTCGCACGCACATATCGATCATTCCGGGAGGATACCCAAATTGGTGAAGGATGGTTTTCGGGGAGAGATACATTGTACACATGCAACCAAAAGTTTGTGTGCCATCATGCTTTTGGATAGTGCAAAAATTCAGGAAGGTGATGCGGAGTATAAAACCAAAATTGCCAGACGGAAAGAGAAAAATGCACAAAAAGTAGAGCCGCTTTATACCAGCAGGGATGTTCATCAAACCATGAATTTGTTTGTAGGACATGGTTATGATAAATGGTTTAAAATCAATCATTCCATCGAAGTGCAATTTAGAGATGCAGGGCATATTTTAGGAAGCGCCAGTGTGTCTTTGAAAGTGAAGGAAAATGGAGAGGAGATAAAGGTTGGATTTACAGGAGATATCGGGAGACCGGCAAGACCTATTTTGAGGGATCCGGATCCGATGCCCGAAATGGATTATTTGATTTGTGAGTCGACTTATGGTGACAGATTACACGATGAAGCACCTGCCGAAGCCTCCAAATTTTTAGAAATAATCAAAAAGACCTGCGTAGAAAAGAAAGGGAAATTGATTATTCCTGCTTTCAGTGTCGGTCGGACACAGGAAATCGTTTATATGCTGGACCAAATGGAAACTGCCGGCATGTTACCACCTATTCCTGTTTATGTTGATAGTCCACTTGCCGTTAATGCAACTGTTGTCTTTGGTACCCATCCGGAATGTTATGATGAAGAGTTGCACGATTATATGATGATTGATCCCAATCCTTTTGGGTTCAATCGACTCCAATATGTACATAGTGTGGAGGGCTCCAAGAAATTGAATAAAATGAAGAAGCCCTGTATCATCATCAGTGCTTCAGGAATGATGAATGCGGGACGAATTGTGCATCATTTGTATAACAATATAGACAATCCAAAAAACACTTTGCTGGTAGTTGGCTATTGTGCTCCAGGTACAACAGGTGGACATATCCGTGCCGGAAATCCCTCTGTTTATCTGTTTGGCCAGAACAAGCAGATTTTGGCTGATATAGAGATTATGGATTCTTTCTCTGCGCATGGTGACAAGGATGAGATGACTTATTTTCTAAAAAATCAGGAAAAGTCAGTGAAGAAATTATTCCTGGTGCATGGTGATTATGACGCGCAGGTTCATTTCAGGGATCATTTGGGGAAATTTGGTTTCAAAGACATTGAAATTCCAAAACTGGGTCAAACATTTGATTTGAAATAACAAATTGAACCTTAGGTGGGTATTAGTTTGTTTTGACGTTTGGAGCACTCTTTTTGAAATTTTAATTTGCAATGACTTGAAATACAGCATCTTTGCCAGATAAAAGCCCCGGTTTACTTATGAATAAATTACTTTTTGGACTTTTAGCAGCCACTTTCCTGACATTTGGATGTAACAAATTTGACGAACTGGATGGTGTCAATTACGAAATTGACGGCGCCGAATTTGCCATTCCACTTGGGTCAGCACAATTTTCAATGTCCGATCTTTTGGATAATGTAGAGGAAAATACCTTTTTATTTTTTGATCCGGACGGAACCATTCGACTCAATTATAAAGGAAGACTTGAAACCAAAACCAGTATTGAGATATTTGAATCTTTTCAAAAAAGGCTGGAAGAAATTCCATTTGTTCCTATAATTGATACCTTAATCGCCTTGCCATTTTCTATTGATTCCATCGATGTGGATTTTATGGATTTGAGGCGTGGACAGGTAGTTCTTTCAATGTTCAATACTCAATCTGCAAATCTCAAAGTGGATTGGAAGTTTCCAAGTGTGCATCAAGGTACGGATACACTTTCAGGTTCATTTGTAATCGGACAGTTTGGGAGTATAAATGACACCTTTGATTTAGAAGGGTACCGATTGGCACCTAACCGTGACTCAATATATTTTGAATATACTGCTACCAACCTTTCTACAGGAGAAAAAGTGGTAATACCTCCCGGTATTTTCAATATGTATATCTCTAATATTGAGTTTTCTCTTTTCGTAGGGTATTTTGGAAGAGTGGTTCATGAGTCCAGTCCTGATACAATTTTGATTGACTTCTTTGACAGTTGGACCACAGGAGATATTTATTTCAATGAACCCAAGATTTCCATTTATTCCAATAATTCTTTTGGGGTTCCTACGCAGGCCATTATTCATTACTTTGATGTGAATACTATTAATGAAGGTGTAATTTCCTTACAAAGCCCTTATATCGATACACCTCCATATTTTGGGTATCCGAGTTTTCCAAATGAGATTGGGCAAACAGTCATTGATACCTTTATTTTTGACAATCAGAATTCGAACATGCCTCAGATTTTAGGCGCCGGTCCAAAGGAGATTGTTTATTTCGTAGAGGCAATTACCAATCCAGATGAGGATGAAAATATCAGAGGTTTCATAACAGAAAATAGTGAATACCTCTTTATAGTTGAAGTGGACTTGCCTTTATATGGAAGGGCTTCCGGATTCACTATCAACGATACCCTGGAGTGGGATTTCTCAGGTTATGATGATGTGAAAGAGGCAGAGTTTAAAATAGTTTCAGAAAATGAATTGGGTGTGGAAGTTAGACTTCAAGGATACTTCATCGACGAAAATGGAGTTGTGTTGGATTCATTGTTTGATGAGGTGAAACCTGTTTTGGAGGCTGCTCCTGTTGACGGGAATGGAGAGGTGACAGGGGTCGGCAAAAGTGTATTGTTTTCTGATTTTACAGCGGACGAATTCAGTCGTTTAAAGACAGCGAAAAGAATATTGCTGGAGACACAGTTTTATACCAGCGACAACGGGCAAAAATCTGTCAGAGTCAAAAAAGACCAGAAAATGGACATCCGAATGGGCTTGAAATTCGGTACCTGATTTTGAGAATATTTGAATTAAGAAGTGAAGTATGTTATCCAGAATTGTAGCAGCACCTTTTATTATAATGGCGCTTTTAGCCTTGTATTTTGCCTGGGAAAAAGATCCCACTTATGCGGTTTATGTTGCTCCTCCGGCTGTTATACTCGCACTGATTTACACCTTAAGTCCACAAATTGACTGGTGGTGGTACAAGAGAAGACCACCGAAGATTGATCCCATGGTTGAAACCCTTTTCAATAAGTATTTCACCTTTTATAAAAGCCTGGGAACTACTGATAAAAAGAAATTCAGAAACAGGGTAACCCTTTTTAATCTTTCAAGAGAGTATATGCCTCAGGGTATGGAAAATGTCCCGGAAGATATAAAAGGTTTGATTGCTTCTTCTGCCGTTTGGCTAACCTTTGGTCTGGAAGATTATCTGCTGTCGAAATTTGAACAAATCATTTTGTACCAGCACCCATTTCCTTCCCCACAACACCCGGAAAAACTCCATGCTTCTGAGATCTATGAAGAAGATGGAGTGATGATGTTTTCCATAGAGCAATTCATGCTGGGATATATTCAGACCAAACAGTATTACCATATTGGTTTGCATGAGTTTGCAAAGGTATTTATGGTTTCCTTTCCTGATGAAAGATATCCATCATTTGGAGCTGACTTTTGGGAAAAACTTCCTCAAATCAGTGGTCTGAAAAAAGAGTCGATTGAAAAATTTATTGGTTTGCCTCAGGATGATATTTTACCGGTAGCGATTGTTCACTTCTTTACCCATGCGACCAGGTTTAAAATGTTCTATCCTTCAGAATATGCCACTTTTCAAGGCATTTTCAAGCAAGATCCAATAGAAGCGGAGCAAAGAGGGATGTTTTCTGCGAATTAATTTTTCTGATATACGTAGAGGCTTATTTTACATTTTTCCCTTTACAGGAATATAAATGTGAATATTGGTTCCCTTGCCTTCTTCACTCTCCAAATGAATTCTCCAACCGTGAGCTTGTACTACATTTTTAATATAATATAAGCCCAATCCAAATCCTTTAACGTTGTGCACATTACCGGTAGGAACCCGGTAAAATTTTTCAAAAACCTTAGCCTGAAAATCTTTAGGGATGCCGATACCCTTGTCGCAAATCGAAAGCCTGAGACTCCCGTTTTCTTCCTTTGTTTTAATGGTAATTTCAGGACTGTTTTCGCTATACTTGATCGCATTGTCTATGAGATTGTGCATCAAATTGGTGAAATGTAATTTATCGGCTTTAAAGTTTGAATTTTTTGCCTGTAGCGCGAGTATCAATTCGCCCCCTAAGTCTTTCACTTTTATACGTGTAGTCTCCCCAATTTGCTCCAAAATTTCATTGAGATCGATTTTCTCCGGGTTCAATTTAAAGTTGTCTCTTTCAATTCTTGCCAGCTGAAGTACTTTTTCTACCTGACCATTGAGGCGCTCATTTTGGTCATTGATGATGCGTGCGTACTGCATGAGTCGCTCATCGCTTTTGATGGTAGGATGATTTAAAAAGGTATTGGCAGATATTTTTATGGTTGAAATAGGAGTCTTGAATTCATGCGTCATATTGTTAATGAAGTCCTTTTGCATTTCTGATAACCTTTTCTGTCGCAAAATGATGTAGGTGGTATAAATAAAAAACAAGACCGTAAGCAGAAGTAAAATGGAAAATGTAATGGTTACCCGCATCGAACTTAGAAGATAGCCGGCTCTGTCTGGAAATCGTACTCCGAAATAATAAAGGTATTCGTCATAGGAAGGTAAATCGTCTCTTTTGCCAATAGCAGAAGGCTTGTCAGATGCATAGGTGATGTAGTTTCCATACACCATCTTGTTACTACTACAATCATAAATTCCGTATTCAAAATCTTCTTTGAGTCCCACCAGTTCCAACTCTTTTATCAGGTAATATTCTAAAAGGTTGGCATTGATGATGTCATTTATATTGACAGCATAATAGTTAGAAGAAATCTGGCTGATTAGGTTTTGTGGAGGAAGTGGACTGCCCAGTTTCTCCAGGTCTTTGGCAACATTCAAAAGTGCAATTTGAGCCTTTTCATGGAATTCCTGATCTTTTAGGTCCCAGGAACGAAGTACCCAAAAGGTTTGGACAGCCAGAATTCCCATAACAGAAATGGCGCCCAAAATAACCACACGTATGATGGTAGAATTTTTCATTTATCCTTGTTTTGGTCTGACCATGATAACATGCGGAATTCCATCTTCGAGATAGGGTTCGCCTTCCGGTTCAAATCCAAATGATTGGTAAAATTTTTCAAGATAACATTGTGCTCCGATCTTAATGGCTGTATTTCCAAAAAGTTTTTTCATCCATTCTATGCTAACATTCATTAACAATTTTCCCGAGCCGTTTCTTCGAATTTTCTCTGTTGTAAGCACTCTCCCGATGCTTGGATATTCGTCATAGGAAACTCCTTTGGGTAATAATCTGGTATATGCCACCATTTCATGATCTTCATCTCTACCGATCAGGTGCCAGCCTTTTTGATCCTTTCCATCGGCATCGAGGTAGGGACAATCCTGTTCTACAACAAAGACATCCTGGCGTATTTTCATAATTTCATACAACTCTTCCAGGCTTAATTCTTCAAATGATTTACACGTAAAATTCAACACAATGTTTTTTGTGTAAAGGTAGATAAAGGTTTAGGAAAGAAGATAATTATGGATTTTAGAAAGTCTGCAAGGAAGCAGGTTGGATTTGGCATTTGATCCAATCAGGAATAGGTTTTCCATTTTCACCCAGGAATCGAATTTCTTGATGGTTTTTTACTTCAAAATCCCAGGAATGGCTAACTAATTGTTGGATTTCAGGGTCTTTGAATTTTAAAAGATAAGAAACCTTCCATCCACTTGCCGTTTGGGTAAGGTTAATATCTCTGATAATTTGTGGACTGGTGTTTAGATTGACACTTTGAATCCCTTCAATGTTTCGAAACTCATTGGCAAGTGCTGCCATGTTCAATGGATTCCGCGAGCGTATGGCGAGAATTTCTTGTCCCGCATTCCAATTTGCTGAATTTTGAATGACGAGATCGTACTGGTGAATAAGCTCGTAGATTTTTTTGATTGAATTTTCTGGTAAAGGTTTTTGTGTGCCTATCCAAGAATACTCTGAAGAAAAAACTATTTGAATATTTTCAATAGCCGGGTAAGCAGCAGTGTGGATGCCACAATCTTCCAAATTTCGGGCAATTGGATCGTTTTGATACAGGAATACAAGGAGGCTGAAAATTTCTTGTTTTCTTTTTTCGTCAATCTCTATTGGCAGGAAGCGAAGATCTTCCCCATTTGAGATGGTTCTCAATGCAAGCCTTGCAGCATCTCTTTTAAATTTTCGCTCAATAAATGGCGGTAGCTTTTCAGTACTATTTGAAGTCTGAGCGTAGGCACCTGGCAAGCACAAGAGCCATATAAAGCCAAATATGACTGAAAGGTTAAAAAATGACATATTAATGAGTGATACCGGTAAACCATTTACCTGATCCTACATTTTACAAAAACCATGCAAGCTTATTTTTTATAGCGTTTCATGTCTTCTTTAGGCAGGACTGTCAAGAATCATTTTTTGCCTAAGGGATTTTAGATTAAATTTGTCACAACAAATAAAACCATATGGCCAAGGAAAGAAACCTGCTTCAACAATTTCAGGAAAAGATTGATGCAGAGCAAAAAATCGAAGCAAAAGACTGGTTCCCGGAAGCCTACCGGAAAACCTTGATTCGTCAGATTGCCCAACATGCTCATTCAGAAGTGGTTGGGATGTTGCCTGAAGGCAATTGGATTACAAGAGCTCCTTCTTTGAAAAGAAAACTAGCCTTACTTGCCAAGGTACAAGATGAAGCTGGTCATGGACTATATCTTTACAGTGCATGCGAAACCTTAGGGGTAGACCGTGACGAGCTCATTGAAGACTTGCACAGTGGTAAAGCCAAATACTCCAGTATTTTTAATTACCCTACTCAGACTTGGGCAGACATTGGAGCCATCGGCTGGTTGGTTGATGGTGCTGCCATCATGAATCAGGTGATGCTTACCCGTACTTCTTACGGTCCCTATGCCAGAGCAATGGTGCGGATTTGTAAAGAAGAAAGTTTCCATCAACGTCAGGGATTTGAAATTCTTTTGATACTATCGCAAGGTTCTGATGAGCAAAAAGCAATGTGTCAGGATGCCATCAACAGATGGTGGTGGCCCTCTTTGATGATGTTTGGACCTTCAGATGCCGAATCGACACATACCCAGCAAAGCATGGATTGGAAAATAAAAAGAAAAACGAATGACGAGTTGCGTCAGGAGTTTGTCGATGCCTGTGTGCACCAGGTTAAGGTATTGAATATGACCCTTCCAGATCCAGACTTGAAATGGAATGAGGAGCGTGGTCATTATGATTTTGGTGAGATAGACTGGGATGAATTCTGGAGGGTTGTAAAAGGAAATGGTCCTTGCAACAGACAAAGAATCAAAGCCAGAGTCAAAGCGTGGGAAGAAGGTCAATGGGTAAGAGAAGCGGCCATGGCTTATGCTGAAAAAAGAAAGAACAAACAAGATGCTGCTTCACAGGTAGCTTAAGCTTATAATTAAAAAAACATTAGCAATGAAGTCCAATTGGCCCCTTTGGGAGATATTCATAAGAAGTAAAAACGGTTTAAGTCATAAACACGCAGGAAGTTTACATGCTGCAGATGCTGATATGGCTATCGAAAATGCAAGAGATGTTTATTGCCGCAGAAATGAAGGCGTAAGTATCTGGGTAGTGGAATCTGTAAACATTACCGCAAGTGATCCTGCAGATAGCGATCCATTATTCGAACCAGCGAAGGATAAAATTTACAGACATCCGACTTTTTATGATTTGCCGGACGAGGTGAAGCATATGTAGTCTTCTTCTTGATGTTGGTTGAAAAGTAAGGGGTGTAGAATTTTTAGATTTTAGGGTTTAGATTTTAAATATTAGAATCTATTCCTGATTGTTTTAAATGTTCAAATGACTGAAATGGCAGTTGATAAAAAAGAATTATATCAATATTTAATAAGGCTGGGCGATAATGCACTAATTCTGGGTCAACGACTTTCAGAGTGGTGCGGTCATGGTCCGGTATTAGAGCAGGATATTGCATTAACGAATATTGCCCTTGACTTGATAGGTCAAACAAGGTCCTGGTATCAATACGCCGCTCAGGTGGAAGGGAAGGGTAGAACTGAAGATGAAATTGCTCATTTCAGGGATGCACCTGAATTTTTGAATGTTTTGTTGGTCGAACAGCCGAATGAAGACTGGGCGCATACCATTGTTCGCCAATTCCTTTTCGATGCCTTTAATTTCTACCTGCACGAAGAATTGTGTCATAGCAATGATGAGCAAGTAGCTGCTATTGCCAACAAATCAATAAAAGAGATTGCGTATCATTTAAGATATAGTTCTGAGTGGATGATTCGTCTGGGAGACGGAACAGAAGAGAGTCATCAGAAAATGCAGGATGCACTAGACGATTTATGGATGTTTGCGGGTGAACAAGTAGAGGAAGATGCATTGGATAAATCAATGGCTGAGCAAGGAATTGGAGCTTCCTTACCAAAAATTAAATCTTTGTATTTCAATAAAGTGCATGAAATTCTTGATAAAGCGACTCTTCAGAAGCCGGAAGGAGAATGGTTTCAGGAAGGTGGTAAACAGGGTAGACATTCGGAGCATCTTGGGTTTATACTAACTGAGCTTCAGTATATGCAGCGTACGTATCCGGGGCAGGAATGGTGATCTGGGTGCTAGGTTCTAGGTGCTAGGTACTGGGTTCTGGGCTCTGGGTGCTGGGTTCTTGAAAAAATGAAATATTGAAAATCGTAAAAAAAAGCGTGACCCTTCAGTCACGCTTTTTTTACGATTTAAAAAAGGTTTTATCCTTTATTTTCATGTATGTCTTGGAAAACTTCGGGATTGTCTGTTTCGAGGAAAATTTGTTCGCCATTGTGGAGGGTCATTAAAACACCTTTATGACGTGAAACACAATAATCTCTTAATCCACCGAAGCTGACCATCCATCCGCTCCATTCGCTTTCAAGTGGAATATTGAATTCTTTTACCTCTTTCACTTCCTTCCATTTAATTTTTCTTTTCTTTTTAAAAATGGGGAAGTAGGAGATTTTGATGTTCTTTCTGTTTACTTCAAATGATAATTTATTTCGAAGCAAAAGGACGAATAACCATCCTAATGCAAATACAATTAAACCTGTAATTATTACAGATAGCATGCTTTCTCTACCTGGGTTGATGAATAGCGCATCAGATAAAGTATATGCTAAACCTAAAATAAAAAATCCTATCAGAGCCAACACCTCGTATTTGGCGAATTTATGCTCTTCTCTCAAAATGACTTCCTTCTTGTTCATGATCTATTAATTTCTATTTTACACAAAATTAATATACAGTTAACATTAAGTCAATGGGGAAGGTTCTTTTTTTGATGTTAAAGTTGATATAATGGCCGTTAGCTGTTGGCCATTGGCCGTTAGCCGTTGGCCGTTAGCCGTTGGCTTTTGTAGGGGCTGGCTGCGCCAACTCTGGAACGACGAAAGGTTGAAGGATAAGCACATTATATTTTAAACGACTGATTTTCGAAAGGCCGACAGCAGCCATATTGCTGTTCGCTTTTTTAAGTGCCCTCGTAAACCGTAAATCGTAAACCGTAAATTCCACAAATCCTAAGTTAAAACTCCACCACCCTGTTATTCAACTTGTAATATGGTAGGTTCCCATCAAGGAACTAATGGCCAAAAGCCAATGGCCAACAGCCAACAGCCATCACTTCATTGTCTTAAAGAAAGATCCTATCAGCCAATTGGCGTCTGATTTGATGAGGGTGTCGAGGGTGGAATTGGCTTTTTTGGAGAAAAGGTGGATGTCTCGAACGACTTTAGAGAATTCTTTGGCCTCTTCGCTTTCGCCTTCTGTTTGGCTAACTTCTTCGAGGGCGGCCAGTATTGGTTCGAGTTCTTTCTTTTTGCGTTGGGAAACGATTTTTTTAACCACTTCCATCATGTTTTTCTCTGCTGAGAAAAATTCTTTGCGCTCTCCGGGTTTTAGTTCTTTCCTGACGAGACCCCAGCTCATCAAGGCACGGATATTCATATTGGCGTTTCCGCGGGAAATTTTCAATTCTTCCATGATGTCCTCGGCGCAAAGAGCTTCGGGACTAATCAATAACAATGCATGAATCTGGGCCATGGTTCGATTCACTCCCCAGTCAGTGCCGAGAGTTCCCCAGGCCTGAATGAACTTATCCTTGGCTTCCTGAAATTCCATGTTTGATGTGCTAGATTGGGCTTTGAAATATTTCAATAAAAATTGAAAGTTACGAATTTTGAAGGGATGGTACTTTTTATTTTTTAGATAAGAAGTACCATCCTTTCGGTTTTATCCTTTGTAGAAAGGAAGTTTAACCACTTTAGCGTCTAATCGTTTACTTCCAACCGCAATTTTAATTTCTTGACCTTCGTTCGCGAACTCTTTTTTGACATATCCCATGCCGATAGGTTTTTCAACAGATGGCCCCATTGTGCCTGAAGTAACTTCTCCAATTTCATTTCCTTCTGCATCTTCAATCATATATCCATGACGAGGTACCCGACGGTCATTTACTTCAAATCCAACTAGTTTTTTGCTTACGCCTTCTGCTCTTTGTGCTGCAAAAGTATCTCTGCTGATGAAATCACCTTTTTTGGTTTTGGTAATCCAACCCAGACCTGCTTCGATGGGTGAAGTTGTGTCGTTGATGTCGTTTCCATAAAGGCAATATCCCATTTCCAGTCGCAAGGTGTCACGAGCACCCAATCCACATGGAGCAACATTGTATGCTTTTCCGGCTTCCATAACTGCATCCCAAAGTTCTGCAGCATGGGCATTGTTTACATACAGTTCGAATCCACCAGAACCTGTATAACCGGTTGCTGAAATGATCACATTGTCAATTCCTGCAAATTTTCCTTTTTTGAAAGTATAAAAACCAATTTCTGAAAGATTTACATCTGTCAGGCTTTGCATGGCCTCCACTGCTTTGGGACCTTGAACCGCCAATAGTGCCGACTCATCAGAAATATTGATCATCCTGGTATCGAAGGTATTGTGTTTTTCAATCCACGCCCAATCTTTGTCAATATTGGAAGCATTTACCACCAACATGAAGGCCATTTCTCCTTCAGCACAATTGTCTTCAGGTAATCTATACACCAAAAGGTCATCAACAATTCCACCATTTTCATTAGGTAGGCAGGAGTATTGTGCATCTCCGATTTCAAGTTTGGAAGCATCGTTGCTGGTTACTTTTTGTACCAAATCAAGGGCTTCTTTTCCTCTTACAATAAATTCTCCCATGTGAGATACATCAAAAACTCCCACTCCATTTCTGACAGCATGGTGTTCTTCGCGAATACCGGCATAAGAGATAGGCATGTTGTAACCGGCAAATTCTGCCATTTTTGCTCCAAGAGCGATATGTTTTTCAGTTAATGGTGTGTTTTTCATTTATCTTTTGATTTTAATTGGTCAATTATTTAGGCTTAAAGGTATTATTTATTGATACTGACTTGTTTGATTTTATCTCCTTCAAGAATTTTATGCACTACATTCATCCCCGATGAAACTTTTGCAAAAATGGTATAACGTCCATCCAAATGCAGGGTAGGAGAGTGGGTGATAAAAAACTGAGTCCCTTCGGTATTTATTCCGGCAGAAGCCATTCCTACCCAACCTTCTTTATCATAGTGCAAATCAGAGAATTCAGAACGAATGGTGTAATCTAATGAACCATAACCATCGCCTCTGGGACATCCTCCCTGAACTACAAAATTGGGTACTACTCTGTGGAAGTTTTTACCATTGAAAAAACCGTCTTTGGCTAAGGTTAGAAAGTTGCACACGGAGCCGGGTGCTAGGTCCGGTAACATTTCAAGTTCAATGGTTCCCTTTTCAGTTTCTATGCTTACTTTTTTTTGTTCTCCCAAGGCATCCAACACATTCCAGTCGATCGGATGATTGTACTCAACCGGTTGAGGGCCGGGCTCTGGATCTCCGTTTAGAAACGCATAGGTTTTATTTAACTCATTGAAAGATTCAATTTCTTTAGGCAAATTCAATTTGCTCAAAGCATCTTTCATAAAAGTAAGGCTGTCGAAGAAAGCTCCGAATTCCATTTTTGGATTTCTGAGTAAAATGGCGCTTTCTGCTATGACCCCCGGATCTCCATTTTTAATACCTTCTTTTAAAGAAAGTGCAATTTCCCTTTTCACGGTCTTGGAACCCAATCCAAAAAACTGATCAAAGTTTTCGGAAGAACAGATGGTAGAAAGTGCGCGAATTCCTGCAGTTCTAACTACCGGGAAGTCGGAAATACTTGATTTTTCAATGATGTACCTGAAATTCCAACCAAATTCAGCCAAAGCGTCCATGGCTTTGGCAGCCAAATAAGGATCATTGGTTTCTTCAAAGGTTCTTCTTATTTCGTAATTGATTTGCCCTTTGGTCCCTTCAAAATAATTGGGCAGGTATTTTTGAGCAGCTGCATACAATTCTAATTTGATGTCCCTTGCTACACTATCCATACCCCATTGATAATACAATCTGCCTTCTTCCGGCACTCCGTGATTTCTGAAATACTGTGCAGCAACCAGTGCTACATGGTGGTGGTTGTTTTTTAAAGAAGCCTGAATGGGATCTTTAACCTGTAGGTAATCAAAATTGGCGAGTGCCCTGATCATGTTACATTGAACCCTGTAATCAGTTTCTGCACCCAACAATCCTGTCAAAGCATCCCTGGCTATGTCGGATTTGGTTTTACCAATGGCAATGGCAAGAGCCATTCTGATATCAGCATTTTTTTCTTTTGTAAATGCTGTCACCAGATTTTCGGCATATTTATCAAGATTTAGGTCTGCGGTTCGGTACAAATAGTTGGCAGCAATCAATCTTACGCTTTGAGGGTAGGCATCGTTTGATGCATATTTTACCATCAGTTTGGTGCCATCGTCTGTCGATTTTTTTCTAAGCCCAAATCGGTAAATTCCGTAGGCCTGACCTTCCAGTAGTGTTGTGTCTGTGGGTTTGTAGGTGGTGATTCCAGCCAGATTTTCGAGCATTTCATCCGTGCCACATTTTCCGATACCTTCTAAAATCGCAGCATTTGATTTTTTATAAAAACCTGCCGTATCTTTTTGATCAAAAGCTTGCATAAGCAAAAGCTCACCCTTTAAGGTACCGGTTTGGCCAATCGCAAATGCTGCAGCTGTTCGTACCAATTCAATCCTGTCAGTTAAAAGTTTTGCCAGACTGTCCAGCGCAGTGCTGTCCTGAATGGTTCCAAAAGCATTAGCTGCAAGGTATCGGTAGGTAGGATCTTCATGGCGGAAGTAGCGGTAAAGGCTATCGACCATATTTTTATCCTGAAAATCCCTGATTTTTCTAAATACGGGGTCCTTGGTATCTACATTGACTTCTGTTATCACCTTCTCTTCAAAAGGCACACATTCAAAAAACAAGGTAGCGAGGGTAAATGCAATTAGAAGTCTTCTCATCGTATTCGTTTCCGCAAAAATAATTTTCCTGAATGGAAACCGTAAACGGATTCAAATAAATGTGCAAATTGAGTGCAAAAGCTTTTTTAGCCTATTTTTTTAATTTCGCAGAAAGCCATAAAAAGATAGCTCCTTTTTTTGTAAGTCAAGTTTTATGAAGAGTGAGCATTTGATTGGAATAGGATGGATTCACGGTTTACGGTTTACGAATTACGGGGTTTGTGAAATAGCGGAACCTAATATTAGCCTATAAATAAATTATACAATGCCTGAACCAAAGCACATACCATTTGAAGGCCTGCAAATTTCAGAAGATGAAATGTTTGAGCGGAGCCGGCAATTTTATGAAATGATGGATAAAAGAAGGTCGCTTCGTTTTTTTTCTGATAAAAAGGTACCGAAGGCGATCATTGAAAATATCATTAAAACAGCTTCCACAGCGCCATCAGGTGCTCACAAACAGCCTTGGACTTTTTGTGCGGTGAGTAATCCTGATATTAAAAAAGCCATCAAAGAAGCAGCGGAGAAAGAAGAATATATCAATTACCACGGCAGGATGTCGGATGAATGGTTGAATGATTTGGCTGCTTTTGAAACGGACTGGAAGAAACCGTTTTTAGAAATTGCACCATGGTTGATTATTGTTTTTAAAAAAGCATACGAACTCGAATCGGGTGATAAAAAGAAAAACTATTATGTCAATGAATCTGTAGGACTGGCAAGTGGTTTTTTATTGACGGCCATTCATCAGGCCGGTTTGGTTTCTTTGACCCATACACCCAGTCCGATGAACTTTTTACAAAAAATATTGGACCGTCCTGATAATGAAAGGCCTTTTCTATTGGTTCCGGTGGGGTATCCGACTGAAGATGCAACAGTGCCAAATTTGGAGCGGAAACCTTTGGAAGATGTTTCCATTTTTTACACCTAAACTCAACGACGATGTGGAATGCTGATTTTAGAACCTCACAAATGAAAAAACTCGCATTTGATTTGGAGTTGGAGTTTGTTGGAGAAGAAGAATGGGGCTTGATAAATCGATTACAGGATTTCAAACTTTTTAATCAGGGAATCAAAAAGAGCATCTTTAATATGATGCATAAAAAAACGGATTTCTTTGAAGAACAAGTTTACCTGTTTGATTATAAATATGTAATCAGCACCGGTAAAGCAACCCAAAAGTTTTATACCTCGGTATTTTTCATTCAATCCAAAGAATTGGGATTGCCGGAATTTTTGATGAAACCCGAAAATTTCTTTCATAAAATTGGTTCCTTCCTGGGTATGCAGGATATCGATTTTGAAGAGAGCCCGGAATTTTCAAATCAGTACCTTTTAAAAAGCGACGATGAATACCGCTTAAGGAAATTGTTTGATGAGGATATGTTGAAAATGTTTACGGTAGAAAAGAACTGGACGCTGGAAGGGATTGGTTATTTCATGGTCTTTTACCGCCATAATTACCTTTTGAATATGCAAACCCTTGAAAGTTTTTATAAAAAAGGGATGACGATTTATGATTTTTTAAAAGGTAGATAGAGATTTGTACTGCTTTTTACTATCAAACTGTTGAAATACAGGGTTTTGGATAATACACAATTAAAAAAGATTTTTCCTTTCCTGGAATGGCTTCCTAAAGCCAACAAGACCAGCCTCAAAGCGGATTTTATTGCCGGATTGACCGGCGCTGTAATGGTTTTACCTCAAGGTGTAGCCTTTGCGATGGTAGCCGGACTTCCTCCTATTTTTGGATTGTATTCTGCTATGATAATGCCTGTTATCGCAGCGCTTTTTGGTTCATCCAGACATATGGTGACCGGGCCGGCAATGGCTATTTCCATAGTAGTATTTTCGGCGGTTTCCCAATTTGCTCCGGAAGGGTCACCTGATTTTATTCGATTGGCATTGAGCTTAACTTTATTGACAGGGATATTTCAATTGGGTCTGGGTCTGGCAAGGATGGGTGCATTTGTAAACTTTGTTTCCCATGTAGTCATAGTTGGATTTACTGCAGGAGCAGCCATTTTGATCATGGTTGGCCAATTGAAACAGATATTTGAAATGCCTGTACCTTCGGGTAGTACGATTGTAGAGACCTTTATTTATATTTTTAAAAATACGCATCAAATAAACTGGATTGCTGTTCTGGTAGCGGTTGTTACTGCAGGATTGGCTTTTGGTTTAAAAAAAATAAGTTCTAAGATTCCCCATTTGTTGATTGCTTTGATTGCAGGATCCTTTTTGGGTTATTTACTCGGAGGAGGATCTGTATTGAGATTGGTTGGTGAGCTTCCGACCCAACTTCCACCCTTCAGTATGCCGGATATTTCTTTTAAAACCCTGCAAAAGCTCGGGCCCAATGCATTTGCTCTTGCGCTATTAGGTTTAATAGAAGCCGCTGCCATTGCAAAATCAATCGCAACTAAATCCGGGCAACAGATCAACAGCAATCAGGAATTTATAGGACAGGGACTTGCAAACACGATTGGAGCATTCTTTTCTTCTTACGCCGGTAGTGGTTCATTTTCACGCTCAGGAATCAATGTGACAGCAGGAGCCCGTACACCACTTTCTGCCATTTTTTCTGCCCTGTTGCTCATATTATTATTGTTTTTTGTTGGACCACTTACCGCACATTTACCTATGGCAGCGATGGGGGGCATCATCTTTCTGGTAGGTTATAACCTGATTGATGTACCCGGAATTCGAACGATTATAAAGGCAAGTAAAAGACAATCTGTAGTGTTGGCGATTACCTTCTTGTCGACCATGTTGTTGAATCTTGAGTTTGCAATTTATATCGGAATGTTATTTTCCCTTTTCTTCTATTTAAGGAGAACTTCAAAACCAAGACTGAAAGTTTTAGCTCCTGACCCGTCAGATGTTTTACGTAAGTTCATCAACCTCCAAAGGAAGGATTTACAACAATGTCCTCAGTTGAAAATCCTGAGATTGGACGGGTCTTTGTTTTTTGGGGCGGTGGATCATGTTGCTGCCCAGGTTTTGGACCACCTGGATGGAACCCAAAGGAATATTTTATTGGTTGCTTCCGGGGTGAATTTCATTGATGTGGCTGGTTCTGAATGGTTGGTACAACTTTCAAAAAGGGTAGCCTTGAATGGAGGTAAATTGTACATAGCTGGATTAAAACTGGATGCACAGGAGACACTTATAAAAGGAGGATACAAGGCTGATATTGGTGATGATCGTTTTTTCCCATCCAAAAGGGAAGCAATTGAATCCATTTTTGCTCAACTTGATCCTGACATTTGCAAAAAATGTACTGCCAGGATATTCCTCGAATGTGATCAAGTAGAACCAATCAAAGAGCAAATCCGCTTATCAGATATAAAACCAGAGTAAGACATCCTGCAATCAATGCATATGGTACCTGAGTTTTTACATGATCAACATGATCGCAAGCTGCGGACATAGACGAAATAATCGTTGTGTCTGAAATAGGTGAACAATGATCACCAAAAACTCCACCGCCCAAAGCTGCTGCAATTGCCAAATAAACATCTGTTCCCATTTCTCTTGCCATTGGAACTGCGATGGCCAGCATGATGGCAAAGGTACCCCAGGAGGTTCCTGTTGAAAAAGCTATGATACTGCTGGTTACAAAAATGATGGCCGGGATTAATCCGGGAGATAAATATTGACTGCTTACTTCTGCCAAAAAGAGGCCGGTTCCCAATTGTTTGCAAACTGATCCGATGGCGAATGCCAGGACCATCAAGATAGCGAGAGGTACCAAACCTGAAATTCCTTTCAGGGTCATGTCCATAAGTTCTGCCAGGTTGAAAATTCGTTGGCTCATGTAAAGGACAAATCCTACCAGAATAGAAATCGTAACACTTGCCAGTACCGAAGTGGAGCCGGAGCCTTTTCCTATCGCGGTAAAAAGGGTATCAGCAAAATTTCCTTGTACGGTGTTTTTCAGTGCTTCCTCCCAACCGGTATAAGCTAAGATAACTGGCATTAAAAAGACCATAGTGGCAAGTGGCACCAGCATATTGAAGGCTTTCGGTTGAATGTTTTCTTTTGTTTCTACAGAGGTGATTTCATCGCTGACCATTGGTTGAGCGCCATCCGGAAGAACTTTTCCAGAGTTGAGGACTCTTTCTTCTGCTTTTTTCATTCCTTTTAGATTCCAGTTCATCCATATGAAAAGCGGAACGATAAGGAGGGTAAGAATCGGATAAAAATTAAAGAGCAATGCTTTTATCATGGTAGAAAAAGGATCTTCAAATCCCAATCCGGCCAACAGTCCCATGATGAATGCTCCCCAACCATTGAAAGGAATTAAAATGCTGGCAGGTGCAGAGCTTGAATCGGCTATCCAGGCTAGTTTTTCTCTTGAAATTTTTAATTTATCAAATAAGGGTCTGAAAAGTGTTCCTACGGTTAAACTGGAAATACTTGTTTCTACAAAAACCAACACTCCGAGTAACCAGGCAAGGATGGGGACGATTTTTCTGGTGTGTTCCGGACCTGATGTTTGCTCTATTTTGGTGAGTCTTTCATTTATTTTTAGAATAAATCCTTCCACTCCGCCGGAACGTTGCATCAAAACAATGAGTGCTCCCACCAGGGCGCAAAAAATAATGGTTCGGGTATTTCCGGCATCTTCAAAGACAGTAATAATTCCTTGAAGGGTGGCAAAAAAGCTATCAAGCAGATTGCCATTTTCCAAAATAAGATAACCAGACCACACGCCAAGACCCAGCGCAAAAAAGACCTGTTTGGTTCGAATGGCTAAGGCGATGGCAATGATAGGTGGCAGGATGGAAAGTAGTCCCCAATGTTCCATAAAATACGGATTTGCAGGCAAGATAGTTATTTATGAATACTCTTTAAAAACAAGGGTTTTCAGGATTTTTTCTAAAAAAATAAAAATCTTTTTAGGGTAATCTTAAGTCTGTCTGTCTTTCTTATACCGGTACTTAAAAGCGCGCTTTGAAAATTATTAAAACCTATTAATTGATCTTAAAATGTTTGATATGAAAAAGATTTTGTTTTTGGCGGTATCAGGAATCTTGCTTTTAAGCGCCTGTAAAAAAGAAACCATTGAACTATCTGACGAAGACTTGCTGACAAGGAACGGCTGGGTAGTTAAGGACTTTGAGATGACCATTGGGAGTTTTACCTTTTCAGGTACAGATGAGATGGATGAATGTGAGTTAGACGATATCATTTTTTTTAAAAAAGAGGGAAAGTCCTTTGAAAAAGATCAGGGGGCAACCAAATGTTTTAGTGTACAAGTACAACATGAAAAGTTAGGAACCTGGGACTATGACGAAATAACCAAAAAAGTTCATGTCAAACTTTTTGACGAAGAAGACCAAGGAATCCAGACCATGGAATTGCTTGAGGTGAAAGAAAATGAGTTGCAATTGTATTGGGAGGAGACAACTGTGGACGGTGAAATTCAAAATTGCTTAATAACATTTGTATCTGCACCATAAACCCTTATAAAACTTGCTTAGTTGAAGGCTGCCAAATCCGGCAGCCTTTTTTTATCGCAAATCGTTCATAAGGAAATTATAAAATAAAGTCTGACCTTTGTCAAATGAAATCAACCGGAGTATTCTTTGGGATATTAATACTTTTTTCCTCTTGCGTGAAAGTATTGGAATTGGACATTCCCGAACATGAACCAGCTTTGGTTGTAGCGGGTTTGATGAAAGATAGTATTGTAGAAGTTTATGTTGGACAATCGTTCCCTGAAGCTCCAAGTGGATATAACGGACTTCCGGATTGTGAGGTAACCATATCCGGACCAGATTTACCCATAACCACATTTAGAAGTATTCCCAAAACAGGTTATTATAATGTTCCTTTGGCTTTGTTGAAAGATAAATCATACCGGCTTGAGGTTTCACATCCCAATTTTCTACCTGTTTCATCTGAAGAAGTCCATGTTGATAAACCTGAAATTTTGGAATTTGAATTGGATACTCTTGGCGGGCTTGACTCCATTTTTCCTGGTTATTATTTGCAGTTATTTGAATTAAGCACTGCGTTAGCTTTTCCTGATTCTGATTTTGGAGGAATACTGATTGATGTATATATCGCATTGAAGGATGACTTGGGAAGGTTTCAAATTATCCAACCAGGTACGGTTTCCTTACCAAATAATGTTCGTTATGAAAATTTCCGAGATCAAAGGGTTATTTTTTTAGAAAAAGAAACTTTAAAGCAAATAAATGGAAAGCTAAATGTGGTATTTTCAGTGGAGATTCCAAAAGAACTTCAAATGGAAGGAAGGGCATACCTGCAGGTTTCAACTATTTCCAATTCCTACAAAAATTTCCTACAGTCCTATTATACGCATGATCGTATTGACCTTGAAACTTTTTTTGCTGAACCGCAATATTTATTTTCCAACATTACGAATGGGCATGGCTATTTTGGAAGCCAGTCAACAGATACCCTTTCAAAAACTATCCGATAGAATAAACCATTTGTAGAATTTTTGGTCTTATTAGTCTGGTGTAATTTATGTTTGCACCCTCGTTATTTATTTGAAAATCAATTCTTTACAAAAAGGACTATGTTCCGAATAAAAATTTTATAAAATGCCCCTAAAACCAATTTTGGTTGCAAAATTTCTGCTTTTTGCTGCAGTAATATTTGGACAAGAGCAATTTACACTGAGTGGAAAGTTAAAGGATGCTGAAACCGGTGAGACACTGATTGGAGCATCTGTATTTATACCCAGCTCCGGTAGCGGTACTACCACCAATGAATATGGATTTTATTCCCTTCAAGTTCCGGCTTTTGATTCTGTAGAAGTTGTCTACAGTTACGTTGGATTTCAAAACCAGACTTATACTTTCTTTTTAAAGGCAAATTTGGAAAAAGACATAGAACTTGGAACCGGAGTTCAGTTAGACGAAGTGGTAGTAAAAGCCAATTCTTATGAAGAACAATTGAGAAGTACAGAGATGAGTGTGGAAGCATTGACAACCAAAGAAGTAAAAATGCTTCCTGCCATTCTGGGTGAAACGGACATATTGAGAACCATTCAATTGAAACCGGGAATTCCAAGTGGGGGAGAAGGTACTACAGGATTGTTTGTTAGGGGTGGTGGTCCGGATCAAAACCTAATTGTATTGGACGAGGCTTTGGTTTATAATCCTAATCACTTATTTGGATTTTTTAGCACCTTCAATACCGACGCTGTTAAGGATTTAAAACTCTACAAAGGGGGTTTTCCGGCACAGTATGGAGGAAGACTATCGTCTGTAATTGATGTAAAATTGAAAGAAGGAAACAATAAAAAGTTTTCAGGGTCAGGAGGAATTGGACTTATTTCTTCCAGGCTTACATTGGAAGGACCTATTCAAAAAGGTAAATCTTCTTTTATCGTTTCAGGAAGAAGGACTTATGTTGACTTGATCACCGGATTGGTAAACAAGGCAAATGAAGATAAACCGGATGCCAATTTGATTCCTGGTTACTATTTCTATGATTTGAATACCAAAGTGAATTTTCAAATCACGGAAAAGGACCACCTCTTTTTAAGCGGCTATTTTGGAAGGGATAAGTTTTCCTTCGACAGTGACTTTTTTGATTTTGGATTTGATTGGGGTAATGCAACCGGTACGGCCAGATGGAACCACACTTTCTCGCCAAGGTTGTTTAATAATACCACCGTTACCTTCTCGGATTACCGATACCAAATCTTGAATCAGGTAACCGGATTTTCTTTTGATTTGAATTCAAACATTAAGGATTTGAACTTCAAAACAGATTTTTATCAAAATCTGAACGACCGCAATACGCTTCGATATGGTGCCAATGCAACTTATCATCAATTTACGGTAGGACGTTTAAAAGCAGGTTCTGATGATGGAAATATCTCTTTCTCTGCCGGGCAAAATTATGATGCCATGGAATACGGAGCATATATATCCGATGACTTTGATGTGTCGCCGAGACTTACCTTGAATGGAGGACTTCGTTTATCAGCCTTTAGCAATGACGGGACCTTTTATTATGGGGTAGAGCCCAGATTTGCTTCCAATTTTAAATGGACATCCAATCTATCTGTGAAGGCCAGTTATGCAAGGATGTATCAGTATGTACATCTTGTGAGCAATTCCGGAATTTCACTTCCCACTGATGTTTGGTATCCTTCGACTGAAAATGTAAAGCCACAATTATCGGATCAGGTAGCAGCAGGCTTTTCATATTTGTTTAATCTGGGAGGAACCAAGTTGTTCCTTACGAATGAATACTTCTATAAATGGCTGGATAATCAGGTGGATTTCATAGATGGTGCAGAATTGTTTGCCAATGACGATTTAGAGCAGGAGTTTGTATTTGGAAAAGGGTATGCATATGGTGGTGAGATCAGCATTGAGAAAAAAGAAGGAAAGTTGACCGGTTGGATAGGTTATACTTTGTCTTTGATAAGAAGAGGAGAATTTGAAGGCCCAAAAGGAACAGTGATGAATGGCCGGTATTTTTCACCGAGGTATGACAGAAGACATGATATCAGTGTAGTGGCGATGTATGAAATCAGCCGAAGATGGTCAGCAGGAGCTACCTGGGTATTTGGTTCCGGAGATCTGACCTGGTTGCCTAGAGGAAGGTATACTTTCCAGGATGTTCCGGGAGTGGATCCACAGGTGGCAGTTCCGGTTTATGGAGACAGGAATGATGTCCGATTGTCAGATTTTCACAGGTTGGATGTGAGTGTCATTTATAAATTGTTTCCCAAATGGGGGGAAAGTGATATCACCCTGAGTGTGGTGAATGCTTACGACAGGCGAAATGCATTTTTTGTTTACATAGAACCACAATACAAGGAAGGAGAAGAAGACCCGAACGGTACCTTAAGGATTCCGGAAGGATTCAAAGCTAAGCAGGTGTCCTTGTTTCCCATTTTACCAGCCTTGACCTGGAATTTCAAATTTTAAAAAACAAAGGAAAATGAAATACCTTAAATATATTATCCCAGTATTTTTTGTAGGATTGTTGGTGAGCTCCTGTAATTTGGAAAAGGAAATTGATTTGGAGTTGCCTGAATACAGTGACCAACCCGTGGTTGAATGTTATCTTCAACCAGGTGAGCCATTCAGATTATTGTTGACCAGGAGTTCCAGTTATTTTGCCCCTTTTGATACCAGTATTTTTAATTTTATTGACAATATTTTAGAAAAAGAGGCCACAGTCAATATTCGATACAATGGAATGATAATTCCTTTGGAGGAGGGAAATTATATAGATCCGAATAATTTTAAGGTGTACAATTATGGAAATGAAATGATTGTGCCAGAGGATTTCGAGAATGAATTTGAGTTGGAGATTGTTTTGAAAGACGGAACGACGATTGGAGGAACCACCAGGATGTTACCGGCGATTGCAATTGACAGCGTGGTCGTTCAGTTTCCTGAAACAGGTAGACCAAAGGATACGCTGGCCAGGGTTTTGACTTATTTAACGGATCCGGATGTAAACAGTGAAAATTTCTTTAGAAGACAATTGCATTGGAACAGTTTGACGGATAGTTTTCCTGATCAGGATTTTATAACCAACGATAAGTTGATAGACAATAGTTTGATCACCTTTGGAACCGGCTTTAATTTTCCTGAAGGAGATTCGGTCATCAACACAGTTTACCATATTAGTCCGGCCTATTATGACTATTTGGAAAGTGTTTTCAATGCTTCTTCTGCTGATTTGAATCCATTTGGTCAACCAAGCACGATTGTTAGTAATGTTAGTGGAAGTTCGAATCCTTTGGGTATATTTACCGGACTTACCTATTCGAGAACGACAACGGTAATAAGAAAATAAAAAAAAGCAACCCGGAGGGGGTTGCCAATTTTAGTTTTCAGTGCAATTTTAGTTTATAGATTTTTTGGCTTTAGAGTTCTGTCTTTATTGTGCCCGAAACAATTATGATTCAAAAGTAAGCACCGTAACACAAGTTTTTCAAGCTATTTAGTGAACAGGTGTTTATTTTGGGTGAATCAGGGAATTGGTTTAGTAAACCAAAAATGAATTCAATTAAATTTGGGCCAAAGGGACTATGTTGCGAATTGTTATATTTTTTTCCTTTTTTTTCCTCCTTTGTTTTGATGTTCAAGGGCAGGATCCCTTGTATTGGCAATTGACCGATGAAGATGGGTTGCCGAGTAATACTTCTTACAATATAGCCCAGGATTCTCTTGGGTTCATATGGATTGGAACTTCCAATGGGATAACCCGATTTGATGGCAAGGGGTTTAAAAGTTATTCGAACCCAGAAATGTTGGATAATGAGATATTCAACCTTCAGGTTGATAGAAGCAACCGAGTTTGGTTCAATAATTTAAGTGGCCAAATCTTTAAGGTTGAGGGTGATTCATGCAAGTTAATATTTGATATTCAAAAATATGATCCCTTTGCCTTAACTTGCTTTTATGCCACTGAGGAGAATTTGATTGTTGGACTTTCTGACAATAATAATGTTACTTCAGGGTCACTTCTGATAAAACCTTTACACTCAAAATCTACAGGAGACAGCATTACCATTCTTCAGCAGCCAAAGGTTTTTTATAAAATTTACCCTTCGTTTTACAGAGAAAATGAAGTCTCTGCAGTTTTCTTTGAAAAAAGAGAAAATTTAAATAGTCCTTTCGATATTTATCGAATTATCCTTCCAATTGACTCTTTGATTAAGGGTGATTTTGACCTTTCAAATTCTAAAATCAGAATTAATTATAAGGAAGGCAGGTTCAATTTTTATTCAGATCCCAATAGAGATGAATTTCATGTTTATTACCATGAAAGGTTAGAAGTTTTTCAGATAAGTAAGGATACGATTGTGAAATTATTTAGTCCAAACTTTAATAATAGAATCAATTATGTAATTCCATTTGGGAATAAATCGATCATTCTATTTCAAAGTGGATTTCGAATTTTAAATAAAGTTGAATACTCAGGTCTTTACCTTCCTGAATTTGAATTCAATCATGGGTTAAAAGATAAAGAAGGTAATTTATGGCTTCTAACCAATAGTGATGGCGTGATCATAATTCCTAATCTTAATAATGGTCTTGTTTTTAAAGAGAGCGTCACTTCCTTAGATAAAGTCCAGGATACAGAGTTAGCAGTAGGATTAACCGGGCCTAGAATTGGATTTATCGACAAAACATCTGCTGAAAGCTTTTCCTTCCCAGGCAAGAACAATATAAGTGTTATAAAAAGGGTAAAAAATAATGAGCAATTATATTTGGTTGGTACCAATATTGAGATTAGAGACTATAACAGGGAAAATCCGGGAAAATCAAAAATTATTTATCCCAAACCTCACGCTACGAAAGACCTTTTGCTGGTGGAGGATACATTATTTATAGGAAACTATTCGACCATAAAGAAAGTAAATTATAAGGCAGGTGAGATTTTAAATAATCTCTATTTATACGAACCGATTCTTAAAAAAAGGACTTATAAGCTTTATCAAAAAGAAGATGGCACCATAATCATTGGTACTTTTCTTGGTGTTTATATTTATAAAAATGGAAAGGTTAGTAAAATCTCCTATTCGGATGGAAAGGATTTCAATGGAAACATCACCAACATTCTTTCGGATACGAAAGGAAATTTATGGATAGGATGTAATGGGCTGGGGATTTTTAAGCTAAAGGATGAAAAGGTGGACTATTCATTAAATGAAGATTACCCGGGCCTGTCTTTGTATTGTTGGGATTTTGATTTTGATGATGATAACAACTTTTGGGTAGGTACTCCAAATGGCCTATTCCATTTAGATCCTTTGTCAAGAAATATTGAAGTTTTCAATAAATCCAATGGTTTACCAACAAATGAAGTACATCATGTAAAATGTCTTAACAATAAAGTTTTTCTTGGAACAGAAAAAGGCCTGATTTCTTTAACCAATGAAGGCGATACCGGATTTTCAGTCTCCCCTCCTGTTTTCATAAGTTCTGCTTATTTATTGGGTGGAAAGGAGGCCATTATTGATGGAAGTTACGATCATGATCAAAATTTCTTCAACTTTGAGTTCATTGGTCTGTCTTATATTTCAAAGGGAGGGCTATCTTACGAATACAGAATGTTGGGACTTGATTCAAATTGGGTTAAAACTCAAACCAATTTATTACAGTTTCCTGGATTGGTTCCCGGCAAGTATGAATTTCAAGTAAAGGCTATTAATGCCAAAGGTATAAAAAGCTCAAACCCGGCTACCTTTAAATTCACCATTCTACCTCCCTGGTACCAAACCTGGTGGTTTTATCTGGGCTTGTTATTGACAACAATAGCAATAGTATGGCTGATTTTCCAAAACAGATACCAAAATATTAAGAGGCGTGAGAAAATGAAGCGGGACTTTTCTGAAAGGGTTAATCGCTTGCGGATGGAAGCCTTGCAAACCCAGATGAATCCCCATTTTATTTTCAATGCAATGAATGCAATTCAGCATTATCTCACCATTAGTGACGGGGAGAATGCCATGCGTTATTTGGCAAAGTTTGCAAGACTTATCCGACTTATTTTTGAACAATCTAAAGAAAAAGACATAAGCCTGGAAGAAGAGCTTGAATTGCTGGACTTGTATTTACACCTGGAAAGTTTGCGTTTTGGAGAAAAGGTTCATACTGAGATCCTACTGGAAGAAGGAATGAAGGAACAAAAGGAGTTCATAAGGATTCCTCCTTTGATAATTCAACCCCTGGTAGAAAATAGTTTCAGGCATGGACTGTTTCATAAAAAAGCCAAAGGTTCGCTATATATTAAATTTGAAATTGTAGATAATCGATTAAAATGTACAATCGAAGATGACGGGATTGGTATGGATAAATCAGCCCAAATGAAAAAACAGGACCGTGGTGACAATCACAGATCTTCCGGAATTCAATCTGCAAAAGAAAGGTTAGCCATCTTGCATAACACTACAATCGAGGAAGTAGAACTGTTAAATTATTTTAAAATTACAGATCTTTCTCAGGTTTCCGGTTATACATCCGGCACCCGGGTTGAATTGACCTTTTAAACTTAGCGCATTTATGGATACACTCAAAGCAATCGTCGTAGAGGACGAGGAAAGGAGCCGTCAGACCCTTATTAATATGGTAAACTCTTTTTGTGAAGGAGTTTTCATCATTGCAGAGTGTGAAAATGTTGAAACGGCTGTGCAGGAGATTAAGTCCAAAAAACCAGACCTGGTGTTCTTGGATATCGAGTTGCCGGGACAAAACGGATTTGAATTGTTAGACTATTTCCAGGAAGTACCTTTTGAAATTATTTTTACTACGGCGTATAACCACTTTGCAATAAAGGCATTTAAGCTTTCTGCAATAGACTACTTGCTTAAACCAATTGATTTGGATGAATTAAGGCCTGCCATTGAAAGAGCTAAAGAAAAACTTTTAATAAAAAAGGATAGCCAAAAGTTTCAAGTGCTGAAGGAAACCATTCACAATGTATTTGAAAAAGTGTCGCTTCCGACTATGGAAGGCCTGGTGTTTGTAGACATGGAAGACATCGTCAGGTGTGAAGCCCAAAATAATTATACCATGTTTTACCTTGAAAATGGCGAAACCCATCTGGTTTCCAAGACTCTTAAATACTATGAAGAAATTTTGAACGAATTCAATTTTTTTAGAATTAACCGAACCGATATCATCAATCTTAAGTATGTAAGAAAGATGCAAAAAGGAAGGAAAGTACAAATCAGTCTGATTGATGGTACAGAACTTTCACTGGCAGATACCCGCAAAGAAAGCTTTATGGAGAAAATCGGAGCCACATAAAAAAACGGTCCGGAGGGAATCCAGACGGTTTTTTTAATGATTTACCTTTTTGGTCTACGCAAAAAGCGTTTCCTGCGCAGCATCTAAAATATCTCTTACTGCTTTTGCATCCGGTGCCTGAGCATAAACACGTAAAACGGGCTCCGTACCAGATGGTCTTATCATCAACCAACTTTCATTGCCCAGGTTAAACTTAAAGCCATCAATAGTTTCAGTTGATTCAACCTGGTATTTTCCGAAAGCTGAATATTTATTGGCTTGACAGTTTTGGATAACTGCCTGTTTTTGGCTTTCCAGAATATGCAGGTCATCTCTATCGAAGGAAAAAGAGCCTACCTCATCATAGACTTCCTGAATCAATTCTTCCAATGTTTTTCCGGTTTTTGCCATGAATTCAAGCACCATAATGCCAATCCAGATACCATCTCTCTCAGGAATATGACCTTTCACTGCCAAACCACCTGACTCTTCGCCACCTACAATTACATCTTCATTGGCCATGATTTCTGCGATGTATTTGAATCCGATTTTTGTGATTTCATAAGGCAAGCCAAATTGCTCTGCCATTTTTTTCATCTTGTCAGTAACTGAAAAGGTAAAGACCACCTTACCCGATTGCTTTTTGTATTTGTGCATGTAAAGCAACAATAACAAAAGGATATGGTGGGAGTCTACGAAATTTCCTGAAGCATCGTACATACCAATGCGGTCCGCATCTCCATCGTTGGCGATTCCTACTTTCAAATTGGCATTGTTGGCCATCAATTCTGACAATTCTGTCAAATTTCGGTGAATGGGTTCCGGTGCCTGTCCTTTGAAGCCGGGATTGTCGTCACAGTGCAAGGCCGTTATGTTGGGAAGTAATCTTCTCATGGCTCTTTGTCCGGCGCCGTACATGGCATCGTAACCCACACCTATATTGCTATTTCTGATGGCGTCCATGTCAAAATTTGCTTCGACATGATCGATGTACATATCTTCAAGGTTTACATATTCCAGCAAACCGTTTTTCTCCATTTCTTCCAGGCTTGGAAGTCCTTCAGGAACTGCATCCGGAACCAAATCTTCAACTTCAGTAACCTCTGAAGGAATCATTGGGCCGCCCAGGTTTGATTTTAATTTATAACCATTGTATGAAGGTGGATTGTGGCTGGCAGTAATTACTACACCCAAGTCTGAATTGGTTTTTGCAACACCCAATGAAACCATAGGTGTAGAAACGTATCCTTTTGCCAGGATTACTTTCAAACCATGCTTTCCAAGCACTTTGGCTGTTGTTTCAGCAAATAATTCTCCGGCAAATCTGCAGTCGTGGCCTACAACTACCTGCTTCGCATTTTTATTTTTTAACCAAAGAGCTGTCCCTTCTGAAACTCTTTTTACATTATCTACGGTATAATCTTGGGCGATGATGGCTCTCCATCCGTCTGTTCCAAATTTTATTTTGGTCATAAATCAATTCTTTTTTAGGTTCGATTGATTAGATTTGATTTCCTTCGTGGCGAATTTAAAAAATTAAGACCACTTCAATTGTAAAGTTTAAATTAATAAAGAGCCTTGCCAACAGATACTTATCGACACAAGGGAATGCGGAGAAGACTGGTAGAGAGTCTTTCTAAAAAAGGAATCAAAGATCAAAGGGTTTTGGAGGCCATGACCAATGTTCCCAGGCATTATTTTATGGAACTTGCATTTCAGGATTGGGCCTACGTTGACAAACCCTTTCCTATCGGGGAGGATCAAACCATTTCTCAGCCCTATACTGTAGCCTATCAATCTGAGTTGTTGGAAATAGAACCCAGGATGCATGTTTTGGAAATTGGTACCGGTTCAGGTTATCAGGCGGCTATTCTGGCTGAGATGGGAGCCAGGGTTTTTACAGTCGAAAGGCAGGAAGCATTGTTTAAAAAAGCATCAGAGCTTTTGAAGGATATGGGTTACGGCAACATCCGTTGTTTTTGGAAGGATGGATGGAAAGGTTTGCCCGAATACGCTCCTTTTGATAGAATAATTGTAACCGCCGGAGCCAGGGAGATTCCAAAAAATCTGGTTCAACAGCTAAAGGTGGGTGGTTTGATGATCATTCCGGTTGGAGTGGATGGCCAAAAAATGCATCGCA
>JAWKLG010000020.1:0-116107 GCA_041392845.1 Saprospiraceae bacterium | reverse complement strand
CATTTGTTAAAGACACTGGCAACATTTATGAAGCGCTTGCAACCATTGCAAAAAGAGCAAAACAGTTGAGCGTTGATCTTAAAAGAGAGTTGCATGACAAACTTGATGAGTTCGCAGTTAATCCTGAAACCATTGAAGAAGTAACCGAAAACAAAGAGCAAATTGAAATCTCTAAGTTTTATGAAAGACTTCCTAACCCTGCAGTAATTGCAACAGAGGAGTACCTTTCAGATGAGTTGCACTCAAGATATACTGAAAATAAAAGAAGAAGGTATTAAGTTTCTTTTATCTTATAAAAAAAGGTGGTTGGAAATTCCAACCACCTTTTTTATTTATCAGGACTCTCTTCCTCCTTGAAGGAAATCCTGGTACTCTTTCAACTCATCCCACTTACCTTCCGCAGCCAATTTTGCCTGTTTTGGCCAGGTCGTTGGATCAGCCAACCTGTATCGATCTCCACCTCCGGCAAGGACTTCCTTGATCTTTTCAACAGTTGTATTTGAAAGGTCAACCCAGGTCGAAATTCCGGCATCTTTAAGCAACTGCTCAATCTTTGGACCAATACCTTCAACTACTTTTAGGTCGTTAAGGCCGGATTTTATGCCCATCATTTTCATGGCAAGCTTCTCCAGTTTTGAGTCATTCTCAAAGTCTCCTGTATTTTCTCTACCGGTATCCAGAAACTTTTGATATTGAATCAATTCATCCCAATTTCCTGCAGCAGCAAGTTCAGCCTGTCTTGGCCAGGTAGTAGGGTCGTTGATTCTGAAGTTAGGTCCTGCATCATCAAGTTTTGCCCGTAAAGATTCTGCGGTTTCTTTTGACAAGGCCATCCAACTATTAATTCCTGCAGCATGAAGCACCTTTTCTATTTTAGGTCCAATACCTTCTATAATTTGAAGGTTGTCTTTATTGAACATAGCCGCATAACCTGTTGGTGCCTCTGGAGCACTAACTGTTTTAGGAGCTGCTACATTGGCAGCGGCGGCACCGGCTACAATCCCGGCTGATGCTTTTTCGAGCTTATTGCTTAGGATAACCCGATCTGCTTCACAGTTATTCAAGGCGCGTTTTATAGCATTGTTGTCCTTCTCCAATTCATCGTGTTGGTATTTAAGGCTGGCATAAGACTGTTCCAAATCTGTATACTGTTTATGCCACTGATCGCGCTCTTTGGTAATTTCTGCAACCATTTTTTTATACCCATACCATAAGATGTATCCCAGTAATAGGCCCAATAAAAAAGCTCCCAACAACATAACAAGTATTGCCATGGTATGCTCCGTACACCCTAGTTTTATAGATTCTAACATCGTTTTCTTTTTTAAAATAGTTTGTTGAATAAAAGGCAGTAACTTTTTTCACTATTGCTTCTTCTGCAATTGCACCTCCACTCTTCTATTGTCTTGTCTGCCTTCATTTGTTGAATTATCCGCAACTGGTTGTGTTTCTCCCTTTGAAGAAACTGTAATTAGTGAACCATCCACACCTTTTGAAATCAAAATTTCTTTGATGGCATTGGCTCTTCTTTCACCCAGATTGAGATTCTTGTCAGCATCCCCAACATTGTCGGTATGGCCTGTTAGTGAAACCCGTTCTCCGGTTTCTTTCATCCGCTTGGCTAGCTTATCAAGGTACTCGTCTACCGAGGGATCGTAAGTTTTTCTGGTAGAGTTGACTGGAAAGCGAATAATTATTCTATCATCCAGCTCTTCAACAGTTTTGCGTTCACCTTCCATCCATTTTAGAGAAGATGCTTCAAAATAAGCGGTACGCATATTTTCAATACTGTCAATCAATCTTGCTCTTAAAATTATCCTGTCATCAGGAATTGGCGGTGAGAAAAGGGCTTTGATTTTTTCTGCCCTGGCAAGGCCCATATTTTCAAACCCATCAGGAGCGGGTTCGCCTTCAAAATATTGTCCTACAATTTCCAGACGGTTGTTTTCATTCATTCCGTCTTGAATACTTTGCTGGTAAGTTTCAAATCCTGAATTAGTAAAGGCGGTGGCATCTGACCATTTAAAATCAATGGGGAAACGTTTCATTTCTACATCACTTTGTGAAGGTGTTGCAGGAATGGTTTCCTCTACCTTTGGCTCGCAACCACAAGATTGCATACACCAACAGGTATACCACTTCCAACTAAACCAGAACCATGCAAGTGTCACCAGCAGTACTAAAAGTGTACTGGTACTTTTGCTCATAGTTCGTTTGTTGTTTTTGTTGAGTAATTGAAAATATCAGGATATGTGAGGGATTTCTTCAAAAATAATAAATGTCAATCAGATTTTAACAATTTGATGTAACCGTTGTGTTACTTTTTTACATCCTTTGTTAAATATTTGATTTTCAGGATGAAATCGTATTTCGCATTGATACCATTGCTGATACTGAGAGCAAATAAAAAATCATATCAAACTTTCATCCGAAAAAATTATGCTTTAATACAATAATTTATTGATTGTGACGGACGACCTTTATTATTGTAACAATATTTCGAGATAAATTTACCTGGTTAAACCACCCGACTTAAAATTTCGATTATGTCTAAAACACTCTATTCTCTTTCTCTTATTTTTTTGATAGGAATTACTTCCGTAATCGCGCAAAATCCATGGAGTCTTCAGGATTGTATTAAGTATGCTGAGGAAAACAGCATTGCGATTCAACAAGCTCAATTGAACATACAGTCAGCTTTGTTGGATAAAAAGCAAAGTCAAATGTCAAGACTACCTGACTTAAATGGAAGTATAAATGGAGGTGCTCAGTTTGGTAGAACTATTGACCCTACTACCAACTCTTTTGACAACCAGACCATTGGTTTTAATCGACTTTCACTATCCTCTAATATGACAATATTCAATGGTGGAAGAATAAATAACGCTATCAAATCAGCAAATGCTTCTGCTGATATTGCCAGGCTGAATGGAGACGTTGCCGCAAATGATTTAAGACTAAATATTGCTTCAGCTTATTTAGGGATTTTAATGGCTGAAGAAAATTTAAGAAACGCCCAATCAAGACGTGATTTATCTAAGAGACAGTTAGACCAAATGCAAAGGTTTATATTAGCTGGCTCCAGACCTGCCAATGACAGCTTAAATGTTAAAGCTCAACTTGCAATAGACAATCAAACCATCATTCAGGCGCAGAACAACCTTGAACTTGCATATTTAAACCTTCGAAACCTAATGAGGCTGCCAGACGACCAGCCATTTTCCATCATAAAACCTGAATTAGAAAACCCTGATGAGTCGGTGATGGTAGAGGCAAATTTTGGAACAGTTTACAATGCCGCATTGAATACTCAGCCCCAAATTAAGGTATCAGATAAACAGGTGATGGCTTCCCAAATTGTCGAGGATATTGAAAAATCTGGTTATTATCCTCAGCTTTCAGCATTTGCCAGCTTAAATTCAAATTGGTCAAGTGCTGCCAGAACAATTAATGGATTTAATGATGTCATTCTTTATGAAGACTTCTATTTGCCTACATTATTTCCCGGACAACCTGAAAATCCAGTAGCCATCGGTATCGAACAAAGAATCCCAAACCTTCAGGATCAGCCTTATTTTGATCAGATAGATCAAAACTTTGGTCAGACAGTTGGGCTTCAATTAGTAATTCCAATTTATAACAATCACCAGGTAATTACTCGATCGGAGAAAGCCAGAATCAATACACTCCAGGCACAAAATAATGCAGAACTGGCAAGGCAGCAACTGAAAACAGACGTTCAAAACGCCGTAGCTAATGCTCGGGCAGCGAAACAAACCTTTGATGCTGCAAAAATCTCTCTTGATGCCAATCAGGTAGCATTTGATAATGCTGAAAAGAGATTCAATTTAGGAGCAATCAGCACCTTTGAACTTGGGAACTCAAGAACCAATCTGGATTTGGCCCAGACAGAATATATCCGATCAAAATATGATTTCATTTTTCAATTGAAGGTAGTTGAATTCTATCTCGGAAAAGATTTAAAATTTTAATTTAAAATAAAAGGCCTTATGGCAAAGAAGAAAAGTAATTGGCTCATTTATACACTGGTAGGACTTGTTTTGGTGGTTGGTATTGCCGCCATAATAACCAGTAAAAATCGAAATAAAGGAGAAGAGGTTGAGGTTGCCACAGTAGAAAAAAGAACCATTAAAGAAACGGTAGCGGCAAGTGGTAAGGTTTTTCCCGTAACCGAAGTAAAGATAAGTTCTGATGTGAGTGGCGAAATTGTTGAACTGCTTGTTGAAGAAGGAGACTCGGTCAAAGCTGGTCAATTGCTTGCCAGAATCGACCCGGATGCCTATGAATCTCAGGTAGAGCGAGGCCAGGCAGGAGTAAACTCAGCTAAAGCAAATGCAGCAAATGCACGCTCGCAAATCGAGAATTTCAAAGCTCAAAAAGCTCAGATTCAAGCCAACCTTGAAAATGCCAAGAACATTCACAAAAGGAATGTCCAGCTTCATAAAGAAGGCGTAATATCAGATGCAGAGCTGGAGGCTTCCGAGGCAAGCAAAAAAGGATTGGAAGCGAATCTTGAATCCATTTCTGCAAGTATTAGGGCTGCCGAACAATCTGCTAAAGCAGCTGAGTTTAATATCAATTCAGCGGAAGCAACTTTAAAAGAACTTAGAACGTCCTTGCGCAGAACTGATATCTTTTCACCAATGACCGGAATAGTTTCCCGCTTGAATGTAGAACAAGGTGAAAGGGTAGTAGGTACCATTCAAATGACAGGTACAGAAATGATGAGGATAGCGGATCTGAGCAAAATGGAAGTTCAGGTAGATGTGAGTGAAAATGATATTCCAAGGGTAACGAAAGGCGACGATGTAGAAATCGAAGTAGATGCCTACATCAACCGCAAGTTTAAAGGAAAAGTTACTGAAATTGCTCATTCTGCCAGCAATATGCCTACGAGTGGTGTAACCGCTTCTTTAAACACCGACCAGGTTACCAACTTTGTGGTTACTATAAATATAGACCCGGCTTCTTATGAAGATCTGGTTTCAGAGAAAAAACCTTTTCCCTTCCGTCCGGGGATGTCTGCCAGTGTAGAAATTGAATCTCAAATTATTGCTAATACCCTAAGTGTTCCTATTCAGGCAGTTACAACAAGAGAGTTTGACAAAACCGGAAAGCCTAAAGACAGGGTTAAAAAAAGGGATAAGAAAGAAGACAATGAGGAAGAAGATAATGACGGTCTTGCTAAAACTGTAAATAATAAGACTCCTGTCGAAGAGGAAGAAATCAAGGAAGTTGTATTTGTTGTAGACGGTGAAACAGTTACAGCTAAAGTAGTTGAAACCGGCGTTCAGGATGACTCATATATCCAGATTAAAACAGGACTGAATGATGGTGAAAAGATTGTGACTGGTCCTTATACTGCAGTATCCAGAAACCTAAAAGATGGTGAAAAAATCACCATTAAAAAAGAGGACTAAATAAAAAGTGGCTGTCTTGAACTCAAATCATTTAAGGATAAATTCCTAAGTAAGATTTGTCAAGACAGCCACTATATCTTTCAACTCAACATTTTTTACAAATCAAGTAATAAAGAAACCGGATCTTCAACCAACTCCTTCACTTTTTTCAGGAAGGTAACAGAAGTACTTCCATCAATAATCCGGTGATCATAACTAAGTGCCAGATACATCATCGGACGAATTTCAACTTGTCCGTTGATTGCCATTGGCCTTTCGTTGATGGCATGCATTCCAAGGATGGCTGCTTGAGGTTCGTTAATGATTGGTGTACTCATCAAAGAGCCAAAGACTCCACCATTGGTGATGGTAAAGGTTCCTCCTGACATCTCATCCAGTGTCAATTCATTTTTTCTTGCTTTTTCCGCAAGACCTTTTATTTCCCACTCAATTTCAGCAAGATGAAGGGATTCAACGTTTTTAACCGGTGGAACTACCAAACCATTAGGAGTAGAAATTGCAATGGATATATCAGCATATTCATGGTAAACCAACTCGTCGCCATCGATCATGGCATTCACATCAGGCATTTCCATCAAAACTTTCGCACATGCTTTAGAGAAGATGGACATAAAGCCCAATTTGATTCCAAACTTTTCAACAAACTGGTCCTGGTATTTTTTACGCATCTGTAAAATCCCAGTCATGTCCGCCTCGTTGAAAGTAGTCAACATTGCCGTTTCATTTTTGGCAGAAACCAAACGTTTTGCAATGGTACGACGCATACGTGTCATCTTTTTGCGATTGGTTTCCCTGCCAAAAGCTTTGGATGATTTGGGCGATTGTTTGGGTGCAGGAGCAGTTTCCTTTTTCTCAGCAGGAGCAGAAGATTTATTGGATGCAGCTTTTTGAGCATCTTCTTTGGTTATTCTTCCATCTTTTCCTGAACCATCAACCTTGGAAGGATCGATCTCATTTTCCTTCAATATCTTAGATGCAGCAGGAGAAGGATGGCCGGCAGCATAAGATTTATTTTCTGAAGAAGGAGCAGGTTTATCTTCTTCCTTCTCTTCTTTTTTAGGTGCTTCTTTTTCGCTACCACCTTTGTCAGAACTGTCAGAGGAATTATCACCTTTCACACTGGTATCAATTTTTGCTACAAGTGATCCGATCTCAAGATCATCACCTTCTGCAGCCACATAGATAAGCTTTCCGCTGGCTTCAGCAGGAAATTCCAGAGTAGCTTTATCTGATTCAAATTCACAGATGGGTTCATCCAGGTTTATGAATGCTCCATCTTCTTTTAACCACTGGGAAAGTGTTACTTCCGAAATGGATTCTCCAATGGTGGGTACGCGCATTTCTACGATGCTCATTGCTTATTTTTATTTGGATGTATAGACACAAACAAAACAGCATTCACTGTTTTATTGATTAATTACGTTTTTAAATTTAGGACGTTTAGGAGTTACATCTCCATATTTTTCCTGCTTGGCAGCCTCATAATCAGAAAAGTTTCCTTCGAAAAATACTACTTCTGAGTCACCTTCAAATGAAATAATATGAGTAGCCAACCTGTCAATAAACCATCTATCGTGTGAAATAACCAATACACAACCGGCAAAGTTGTCAAGTCCTTCTTCTAATGCCCTCAAAGTGTTCACATCGATATCATTGGTAGGCTCATCCAGTAATAAAACATTTCCACCTTCTTTAAGGGTCATTGCCAAATGTACCCGATTTCTTTCACCTCCGGATAAAACCTCCAGCTTTTTCTGTTGGTCCGTACCCCCTAAGTTAAATTTACTCAGGTAAGCTCTTGCATTTACGGTTGTATTTCCTACCTGCAAAAGATCGTTCCCTTCTGAAACTACTTCATAAACTGTCTTTGAAGGAATAAGAGCCTCATGACTTTGGTCTACGTAACTCAACTCAACTGTATCTCCAATAACGACATTACCGGTATCAGGTTTTTCTTTTCCCATTATTATTTTAAAAAGGGTACTTTTTCCAACACCGTTTGGACCAATAATCCCTACAATTGCATTTTTAGGAATCGAAATATTCAGATTTTCAAAAAGGACTCTTCCATCATAAGATTTTGAAATATTTTCAATCTCGATGACTTTATCACCTAGCCTTGGTCCGGGTGGAATAAACAATTCCAGTTTAGCTTCTTTTTCTTTCGTTTCTTCTGATGCAAGTTTATCATAAGCATTCAAACGAGCCTTACCTTTAGATTGCTTTGCCTTTGGTGACATCTTAATCCATTCCAACTCTCGTTCAAGGGTTTTTCTCCTTTTGCTTTCAGATTTTTCTTCTTGTTCCAGACGCTTGGCTTTCTGCTCCAACCAGGATGAATAATTTCCTTTCCAAGGAATTCCCTCACCTCTATCCAACTCCAGAATCCAGCCTGCTACATTATCCAGGAAATAACGGTCGTGGGTTACAGCAATTACAGTTCCCGGGAAATTTTGAAGGTATTGCTCCAACCAATGCACACTTTCAGCATCCAGGTGGTTGGTAGGCTCATCCAGCAACAGGATATCCGGATTGCTCAACAACAAACGACAAAGAGCAACTCTCCTTCTTTCTCCTCCGGATAGGACTTTAATTTGGGCATTTCCATCTGGACATCTAAGGGCATCCATCGCTGTTTCCAAACGATGATCCAATTCCCAGGCATTTAAGTGCTCCAGTTTTTCCATGAGTTCACCCTGTTTTTCGATGAGCTTCATCATCTCATCATCATCCATGGGTTCGCCCAATTTCATATTTACTTCATCGTATTCTTTCAGAAGGTCAACTGTTTCCTGAACGCCTTCTTCTACAATTTCCCTTACTGTTTTGGTTTCATCTAACTCGGGTTCCTGGCGCAGGTAACCAATTTTATATGACCCGTCAAACTCAATTTTACCTTCATAATTCTGATCCAATCCGGCTATAATCTTTAAAAGGGTACTCTTCCCGGAGCCGTTTAAACCAAGAACTCCAATTTTTGCCCCATAGAAAAAAGATAGCCAGATATTTTTCAAGACTTGTTTGTTGGGAGGAAACACTTTGTTTATCCCAGACATAGAAAAGATAATCTTCTCGTTCGACATATATTTAAATTTATTTAATTCTCCTGTTTAATGAGGGTGTAAAGATGATAATTTTGGAGAAAGTCTTTGAATTAAAAAGGTAGCATTTCCAATATTTAATGAAGCAAAAAGCAACATCTCTTTATTGTCATAAATTTTCAGATAAGTAGCTCCTTCAACATTTTGTCTTTTGATTTGCAACCCAGCTAAAAGAATCTTGTCTACTATAATGTATAATCCAGAATTTTTATCACTTCAATATCACCTTTATGAAAGAGTATACCCGAATTTTTGTCGGACTGATTTTAATCGGTCTTTTTAGTTTGACAACAGGAGTATTTGGCCAAAGTTCCAATCAGGATAAAATGGTCATAACAGAAACAATTACAACCAAGGATGGTCAAGTGATTGTAAAGAAAAAAGCTGTTTCTGATCCAACAGAAATTTCCCGGTTGATGGAAACATACAAAGCCATGCAAAAAGAACAGGGAACCGATAAAGAAATTAGCAGTAGGAGTATTCAAATCACCTCAGGAGACGATAAGGATTTGTACTTCATGTTTAATGAAAATGAAGACAATAATCGTTGGCACCAGATGCATGAAAGAACCGAGCGCCAAAAAGTTAAAAGAACCAAATCGCTGTTGGGTATTTATCCTGGTGGTTCTGATAATGGAGAAGGTGTTCGTGTTTCCAGTGTAGTAAAAGGTAAAGGAGCAGAAGCTGCAGGATTAATATCAGGAGATGTAATTTATTCCATTGAGGGAGTTGAAACAAATTCTGTAAGCACACTTAGGGAAGTACTGGATCGGTATAAACCAGGACAGGCTGTGTCTGTAACATTTAACCAAGGTGGAAATATCAAGACTGAAAAAGTTATTCTTTCTGCTCAGGAATACTTTACCTATTATGAAGAAAGGGATCCTTGTAAAGTATTTATAGGTGTTTATTCTACCAGCTCCAAAGTTATGAAGGGCGTAAAAATCAACGATGTTATTCCAAATACTTCTGCTGATGAATATGGTTTACAAAAAGGAGATGTGATCATCAGCCTGGATGGTGTTCCTGTTTATGACCACAATAGTCTGGTTGCAGAAAGAGACAAACATCAGCCTGGTGAATGGTACAATTTAAAAGTTTTTAGAGCTGATAAGACTTTTGATTTAAAGGCTAAATTCAAGGATTGTGAAAATGAAGAAATTGAGGAAGAGATAATTGAGGACCCAAAAGAGGATGTAATTGATCCAACGGATGACCCAGCTCTTATTGAAAACCAGGGACTTGTTTTCGAAGAATTCAAAGCATTCCCTAATCCGACAGTAAACAATGTAACGATCAATTATCAAGGTGAAGCGGTACCAACGCTGGTTAGGATTACAGATGTAAGCGGTAAGGTTATTTTTGAAGAAAACCTTCCAAATTTTGACGGTTATTATCAGAAACAGGTTTCTCTTATAAAAGCAAGTCCTGGAACTTTGACTTTGTCTGTTGTTCAGGATGGAAAAATTGCCAGCCAGGGAATCCTTCTTCTGGATAGAGCTTAAAAAAAAAGCAAGGTGCCGCAAGGGCACCTTGTTTCGAAAAAGGCTTGAGGTAAACTAACTATAAAACAAAACTTGGCAATCACTTTAGGTGGTTCAAAATATATTGACAGCCCGGGGGACATTTGGGCTTATACAAATTCCCCCGGCTCATCAAATCCTGATCAATTCTTCCGGAGTATTTTTATTCGTGGAATTTTGCATTTTGTAAAACTCCCGGAAAAACTGACAGCATATTGATTATGCTGGACAGTACTTTGCGTTCCAAACTTTTTTTGCTGAATGTTCGCATTTCCTGTTAAGAATATAAATTGACCTGTTTGCCGCCGCGACGGGCGGCAAACGATCAGTTTTTTTCAAGAAATGCTCATGGGAAGACCAAAAGGTCTAAATCTGAAATAGTGAATCGTGGGATGCAGGCCTAACCTGCTAATTTGTTAATAAGTGAATCTGTGGAATGAAATTATTTGGGACTAAATATCATTTCCTTCGAATCGCTTGCAAGATGTATGAAAGTTGAATGAAAGGCATTCTTGAATCAGAAGATCTGTGACAAAACAAATTTTAAAGTTTGATATTTAATTTTCAAAAATATCATTAACTGATGATTCAGGACATGGAAAATCTTTTGAATACAAGCGATTTAGGCATAATAAATGGGAGGATTGAAATATAGGAGGGAGCAATCATCAAAACAATTTAATTGTTTTGTGACAATTTTACATTTCAAAAAAAACAATTAGATAAAAAAATATACATCAGGCTTGCTTATCATGCTCGACTTCCTTAATGTAGTCTGAGATGATTTGTGTAATGATGTCTTTAAGATAGGAATTTTGGCTTCTCGCTATTTGTTTTAATTTTTCCAACTTCTTCTTGTCTACAGCAAAAGTTACTCGCTTGGTGGCTTTTTTACCTGAACCTTCATCCACCATTTTAACCTCTATGGTTTTCCTAATAAGTGCATCAAGTCCTGACAATGCTCGTTTGGGAGTTCTGGAAGGGCTTTTTATATCCTGGCTAGAAGTTTTTGATAAAGATTCACTGCTGGTTTTGGGCTCATCTCTTTCTTGAAGTGCCTCCTCCAACAAGGTGTCTAGGTCAGCAGTAAAATCTTTACTGGAACCCCTTGCGCGTACCCTGGTGACTTTTTGCGGACCTTTAGGTGCTGCTGTTGCTTCTACAAACAATACAGACTCTTCTGCCACTTCGTCAAAAAGGCTTTCTAAACCATCCGTAAATTTCTTCTTACTCAACTTCCTAAAATATAATAGTTCAAAGATACCTGTTTAAGACTTACGCTTTACACGCTAACTTGTTCGGTTCGTGCTATCAATTCTCTACAAAGAGCCAGGTAATCTTCTGCTCCCGAGCTGTTTTTATTGTATTCAAAAATATCCTTTCTCTGAGCAGGAGCCTCTGCCAATGCTACATTATCGCGAATCATTGTTTCAAATACTTTCTCACCAAAATACTTTTTAATGGTCTCAACCACATCGCGATTCAAAATCTTACGGTTATCGTACATGGTAGCAATTACGCCACCAATTTCAAGATTCTTATTCAAACGGAAACGCACTTTGTCAATGATTTGCTTAATCTTAGCAACTCCCTGCAAAGCCAAAAATTCTGTTTGCAGCGGGATTAACACATATCGACTGCTTGTTAATGCATTAAGCGTTAACAGACCTAAAGATGGTGGACAATCTATAATAATGTAATCATATTCTTCCATGACTGGCGCTAAAAGTTCACGCAAAATAAATTCTCGTCCAGCCTCATTGATCAGTTCCATCTCTGCGCCTGATAAGTCAAGGGTAGAGATAACCACATCAAATCCTTCTTTTACCTGGTAAGGTACCAATTCGGATTCTCCACGAAGCGATTCATAAATACTATATTTCTGCCTTGGAATACCGAGTGATACGGTAAGGTTGGCCTGTGGGTCAAGATCTATCAACATCACCCTTTTGCCTAATTCCACCATTCCTGCACCGATATTGATTGAACTGGTTGTTTTTCCAACCCCTCCCTTATGGTTTAAAAGCGAAATAACTGTTGCCATTTAAATTTTATTTGTTTTCTCAAAGGTTACCTCATGGGCAAAAATAGTTTTTTCCCTATTCAATAAGAATATTTCATAATATTTTATGAGTTAAATACCCAATAAAAGGGTAGTTAGACTTTTAAAACAAATTTTAGCAAAAAAGAATCTGATATTTGTATTTAAAATAATTTGTTTTACTTTTGGGCCATTATTCATTCTTTTTGTTTTAAAAACAGCTTCAAAATGATAAACGACGACCGGAAAAACCTAAATGATCGATTCTGCAAGGCATTTTCTCTTCTTGAAGATAAAGGCATTATTGTAAAAAATGACCGTGGAGGAAAAGGAATCGGGGACTTTGCTGATAAGGTTTTAGGCAATCGTGCATACGGTCATATCGTCAGGGCATTTTTAAATACAGAAAGTGAAAGGGTCATTAATTACAGCCAGGCCAGAACATTTTGCAGAGAATACGGCATCAACGAATCCTGGATGCTGGATGGGGTAGGCACTCCATTTGGACTGGATCCTAAAAGGGTTTATGAAACGGTAGAGCCCGAAGAAAACCAAGGAAATATTTTATTCACCACCGTTGAAGCATTTGCCGGAACCGCCGTAGATGTCGGTGGATTTGCATCTGAGTCTTCCAGTTTCTTTTCGTTGCCGGGCATAAAAGGTACCGGTTTGGTAGCATTCCCCGTAAAAGGAAACAGTATGGAACCTGTTATTCAAAACGGTGACATTCTGGTTTGTAAGCAGGTTGATAACTTTACCGAAATTAAGGACAATGAGATTTATGCTGTAAAAAGCAGTGGTTCTCTTTGGGTAAAATACGTTCAGAAAATTTTGGACAACAGAGCTAAGGTTTCTCAATTAAAATTAATCTCAGCAAATCATCTCGAATATGAACCCTTTACGGAAGAAGTAAACGAATACACTCGTCTTTATAAAGTGATTAGAAAAATCAGCGGATTCTGATTTTTACCTCAGAAAAAAATACGTTGTTAAGATAGTTTTGTGTTTCATTTTATCCTGCTGTTTTTGATTGTCCAGGACCAGCCCGGTATTGTGCCGGGCACCTGGATTTTTTATTTCTGGAAACCTCTTTGTCTTTGAAGTTCGTAAAAGATAATCCCCGAAGCTACAGAAGCATTTAAAGAATCTGTTTCTCCCAATTGTGGTATAAAAAAAAGGGAATTACTTTCCTTTTGAACGCCTTTACTAACACCACTACCTTCCGCACCAATTACCACAGCAGTTGGTCCTTTCAAATCTAAATTCCCCATTGGTTTCGCACCATCCAAAGCACTCGAAACAACCTGCAAACCTGAATTCTTCAAATAAATCATGGCATTCACCAAACTGGGTTCCTTACATACCGGGATCTTTAACAATGCCCCTGCTGAAGCTTTTACAGCATCTGCATTTATTTGAGCTCCTCCTTTAGTTGGAATTACAATGGCATGAAAACCCATTACTTCTGCTGATCTTGCAATGGCACCGAAGTTTCTGACATCAGTAATACCATCCAAAACAGCAATGGCAGGATTGACTCCTTTTTCAAATAAAAAAGGAACAACATCCTCAACACGTGAAAATGTAATCGGAGAGATAAAGGCAACTACACCTTGATGGTTACCCCGAACCAAAAAGTTGAGCTTTTCCTTCGGTACATTCTGCAAGGCAACATTCTTTTCTTTACAAAGATGCCTTAGGGTAACCTCAAGTTCACCTCTGGTACCTTGTTGAAGTAATACCTTATCAACTGGTTGATTACCATTGAGTGCATCCAGGACAGGATGTCTTCCAAACACGATTTGAAAATCTTTCTTCAAGGTTTATCACATCTTTGTGCAAACCTAGTAAATAATATGTATACCGTTTTATTTACCTTCTACAAGGTCGATGATATGCGAAATTTTTACCTCAACCCGGCGATTTTTAGCACGTTGGGATTCACTGGAGTTATCTGAGATGGGTTTTGAACCACCAAAACCTTCAACCTGAATCCTGTTGGGTGAGATCCCACGCTCTGTAAGGTAGAGTTTTACCTCTTCTGCTCTTTCATAAGAAAGCTTCTTTAGTGCCTCTTCAGGTCCTTGATTGTCTGTGTGTCCCTCTATAATAATATGTAGCCCTTTATGAATACGAAGGGTAGTTAACAATCCATCCAATGCAGGTTTGGAAACTTCAAGGATGTCAGGCTTTGATTTTACAAAAAATATAGGGGCAAGAGAAATACTTCCTCCTTCAACGATCGGATCCAAATACAAGGTCAAGTCATAAAATGGCAGTGCAAAATCCTTAGGAATTTCGAAATTTACGACTTGGCTGATAAAACCATCCTTTAGTACCTGTGCTTTCATCTTCTCACCAGGTCTGACCTGATAATTAAATTCTCCGGAATTGGCATTCATGGTCATCTGGTATCGCTGTTTATTTGCTTTGCCAATGTACACCATGCCATCCTCTCTTTCGCCGGTTTTACTATTCAGGATTTTTCCTCTCAAAACAATATCAGAATTTTTACCCTCTTGAACCTTAATTCTATAAATATCGCTGGTGCCATCCCTTTTGGACGTGAAGTATAAATAACCCGAAAGTGGATGGAAAAATGGTTGACTATCGTCGTAAGGTGAGTTGATGGGTTCAAGGAACCGTTTTGGAACAGACCAATTTTGCCAACTTTCATCCAATCGCTCAGACCAATAAATGTCATTGTTGCCCAAACGATTAGAGGCAAAAAATAAAATCTTTTTATCCATAGATAAAAATGGAGTGATCTCCTTGTACGCAGTATTAATTGCCGAACCAAGATTCAAAGGTTTGCTGTAATGGTTTTCGCCAATATTGAATGACACAAAAAGATCATTACTACCATACCCTTCCACTCTGTCAACGGAAAGAACCAAAACCTCTCCATCGACTGACATATTTACATTTACGCCCTCACTCCGTGTTTCGTATCCATCTATTTTCAAAGGCTCGGGAAAAGACCACACCATATCGTTGTATTCTCGAACTATTGAGAACCCTTTATCCATTCCGCCATTTTCTTTAAACTGGTTAATCACAACATAAGCGTTATGCTCCGGAGTTGTTGTGCAAACAGAATTAGGCAAGGCATTATTTAAGGGCGGGCCAGGGTGATGCACTTTAGAAAAGTCACCATTTTCATTGTAAGCCACCCATACATCCTGGTTAAATTCTGAAAATGCAGGCTGGGAAACATGATAACCTGCTATTTCTGAGTAAATCTTGCTAATGTGCTGATTAAAACGTTCGGGAGGTGCCGAAGAAATATCTTTTCCATTGACCAGTAAAAATCGATTATAAATAGGACAAGCGACCCTGGTAAAAAACAATTTATTACCATCCCAGCTGATCACAGGTGATATTTCATCATAAGCATCGGAATTAATCATTCCGGTTAGCTTTTCCACCCTTAAATTTTGGCCATTTAAAGCCAGGAAGTTTCCAAAGAAAAAAACCATCCATAGCCATGGCGAACAATACCTGAACATCCAAAATTTATTAAAAAATTGAAATCGTGCACGGGAAGGGGGGAAATCGTAACACGAATCACTTGCAACTTTTTAGCCAAAAGGCATTTTTTCTGAAAATCATTCTGCTCTTTCTATACAATACGGCCCGATTTACCATTTTTGCGTTAGAAAAACAATTAATGATTTTCAATTATATGAAAATCAAAATTATTCTTTAAACTGGTATTTATGAGTTGGCGTTTGATTTGGATGGTGCTTTTAACATTTTTTCTTTGGAGCTTCAAAGGAGATGTAAAAAATGAAATACCAAAAGGATACTTTATCAAACCCATAGAAGGCACCATGCGTCTTTCCGGAACCTTCGGAGAACTTAGACCCAATCATTTTCATTCAGGTATAGATATTAAACCAACCATAGGAAGCTCCGGCCAAAAGGTTATGGCAGCTGCAGATGGATATATTTTTAGAATAAAGGTTGAGCCGGGTGGCTATGGAAATGCATTGTATGTAAAACATCCAAACGGATATATAACTGTTTATGCTCACCTGGATAGATTCAATCCTGAAATTGAAAAATATGTAAGGGAGCAACAGTACAAGAAAAAAGACTTCAGTGTAAATATTTATCCCGGGCCAGGTGTATTTAATTTTAAACAAGGGGATGAAATTGCCCGATTGGGCAATACCGGAGGTTCGGGTGGTCCCCATTTACATTTTGAAATCAGAAAGGGAGATCTGCCTATGAATCCCTTGTTATTCGATCTGCCCTTTACAGATAATGTCAAACCGAAGATGCATGAAATAAAGGTTTATCATTTAAATGAAGAAAAAGAAACACTGGAATCGGAAATTTTCAAATTACAATCAAAAAACAACCTTTACACTCCCGGGAAAGATACTTTAACAATAGGTGCCTGGCGGGTAGGGCTTGGACTAAAGGTTTATGATCACATGACAGGCGTAACCAATTGGAATGGAATTTATCGATTAAGCATGTTTGTAAATGACACTTTAGCCTATCAGTTTTCGATGGATGATTTTGGGTTTTACGAAACGCGGTTTTTAAATGCTCACCTTGACTATGAAGAACAAGTTAAAAACAAGGCTTATTTCAACAGATGTTATTTGATGCCAGGTAATAAGTTGTCCATTTACAATTCCAATCCGGAAGGTGTAATTAAATTATTTAAAGATAAAACGACTAAAATTCGCCTTGTTGCGGAAGATGCTAATGGAAATGACGCTGAAAGCATATTTTTCCTTAAAAGGGGAGAGGTGGAATCAGGCAAAAGCAAACCTTTCAATTATAAATTGGCCTTTAATAAAAACGAAAAAGTTGAATTTGAAGATTTCCAGGCATCATTTGATGCTGGTACATTTTACGAAAATTGTTATCTGAGCTATTCCAGAGAAGATGCAAGCTCGGACAATCAATTCGCATCTTCATTTTTCTTAGGAGAATTTACTACACCGGTACATAAATATTTTGAACTGGCCATTCAACCGACTAAGGACGTACCTGAAAAATTAAAGTCAAAGGTTTTTATTTCTTATTGTGATAAAAATCATGAAATTAATACCTGTGGCGGATACTGGGCAGGTAATTATTTGAAAACCTCCGTCAGACAATTGGGCGAATATTCCATCCATTTTGATACAATTCCGCCTTCCATCAGACCTTTAAATTTCAAGGCAAACATGAAAGGTCAAAAAAGCTTTTCATTTAAAATAAAAGATGAGACGCCGACCATCGGGAAAGCAAATGGTCTTAGTTACACTGCATTGGTGGATGGGAACTGGATTCTAATGGAATATGATCGAAAGAATGATAAAATAACCCATCAATTTGGTGGCGAAATTCCCGCCGGGAATCATCAATTTAGATTAGAAGTTGAAGATGACCGGGGAAACAAATCCATCTGGGAATCTGAATTTTCAAATTAAAGAAAAGGGGAAAGCACTTTAAAGTACTTTCCCCTTTTTCATTTAATTAAGAACTATTTAAGCTACAGTTCTACGAACTTTCCGTTTCAATAAGAAAGATAACCAATACATTACAGGAACTACAACCAAGGTAAGGAAGGTAGAAAATGTTAGTCCATAAACTACTGTCCAGGCCATTGCACCCCAGAAATCTGCATTGTCTCCACCAATAAAGATTTGCCCATCTAAATCGGTTATAAAAGTAAAGAAATTGAAATTGAAGCCGATTGCCAATGGAATCAATCCAAGAACTGTTGTAATTGCTGTCAATAATACAGGTCTAAGCCTTGTTGCTCCGGCCAAAACTATAGCATTTTTTATACTGACCGTATCAAGGTCTCTTTCATCTTTCAAATCGTTCTCTTCTACCTTTCGCTTGATCGTTAAATTGGTATAATCTATCAAAACGATGGCATTATTTACAACGATACCTGCCAAGGAGATGATACCCACCCCTGTCATTACAATCAGGATATCCATACCAGTGAAAACGTATCCAAGGAATACTCCGATAGTTGAAAACAAGACAGAAATAAGGATGATAACCGGAGCACTGATGGAATTAAACTGCGCAACCAAAATCAACAAGATTGCAAACAAGGCAACACCAAGTGCACCGCCAAGGAAAGACATATTCTCTTCCTGTTCTTCTTGCTGACCGGTGAAGTCGTAGGTGTACCCATCAGGCATTTTGAAGTCATTCAATACCAGTTTGATTTCATTTACTACCTCGTTTGGATTGGCATCTTTCAACACGTTTGAATAAATGGTAATCACACGTTGCTGATCCTTTCTGTTTATCGAATTATACGTAGATGAGTAATCAATGTCTGCAACAGAAGAAATAGGAACCTGCACAATTTTACCGGTAGCCATACTTCTGAAGGTGATCACTTGATTTAAAACCTGATCGATGTTATACCTGTATCTGTCCTTTGCCCGAATTACAATCGGGAAATCATCATCCCCTTCCTTATATTTAGAAACTTCTTTTCCAAATACTGCAGTTCTAATGGCGTCCCCTATGGCATAGGTTGAAACTTCATATCTTCTTGCTGCTTCTCTATCTATGTTTACAATCAATTCCGGTTTGCCGATATTCACATCTTTTTTCAACTCCTCGATTCCATAGATGTTTTTGCTGTTGATGAAATCTACCATTTCGTCAGACAACAAAGCCAATTCATTGATGTCGTCACCAGAAAGTTCAATGTTGATGGGTTTACCAGTTGGTGGACCAGAGGCGTCTTTATCCACAACGATTTGAACACCGGGAATCCCTTTGATTTCTTCACGAATATCTGCCATTATATCCCAGGTATCCACATCACCACGTTCTTCACTAGGCACAAACGCAACTGAAAGCCTTGCTTTGTTAGGAGAAGCGCTAAAATCAGGACCGCCATTGGGATCAGAGGTGTTTTCTCCAATCTGAGCCAAGACAGCATCAACAACCTCATCATACGGTTCAATCACTTCCTTGATTTTCACTTCCAATTCCTTCATCGTTTCATCAGTCGCCGAAATATCCTTACCCATTGGAAGTTCGACAAAGGCATTTACATAATTTGGCGCTGTGTCAGGGAACAAATCAACCTTAGGCATATTGGCCCCCAACAACATTAAGGAAACCACCAATAGCAATCCGGTACCACCAAACACCAAATATGGATTGATTCCTTTCAGAGAGAAATGGATAAATTTATCGTAAGCATTTTCCAAAACAGGTAATAATCTATTTTGAAAATAAAATGATGCCGGTCTAAGGAAGAATATATTTAGTAATGAAATGGCTGCTGATATCCACAAAATATTTCTCAACCACATTACTCCCGCAAAATGGAAAACAATTGAAAGAACCACCATAACACCTACACCTATTAAGACATTTTTCTTTTTACGCTGTCTCTCACTTGCAGTCGCTGCTTTTTCATCTACCTTCATAAAAGTAGCTGTCAAAACAGGATTAATTACCAATGCTACAAAAAGGGATGAGGTCAATACTATAATGAGTGTTATGGGTAAAAACTTCATAAAACTACCCATCAGTCCTGGCCAAAATGCAAGGGGAACGAATGCTGCCAAAGTAGTTGCCGTAGATGCAATAATAGGAATGGCCACCTCGCCAGTTCCATATTTGGCGGCATCCCAACCGGAATATCCGTTTTGCATATACCGGTAAATGTTTTCCACCACCACAATAGCATTGTCTACCAACATACCCAAGGCCAGAATCAATCCAAAAAGGATAACCATGTTAAGCGAATACCCGATAACATTGATGATAAGGAAACCCATCAACATGGATAGCGGAATGGCTACCCCTACGAACATGGCATTTCTAATACCCAAGAAAAACAGTAGTACAAGAACAACAAGTATCACCCCTGAAATAATACTATTTTCCAGGTTGGAAACCATGCTTCGGGTTTGCACTGATTGGTCGTTAAAAATGGTTACAGATAGATCTTGTGGAAATACATCTTTTTCAGCTTTTGCGATGATAGCTTTAATTTCATCAGATGCATTCAAAAGGTTTTCTCCACTTCGTTTTATAATATCGAGCGAAATAACCGGTAATAAGTCCGCCCGTGCTATACTTGTTTTTTCTTTGTAACCATATACCACATTCGCAAAATCCTTTAAGAAAACAGGATTTTGGCGTTCACTTTTGACAATTATGTTTTCGATTTGCTTAGGATTGGAGAACTCTCCAATAATCCGGATATTTCTCCTGAAATCATTGTTGAGCAATTCCCCACCTGACATCGTAAGGTTCTCTTGTTTAATGGCATTTTCAATATCGCTAAATGCCACTTGCATAGATTGCATTTTGGGGAGATCTACTTCAATCTTCACCTCTCTTTCCAAATCCCCTTTCAAATCAACCTTTGAAATCTCCTTTAAGTCCTCGAATTCATCTTCAAGGTATTCGGCATACTCCTTTAACTCATCATTGGAATAGTTCCCGGAGATATTTACGGTCATGATTGGGATTTCAGACATATTGATGTCCAAAACTTCCGGCTCTTTGGTAAGATCGGTAGGTAATTCCGGTTTGGCCTTATCTACCGCGTCCTTCACCTTTCGGGTAGCATCATCAATATCTACATCTGAATCGAACTCAGCAACGATCAGAGAATAATCCTGAAGAGAAGAAGAGGTGATGTCTTTAATTTCTGAAACTGAGGCCAACTCTTTTTCAATAGGCCTGGTAATCAGATTTTCAATGTCCTTGGCTGAGTTTCCGAAATAAACAGTATTGATATAAATTTTTGGCCATGGAATTTCGGGGAATGATTCCTTAGGAACTGAAGTGTAGGAATACAATCCAAAAAGAAAAACCATGAATGCCAGGATGAATATACTGGTAGCATTGTCTACCGCTAATGAGGTCAGTCCGAACTCTTTCAGACCCGACTTTTTATTTTTTTCTGTATCCTTTGACATGATAAATTTCTAATTTTTTAGGTGCAATTCGGGGTACAATTGATTTAATTATCCTTTGTTCTCAATTTTCACCGGCTCATTGTCTGAAACGAATCTTGCTCCTTTGGAGATAATGATTTCCTTGCCTTCGAGACCTTTTTCAATAATGATTTCATTTTCGTAGGCCTTTCCCGTTTCAACCAAAACTTTTTTGGCAACATCTTCTCCTTTATCAGATTTGCCAACTACATAAATAAATGACTGCCCATTTGCTTCCTGTTGGACCATTTCGATTGGCACAATTACAACATCCTCATTGGTAAAGTCATTGATCTTCATGTTGGCTAAAAGGTTAGGTTTTAGTAATCCATTTGAATTGCTCAATTCCACTTCAACAGCGAAAGTCCTGTTAGCAGGATTGATCGTTTTTCCAACCAAAGTAACCGGTGCTTCGATTGTTTTATCGAGAGCTGGGATTTCAATACTTACTTTTTGACCTTTTTTTACTGCTGTCAAATAAGTTTCAGGAACCTCAGCAACTACCTTTACTTTATTGGTATTTAAAATGGTTACTATCGGCATTCCCGGAGAAGCCATTTCACCTGCTTTCAGGGTTTTGGTTTCAATTACACCAGAAATCGGAGCGTAAATGGTTCCTTTGGATAACTGGAATTTTGCAGTTTCCATTGACTTTTCAAGTCTTTCCTTGTTGTTCTTTGCCTGCAAATATTGAATTTCAGAACCAATCTTCTGGTTCCAAAGTCTTTCCTGTCTGTCATAAACCTCTTGCGCCAATTCCAGTGATTTTTCAATCTCCGCAATCTGTTTATTCACTTGTTCAAGGTTGATTTTTGCAATCAACTGACCCTTATTAACATTCTGGCCTTCTTCAACAGGTAGATTGGTAATGATACCTGGTACTTCAGAAGTAACATTTACCAAATCATCAGACTGTACACTTGCTTGAATTTCAACATAATGCTTAAAGTCTTTCCTTTCTGCAGTATCGATGGTAACCGAGCGTACTTGTTGAGAACCTTCCGGACTCATTTCAGAAATTTCTTCTTCGAGCTTGTTTATTTTTCCTTCTAATTCAGCATGTTGCTTCCTTAAATTGGTTAGGTACGCACGCTTGCCTTCCAGATCATCTGGTATGGTGTCTGCTTCCTGGTTTGGTCCACAAGAGAAAAGAAAAGCCGCTGCAAATAAGGCTATAGCTAGATTTTTCATTTTATTTATTGATCTATTAGTTATTAGATGATGGTTAAAGTTTGCCCAGTGCTTTGTCGAGGTCTGTCTTTGCAATTAACAGCTCATAAAGTGCATTGGTATAATTGGATTGTGCCTGATATAGTTCCCTTTCGGCTTGAGAAACTTCTACACTTGAGCCAACCCCTTCTTTGTACTTGATCTGTGTGGTCTCATAAATGTTTTGAGCAAGTTCCAGACTACCTTCAGTGCTTTCAACACTTTCCTTGGCATTCTGGTAGGTTGCTCTGGCATTGTATACTTCAAGTTTTACACTTTTTTCAAATGTGGATCTTTGAAGCAAGGTTTCTTCAAGCGTAACTTTTGCTCTTTGGATTTGAGCTTTTTTATTAAATCCATCAAAAATTGGGACATTAAGAGAGACGCCAACAGTTGAAGAAGTAAACCATGGATTGTCGGTATCGTCAAACAGGTCATTTCTTTGAAGCTGTTTTGCATATCGTCCAAATCCATAAAGTGAGGGTAAATATCCAGCCTTAAACCTTTTGATATTAAGATTGGCCAATTCTTCAGCAAGTTGAAGCTTTGCATATTCAGGTCTGGCCTGTATGCTAAAATCACCACCGATAACCTCATCGGCTGATAATTCATTTAGCAATTCATCCAGGTCGCCAACTATAGAAATCGGATCATCGATAGGATATCCCATTTGAAATTTCAAAAGGTTGTAACTGACTTCCATCAGGCGGTCAATTTTGTCACTTTGAATTTCAAGGTTATTCAGAGATAGTTGAAGCCTGTCTACATCCAACTTTTCAGCGAAACCATTTTCATAAATTGCTTTGGTTTCTCTTAAGGTAGATTCAAGGTTGGTAATGTTGCGATCCATTATTTCCTTATTCCTTTCTGTAATTAGGATAGCGAGGAACGCTTTTTTGACATTCAGTTTTACATCCTGAGCGGTTACATTTACATCATTTGCTACCATTTGTCTGTACAGCTTTTGAGCTTTAAGACCTACGAAGAAAGAGCCATCAAATAAAAGTGCATTTAACTCAGCACCAATATTAAGGTTGTTGGAAGTACCAAACTGTGCCGGGAATCCTGCATTAGACTGAGGTGGAACCTGGTCTTCATCTATAAGGTTGTAATTGAGTAGTTTACCGTCGACCGCAGGCCCGATAAAATCAGGTAAGATAAATACTGCGATATCAGGATTGTACTCATAGCGAACATTACCATTGATTGTTGGCATACCACTCGCTTTGTATTCCAAAAGTTGACCTTCTGCATCCTGAACATCTGCCTGAGCCTGTTTCATGCTATTTTGATTGACCAAAGCATATTGAATGGCCTGATCAAGCGAGAATTCTTGCTGTGCGTGGAGGTTTTGGAGAAATAATAAGCCCAAAATGAGGGCTGATACCCTTTTCATAAGGAATAACATTTAGGTGATTTATTTACTTTCAGATAAAATTTTATTCAAAACGGTTCGACCTTTTTCTGTTACCAGGCCATGTATATGATAGAGGTAAAACTCCATCAATAAATTGCGTCTGTCATATTGCTTCAGCGGAAAAACATTTTCATCTACTAATAAGAAGGTTTTTCCTACATAAAGCTTTGCAACAATATCGCTGTTGATTTCCTCTCGGTAGAGTCCTTCTTTTTTTCCTTTTTCTATATTTTCAAAGATTACCTTGTAAATCTGTTCCCGATGCAAGGATTCAATCTGCTCCCAACTCTTTCTATAATATTTCTGCATTTCAAAAACTGCAACCGGTGATATCTCTCTTAATTTTTGGATATTATACCGGCTGATGTTCAACATTTCAGAAATTGCATTTTCAGCTTCGGTTGAAATCTGATTGATACATTGGGTTTCTTTATTTACATGATTGAGTACAATCTTTGAAATCAGATCAGCTTTGTTATCTACAATCTGGTATAAGGTCTTTTTAGAAATACCCAGATTCTGCGCGATATAATCCATCGTTACACTTTTAATTCCAAAGCGCAGGAAAAGCTTTTCAGCTTCAGTTAATATCTGTGATTTTTGATCTTCCATTTTATTTTTAAAAATGAGGCCGCAAAAGTACGAACAGTAAACATTGGAAACTTTTATTGTTTTAAAAGTTTCCTGAGTTTCATACAAACGAACCCATTTCTCAGACAAATGGATGAAAAAATCCGACGAACGTTTTGTGCTAATTTTTTTATGCCGGCTGGTCTGCCATTTTTTCTTCTACTTGTTTGATGAAAATTTCATTCAAACTGGGTAGAATTTCTCTAAATGACTTAATGGTCAGGTTGTTTTCTAAAAGGTAGCGCAAGGTATCATTTGAGGTACTACCATCCAGAAACTTTATACGAATGTTTTGACTATCCTGATGAATGATTTCGGCATGTCGGTTTAAACCCTCAGGCAAATTACCTTCATATCCGATTTCATAGATGTTTTCTTTAAATCTATCTTTTACCAGAGCAACCGTACCGTTCAAAACATTTTGACCCTTGTTGATCAAAACGATTTCCTCACAGATCTCTTCTACTTGTTCCATACGGTGGGTTGAAAAAATTACTCCAATACCCTGTCGGTTTAATTCTCTGATTTCGTCCTTTATTAAATTGGTATTTACCGGATCAAGTCCTGAAAAAGGTTCATCCAGAATAAGTAACCTTGGTTTGTGAACTACAGTAGCAATAAACTGAATCTTTTGCTGCATTCCTTTAGACAACTCATCGACCTTTTTATTCCACCAGTCTTCGATACCAAACTTTTCCAACCAGCCGCCGATTTCCAGTTTTGCCTTTGCGTTGCTCAGACCTTTCAACTGGGCCAGGTACAACAAATGCTCTCCTACCTTCATCTTTTTGTATAGGCCTCGCTCTTCCGGCATGTACCCAATTTGTTCCGGATGTTTGGTGTTTAATTTTTCACCTTCAAAATAAATCTGCCCTGAATCTGCTCTGGTAATGGTGGTAATAATCCTAATCAAGGAAGTTTTGCCGGCGCCGTTCGGGCCCAATAATCCAAATATTTTACCCTCAGAAACCTCAAACCCCACATTATTCACTGCGGTGAAATCTCCATAAGTTTTTACAACATGCTCCAGCTTAAGAATCGACATGATTTCGTAGTTTGGGGCTAAATTAGAAAATTACCTTGAGCAAGTTAAATTCAAAATGGTTCGTACTTGTTAATCCTGCCAGTGGCGGTGGTAAAATTTCAAAATTATGGCCGGAGGTTTCAAAAAGATTTTTGGAAAATGGAATTGACATCGAGGTTTTTCAAACCCAAAGAAAAGGCCATGGAATAGAATTGACCCAACAAGGAATCACATCAGGTTTTAGAAATTTTATTGCCGTAGGAGGTGATGGAACCTTAAATGAAATGCTCAATGGTTTTTTTCTACAAAATCAAATCCCTCAAAGTGAACTGACCCTAACTGCCTTACCTCTTGGCACCGGCAATGATTGGGTAAAAACATGGTCTATACCAAAAGATTTGGATACCTGGTTTGAAATGTTTGGCAATAGAAAAATAGTCACACAGGATGTTGGGATGGTCAGGTTTAAAAATGGAAATAAAGAAGGCATTCGATACTTTATGAATGTTGCCGGTTTGGCCTATGATGCATTTGTTGTTGAATACGCAGAACAAAGAAAACCAAAAAAATGGGGTAAGGTATTTTTCCTTTTTATGGTGTTGAAATGTCTTTTTAAATATAAATATCCGGAAGTATCCATTTATTATGATGATCAATCTTACAAAGGGAAAATCTATACTATTAATATTGGAATCTGTAATTTTTCCGGGGGAGGTATGGAAATAGTCCCCCATGCAAATCCCCAGGATGGCAAGTTTGCTCTTACTTTTGTAAAACCTATTTCTAAATTAGGTGTATTGCTTAATACCTACCGATTTTACAATGGAAGTATTGGCAATCACCCAAAGGTCTCAACATCCACGGTAGAGGAAATACAGGTTGATGGAGTCCGGACCACCGTAAAACTTGAGGTTGATGGAGAGTTGATAGGTGCATGTCCTTCTAATTTTACCATTTTAAAAAACGCCCTAAATATTTTGGTTCCATAGGAACACACCCAAATAGTTTAATTTCGCATCCTATTAAAAAGGTAATCCTTTCATCATAAGAAGAAATTCGAAGTATTATATGATATATATGAAGCAGCTTGTTTTTCCTGTTTTAGTTTTTTCAATATTCACCATCAGCTTTTCTGCCTGTAGCACAGGAAATGAGAATCCAAATTTAAAGGCAAAGCCGAATGCCTACAGCAAGCTCAACGAACTGACCATTGTTGCTGACACTGCAATTTGGAACGGACCGGCAGGTGATACTTTGCGGTACTATTTTGAGTCTCCTTATCTGATTTTGCCTCAACCCGAACCGATGTTTGATCTTCGGTATTTCACTCCAAGACAAATTGCAGAAGAACAGCTTTATCGTTCTTACAGAACTTATATTTTCTTATCTGACCTAAGTAGGACTGGCTCTAAAACCAATGAATTGGTGAAGTCAGACATTGGTGAAGAAAAAATTACTAAAGGTCTGAAAGAAGGTGGAGGAAACATATCTGTTGGGCAAAACAAGTGGGCGAACAACCAGCAATTGTTTTACATGTATGCATCTGATGAAACACAGCTGGCTGAAGTTATTTCCAAAGCCTACCCCGCTGTAAAAAAGAAAATTCAGGATAATGATGCTGATAGAATTCAGGCTACAGTTTTTCAAGGTGGAAACAACAATAGCATATCAAATAGGATTCTGGAAGTTTTTGGAGCTCAGGTGAAAATTCCAAAAGATTATAATATTGCTATAGACGATGGCAATGCTATGTGGTTGAGAAAAGAAAATAAAGACATTAGTAGTAATATTCTAATTACTAAGGTAAAATACACAGGGCCGGATCAAATGAGCAAAGAGTCTCTGAAAAATCTCCGAAACGAGTTGGGCAAAAAATATGTCTCGTCTACCATCGAAGGTTCTTATATGACAACCAATGATGTGGATCTTCCCATGTTTGCTGAAAACAAAACCATCAACAACCGGTTCGCAGTCGAACTCCATGGAATTTGGGAATTGGAAAATGACTTTATGGGAGGACCATTTGCCAGCCTGGCAGTAGTGAACGAGAATAAAGGTGAAGTGTTTTTTATTGATGGTTTCATCTTTTCACCCGGTGAAGAAAAAAGAAATTCCATGCAATACATGGAAGCAATTCTAAGGTCGGTTAAATTTTAATTACCAGCCTGCAAGCATATAACTTTTTCCCGGTAGTGATTTTATCAAGCCTTTGAATTCCATCTCCAGTAATCTGGCTGATAATAAACTTGTTTTGATCTTTAAGCTGAAAGCCATCTTGTCTAAATGCATTTGATCGGCAGATTTTAGTAAGTCAATTATTGCCTGTTCTTCTTCCGGCAGGTCCTCGAAAAGGCTGGTTTGAAAAGCCTGGGTTTTGTTTTCTATATCCCATCTTAGTAAATAGGCAATGTCTTCAGCCGATTCTATCAATGCTGCTTTGTGGGTCTTGATCAAGTGATTGCACCCTTGGGAATATTTATCAGACAATCTTCCGGGAACTGCTAATACATCTTTATTGTAATTATTGGCCATGTGTGCTGTAATGACTGAGCCGCCTTTTAGTCCGCTTTCCACAACAACCAATACATCACAAAGTCCGGCAATTACTCTATTTCGCATTGGAAAATTCTCCCGGTTGATTTCCATATCCTGACCAAACTCAGAAATCAACCCGCCCTGTTTTTCCATTTTCCTGGCAATAGCTTTATGAGCAAGTGGGTACAACATCTGTAAACCATGTCCCAGGACGCCAACAGTCGGCAAGCCCATTTCTACGGATTTTTTGTGTGCAGTAATATCGATTCCATATGCTAGCCCACTAATAATTAGGGGAGAGTAGGGAAGTAATCCTTGTACAATTTCATCACAAGCCTGGATTCCATAAGGTGAAGGTTTTCGGGTTCCTACCACTCCGACGATTTTATCTGCGTTTAGATTTGCGTTTCCTTTTTGGTAAATAATCACCGGACTTTCCGGATAATGTTTTAGTCTGGATGGATAGGATTTATCCAGATAATAATAAACCTGGATTTGATTTTTTTCTATAAAGCGCAGTTCAGTTTCAGCTGCTTTGATGTTTTGACTCAGATGGATATTTTGGATCAACTGCTTACCTATACTTGGGATTTTTGCCAATTCTTTCTTCGAAGATTTAAATACAGCTTCTGCACTTCCACAGTAACTCACCAGGGTTTTGGCAGTAATTGGACCAATGAGTGGAATTTTGGTTAAAGCGATTTCATATAAGGCATTTCCGTCATTCATAGTCTTCATTTTGATAAAAATATGGATGGATAGAATAACTTTGTACCTTATTAGTACCCAAAACAACAAGAAAGTATATCATGGCTTTCAAAAAATTACCAAAACTTGAATTTATTTTAATTGGAGTCTTCTTCATTGGATTTGTTCTTTGGGCAGTTCCTAAATGCAGTGCCACTAAAAAAGAATTAAACCCGGAGGAGGAAATAGGAATGCAGGACACAGTAAAGGTGGATTCCACTGCGACTCCACAAGACGGAGTTACTGTAGTTGAGGAAAATTCAGCTGCTCAAGAAGCAAAACCAATTCCGGTGGCTACCGGTAATGCGGACTACTCCAGACTTTATATTACCATTAATAAACTTAAACTAAGAAAAGGGCCGGACCTGGAGAGCGAAGTTGTCGCTCAGTTGGGTTTATTTGAAGAGGTTTATTTTTTAAATGAAGTAACTGATTTTAAAACAGAACTAAACCTGGGACTGGAAACAGCCACCGAACCCTGGATCAAAATCAGGACAAAAACCGGACAGGAAGGCTGGGTTTTTGGAGCCGGCGTCAATTATTACAAAAAGAAGCGGGAAGGAGTCCTGGAATAATACCGGATGAATTTCAGGGTTTTCAAATATCAATTCATTCTAATTATTCTGGTCATTAGTACGTCCTGCACTGAAGACCTTTCAAATTTGTGCAATGAACGATTTGATCGTTCAATTTCTTTTGAAGACTCCATCAGCACACCTTTATTTATCCCTTCAGCATCTCATTTAAAATTACGGTTGGAGAAAAACTTATTGGACGCAGAGTTTTTGACCGCAATACAAACCCATCAGGTAAATAAGTCCTGTCTGGATTCTTTTTTGAACTGGAATAATAATCAGTTAAAATCCATCAAAAGTTGGACTTATAGTCTTGAAAATTTCAGTCTGGATCTGCAATTGAAAGAATCCGGATCCACAGCATCTAAAAAGGAAATTCTAAAATCCGTACCAGAGTTTTTCAAGTCCTGGAAAAGTACCCTTCAACTCGAAAAACTAAACCTGAAGCAGGAAGACCTTAAAAGGTTTGAACAATTCTTTATGCAATTGGATAGTTTAAAAAAGGAAGGAATTTCAGATGCGTTGATAATGGATTCAAAACTTGCAACCAAGGACTTTTTGGCTTTTTTGGTTTCGCACAAGTCCATTAAAGATTGATTAGACATTGTAAAAGTTCCGTTAAGGATAAATTCAGTTTTTGAAAACGAAACCAAAGATTTTAATTTGCCAATCTAAATTTTTACACCTTGTTTCGATTCGAATACCCGGAGCATTTATACTTTTTAGCAGCCATACCCATTGTGATTTTGGTGATATGGTTGGGCAACCGTATTCGTAAAAACCAAATGAATCAATTTGGAAATCCGGAGCTATTAGAATCCCTGATCAATGGTCTTTCCAGAAAAAGAAAGCATAGTAAAAATATCCTTTTCATTTGCGGTATGAGTTTGCTCATTATTGGTTGGGCAAACCCACAGTGGGGTTCCAAAAAAGAAAGAGTGAAATCTGAAGGGATCGATTTAATAATTGCTTTGGATGTTTCGGAAAGTATGTTGACTCAGGACATTGCGCCTAGCCGATTGGAACGTGCAAAGAAATTCACAGAATCACTGATCAAAAAATTCAGGGGTAATAGAATTGGACTTATTGTATTTGCAGGAAACGCCTACTTGCAAGTTCCTTTGACCAATGATTATGCTGCTGCTACTTTATTTGTTCGGTCAGCAAACCCCGGACTGGCTGCAACTCAAGGAACTGCTATTGGTTCTGCCATTGAACTGGCTCAAAATGCTTTTGATACCGAAAGCCAACAACAAAAGGTTTTGATTGTTATTTCGGATGGAGAAAATCACGATGACAAACTGGAAGAGCAAATCTCACAGGCAAAGTCAAATGGTATTTTGATTTTCACCATTGGAGTCGGAACTCCTGAAGGTGACTTGATTCCAACTTTTGTAAATGGGAGAAGAGATTATAAAAGAGATGAAACAGGCAATCCCGTGAAGTCAGCTTTAAATCAGGATATGCTGAAAAATATAGCTGAAACGACAGATGGATTTTATGTAAATATTGTAGCAGGAGAAGAGGATATATTGGGACCTCTTTCGGATCGCATTTCAAAAATTGAAAAAAGAAGTTACGAACAAAGGTCATTTACCTCATTTGAAAGTTATTATCAATATTTCATTTTTCTAGGGATGTTTTTATTACTGGCCGATTTCTGGATGCCTCAAAATGTAGTAAGGAAAGATGTATAAAGGTTTGACCATATTATCCATAGAAATAAAAGCAAATATTTGTTTGCAAGCTATAGGATTATTGATGGCTTTGAGCTGGTTTGGAACTGAATTAAGTGCTCAGACCAAACATCAGTTATTGCGAGAAGCAGACCAATTTTATTACAGTGACAATTTTAAATCTGCCGAAGAAAATTACCGCAAAGCATTAGAATCTGAAAAAGAAGCCGATGCAACTTATAATCTTGGAAATACCATTTATAAACAAAACAGAATTGATGAGGCTATTGAAAAATATGAAAGTGCTGCCAGTTCTGCTAATAATGAAGATTTAAAATCGAAGGCATACCATAATTTAGGAAATGCTTATTTTCAAAAGAAAGAGTATGACAAGAGCATTGATGCGTTTCAAAAGTCACTATTGATAAATCCAAAAGACTTGGAAACGAAAAAAAACCTTGCTCTTGCCAAACAACAATTGGTTCAACAACAGCAGCAACAACAACAAAACCAGGACGAAAACAAAAAGAACGAGCAACAAAACCAACAACAGCAACAACAAAATAAAGATCAGGAAAACCAGGAAAACCAAAATCAACAAGATCAACAGCAGCAATCTGAGCAGCAACAAAACGAAAAACAAAAGGAGACTCCAAAGGACCTGACCAAACGAGAAGCAGAAAAACTATTGGACATCATGAACCAGGAAGAACAAAAGGTTCAGGAAAAAATTCAAAAAGGGAACAGAAAAGAAGTTCCCAATGGAAAAGATTGGTAATCAAAATTTTGAACTATGAAAAAGTATATCATTTTTTCTTTGCTGACAATTTTTGGTTTAACATCAGATTTGAATGCACAATCTGATAAATCACCTGTATTTAAAGTTCAAATCGACAGGGATACTGTTTTGATGGGTAATTATTTCAAAGTAACTTTTGAGTTGGAGAATGCCAAAGGCGTAAATTTTGAAATGCCAACCTTTGATAATTTTGATATTGTGGGCGGCCCTAATCAAAGTAGTAGTTTTAGTATGATAAACGGTGATGTTTCACAAAAGGTGACTTATACCTTCTTTTTAAAACCTAAAATGGAAGGAAGTTACTTTATCGAGCCTGCCAGTATTGAAGTAGATGGGGGAGTGATGGAAACTTTACCTTTGGAAGTCAATGTATATCCAAATCCGGATGGGATTGTTCAGGAGGAAAAGCCAAAAATGGATGAACGAATGGATTTTTTCTTTAGAGGACGTGAAGGCCAACCTTTACCACAGCCGGAAAAACCGAAAAAGGAAAAGCGGAAGACTTATAAGTTGTAAGTTAAAACAGCCGGTAAGCCAGAAAAGCCTAACAGCACGAAACTGTTAGGCTTTTTTGATATAATAACAGAAGTATATGAAGTATTACTTCAATCTCTTCTCGTCAGAAACGGTCAATTTGAAACGTCCGCGTGCGCGACGACGTGCCAAAGTTTTTCTTCCGTTTTTGGTAGCCATTCTAGCGCGGAATCCGTGCTTGTTGGCTCTTTTTCTTCTAGAGGGCTGAAAAGTCCTTTTCATTTCTACTATTGTTTTTCCTGCTCGTCAAAAGCGGTTTTCAAAAGGAGCACAAAAGTACAGCTTCTATTTCAATTGCACAAATAAATTTTTTAAAAAAATAAACCACCAAGTTAGAAGCTGCAATGATACTTGAAATAGCCTCCGATTTATCCATCAATTTCAAGTATCATTGCAGCCTAAATACAAGGTATTGTCAAGAAGATTGAAAGCCCACCTGGCCGTATTGGCCGTTTCTTTGATCTATGGTGCCAATTACACCATCGCTAAAGATGTAATGGGGGAGGGCTATCTACAACCTTTAGGCTTTATTTGGCTTAGGGTAATCACCGGTGTCCTTGTATTTTGGATCCTCCATCAACTTTGGGTGAGGGAGAAAATAGACAAAAAGGATATTCCATTATTGATCGCTTGTGGATTTTTTGGAGTAGCCATCAATCAAATGTTTTTCTTTAGTGGTCTGGACAGAACCACCCCTATCAACGCAAGTCTCATCATGACTACCAATCCAATTTTGGTCTTGGTGATTGCTGCACTTATGGGGAAAGAAAGAATCACCCTGCCAAAATTTCTGGGAATCGTTTTAGGAATGGCCGGAGCCGTTTTAATAATCAGCAATGGAAAAAGCTTTGAATTTTCAGGAGATCAGGCCTTTGGTAACCTTTTGGTTTTTGTGAATGCAACTTCTTATGGGATATACCTGATTCTTGTTAGGAGTTTGATGCAGAAATACCAGGCGCTAACAGTAGTTAAATGGGTATTTCTTTTTGGTTTGGTATTTATTTCTCCTTTTGGAATTCCGCAATTGGTCGACGTGAATTGGTCAGCATTTCCAGTTGGAATTTGTACTGCAATTGCTTATGTATTAATCTTCACTACAGTTCTAGCTTATTTATTAAATGCATTTGCATTAAGACAGTTGCAATCAACAACCGTTAGTATTTACATCTTTCTCCAACCATTATTTGCAGCAATAATAGCCTTGAGCTTTGGAAAAGAATCCTTGAATTGGGTAAAGGTCCTCGCAGGGCTTTTAATCCTTGCAGGAATCTTATTGGTTTCTTTTAGAAAAAACTTACAAAAGAAAATTTAATTACCTGGCGTAGGGTGGGCATTTCAAGTCACCGAAATAATAAACAATTCCAACTCCTATCATATAATAACTGTCGTTGGATTGATTGCTACCTCTTTGTCTTCCTTCGGCGCCGATTTCTCCATCATTTACACCTGGAATCAATAACGAGCGATCTGAAAATTCAACTGCTAATGGTCCACGAAGACCCTCAAGATCGTCTTTATCCGGATAAGTTTTACTTACATCATCCAGGTAATCTGAGAAAAGATAGCGACCTGCAATTTCAAAATTCAGACTCAACTCGTAACTAAGATCGATTTTGAAACCACCCCCAAATGCAAAAGCACCTGTAACTGAGTAATATTCCTCTCCTCTAAATTGGCCTTCTGTGCCAAGAGGTCGAAGTTCATACCAGGTTCCATCAAGTTGGGCTTCCGGATTGAAGTTCGTTACTGAAAATCCACCAAATAGGTAAGGTGTATAATACTCATCATTACTTCCGTGCACGTAAGGAAGGAAATTGAACTCTAACTGTGCAGCACCTTCATAAATCAAAGAGCGGAAACTAAGATTCCTTGCTCTTTCAAACTGATTGTTCGAATCTGCATCGTCTGCACTTACTTGTGCGATATTTCCTGAAAATTTTAGACAGATGCGATCATCAAAATTATATCTGGCGATCAAACCTCCAGCCAATCCTGGATTAGACAACCGGAAGTTTGTATTGAGGTCTCCAAAATAATGGGAACCACCAATCCATCCACCGGCTTCCCAGCCCTTTTGGGCATTTAAACTTACTACAACAAGAAGTAGAACAAAAAGTGGAAAAGTAAATTTTTTCACTTTAATTATTTTTATGATATGATTCAATCGGGGCGCAAAGTTACTACAAAACGAGACTTCATGCTTTTTGTTTTTCTTTTTCAGAGTTTAAAAGCATGCTTAATTGTGCTTATTTAAATCAAAATGAATCCCTGTTTTAATTTTTAAAAAAGGTTATTCAACTTTGCAGCCTAAACTTCTTCACCATATTATATGCAATTTGAGCTAAAAGTAACAGATGACAAATCATCTGCAAGAGCAGGTTTGATAACCACAGACCATGGACAGATAGAGACTCCGATATTTATGCCGGTAGGTACTGCTGGTACTGTAAAGGCAGTTCATATCCATGAATTGAGTACGGAAATTCAGGCTCAAATTATTTTAGGAAATACTTATCACTTATATCTGAGACCCGGATTGGATGTATTGGAAAAGGCCGGAGGCTTACACAAGTTTAACAATTGGAGTGGGCCAATTTTGACAGATAGTGGCGGATATCAGGTCTATTCATTGAGCAACCGAAGAAAAATCAAAGAAGAAGGAGTAACCTTTCAATCCCATATTGATGGTTCAAAGCACCACTTTACTCCGGAAGGGGTAATGGATATTCAAAGGAAAATTGGTGCCGATTTTATTATGGCATTTGATGAGTGCACACCCTATCCTTGTGATTATAAATATGCTAAAAGGTCTATGCATATGACACATCGTTGGCTTGAACGATGCTGCACTCATTTTGATAAAACTGAACCATTATATGGTTATGAGCAAACACTAATTCCAATTGTCCAGGGAAGTACCTATGACGATCTTAGGAAAGAATCTGCTGAAACCATTGCCTCTTTTGACCGGCCTGCAAATGCAATAGGGGGATTATCAGTAGGGGAGCCTGCACCTGAAATGTACCATGTTACCAATCTTGTTTGTGAAATACTTCCTAAAGAAAAACCACGCTATTTAATGGGAGTGGGCACTCCGGTCAATTTGCTGGAATGTATTAGTCTGGGAATAGACATGTTTGATTGTGTCCTTCCGACCCGTAACGCAAGGCACGGACTACTTTATACTTCAGAAGGCATCATCAATATTAAAAATGCGAAATGGAAAGACTGTTTCGACCCAATTGATGAAAATAGTAATTCCCGAACGAGTAGGGAACATAGCAAAGCATATTTGCACCATTTGGTAAGGTGTGGAGAAGCCTTAGGTGCGATGATTGCTTCTTTACATAATTTGAGTTTTTTCCTTTGGTTGGTAAAAGAAGCAAGGAAACACATTATTGCAGGTGATTTTGCTGAATGGAAATCCAAGATGGTCGTTCAGTTGGATAAAAGATTATAAAAAAGCGTGGCCAAAATTGACCACGCTCTAATCTGATAAATCACCAACGACGCTTTAAAAATATTTACATCTTATTTTTCTTTGATCTGGTTGGAGCAGCTTTTACTGGCTCATTGTTCACTTCCGAATTTGGAGTTTCTCTTATTTTTCCTCCTTCACCTGTATTTACTCCAAGTTCGACGATTCGAGAAATCCTCGTAGTTCCGGCATCATTTTTTGCTGTAAGTTCAACCAGATTCTTGCCTGGCTCAACCGGAAATGTAACCTGAAAACTTCCGGTTTGTGCAAAAAGGAAGTCCTTAACTTCGTTTCCATTTACAGTAAATCTGATATCTGATGAACTTTTGACAAAATTCAACTTTGCTACCAAAGTACTCCTCGCCTTTTTAGGGTTCATCGGATCAATGGTTGGTTGAGAAACGGAAATGACATTGATTTCAGGTTTTTGGGTAATGTTAACCTCATTATCAACCTTTACATCCGGAACCGGCAAAGGAATATACGTTACCTTGATCTTGTCGCTCGCTCTCGCAGTTTGATTTTTAACCCTGATTTCAATCTGGTTGGCCCCTCTTTTTAAATTCAAGTTTGCCCTTACCTGTCCATTTCCAGGACTAAAATTGAAATCAACTTTACTATTGTTCAAAATCAAATCTATATCTGCATTAGAATCAACAAATCGAGTATCAGCAATGAAATCAATTTCACTATCAGAAACTTTGCTATTGTCACCGGGCCTTGAAATCCTTACCGTAGGTGCCGGCTGTATTTCTAATAGTTTTACAACCAATTTTGCTTCGTCCTGACCGTCTGAATTTCTTGCCTTAACATAAATCTGGTTGATTCCATTTTCCAATATCAAAGTTGCTTTTACCTGATCTCTGTTAAAAGTAAAATCAACACTTTTTCCATTTAAAACAACCTGGATATCTGATTTTCTATCCACATTTTTTACTGTAGCCGTTAATTCAGTTCGCTCCAATTCTCTGGTAGAGTTGTTTTTTGGGGTAATAATAGAAACCACCGGTGGTTTTGGAACCTGAACAATTACCTCTGGAACATACTGAATAGTCGTTTCAGCTCTATCCGTTCCATCTCCATTTTTCACGATAACTTCAATTTTGTTGAAACCTTTCTTTAAAGGAAGCTTGACATTTATCGTATGGTTTCTAAAATCAAACCTAGACTGAGAAACTCCATTTACTAATATGGTTATATCCTTTGAAGCACCAACATGTTTGGTATTTGCAATAAGTCTCGTCTCAGGCTTTTTCTCTACTTTCCCAGAAATAGGTTCAACTATCTCTACAGATGGATAAACAAGATTCGGAATTTCAATTTTTCTTTCCCGAATTACATTTACCAAATCTGACGCCTCACCACCTCTATTCTTAGCAATAACCTGGATGGTATTGTTTCCTTCTCTCAAAGAAACCGTTGCAATTAATTCTCTACCATTGAAAGAGAAATTATTCATACTGCGACCATTCACCTTTAGATCAATGTACCTTTTATCATCAACTTTATCGATCCTGGCATTCAATTGAATGTTGGCATCCTCGGTAGTTTGGTTATTGTAAGGCCTGATTATGTTTACTGTTGGAGGATACATAACAGGTTGCTCTTTTTCAAACCATACTCTAACTACATCTTTATCTGTTCCTGCATTATTTCTTACTTCAACTTCAATCAGGTTATCTCCTTCAAATAATTGAATGCTGCTTTTGACCAACTGATTTGAAAACCCAAAGTCAACATTTCTTCCATTTACCAATACTCTGATGTCTGAATAATGCATCACATTAGAAGTATTGGCCAAAAGTTCAATTACTCTTTGACTGAATTGCTGACCATCATTTGGTCTGCTAATCTGAACTGAAGGGTAAGCTATCGGCTCGATATAATTTATCCTAAGTTCATCTGTAGCCGTATCGTCGTTATTTCTAACTTGGATTTTGAAGAAGTTTTCTCCAGGATGTAACATAACATCAGTCAGAATCAAGCCTCTGCTTGATTGAAAATTGAATGGAATTTCTCTTCCATCCATCCAAAACCTGATTTCAGACTTTGATTTTATTTCCAATACTTCAGCCTCAATATGAATCCGGTTGGTATTGCTTTCGTAAAGACCATTTGCAGGACTGGTAAATCTTACAGAAGGAGGATTTTCCCAAACTACCGGAGGGTTTTGAATGATATTATCCTGTTCTACAAAAACAGTAATCTTTTCACTATCAAAACCTGCCTGATTGCTTGCACTAAGGAATATCTCATGTTTTCCTGGTGCCAAATAAATGCTGGAAACAAAATCCTCATTTCTAAAGCTAAATCCACGATCCTGGCCATCCACCTGGAAATTAATGTCGGCTGCACTCTTTACATTTTCAATTTCTGCCTCAATTACAAGTGTAGTATTTTGAGTAGTCAAAACATTTCTATTGGGTTTAATCAATTTGATGTTTGGCTCTCTTAATCTTGGAGCAGATTTATTGATATTGAAGTTCAAACCACCATATGTATAATGTAGCAGATCGTTGCCAGATTCACTCCACTGGTCACCATCAAAATTATCACGTCCGGTAAAGGTCATTCTGTGACCAAAATCGATTGAAAATTTAGGTGTTACCTGGAAGCCAATTTCAGCTCCAAGAGAAGGCATTAATTTCATTTTTCCCCAACCATTCTCAAATCCGCCTGCATTGGTCTCATAGGAATTATCCAAAATTTGATTTTTCAAATTATCCAACACCTGGCGCGTTTGTGCTCCATCATTCAATGCTGCATATTCTTCATGGTAAGGAGCACCATTTTGATCGCCCTGATTAATTTTTACATTGTACCAGTCTAGGCCCAATCCGCCAAAGAGGCTGACTTTGACACCGGTTCTTTCTTTCAATTCATTCAAAGTAAGAACTGCTTCGCCGCCCAATTCTGCAGAAGAGGTTTTGTGATTGGAATAAATAAATCCATCCTGAATACCGGTTTGTTCGGGGTAATTGAGGTAATTCAAACCAAAGGTTCCATTTACTGCGCTATCATCATCAATATGGTGATTCTTTAAAACATCCAATCCATAAGATTGGGTGTACAAAAACCTGGAACGCAGATCAAAAGATAGGGGAGCACCCGGTCTATAAAAAATGTTTTTACCAAGTGTCAATCCGAATCCGAATCCTTTTGGGTCAACCTTCACATCACTGCTTTGATAAGCAGCTCCAGCGTTTAATCCAAAAGTGGTGTAGCCGGGTTGCAAAGTGCCTGAGACATTTTGTGCATTTGTAGTGAATAATACAAACAATGCCATTAGGCTGAAACTGGTAGATAATAGGTAGCGTCTCATGGCGAAAGTGTTTAAAAATTAAATAATCGCTTTCTATTTGGGAGACGTAGCTAATCCATTATTTGTTATTTCTTTAAAATGGGCTTTTAATAAGAGCTTTTAACTAAAATAAACAGGATAAAAATTTACAAACATCTGATTATCAATTATTTAAAAGAATTTCTATAATAATTAAAATGTTAAAATTCATAAATTTAGAAACAAGGGTTTAATGCTTTGTTAGGACAAAGCCAGGGCAGGAAATTTCATTTTAGGAGAATGTTAATACTCAGGAAGCGTACTTTTCGATGATCTTATCGCAAGCGAGGTCAAGCATTTGAAATACTTTTTCAAAACCATCATCATCCCAATAAGGATCCGGAACATTTTGGTTGAATCCCGGTTTTACGAAGTTCATGATCAATTGTACCTTATTTCGGTGGTCGTCATTAGTAGTCAGTCTATTGATATCATTGTAATTTGAACTATCCATAGCAAGGATAAGATCGAATGAATCAAGGTCGGATTTTTGAAACTGTCTGGCATTTTGATCCGTTATATCGATTCCATTTTCTTTTGCTTTTAAAATGGATCTGGGATCAGGTAATTCGCCCACGTGCCAGGAGCCTGTACCAGCAGAGTCGACCTCCCAATCGAGGCCTTTTTTGGTGATTTTTTCTTTCATAATTCCTTCTGCCAGAGGGGAACGACAAATATTACCCAAACAGACCATTAGAATTTTCATACAAATTGGGATTTTGGTAAGGGATTTGGATATTTGTATGCTATTTCGGTGCAAGATAGCACAGGTGGTAAATATTATGCTTTTTTAATAAGCTTATAATGAAAATAGTAATAGCCGGAGCCGGTGATGTTGGCTTTCATTTAGCCGAACTTCTTTCCTTTGAAAATCAAGATATCATTCTCATTGATATTAACCAAGATTTGCTGGATTACGCTGCCACACATCTGGATGTTTTAACAATAAAGGGCGATTCCTCTTCGATAGAGGTACTGGAAAATGCTGAAGTGTGGAAAGCCAATCTTGTCATTGCAGTTACTACCTCTGAGAAAACAAATCTCATTACTGCCATTCTTGCAAAAAAAATGGGGGCAAGGAGAACCATTGCCCGTGTAAGCAGCAGTGATTATCTGGACAATGACCAGCGACCAATTTTTAACGAGCTGGGCGTTGACTCTTTAATTTCTCCAAGACAATTGGCTGCCAAAGAGATTCAAAGATTGGTGGATCAATGTTCCTTCACGGATATATTTGAATTTGAAAATGGCAAGATAAGTCTGGTTGGAATCACACTCAATCAAAATTCCATTCTTATAAATAAAAGGTTAAAAGAGGTAGAGGGACTTGATGACAATGTCAATCTGAGACCTATTGCTATTCTTCGAGGTCATCAAACCATTATACCCAGAGGAGATACTTACCTTTTGAAAAACGACCATGTCTACTTCATTGCCAGAAAGGAAAATATTGAAAAAGTAGAGGCTTTGGTCGGAGGTGGTAAAATGAAAATCAAGAATATCATGATTCTTGGTGGAACCGGGCTTGGTTTTGAAACGGCTAAAATGTTGGAGAAGGATTACAATGTTACCATCATTGAAAAGAAAAAAGAAAATTGTAAAATTCTATCTGAACACCTTGACCATGCTCTGGTAATAAATGGAGATGGCAGCAATATTGGATTGTTAGAAGAAGAAGGATTGAGGAGAATGGATGCTTTCCTGGCACTCACTCCAAACTCGGAAACGAATATTATTGCCAGTCTAACCGCAAAAAATTATGGTGTTTTTAAGACCATTGCTCAAGTAGAAAACAGAGAATATACTTTCATTTCACAGGATATTGGAGTAGACACACTCATCAATAAAAAACTGATTGCTGCCAATAATATTTTCAGATTTGTACGAAAGGGGATGGTGAAGGCAATTACCAGTTTGCATGGTGTAGATGCGGAAGTAATCGAGTTTGTTATCCAAAAAGAAAACAGACTAACCAAAAAACCACTTCGTGATTTGAAATTTCCTAAAACAGCATTGGTAGGAGGAGTGATAAGAGGGGAGGAGAGTTTAATACCAACCGGAGATTTTCAATTTCAAGTAGAAGATAAGGTAATTGTATTTGCTTTGCCTGAAGCCATTTCTAAAGTGGAACAATATTTCAGATAATTAATATCTATCCCATTTTCTATGATTAGTCTCACACCCATTACGAATGTACTAGGCGTGTTGTCCATCATTATTGGATTCTTTATGCTGGCCTGCCTTCCTGTGTGTTTTATCATGGAAAGCGGTGATGAAATGACCTTTGTTTATTCAGCATTGATAACGATTGGATTTGGATTGATTTTGTATTTCACAAAATTCAAACCTGTCAACAAGGTGAATAAAAGAGAAGGGATTCTCATAGTTTCACTTGGCTGGTTGACAATGGTTACCTTCAGCAGTATTCCTTACATGATCAGTGGATTTATTCCTTCTTTTACTGATGCCTTTTTTGAATCTATGTCAGGCATGACCACCACTGGAGCCTCTGTTTTAAACGACATTGAAATAGTAACGGATGGCGTATTATTTTGGCGAAGTCTGACCCAATGGATTGGAGGGATGGGGATCATTGTTTTAACGGTTGCTATATTCCCCTTGTTGGGTATTGGTGGTATTGAACTCTTTGTTGCTGAAGCTCCTGGACCAACTTCCGATAAAATCCATCCAAGGATTCGCGAGACAGCAAAAAGGCTTTGGTTGATTTATTTGGGCCTCACTTTTATTCTGATAATCTTGCTGAGGATGGGAGGTATGACAGGATTTGACTCTTTGAATCATGCACTAACTACCATGGCCACAGGCGGTTTTTCCACCAAAAATGCAAGCATTGCTTTTTTTACTGATCCTTACATTCAATATGTTTTAATCTTCTTTATGATACTGGCAGGTACAAACTACACAGTTTTGTATTGGGGTTTGAAATTCAACTTTCAGAAAGTTTGGAAGATAGATGAGTTTAAGGTTTACATAGGATTAATACTTTTCCTGGTTATTTTGATTTCCATACCTGTTCACAGTGTTTCCGGGATGACATGGGAAAAATCCTTTCGGGATAGTTTGTTTCAAATTGTTTCACTTATCACAACGACCGGTTTTGTTTCTGCAGATTATACACAGTGGTCTGAAAGTTTAACCTTCATTTTCTTTTTAATAATCTTTCTGGGAGCATGTGCAGGTTCAACGGCTGGCGGAATTAAAATTATCCGCCATCTGGTTTTCTTTAAAAACACCTGGTTGGAGTTTAAAAGAATTATCCATCCAAGGGCCATTGTTCCACTTAAACTAAATGATCAGGTGGTACCTCCGCGTATTTTAACCCACGTAATTATATTTCTATTACTCTATTTAAGCACCTTTTTAATCGGTTCTGTATTTGTGATTATGACCGGAATGGATTTCTTAAGTGCTATTGGTGCAACTGCAACTGCTTTGGGAAATGTAGGACCTGGAATCGGAACGGTAGGTCCTGTAAATAACTTTGCAGCTGTTCCTGAAACAGCGAAGTGGATTTTATCGTTCTTAATGCTTTTGGGAAGGTTGGAGTTGTTTACCATCTTTTTATTGTTTACTCCTTTCTTCTGGCGTTCTAATTAATCCGAAACAAAATAGAATCTTCTAAAATCAGGAATGTTGTAATACATATCCTGAGTTTCCTTTTTAATATTTTCAAAATGCAATTATACAGTACGAAAAACCCAGGCAAACTATTTTCATTGTCGGAAGCAGTTTTAAAAGGCTTACCGGATGACAATGGATTATTTATGCCTTCTGAGATTAAAAGACTACCAGATTCATTTTTCTCCAATCTTGAATCGATGTCTTTCCAGGATTTGTCTTTTGAAGTGGCTAGAAACTTTATTGGGGAAAGTATAGAAGAACATCTTTTAAAAAAGATGGTTTATGAATCCATAAATTTTCCCGCTCCCTTGGTAGAACTAAAGGAGGGTAAATACATCCTAGAATTATTTCATGGGCCAACTATGGCTTTCAAAGATTTCGGTGCAAGGTTTATGGCTCAATTGATGAGTCATTTCAATCAAAAAAAAGAAAAGGATTTAATTATTCTTGTTGCAACTTCAGGTGATACCGGAGGAGCAGTAGCATCTGGATTTTATAACGTACCTGGAATTAAAGTTGTAATACTCTATCCTTCTGGAAAAGTGAGTAATCTTCAAGAGAAGCAGTTGACCACTTTAAATGAAAACATTACTGCCTTAGAAATAGATGGTACTTTCGACGATTGCCAGCAATTGGTTAAGACGGCCTTTCTAGATACGGAATTAAAGTCTGTACTTAATTTGAGTTCTGCCAATTCCATTAATATCGCACGGTTAATTCCTCAATCCTTTTATTATTTTGAAGCTTATAAACAATTAAAAGATAAAAGTAAAAAGCTTGTATTTTCTGTTCCCAGTGGAAATTTTGGAAACCTGACGGCAGGCTTGCTTGCAGCAAAAATGGGACTTCCTGTTTATAAATTCCTTGCGGCAACGAATATCAATAAAATAGTTCCGGACTATTTAGAAACAGGCATATTTGAACCAAAGCCATCTAAAAGAACTTTATCCAATGCAATGGATGTTGGAAATCCTTCTAATTTTTCAAGGATGTTAGACCTCCATGGTTCCACGTGGAACAATTTAAAAAACAACATCAATGGATATTCATTTTCAGATGAGCAGACCATTCAGGAAATCTCCAGAATACAGCAGGAACACAATTACACTATCGATCCACATGGAGCAGTCGGAACTTTGGCTTTAGAAGAGTTTTTACAAATTGAAAAAGACATAAACGGAATTGTACTTGAAACAGCGCACCCGGCAAAATTCAAAGAAGAAATGTCTATTCATAACAATATTGATATTCCCATCCCACAGAGGTTAAAAGAGATTTTGGAATTAAATAAAACTAGCGTAACCTTAGCGAATAATTTTAGTGATCTTAAAACCTGGCTTTTAAAAAACCTTACTTGAATCTATATTGTTCCACGTGGAACATAAATTAAACCATTCATGAAATCAGCTTACTTAATCCTAGTTATTTGTTTTATCGCAGCAATAACCAAAGCACAAGACAGACCTGAAAGAAATAAATTCAGCCAACTTTACGAAGAGTTACCTACACCTAATGTTTACCGTACAGCATCCGGTGCACCAGGACATTTGTACTGGCAACAAAAGGCTGATTATAAAATTAAGGTCCAACTCAATGATGACAATCAAAGTATTTCCGGTGAGGAAACCATAACCTACCACAACAATTCACCTGACCACCTCGACTACCTTTGGCTACAATTAGACCAAAATATGAGAGCTAAAGAATCTGATACCTACAAAATCAGAGAGTCTGAAATATCTGACCAGGTTTCTCCCAGGACTTTGAAATCTTTGACCCCAACGTTCGATGGAGGTTTTAAGATCCAAAAGGTTACAAGTTCAAATGGAGAAAAACTAAATTATGCAATTGTCAAAACAATGATGCGTGTAGATTTGCCCAAACCATTAAAACAAGGGGAAAGCTATTCTTTCAATGTTTCATGGAATTACAACATAAACAACCGAGCTGAAATAGGAGGACGTTCTGGTTATGAGTTTTTTGAAAAAGACGGTAACTACCTATACACGATTGCACAGTTCTTCCCAAGAATGGCAGTTTATTCAGACAATGAAGGATGGCAACACAAACAATTCCTGGGAAGGGGAGAATTCACTCTACCATTTGGCGATTACGAAGTAAGCATCACAGTTCCTTCAGATCACTTAGTGGCTGCAACCGGTGAATTACAAAATGCCAAAGAGGTTCTTACAAAAGATGAACTCAATCTATTTGAAAAGGCTAAAGCAGAAAGGAAGGAACCTGTAATTATCTCTGATGAAAATACAGCAAGACAAAAAGAGAAAACGAAATCTACTTCCCTTAAAACATGGAAGTTCAAAGCAGACAATGTTCGTGATTTTGCATTTGCATCATCAAGAAAATTTATATGGGATGCCATGGGTGTAGAAATGTCTGATGGTAGGGTAGTGCTTGCCATGTCCATGTATCCAAAAGAAGGAAATCCACTTTGGGAAAAGTATTCAACCAGAGTAGTTGCACATACTTTAAGATGGTACTCCCATTATACCTTCGATTATCCTTATTTTCTAGCATGGTCCATCCATACGGACAGAATTGGAATGGAATATCCTATGATTTGTTTTAATGGAGGTCGCCCGGAAGAAGACGGGACATATTCCAAAAGAACGAAGTATGGATTGATAGGAGTGATTATCCATGAAGTGGGTCATAACTTTTTCCCAATGATAGTCAACTCGGATGAAAGACAATGGACCTGGATGGATGAAGGTTTAAATACCTTTGTACAATTCTTAACTGAACAGCAGTGGGAAAAAGATTATCCCTCCAGAAGAGGACCAGCAGATAAAATTGTAGATTACATGGCAGGAGATAAATCACAAATATCTCCAATCATGACCAATTCAGAATCAATCTTTCAATTTGGAAGCAATGCATATTCCAAGCCAGCAACCGCTTTGAATATTTTGAGGGAAACAGTGATGGGAAGAGAGCTCTTTGATTTCGCATTTAAAACTTATGCAAACAGATGGAAATTCAAGCATCCTTCACCAGCAGACTTTTTCAGAACGATGGAAGATGCATCTGCAATTGATTTGGATTGGTTTTGGTGGGGTTGGTTTTATACTACCGACCATGTTGATATTACAATTGACGGAGTAAAAGAATATCAAATCGATACAAAAGATCCTGATAAGAATTACGCCTATATTTTGGAACAAAGGAAAACAGAACCTGTCAATCTAACGCTCCAAAAAAACAAAGAGACCATAAAGCAATATCAACAGGATATTGATCCCGTTACTTTTGATTTTTATAATTCTTACGATGAGGACAAACCAACCGAAAAGGATTATAAAAACTATGAGAAATTTAAAATGAATTTGGATGAAGAGGATAAGGAGTTAATAGAAGCTGGAACGTATTATTACGAAATTACCTTTGAGAATAAAGGTGGCCTGGTGATGCCAATAATTGTCCAATTCAATTTTGATGACAATACTACTGAGGAAATAAAAATTCCGGCTGAAATATGGAAGATGAATCAAAAGAAAGTCAAGAAGGTTTTCCCATTTGAAAAGAAAGTAACTCAGGTAATTCTTGACCCGCATCTCGAAACAGCAGACACTGACCGATCCAATAACTACTATCCTAAGCAAGAGCAAATCAGCAAATTTGATTTATTTCTAAGAAAAGAAAGGGAAAGGCAAAACCCAATGCAAGAATCAAATACAAATAATTGATTATCAATACCTTAAAACAATTTTAACCCTTAAAATTAAACTTCAAAATTAATCGTTCTATTAAGGGTTAGAAGTAAAAAAGGATTAAACAACTGATTTTCAGACTGTTAAATAAAAATTTATGAAAAAAATATTCACTTCAGGCTTTTATGTAATGGTAGCCACCGTATTAATAGTGAATACTGCAACAACTTATAAAGGAGACCACGGTAAGTATTTCGAAATATCTAAAAACATTGAAATCTTTACCAATCTCTATAAAGAGTTAAATACCTACTACGTTGATGAATTGGACCCATCTAAGCTAATGCGTACCGGTATCGATGCAATGTTGGCTTCTTTAGATCCTTACACCAATTATATTTCTGAATCTGATATAGAAGGATATCGTTTTATTACAGAAGGGAAATACACCGGAATTGGAGCCAAGTTCAAACTCATAGATAATTTTCCTACCATTACAGAAACCTATGAGGAAACACCGGCACAAAAGGCAGGATTAAAACCCGGAGACATCGTCCTCGAAATTGACGGAAGATCAGCGAAAGCAAGAACCCCGGAAGATGTCAATGACATCATGAAAGGTTATCCAGGCACAAACGTTGATCTTAAAGTAGAAAGACCAGGTGAAAAGGAACCCATCATGCTTCAACTGACCAGAGAAGAAGTATCTGTTCCAAATGTTCCATATTCTGGTTTAATAGGAGATGATATTGGATATGCTGCTTTGACGACTTTCACCAGAGAAGCCGGCAAAAATGTAGCAGATGCACTATCAAAATTAAAAGCTGAAAATCCTAATCTAAAAGGTATGGTACTTGACCTCAGAGGAAATGGGGGAGGACTATTGACTGAAGCCGTGAACCTTTGTAATGTCTTCATACCTAAAGATCAATTGGTTGTTTCTATCAAAGGAAAAATCAAAGATTGGGACAGAAGCTTCAATACCCTGGGAAATCCGGTGGATGAAGAAATTCCACTTATAGTCCTAATCAATAAGAATTCAGCTTCTGCTTCTGAAATTGTATCAGGTACATTACAAGATTATGATCGTGCTGTTCTATTAGGCCAGCGTTCTTACGGAAAAGGCCTGGTACAAAATACCCACGATGTTGGATACAATGCTAAACTGAAGGTGACTACATCCAAATATTATATTCCAAGTGGAAGATGCATTCAGGCAGTATCTTATAAAGATGGGGAACCGGTGCACATACCGGATGACGAAAGAGCAGTTTTCAAAACTGAAAACGGAAGAAAAGTTTTGGACGGCGGAGGAGTGAAACCGGATGTAGTTTTGGATAAAGATGAAAATTCAAATATCCTTGAAATTCTGGATGAAGAAAATTTGATTTTCAATTTTGTAACTCAATATGTATTAAATCATCCTACCATAGCTGAACCTGAAAATTATCATTTTGATGATTGGAATGGCTTTATCAAATTTTTGGAAGACAACAACTTTGACTACAACACTGAGTTAGAGAAAATATTAAAAAGCCTAAACGAAAAGGCAAAAGAAGTCTCTTATGTTGTCGATACAGATATTCAGAATTTGGAACAGAAAATCATAGCTGCCAAGCGTTCTGAGTTGGAAAAAAACAAGGACAATATTGTCAATGAAATTGAGAAGGAAATTGTTTCACGGTATTATTTCCAAAATGGTAAAGTAAAAATATCCCTTCGTAATGATCCGGAAATCAAGGAATCCATCAAACTCCTCAATAATCCTCAGAGGATGAAAGAAATTTTGAAGAAATAAAAAAAGGCGCCCAATCGAAGGGCGCCTTTTTTTATCTGTTTATCATTTCAAAAAACAAACTCATACTAAGACCTTTAAAACTCTCATCATGTAATCTTTGAAAATGAGCAGCCATAAATTCAGGATCCTTTTGCATGAAACCAAAGACAATTTTAGCAACTTTTGAATACCGCTCGATATCATTTATACCTGCAACAAATTTAGCATCTACAGCAGCAAGAAATCTTTCAAAACTATCTCTATCGAAATAAGCAAATGAATCAGGGTATTCCATACTCAAATAAAGTGAGACCATTTTATATCCATCATCATGGAAATGGCGGTTTACTATACTTGATCTGTTTTTGGATTTATACTCTTCCAATAATGAATCACAATGAAAAACAAAGCGATCCATTCTGCTCATCAAATCTTTTTCAGTGTTAAAAAGATCCCTAAACATTTCACGAACAAACTCCTTTTCCATTTTAATGAACTCCAGCATCATCTTTTTAGGTTCATAATTTTCACCCACCCAAAATCTCCTGGTATTTCTGTTTTCCAAAGAACTGTTATACATCGCATAAAAATCCAATTGTTCTAAATCCCATTCATTTTGCCAATTTTGTTGTATTTCATAGATGGTTTGAGGATAAGAATAGGCCGGATCAAGCAAATCCTTTTTAAAAACAGAAATTAGTTCATTAATTTTTTTCAGGTTCATTTGAAAAATAAGTTTTTGAATATGATGGAGAATCCCAAACGATCGTCCGACTTGTATTTTTTAAAAGAAATAGGATTTTGAAAATTCCTGAACTTCTTGAAAATCAAGCAACAATGAAAAAGTAATAATACAATAATAAGCTAAAAACACCCCCAAATTTTCTTCCGTAATAAATTTGGAAAGCCTACCTTTGCACCGCTTTTTATAGCGATAGATTTTCTACCAACTAAATTTTTTTTAAAATGGCGAATATAGGTCTTATCAAACAAGTAATTGGGCCGGTTGTGGACGTTAGCTTTGCTGGTGAAGGTTCCAAATTACCTGAAATCTTAAATGCATTAGAATACAACCGTCCAAACGGAGAGATTCTTGTATTCGAAGTTCAACAGCACCTTGGTGAAGACAGTGTACGTGCTATTGCGATGGACTCTACCGATGGATTGGTTAGGGGCGCAAAAGTAGTTGATACAGGAAAGCCAATTGCAATGCCAATCGGTGAAGCAATTAAAGGTCGTTTGTTTAACGTAGTTGGTGAAGCTATTGATGGTTTGCCTGCAGTTGAAAAAACTGATGCAGCAAGACCTATCCACAGAAAGCCACCTACTTACGAAGATTTGTCAACTGCGAAAGAAGTACTATACACCGGTATTAAAGTAATCGACCTTATCGAGCCTTATCTAAAAGGTGGTAAGATTGGTTTGTTCGGTGGTGCAGGTGTAGGTAAAACTGTACTTATTCAGGAGCTTATCAACAACATTGCAAAAGGATACGATGGTATCTCTGTATTTGCAGGTGTAGGTGAGAGAACGCGTGAGGGTAATGACTTGATGAGAGAGATGTTGGAAGCAGGTATCATCAAATATGGTGCAGGATTCATGGAATCTATGGAACATGGAGGATGGGACCTTTCCAAAGTTGATATGAATGAATTGAAAGATTCAAAAGCAACTTTCGTATTCGGTCAGATGAATGAGCCTCCAGGTGCACGTGCACGAGTAGCACTTTCAGGATTGACAGTTGCAGAATATTACAGAGATGGTGACACTTCTGATCCAACCGGAGGTCGTGACATCCTTTTCTTCATCGATAATATCTTCCGTTTCACACAGGCAGGTTCTGAGGTATCAGCATTGTTGGGTCGTATGCCTTCAGCTGTAGGTTACCAGCCAACACTTGCTACTGAGATGGGTCTGATGCAGGAAAGAATTACCTCTACCAAAAGAGGTTCTATTACATCTGTACAGGCAGTTTATGTACCTGCGGATGACTTGACTGACCCTGCACCGGCAACAACATTTGCTCACTTGGATGCAACTACAGTATTGTCTCGTAAGATTGCTGCATTGGGTATCTATCCAGCGGTAGATCCACTAGACTCTACATCAAGAATCCTTGACCCAAGAATTATTGGTGACGAGCACTATGATTGTGCACAGAAAGTGAAAAATATCCTTCAGAGATACAATGAGCTTCAGGATATCATCGCTATCCTAGGTATGGAAGAGTTGAGTGACGAAGACAAATTGGTAGTATCTAGAGCTCGTCGTGTACAAAGATTCTTGTCTCAGCCATTCCACGTTGCAGAACAGTTTACCGGTATCCCGGGTGTATTGGTTCCAATTGACGAAACCATCCGTGGATTTACCATGATTCTTAATGGAGAGTGTGATGAATATCCGGAAGCAGCATTCAACTTGAAAGGTACCATCGACGAAGTTATCGAAGCTGGTAAGAAGATGTTGGCGGAAGCTTAATCAACCTCGTTTTCAATTTTAGAAAAAAGAAACCATGCAAATAACTGTTCTAACACCTGATAATAAAATCTTCGAAGGAGAAGTAGTTTCTGTGAAAGTACCAGGAACCATGGGCCAATTTCAAATTTTGAAAAATCACGCTCCTATCGTTTCTTCCTTAGAAGCAGGTAATGTAGAAATCGTTACTGCTAGTGGTACACACCAATTCTATAATACAGAAAGTGGTACCATTGAAACAGCTAACGAAGCAGGCAGAAAAATCAATTATTCCATCACAGGTGGATTTGTTGAGGTTTTGAATAACAAAATTTCACTGTTGATTCAAAGTATCAACAGATAAGTCATATTTTTAAAAATTTAGAAAAGGGTTCTGTTAAACAACAGAGCCCTTTTTCTTTTTAAAGCTAAATGAAAACTAACAATTATGTACTCCAGAGAAATCCCGTTTTTCAGGATTCTACTTCCTTACTTATTGGGTATCCTTTTAAATCAATGGTATCCTTTTCCGAAGGAATATTTCGATAAATCTACCTTCTTTTTAGCGCTGCTCCTCATAGGAATTTTAATAAACCTCTCTTATAATTATAAAACAAAGATTTTATTACCTGGCGTAATGCTCGTTATACTATTTGTATTGGGATGGAAAAGTCCAAACCAATCAGAAGGCCAATTATTAGAGGAAGGAAAAGTGGAGGAATTAATTATGGAGATTGAATCCGTTTCAAAATCGAAATTCTATACAAATTATACAGTTCAAACCAAACTCCTTAAAATAGATAATGAATGGAGAACACACAGACAGAAAATATTGATTAAATCAAAATTGGACTTGAATTACCCAAAAGGGGAAATTGTCTGTGGAAAATTTTATATAAAAAATCCAAAAGCTCCAGCATCAAAAAATGAATTTAATTATAAAAGATATTTAAAAAATAAAAATATAAACCAAATAGGATATGTTGTAAAAACGAATTTTTACACGGTAGGAAGGGAGGAAAGCTTATTAACAAAAATTGAAGATCTAAGAATTTACCTTTTGAAAATTCTTGAAAATAATTTTGCTGACCTGCAAACATTGTCCATCGCAAAATCTATCATTTTAGGAGAAAAGTCTGATTTAAGTGATGAAACTAAAATTACCTTCAAAAATACCGGAACAATGCACATTTTGGCTGTCTCAGGCCTTCATGTTGGAATTTGTTTTCTATTGGTCTTTTACCTTATTAAACCATTGAAAAACAATAATTTATACCGAAAAATAGCCCTTTTAAGTATCCAAATTGCCGTTATATTCTTTTATGTCCTTATTACTGGCTCAAATCCCTCTGCTATACGAGCCTCAACAATGTTTGCACTTTACCTAATTTCCAAAGAATTTAATTTATCCAACAATAACATCAACACATTATTATCAACGGCATTTTTAATGCTCGTTATAGATCCCAAATCAATTTACGATCCAGGATTTCAATTTTCCTTTCTTGCTCTTGGAGGAATCTTTTTATTATATAAGAAAATAAAAAATTTATGGATTCCATCAACCAGATGGATCAATCACTTTTGGGAAATAACAGCAATTGGGATCTCAGCCCAAATCCCACTCATACCCATTATCATTTTTTATAGCGGAGAAATGCCAGTCTATTTTTTATTGAGCGGAATCCTGGTAATGGATTTAACTTTCGGGATACTAATCCTTGGAATAATATCATTAATATTATTTCCTTTTGTACCCATCTTAGGAAAAATGGGATTGATAATTTTGGAGCAGCTAATAAAGCTTTTAATCTATTTACTTGAATGGGTGAATAAAATCCCAGCCAATAAAATAGAAAATCTACATATAGATTTAGCCCAAACACTATTAGTCTATACTTGGATAGGACTGGTAATTATGTTGATATATGGAGTAAGTAGATTAAAAATCAAATATATTATCTACACCATGTTAATAAGCACCTCTATTTTTTCAACACATAAAATATCAAGCAGACTAACGGAGGAAAGACTATTCAAAGAATCAATATCGATTTATATCAGCAGTACGAAAATGATACAACATGAATAGGCAAGATCCTAATACAAAAGTGCAACTCCTTGATGCATAACACCTAAACCCACTGGTACCATCCCTTTACTGCCGATCAAAGTTAGAATTCCGAGAATTACTTGCAGATTCAGAAAACCTAAAAATAGCAGCGATGCTATTTTCAAACTTTGAGTTTTAGCGCTCTTAAATAATTTGAAGCTAAACCAAACTCCAAAGATATAAACAAGATATCCTGTCATTCTGTGGAAAACTTGAACCAATGCCGGCATGAATGGATTCTTGTCATAATCAGTAAAATGAATCAATTTCCAATTCTCGCTATCAAACAATAAAGAAGGAATGAAGCTATCATGCATTAATGGCCAGGTAGGATAAACCAGTGCCGCATGCATCCCAGACATTAAACCACCTAATATAATTTGAAAACAAACCAACACCAGAAGCCAAATATTTAAACTTCGCCATTTTGATGCAGATTCAATTATTGAATTACGAATACCGAAAGCATAAAAGGTAGTCCACAACAAATAAGAAAATACAAGAAGAGCGAGGGAAAGATGCAATGTGAGTTTATATGCATTTACCCAGGGTCTATCAACCAATCCGCTTGCTACCATAATCCATCCAAAAACAGCAACAACTGCAGCAAGCAGAACAACTATTCCCAATTTCTTCATAAGAGGAGGATCAATGTATTTCTTCCTCCAGAAGATTAAAAAGGGAATTAGAAAAACGAAGCCCATTGACCTTGCCCAAAGCCTGTGGAAATATTCCCAGAAATAAATGAATTTAAACTCACTCAGGCTCATTCCTTCATTTATCTTTTGGTATTGTGGCGTTTCCTTGTATAAATCAAACTCATGCTGCCAGGCATCCGCATTCAAAGGAGGAAGTGTACCAGTAACAATTTCCCACTTGGTAATCGAAAGGCCGGAACCTGTAAGCCGAGTAATCCCACCAATTACAACCTGCATCACCAACATAAAGAGACCGATGCAAAGCCAAACCTTTACAATGGTTGGATAATTTCTTTTTTCAGAAGTAGCATCTTTCATTTGAAAAAATTTGAGCAACAAAGGTAAAACCTAAAAGCTTCAAATTACCTTTTTCACATTTTCCACTAATAGTTAATAATGAATTTAAATTATTTTAAAAAAAAGATAGGTCATTATTAGTGCTGTTAGTTTGTGGAAAAGAAAAGTGGAAATGTTTTTTTGATTTCGATATTACCATATTTAAATCTGTTTTCCACAGTGGTTTACTTTTCTAAGTTTCAAGGAATGAAATACTTGTGCATTTATTCACATAAACTGTATAAGTTATCAATAGAGTAAATTTTCTTTTCCACGATCTGAACTAAAAAATATAACTATAATTTTACGGGTACCCTTTCCACAAAAATCGTCCGGTATATAATTTTTATTAATATAACTTCTTGAGATTATTAATAAATGTTGATTAATTGGCTCACTTTCTACACCTTTTCCACAATTTTAGTGGATAACTGAATAACTACCTGAAATCCTCAAAATCACTGATTTTTAAATTGTATCTAAATTAGGGAACTCTTCGTGTATAAAAGGTATTGATATTTCATAATTGCTTATTTTCGCAAACCTTACTAAATCTGTTAAATATTCGGTACATGATTAATTTAATTCTTTTTGGACCTCCGGGCTCCGGGAAAGGAACTCAGGCAGCTAAACTAGTTGAAAAGTACAATCTACTTCATATTTCTACCGGCGATTTGTTTCGTTATGAAATGGGAAATGATACTCCCCTTGGCCAGAAAGCCAAAAGCTATATGGAAAAAGGAGAACTTGTACCAGATGAGGTTACCATTGGAATGCTAAAAAATAAAGTAGATGCCAATCCTGATGTTGACGGATATATTTTTGACGGATTTCCAAGAAATGTAAATCAGGCAGAAGCTTTAGACAAAATTCTGGACGAAAAAGGAACCCAGGTTTCCGTGTTATTGTCTTTGGATGTAGATGAAGATGAAATTGTAAAAAGAATCTTGCTAAGAGGCAAGACCTCAGGCAGAGCTGATGATAATGATGAGGACATTATCAGAAACAGATTTGAAGTTTATAAAAATGAGACTTCACCTGTATTCGATTATTATGCAAAAGAAGATAAATCTGTTATGATAAACGGTATTGGATCGATCGATGAAATCTTTGATCGACTCAGTGCTGAGATTGATAAACAGTGCTAAATAAAAAAGCCGGGTTCAAAACCCGGCTTTTTTATTATCCCTGATATTCTCTAACCTTTTCGACTTCTTCGATGGTTTTAGGAACAGGATTTCCTAAAATTCGGTGTCCGTTTTCGGTTATCAAAATGTTGTCTTCTATTCTAACCCCACCAAAACTTCTATAATTATCAAGGGCAGCGTAATTGATAAATTCGCTGTGTTTATTTTCTGATTTCCAAAGGTCAATAAGTTCCGGAATGAAATAGATACCAGGCTCTACGGTAAGGACAAAACCTGGTTCTAGTTCGCGACCAAGTCTAAGATAGGCTGTTCCAAATTGATCACTTCTTTTTACACTTTCATTGTATCCAACCAGATTTTCACCCAGGTCTTCCATGTCGTGCACATCCAATCCAATCATATGACCCAATCCATGAGGGAAAAATAGTGCATGGGCACCATTGGCAACAGCCTGGTCTATGTCCCCTTTCATAATTCCCAAATTTTTGAGGCCTTCGGCCATAATTTTTGCAGCGTTCAAGTGAACCTGTTGGTACGAAATCCCAGGTTTCAGGCTTTCGATACATTGAACCTGAGCATCCAGAACGATTTGATATATTTCCTTTTGTTGTTGATTGAATTTTTTTGCGACCGGGAATGTCCTGGTTAGATCACCCGCATAATGCATTGCAGTTTCTGCTCCAAAATCGCCCAAAACCAATTGTCCTTCCTGAAGTACATTTCCATGGAAATGGTTGTGTAAGGTTTGCCCGTCTTTGGAAAGGATGATTGGATAGGCAATGTCTCCACCGGCACCAATCGCAATACCTTGAACTATACCTGTAAGTTGTGCTTCTGTTTTGCCCGCAGCAGCAGAAATCATCGCAGCGACATGCATGGATCCGGAAACATTAACTGCCATTTCCATTTGCTGGATTTCTTCGTCGCTTTTGTAAGAACGCTGCTTGATAACTGCACGAATCAATTCCTCAGATGCTTTTGATTTTAGATCTTCAAAAGCGATACCCAGACATTGATGCAAGAATATTTTATTGTCATTTCTATATGGTGGAAGATAGTGTACAGGTTTTCCACTTTGTGCAGCACCTTTTAACAGGGTCTGAAGATCTGCTGAAGGTTTTACATTTTCGACACCTACTTTAGCAACAAGTTCCTGAAGAGTAGGGTGGGGACCTACCCAAATGATGTCATCGATGGTCAGTTCATCACCATAAATGGTGGTAGTATCATTATCCAGATCAATCACTGCTGCAAGACCCGCCTGATCGATTCCGAAAAAATATAGGAAGTTAGAATCCTGGCGGTAGCGAAAAGTATTGGCGGCATAATTCATACCTACCTCATTGTTTCCCAAAATAAGAATGAGGCCTTTTTCCACATCTTTTTTTAACTGATCTCTTCTTTGGGTATAGGTCTGGGCAGAAAACATAGATTTATTTTTTACAGTTGGTTAATCTTCAAAGTTAAAAAAGAGAAAAGGCTATCCCGAATTCAGGATAGCCTTTTGATTTATAATTCGAATTTTATTCCCTGGGCAAGGGGTAATTCGGTACTGTAATTAATGGTATTGGTTTGTCTGCGCATGTAAGCTTTCCAGGAATCAGACCCTGATTCTCTTCCACCTCCGGTTTCTTTTTCTCCTCCAAAAGCGCCACCAATTTCAGCTCCACTGGTTCCAATATTTACGTTGGCAATTCCACAATCTGAACCGGCAGCAGACAAAAATAATTCTGCTTCTCTAAGATTATTGGTCATGATTGCGGAGGAGAATCCCTGAGGAACGTCATTTTGAATATGAATGGCTTCGCTAAGATCTTTATACTTCATCACATATAAAATAGGAGCAAAAGTCTCATGTTTCACGATTGGCATGTCCGGAGTTGCTTCTGCTATGCAAGGTTTTACATAACATCCACTTTCATAACCTGCACCTTCAAGCGTTCCTCCTTCTACCAGCAATTTTCCACCTTGTTCCTTGATGGTATCCAATGCTTTAAGATAGGTATCAACAGAATCTTTGTCGATAAGTGGACCTACATGGTTGTTTTGATCCAAAGGATCTCCAATTTTTAATTGGGTATAGGCTTTGGCCAATTTTTGAGTAACTGTATCGTAAATAGACTCATGAACTATCAACCTCCTTGTAGAAGTACAACGTTGGCCACAAGTACCAACCGCACCAAACAAGGCACCTGTAAGAACTATATCCAGATTTGCATCAGGCGTAACAATGATGGCATTGTTTCCACCCAATTCAAGCAAAGTTCTTCCCAACCTTTCTGCCACTACACTTCCTACTATTTTACCCATCCTAATGGATCCGGTAGCTGACACCAAAGGAATTCTTTGGTCTTTGGTCATGTATTCTCCGACCTTATAATCACCATTGATGATGGAACTTACTCCTTCAGGTACATTATTTTCCTTCAAAACTTTATGGAAAATATTTTGAACTGCCACTGCACATAAAGGAACTTTTTCAGATGGTTTCCAAACACAAACATCACCACAAACAAAGGCAATCATAGCATTCCAGGACCAAACTGCAACCGGGAAATTGAAGGCTGTAATGATACCAACAATCCCAAGCGGGTGCCACTGTTCGTACATACGGTGGTTAGGTCTTTCTGAATGCATGGTCAATCCATACAGCTGGCGGGAAAGTCCAACAGCAAAATCGCAGATGTCGATCATCTCCTGTACTTCACCCCAACCTTCTTGGAGCGATTTACCCATTTCATAAGAAACCAATCTACCAAGAGGATCTTTAAATTTTCTTAGTTCCTCACCAAATTGTCTTACTATTTCTCCACGTTTTGGAGCCGGAATTTTTCTAAACTCTTTGAAAGCTGCTTGAGCTTTTTCAATTACATGATCATATTCTTCGCGAGTAGTTACAGAGGCTTTTCCAATAAAAGCTCCATCTACAGGTGAATAAGATTCAATATACGTTCCGGAATTGGTAGAATCCAAGCCGGTACTGGTTCCATTGTTAGCATCTTTCAGTCCCAGTTTTGATAAAAAATCTCTTTCCATTATATATATTTTGTTTTAATAATTAGGGCGGCCAAATATAAGCCTTTTGAAAGTCAAAAAGCAGCATTTAAACATAGAGGTAAAAAAGGTATACGTCAAAATCAGGATGGAGATACCTGATTACCCTTATTTTCATCATTCATAAAAATCTGAATGATTCCTGCAAAGATCATAACAACTATGCATCCGATAAGATTGAACCAAAGGAAGCCAATATTCAAGATTTCCATTTTATCCATGATAAACCCACCTACTACTACAGCTTCTCCTAAAATTGCAGCGATAAAAACTGCATTCCCTCTTACCCACTTCATAAAAAATGCTACCATGAAAATACCCAGGATAACTCCATAAAATAAGGAGCCAACGATATTTACTGCTTGTATTAAATTTTCAAAAAGGGAAGCCGTTTCTGCAAAAATCAAGGCCAGTACTCCCCAAATCACTGTAAACCACTTGGACGCCAATAGATAATGATGATCGGTTTGATCAGGAACAGCAGATCGTTTATAAATATCTATAACCGTTGTGGTAGCAAGTGCATTCAACTCTGAAGCGGTGGAAGACATTGCAGCTGAAAAAATCACTGCCAGTAATAAACCAACCAATCCTATCGGTAGGTAATTGACAACAAAAGAAATAAAGACATAATCCTGATCTTTGGTTTCGGCTGCCGGATTGGCTTTTAAAATAAGATCGTCAGCTTTGCTTTGCAGGCTTTTATCCTGCTCAACCAGTGATTCTACTTTTGCTCTGGAGGAAGAAATAGCAGTTTCATCATCAGAATTAATTGCCTGAATCAGGTTTCTGATTTCTACTTCTTTTTGTACAAAAACCTCCTCATGTTGCTTTTCTAAATCCTGAAAATCCGTGTAATACTCACTTTGACTTACCTGATCAACATTAGCAGTATTGAAATGTAGCGGAGGTTTTACAAATTGAAAAAATACGAAAACCAATATTCCCACAAACAAAACCAGAAACTGCATGGGTACTTTAATCAATCCGTTGAAAAGGAGGCCCAATCGACTTTCGCTAAGAGATTTTCCCGATAAATATCTTTGAACCTGAGATTGATCCGTTCCAAAATAACTCAAAAACAAAAAGACTCCACCCAGAATTCCGGACCAAAAGGTGTACCGGTTGGATAGATCAAAAGTGAAATCCACTACATTTAGTTTACCCATCTTGCCGGCAACTCCAACTGCATCTGAAAAACTAACATCAGAAGGCAATTTGAAAACGATAATGACGGCTGCAATTACCATCCCTGCCAGAATGACGATCATTTGCTGTTTTTGGGTAACACTTACTGCTTTTGTACCACCCATCACAGTGTAAATAATCACAACTCCTCCAATTAAAACATTGGTTAAAAACAAATTCCAATTAAGAAGGGTGGATAAAATGATGGAAGGAGCGTAAATGGTAATTCCGGCGGACATTCCTCTTGATAGAAGAAAAAGCCCGGCTGTGATGGTCCTTGTTTTTAAATTAAACCTGCCTTCAAGATATTCATAGGCAGTATAAACATTGAGTTTGTAATATATAGGAAGGAAGAAAATACTCAATAAAACCATCGCAATGGGCATCCCAAAATAAAACTGAGCGAACCCCATACCTGACTCAAATGCCTGACCCGGAGTTGAAAGGAAAGTGATGGCACTTGCCTGGGTAGCCATAATGGAAAGTCCGATTGTCCACCAAGGCAGGTCTCTTTCTCCTAATAAATATCCTTTTACACTACTGATGTTTCTGGTTTTCCAAACACCGTACAAAACAATGCTTAGCATTGTCCCTATCATCACCAGCCAGTCAATAAGATCAATGGTCATCAAAAGGTTTTAGGAGTAACTATGGGTAAAAACCCAAAACAGAAACAGAATAATGGAATGGATAAAAAGCACCATCAGGTACAACTGATTCCAACTTCCCAGGATGGGAGGTTTTTCGTCCAATAGATCCTGATCATTTTCCTGATCCATTTATTCCGGTTTGAGGTGAAATGCTAAAAATAGAATATTTTAAATGTGTTATCATTCAAATAGTTGACCAAAAGCTTTAATTTATGATCAAAATCGAAAATTATGTCTTCAGATCAAGATAAATTGAAAACACTACTTGTTGAGCAGGTCAAAATCAGACTGTTTGAAGAAGGAATTCCAAGGATCAAAAAATGCCTGTCAGAATTGAGCGAAGAAGAAGTATGGTTCCGTCCAAATGAAAATGTGGTCAGTGTAGGTAACCTGGTTTTACATCTATGTGGTAATGTTAAACAATGGTTGATTGCAGGTGTAGGAGGTTTGCCTGATAAACGTCAAAGGGAAAGGGAATTTTCTGAAACCGGACCTCTTCCTTCTCAATTTTTGATCGAACAATTAGATGATTTACAAAAGGATGCAAATGCTGTTTTAGAAGAAGTAAGTGTTGAAAACTTATTGAGACCCAGGACCATTCAGGGAGTTTTTCATGAAACCGGATTAAGTATTCTTGTACACGTGACCGAACATTTTTCTTACCATGTTGGCCAAATCACCTATTTCACCAAAGTCAGGAAGAATACAGATTTAAAATATTACGGAGAGTTGGACTTGGGGAAAACTGCAGATTAGAGTCCTGATTTTTATTGAATTAAAATTTTAAAAAATCTGTTTTATTGAGTTGGAAATCTAATAAAAAAGGGTTTTAAGTGTTTTTTGAAAACAAATTAACTGTAGTTTACTCAATATTTATAAGTAGTAAAGACCTGACTTTTAAATCATATCATCCTTAATCTTAGGCCGGCTTCCTATTATATTTAGAGCACAAACCCTAAAATTAGTTTATTATGATTTCAAATTTTACAAGATTCTTATTGGTTATTTCCTTTTACGTTCCGTTTTCAATTTTAGCACAGGACTGTGAACCCCCTTCCGCAATCATAAATTTTGAAGCAAATAAGGTTCGATCAAAGTTATCTCATGGTGGAAGCTTATGGTGGAATAAAAATTTTGCCGGTTTTGCAGTCCCTAAAGACAATAATCCTCAATTTGATGTCAATGCATTTTATGCAGCCGGGATATGGATTGGCGGCCTGGATCCAGGCGGCAATTTAAAATTGGCCGGAGCCACTTATGGCCAGGCAAGTGGTAAAGTTGACTATTGGCCAGGACCCTTAAATGCTAATGGTGGTACCGGTGCAGTAGATTGTTATAACTGGGACAGATTTTTCCGCACAACAAAGGATGAGATTGATTTGCACCAAACGAATCTACAGGAAATGGCCAATGGGAATTTGAATTACACCAAAGACCTTATTCCAGAATCCATAAAAGCCTGGCCAGCAAACGGTAATCCTTATTTTGAAGAAGAAAATGGATTTTCATTACCATCTGATAATTTGAATTTTACAGATTTTTATGATGCCAATGGTAATGGAACCTATGAGCCTTTAGAAGGAGATTATCCTGCCTTAATTCCGGCAAGCTGCGGCATAGCAGTAGTTCCGGATGAAATGATTTATTGGGTATTTAACGATAATGGATCCGTGCATGAGGAAACAAATGGAGATGCCATAGGTGCTGAATTCCATGCCTTAGCGTTTGCTTTTGAAACTGGTGGAGCCTTGGACAACACCCAATTTTACAGATATAAATTGGTCAATAAAGCCACAGAAGATATCACTGATTCAAGAATTGGCCTTTGGATAGACCCGGATTTAGGTTGTCCGGTTGATGATTATATTGGATGTGATACTGCCCGATCTCTGATGTATGTATATAATAAGGATAATGAAGATGATTTCGTTTGTCCTGGCATAAATTCTTATGGGCAGGTAATACCGATAGCAGGTGTAGATTTCCTTGGAATACAGAGGGATGAACAATTTCCGGCCATTAGACCAATGGATGTTTTTTCTATTTATAATACAAGTTCAATAAATGATCCTGCACCCAGGCAAGCAGTACAGTTTTACAATCTTCTAAACGGGAGAAAAGCAGATGGACAGGTTTTTCAAAATCCAAACAATGAACCGGTTAGGTTTAATTATTATGATCCACCCAATTGCGAGGATGCCGATTGTTGGTCAATGTGCAAAGAAAATACTCCTCAGGGTGACTTCAGAACCATCCAAGCTACTGGTCAATTTACCTTAAAACCATTTGAAACCATTGAATTATACTTTGCCAATGTATTTGTACCTAACCAAACATATCCTTGTCCGGATTTAACCGAATTTTTTGAAGTAGATAATATAGTTCAGGAAGCTTATGATAATTGTTTTCAGAGCTTGAGCCCTGTTAAGGAATCGGTTAGCTATTTTGATATAAATGTTTTCCCTAATCCTGTACACAAGGGGACGAAGTCTGTTAGAATTGATGGAGTAAAGGGAGGAGATGTTATCATGATTTACGATTTACAAGGGAAAATGGTTTATAAATCAGGCCAGGTGTTGAACGGAAATACTACGTTGAATCTCGAGAATATACATCTAAATCCGGGTCTTTATTTATTACATATTAAAAGAAACAAGTTTTCTATTGCTGTTGAAAAACTGGTATTTTTGGATTGATCTACCAGGATGATCATTTTTGAAAACCGTAAACTAAATCAAATGAAAACAATTAGACACATTCTACTAATAGGTCTCCTGTTTATTTCGATAGCCATACATACTAAGGCTCAAGATTGTGATGCTCCCTCTTCAAGATCAGAATTGAGTGTGAATGCTGTTCGTGCTGGCTTGGTTCAGGGTGGAAGTTTATGGTGGAATGGAAACGATGCCAGATTTGCAGTCCCTAAAAATTCCAACCCTCAATTTGATGTACATTCCTTTTTTGCAGGAGGGATTTGGATAGGTGGATTTGATCCGGGAGGCAATGTAAAAATTGCTGCATCGACTTATGGTTATAGTCAGGGCAACAGTGATTATTACGCAGGACCCGTTAATACCAACGGATCTACTGATGGCTTCACTTGTGCGCTTTGGGACAGATTTTTCCACTGCACCCAGGCTGATATTGACTTGCACAAAATCAATTTGCAAAAAGCAGCGGCAGGAAATCTTAACTATACTAAGGATTTGATTCCTGATAAAATCAAAAGCTGGCCGGCAAATGGCAATCCTTATTTTGAAGAGATGAACCATTTTGCATTGCCAACTGATAATTCAAGCTTCACTGAATTTTTTGATGCAAATGAAAATGGAATTTATGAACCATTGCAAGGTGATTATCCTGTAGTTTATACTGGTTGTAATGTTCCTGTAATAGCTGACGAAATGGTTTATTGGGTTTTCAACGATGTCGGAAACATCCATACAGAAAGTCGAGGTGATGTGATCGGGCTTGAAATCCATGCAACAGCTTTTGCTTTTAAAGGCAGTGGTGCAATTGATTCTTCTCAATTTTATAAATACAGGATGGTTAATAAGTCTGGAGAAAAGTTTCAATCTGCCAGATTCGGATTATGGGTTGATCCTGATTTGGGTTGTTACACCGATGATTATATAGGGTGTGATACCAGCAGAGCATTAATGTATTCTTACAATGAAGATGAACTGGATGGTCCAACTTGTCCTGGAGGGGTAAACTCTTTTGGAGAAGAAATTCCGGTAGTGGGAGTAGATATTTTGGGTGTTCAACATTCAAGTCAGGGTACCTATGTTAGGCCAATGGATTATTTCACGTATTATGATAATTCTTCAGTTGGGAACCCTGTTCCCGGTACTTTAGATCCTCAAACCCCGGCAGAACATTTTAGATTGATGGGTGGAGGGGGTCGATACCTTATCAACCACAGAGGAGATTCTATTCAGTTTGCTTTTCCTGATCCACCAAATTGTGATGATTTGAACGATTGCTACAATATGTGTAATTATGATCCGGGGCCTCGAGACAGACGAACAGTTCAATCTACGGGAGCATTTGACATGGAGATTGGAGATGAAGTATCGGTATATTTTGCAACAGTCTTTGCTGGAAACATGAAATATCCTTGTCCGAACCTGGACAGGTTTTTTAGTGCTGATGACCAGATTCAAGGAGCTTATGATAATTGTTTTGACGGTCTGTCATCTGATTCAAAACCAGATTTGATAAGTAGGAATTTCAATATTTATCCCAACCCAATATCTAATGGTCAAATTTTAAATATTGAAGGAATGAATCAGGCCGATGAAATCATTATTACAGATCTACAAGGCAGGTTAGTTTTTAAAGCGTTATCCAAACAGAGTGAAAAGATTCAAGTAGATCTGAAGGATAAAGAATTTCAGCCTGGAATTTATTTTTTACAAATCAGAAGGAATCAAAATTTGTTGGAAACTCGAAAATTGGTTTTTATAGATTGAGCAGAACCTAAATAGACCTTCTACTATGAAAAAGCTCATAATTCTAAACTAAAAGACTAAAATATATGAAACTTAAAACATCACTAATACTGCTTTTTATTTCAAGTCTGTCTCCTACGGGCTTCTCACAAGATTGCGAATTACCTTCAGCTACTTATACCCTTGATGTCAATCAGGTTAGCTCAGGATTTGACAATGGAGCATCATTGTGGGGTTATTGGGATTCTCTGTATTTCCTTGTTCCTAAGAATGGATATTCAAGTAATATAAAAAGTTTCCTTTATGGTGGCATTTGGATGGGGGGATTTGATCCTGGAGGCGATTTAAGAATTGCTGCAAGCACTTATGGTGCTTCTGCCGGAAATAATGACTATTGGTCCGGACCTGTAGTTATGGAAAGTACCATGAAGGAACGATGTGAAAATTGGGACCGTTTTTTTACTGTAAAGAAATCTGAAATTGAAATACACAGGAACCAGGCATTTCAATTCAATCTTTTCAACCTCCATTATCCTGAATATTTAATTCCGGAATCCATAAAAGCCTGGCCGGCAAAAGGGAATCCTTATTTTGAAAATTCTAATGGCTTTCCTATGGAGGGAGGTCCTTTTACAGATTTCTTTGATAAAAATGGAAATGGTATTTATGAGCCTGCAAAAGGGGACTATCCTGCTATCATTCAAAAAAGTGGAGAACCTTTGGTTCCAGATGAAATGGTTTTTTGGGTTTTCAATGATGTAGGTGGAAATCATACTGAAAGCCAGGGGGACGCAATTGGTGCTGAAGTTCATGCAATAGCCTATGCTTTCAATGAACCAGGATACCTTGACTATTCTCAATTTTACAGGTATAAGGTGATCAATAAATCAGGAGAGAGGCTTGAAAAATTTCGGTTTGGCCTTTGGATTGATCCTGAAATCAATTGTTATCATCAAACAATGTCAGGGTGCGATTCTACCCAAAGTATCGCATTTTATTACCTTCCGGACATAGGAATCCCCTGTCCTCCATTTTCACCAAATAAGGATACTCTGCCTATGCTTGGTATAGATTTTTTGGGTGTCAATCTCTCGAATGGAAATTATACCCAAAGACCGATGGAGTCTTTTACTTATATCGAAAATCCATCTGTTGGCAATCCTCCGCCAGCCATAACCGATCCACAAACAGCAATCGAATTTTATAATTATCTGAACGGCCTAAACAGGGGAGGATACCCTATGGAAAATAATGGAACTTATTCAAGCTTTGCTTATCCCAGTTCTCCGGATTGCACGGATACTTTAAACTGTTGGAGCATGTGTTTGGAAAATAAAATTCCAATTGTTAGAAGAACAATTCAATCTACCGGAGATATTTATTTGGATCCCATGGAATATGCTGAAATCCATTTTGCAACACTTTATAATGGGGATGTAGAATATCCATGTCCAGGCACTTCCGGACTCCTTGAAGTATCGGATGAAATCCAGGATTTGTTTGACTCGGGTTTTGAACCACTCTTGTTGTCAGAAGAAAATCGAGAAGAGAAGGCTCAGGTGGAAGTTTTTCCCAATCCCGTTCAACTGTCAGGAGGAAATTTAAAATTCAAAAATTTACCTCCTAAATCCCGAATAGAAATTTATGATTTGGACGGTAGAGAAGTCTGGAAAATTAATTCTATCGGAAATTCATCGCTACAATTAATTCCTTCAGGTATTTTTCCTAAGAATGGACTTTATGTAATAAAAATAGTAAGCCCAAGCTTTGACTACCAATTTTTAAAACTAATAGTTATTTAAATATCCAGTTATGAAATACCAAATACACACTATTTCCCTTTTTGTTTTTTTCAGCCTTTCTTTTTTAGACTTTGAAATGTTGGCTTTAAATAGGATCGAAAAGTCATCCTTAGATTCCCTTCCTGAAATTGGCGAAGTGGTAAATATTTTTCGAATGGATGGGGTAGGAGCAGGGTCTAAATTTTTAGACATGACTGCCTCTACCAGAGAAAATATCTTACAAGGTAATTTTGATGGATCAATTGAATATATTGGTAGCAGAGCCCCCATTAAAGTTAAAGTAACAGACCCGGCAAAAATCCAGAATAAGACCTTTGATCTTGAGTTACACGATGAAGACGATTCTGATGCACGATTAGAGGAACCTATTTCCTGGATTTTAAAGAATGTAAACAATCCATCTGAAATCTATTATTCAAATCAAAACATCAGTGTTTTCAATGAACAGGAAATACCGGAATTAGGCATTTCAATTTCCATAGTACAAGGATTGGAGCCCGGAAACAATGAAGATTTCATGGGTGATTCTAAAAATGGTATACTTGGTTATGAGGAAGTTTATTCCAACCCTGCAGGTCCAAAATGGCTTTCAGGTCAAAACGATGAAGCTTATGGACTTTTTAATATGATTGATAATAGCCCGGGAGGAGAGGACTACTATTTAGACCCCACACAAGCATATTCAAATATCGGACCCGGCTATTTCTTTCCCTTATATGCATTGAACCATAGAGATTTAGGTCAAAACTATTTTAGAATATCACCTATGGATTTTGGTACTAATGCCGGATTAACCAGGAACTTTTTGCGGAATAAAGATCTCAATAACGTTGACCTTGTTTTTACAAAAGACAAATCATTGTGGACCAGATGTCCGGTGACAGAAACTACTACTGAAGATCTTACCCAATTGGGTTTCACATCAGAAGGGAATCGGTTTAAATTCTTAATAAGAGATGCCCTTTCTGTTGGAAAGGAAGATTTGGACGGAGATGGCTTGGCCGATATTGATGGTGATGGGAAAGGAATGGCTTGGTTTCCCGGTTATGCAATAGATATAGAAACCGGCAATCGATTGAATATTATGTTCGGTGAGGCATCCGTTTACAATTATGATGAGCCACTAATCCAGTCCTTATGGCCTGACTGTGAAAATACTTTTCAGGACGAGCCACTTACCGGTGCTGATATGATGTGGAATCCAACCAGTTCAAAAATGCTTCCTGATCCTGATAATGATTCAACGGCTTCTCCTTTTTGGAGGTATATCATGGGAGGGCAACATTTTATTTATATTTTAAAAACTACTTATGACGAAGGTCAATGGTTGAGACAATATATAGATCCGGAAGAAACAGCAAGTCCCTTATTGAGGGTTAGGGCTTTACGTGATATCACCTGGTGTGGATTTCCAATTGTTTCTGCTGGTACATCCTTGCTTTCTTATGCAGATGGGCTAATTCCAAACGACCTTATTATAAAATTGAGAGCTGATAATCCCTTTGATTATAATATAGCCACAGGTATAAATGGCGGTAGACCAACGTATCGATTTACTTTAAATAATTTTATCTCCGCTACCAAAAAGGATCCAGATTGGGCCAGTCGAATTAAAGTATTCCCAAATCCGGTGTCTAAAGAAAATCCTGTCATTTTCCTGGAAAATATTCCACTAGATGCTGAAATCGAAATTCGGGATATCAATGGTAGGCTGAAGGAAAAACTTAATCCTGAAGGCCAGGAAAGCAAGAGCTTTTTATTAAAAAATAATTATCCTGAAGGAACGTATTTGTTGGTTTTGAAACATAAAAATTTTGCTCCGAAAGGTATGAGGTTTGTGGTATACTAAAGTGTACCTGCTTTTACTTTATATTTTAAAAAATACAACTATGACTTTACTAATTCAATGCAGCTCAACCCTGAATGCAAAGGCATTTTTATTAATATTTATTATTTCCATTTTTTCCTTTGCCACTCTTTCAGGAATCAATATTGACGGAAATTATAGGAATACAAGCCCAGACACCCTTCCACAACCAGGTGATGTGGTAAACATCATCCGTATCGATGGGGTAGGAGCCGGATCCAATTTTTTGGATATGACTGCTCAAACCAGAGAGAAAATTATGCAGGGTAATTTTGACGGTTCGATAGAATACATTGGAAGCAGGGCTCCGATCAAAGTAAGGGTCACCGATCCAGCCCTAATTGAAAAAAAGACCTTTGAGCTGATCTTAACTGATTCAGATAATTCAGATACTGTTTTGACTCCTCCAATTAACTGGAAGTTGGTTAATGTAAACAATCCTACCGAGGTGTATTTTTCAAACAGTGATATCAGTACTTTTCAGGAACAGGAAATTGCATCACTTGGTATTTCTATTGCTATTGTACAAGGAAAAGAACCTGGCAATAATGCCAATTTCAATGGCGACCCGGATAATGGAATCATCGGTTTTGAAGAAGTTTATTTAAATCCAACCGGTCCAAAATGGTTAACCGGGCAGCACGATACCAATCAGGCACCATTTAATTTTCTTACCAATTCAAGCGGAGGAATAGACAATATTTTTGATCCTACCAATGCATTTTCGGATGTAGGACCAGGCTACTTTTTCCCTTATTATGCATTAGACATTCGGCCAAATTTTTCTGTTCAATCCAGATATATTACACCGGCATGGCTTGAAAATGGACAACTGGCAAGGCAACAAATGAAAATGGAGGATATAAATAATGTTGACCTGGTATTTACTAAAGACAAAACCAAATGGACCAGATGTCCTGTGATTGAAACATCTTCAGGTGATTTAATTGGGACTTATGGTGTTGAAACCATCGATGGTCGTGAAAAATTTGATACCCGCGATGCATTATCTGTTGGTAAAGAAGATTTAGATGGAGACGGATTACCTGATCCTGTGGTAGATGGAAAAGGTATGGGCTGGTTTCCGGGTTATGCGGTGGATGTAGAAACCGGGAAAAGATTAAATATTGTCTTTGGGGAAGCAACAATGTATCATTGTGGATTGAATTCTCTAGGATATTTTATTGACAATTGTGATAGTCTTAATAATGCAAATCCTTTCGGCACAGCTGATATGATGTGGAACCCAAATGGAGTTAAAGAATTAAACCTTAGTCCTGTTATAGGGCCTAATTTTTTAGAACATTTTGCAGGAGGGCAGCATTATATCTACATTTTAAAAACGGAATATGATGAAGGAGAAGAAGCAAGGAAGCTTTTAGATCCTGAAATATCTACGAATCCTCTTTTAAAAGCTAGATTGATAAGAAATATCACCTGGTGTGGTTTCCCTAATTTGACAGAAAACAGTTCTTTTCTTTCTTATGCGGAGGGTTTAATTCCCAATGATCTCATTGTAAAACTGAGAGCAGATAATTCTTTTAAGGTATTTGAAGGAACAGGAACACAAAATGGATATCCTACCTATCGATTTACTTTAGAAAATTTTATTACCTCCTCCAGGGATCTTTCGATTGAAAAATCAGAAATAGCCGTTTTCCCTAATCCTGTTTCCAGAAATAATTTGATTCTAAATGTGGTTAGCCAAAAAGAAATAAACAGGATTCAAATAGTGGATGTAAATGGAAAACTGTTGGAATCGTTTGAAAAAGGTCTCCTTAAGAATCAACCTTTAAAATTGAATGGAGACTTATATTCCAGAGGAGTGTATTTTCTTAAAGTAATCCATTCTGACCGCACTGTTAAAACAGAAAAGCTTTTAGTTCCTTGATGGGAATTTCCCATATTACAAGTAGAATAACAGGTTGGAGGAGCTTTCCAACTGGTATTTGTGGAATTTACGGTTTACGATTTACGAGGCCTTTAAAAAACGAAAAGCGAACTTCGAATGGCGAATAGCGTAACCTTTAGACAATCAGGAACTTATTCGAGCTGTTATATGATAGTGATTGATTGATTATTTACTTCCAAACAATTCTTGTTCTATTAATTCACAAAGGATGTGTCCCATTAAAATATGGCTTTCCTGAATGCGTGGAGTGTTTTCTGAAGGAACATTCAATAGAAAATCAACATGTTCCTTTAGCTTTCCTCCTGAAGCCCCGGTCATTCCAACCACAGTCATTCCTTTATCTTTAGCTTTAATGGCAGCATTTAAAATATTGGGTGAATTGCCAGAAGTTGATATTGCAAATAATACATCACCTTCTACACCAGCTGCCTCCACCATCCTGGAATAAACGGAATCAAACCCATAATCGTTGGCAACAGCAGTTACAAAGGATGAATTGACATGCAAGGCCTCAGCAAACAATCCCGGCCTGTCTATATAAAACCTGCCTGATAATTCTGCGGATATATGTTGAGCATCTGCAGCAGAACCTCCATTCCCGCAAAAAAGAAGTTTCTTTTTTTGCATATACCGCTGAATACAAAGCTTCGATAATTGCTCCAGCGTCTGAATCAAGTCAGAATTGTCCAGTAAACTTATTTTTACCCGAATACTTTCTTGAATTATTTTTTCAATTTGACTTTGCATGCATTTGGTTTATAGACTGCAAAAATTGTTATTGCAGGGCATTTAGCCAATTTTTTAATCTCTTTTTGGTCAAAGTATTATGGAACACCATCAAATAAAAGTAGAAAAAACTGCCCATGTTTTTACACGTGGTTCAAAAGATGGAAGTGCAAGCTGTCTTATAATTGCTTTTCACGGCTACGGACAACTTGCAAAGTACTTTCTTCGAAAGTTTGACTTCCTTTCAGAAGAAAAATATTTGGTCGTTGCACCTGAAGGATTATCACGATATTATACCAAAGGATTTTATGGCGATGTAGGAGCATCATGGATGACCAAAGAAGACCGTCTTGTTGAAATAGATGACTACTCAGAATATCTTTCAAAAATACTTGATCATTTTAAAGGAATGGCCAAGCCTGAATGCAAGATTATCTTATTTGGATTCTCTCAGGGATGTGCAACTATCATGAGATGGGTGATGAAGAAATTTCCGAAAGTGGATGGAATCGTCTTATATGGTGGCTTGCTTCCTGAGGATTTAGTTTATACCCCTCATAAGGAATATTTTAATCAATTGGACCTGAAATGGGCCTTTGGAAATGAAGACATCTTTTTAAACGAAGATCGAATCAATTGGCACCTGAACTTCATTAAAGAACAGCACTTGGACTTTCAAGTCATACCTTATGATGGCGGACATGAAATGATCCGATCAGTTATGAAAGAAAGACTAATTCCTGCCTAGTATGCCCTTTCGTCCCTGTTTTCCATGAAATTCATAAAGGCGCGGTTTACCACTCTGTTTCCACCAGGGGTAGGGTAGTTTCCTGAGAAATACCAGTCACCAATATTGTCAGGACAAGCCTTATGCAAATCTTCAACAGTCTGATAAATGATTTCAACCTTTGGTTTGATTTCTTTAGGAGTGATGATTTCAGCGATTTTTGCTGAAATTTCTTCCTGAGAAAACTCTTTATACAAAGGAACAACCGCATTTTTGATTTGCTCGGTAGGCAGTTTTTCCATCTCCTTACATTGCTGATAGGCTTTGTCTAAAAGATCCATTTTCTTGTTTTCTTTTAGCAATTCTACCAGTGCACGGAATGCAACGAAATCTTTCATTTTAGACATGTCAATTCCGTAGCAATCAGGGAAACGTATTTGCGGAGCAGAAGAAACTATAATAATTTTCTTAGGGCGTAATCTACTAACGATGCTAATGATACTATCTCGTAAAGTTGTACCACGAACTATAGAATCATCTAACAATACCAGGGTATCCTTATCATTTTCAACAATACCATAAGTAACATCGTAAACATGAGAAACCAATTCACCTCTTGAATTATCATCGGCAATAAAAGTCCTCAGTTTTGCATCCTTTACAATGATCTTTTCAACGCGCAAGGACAAGTCAAGGATTTTCTCCAGCTTTTTATCCGTGAGATCCTTGCCAAGCTTTTTAATTTTTTCAGCTTTTAAATCATTGAGTCTGCTGTTCAAGCCTTCGGTGAATCCCATAAAAGCAGATTCAGCTGTATTGGGTACAAATGAAAAAACGGTGTTTTTAAAATCGTAATTAACTGATTCTAAAACACGGTCCGCCAATTGCTCTCCCAATTTTTTTCTCTCCAAATAAATGTCTCTGTCAGTACCTCTTGAGAAATAAATCCGCTCAAAAGAACAGGCCATTCTTGGTTTGCTTTCGGTAAATGGCACCTCAGCCATTTCGCCGGTATACTTTATGGTAAGGGCATGAGCAGGCTTCAATTCCTGTACCTTGCTGATATGAACGTTGAAAGTAGTCTGAATGGCAGGTCTTTCCGAAGCAACAACCACTACTTCATCATCATCGTAATAATAAGCTGGTCTGATACCGTGTGGATCACGCATTACAAAAGCATCACCATGTCCAATTAATCCGGCCATGGCATAACCTCCATCAAATTTTCTGCTGGCTCTTCTCAACAAACGCTGTAAATCCAAATGCTCGAAAATCAATTCATTGACTTCCTGATTGGAATAGCCATCAGGCTTGAACCAGGTATGCAACCTTTGAACCTCATCGTCCAAAAAGTGGCCGATTTTTTCCAATACAGTTACAGTGTCAGACTTTTCTTTTGGATACTGGCCATATCCTACCAATTCTTCAAAAAGCTCGTCTACGTTGGTAAGATTGAAGTTTCCGGCTAGTACAAGGCTTCTGTTTTTCCAGTTGCTTTGTCTTAAAAATGGGTGAACAGCCTCTACAGTGTTAAGACCATGGGTTCCATAACGCAAGTGTCCCAAAAGAAGCTCACCCGTATAGGGAAGATTTCCTTTCAACCATTCCGGGTCCCTCAATTGATCTTTAGGAAGCTCATTGAAGTAACCGTAAACATGATCGAATAAATCTTTTAGGGAGTCCTGCGCATTGCTACGTCTTCTGCTGATGTAGCGTTTTCCTGGAGGGACATTGAGTTTTATAGTGGCTAGCCCTGCACCATCCTGGCCCCGATTTCTTTGCTTCTGCATAAGCAGGTGCAATTTGTTTAGGCCGTATAAGGCAGTGCCATATTTTTCCTGGTAAAAAGAAAGTGGCTTTTTCAGTCGGATGAGTGCAATACCACACTCATGTTTAATAGCGTCACTCATTAATGTTCACAATTAGGGATGTGCTTCCAAAATGCAAAATTAGCAATATGGTCGTAAGAACGTAAAGGAATGACAAAGGTTTTATTAATATTCTTAAAGTCATAAAAAAAGGGAGATTACCTAAGGCAATCCCCCTCTGAAATGGCGTCCAATATTCCCAATTGTTAAAATCCTAGGATTTGAGGAAAGGAAGCACTTGAGTTTTGTTTTCATTTGATCTTATTTTCAACCAATAGGTACCTGCAGATAGGTTGGAAATGTCCAGTTCTTCAATCACTTTTCCTTTTAGTAAAAGGGTACCATTTGAATCATAGACCTCAAAATCTTGACTCGGAGAATATTTTTCTCCCTTTAATCTTAAAAAAGATCCGGCAGGATTGGGATACAAAACCACACCTGATTCCTGCCGGTCATCTACTACCCTTGTCAAAATATTTTCTACTCCAAAAAGAATATTTAATTCTCCGATGCCTCCCGGTTTTCTGGAACTTGCCAATAAATCAGCTTTACCATCTCCATCCAAATCTCCTAAAGCGGCAAGATTAGCTCCTAACCTTTCATAATCTTCAAATGAAGACCATTCCTTTAAATCATCTGCCTTTATTTGACTGTAAGATTTTGTTGTTCCAAAAGCGTCTAAGGACAAAATCCAAATTCTTCCTTTTTGAATTCCTTGCATTTCATCAAGGCTACTGCCTATTGCTACCTCAATACTTCCATCTCCTTCAAGGTCTCCAAGCAGTGCAATCGCCTCTCCAAAGTGTGAATCATTAGAAACTGTTTCCAGGGGCAGTCCGCCTTCATAAAAGTTTATATTATTGTAATTCGATACTCCAAAACCTTCATTTAGAAAAAGGATGCTAACGTTTCCAAGTTTTTCTTCCGTGTCGAATTGTCCATGTGGCGTTCCTACCATTAATTCTTTAATGCCATCATTATTCAGGTCAGGAATACTTTCCAAAGCCCATCCAAAAGCCCAATATTTGGTTCCTGTTACGCTATAAGTGTTTGGAATTTCCACCGACTTTTTTAGGCTTCCATCCTGACGAAGAGAAAGAATCCAAACCGATCCATGAAAATCCATTTGATTGGTCTGGTGCCGGGGTGCACTGATAGCAAATTCCGGAATTTGATCACCGTCCAAATCTCCAATGGATGCAATGGCATGACCAAATCGATCATCTCTTTTTAGTTCCGGAATTTCTTCATCTGAAATAAAACTGTGGCTTAAAATGCCTCCGTCCCTTTTCATTAAAAGTACCATTACACCTCCGGCATCTTTACCATGAATACTGTTTTCATAATCAGGAAATCCAACAGCTAAATCGGGAATTCCGTCCAGATTGATATCGCCAATGCCCTCAATTGAGTACCCAAACCGGCCGGTATATTCAAAAATATCTGGCGTCCCGTATATATTTTGAATTAATGAATCCCCCAGGTTCATGGTGTTTTTAACGGTCCCATCCGAATTCATAAACAGGAGATAAAAAGTCCCCATGCGCTGAAAGATCTGGTCAGAAACAGAATCTTGATACAAAGCACCAGCAGCTATGTCGGTAATACCATCGCCATTAATGTCGCCCACATTGGCAATAGCGCTTCCGAAAAATGCGTCAGTTGCTAAAGAGTCATTAAAGCCGGATTGGAGGTACCCAATCTTTTGCAACTTTGAAATTTGACCAGATACATTGCTGGTAAAAAATAGAATTACAAGAATTGCGAAGTAGCTTTGCGTCTTCATAGGCACGTTGTTTATTCCTTAGTACCATTTTGGACAAAAAGGTATCAACATGAAGCCTTTTTATTTGTTATTTCTGTTTCTACCTGATGGATTATCCCTAAGTTTGGGTTTTGTCTTTTTTAAAATGAAATTATTATAAATGTCTGATAATAAGGAAGTAGCGGTTTTGGAAAAGCCGGATGCAGAGCGATTTAAGTCGGAGATTTTTATCAAAGGAGCAAGAGCAAATAATTTAAAAAATATTGATCTGCACCTTCCGAAAAATCAATTGGTAGTAGTTACCGGAGTCTCAGGATCTGGAAAATCCAGTATCACGATGGACACACTTTATGCTGAAGGCCAAAGAAGATATGTTGAAAGCCTAAGCTCCTATGCACGTCAGTTTTTGGGTAGGATGAAAAAGCCGGATGTAGATTTCATCAAAGGCATTTGTCCTGCAATTGCCATCGAACAAAAAGTGACGACCGGAAATAATCGTTCTACGGTAGGTTCTATGACCGAGATTTACGATTTCCTTCGATTGTTGTATGCCAGAATCGGAAAAACCATTTCACCGGTTTCCGGAAATCTTGTTAAAAGACACCAGGTATCAGACGTTACAGATTTCATTTCCGGGTTGGAAGAAGGTACCAGGGTTCATATTTTTATTCCTTTACCTACAAAATATGCTGACAGAAAACTGGAACAGGAGTTAAGTCTGCTTTTGCAAAAAGGTTATACCCGCGTTTTTTACAATGATGAACTCGTCTATATAGAAGACTTTTTAAAAGACAGTCCGCTTGATCTTAAAAAGACACTGGATAAATATGCTGATACCGACATCAGGGTTTTGATCGACCGTTTTGCAGTAAAGCACGAGGACGAAGAAAACATGAAGCGGATAGCAGATTCGATTCAAACTGCTTTTTATGAAAGTGAAGGAAACTGCATCGTGGCTCCTGAAAAAATGGACATTGCCAGGTTCAACAACCGCTTCGAACTCGATGGTATGGAGTTTATCGAACCTACTCCTCAACTTTTTAATTACAACAACTCCCTGGGAGCCTGTCCTCAATGTGAAGGGTATGGAAAAATCATGGGAATTGATGAAGACAAAGTCGTTCCAGATGGAACTAAATCTGTTTATGAAGGAGCAATAGCCTGCTGGAGAGGAGAAAAGTTTGGAAAGTGGCTGGATGACTTCTTAACAGTGGCCCACAATTTTGACTTCCCCATTCACAAACCTTACGAAGAACTAAGCAAAGAAAACCGCAGGCTTTTGTGGAATGGAAACAAATTCTTTAGAGGAATCAATGATTTTTTCAAAGAACTTGAAGAGAAAACCTACAAAATCCAGAACAGGGTGATGTTGGCTAGATACAGAGGTCGCACCAAATGTCCAACCTGTTATGGAGGAAGATTGAGACCGGAAGCTACCTATGTGAAGATAAGCGGTAAAGATATTTCTGATTTGGTGGACATGCCAATAAAGGACCTGGCGGATCACTTCGAAGATTTACAATTATCAGAATTTGATGTACAGGTAGGAAAAAGGTTGTTGTTGGAGATTAATGCCAGACTTTCTTTTATGAAAGACGTAGGTCTGGGTTATCTGACGCTTAGCAGGGTTTCCAATACTTTGAGTGGAGGTGAAACCCAAAGAATCAATCTTACTAGAACCCTTGGTTCTAATCTTACGAGTTCTATGTATTTATTGGATGAACCAAGTGTTGGCTTGCATCCCAGAGATACATTCAGGTTGGTAAAAGTGTTGAAAAATCTTAGAGATCTCGGAAATACCGTCGTGGTCGTAGAACACGAAGAAGAGGTGATTAAAAATGCAGATTATTTGGTGGACATAGGTCCCAAGGCCGGGGTGCATGGAGGAGAAGTGGTGTTTGCCGGTCCGTATTCAGAAATATATGAAGCGGCGGAAGAAAGTCTCACTACCAAATATATGAGTGAGCAAATGAAAATCCCTGTTCCTAAAAACAGGAGAAAATGGGTGCGCAGTTTGGAATTAAAAGGAGCCAAGCAACACAACCTTAAATCCATCGATGTAACTTTTCCATTGAATACTTTGACTGTTGTAACCGGTGTTTCAGGCTCTGGAAAAACAACCTTGGTGAAGCAAATTTTATATCCAACACTGAAAAAGCATTTTGAAGAAGTGATTTCTCAGTCACCAGGAGCGCACAAGTCATTGGGCGGAGATTTAAATAGCCTTACCGGGGTGGAAATGGTCAACCAAAGTCCAATAGGTAAATCTTCCAGATCCAATCCGGTTACTTATGTAAAAGCTTACGATTCTATTCGTGACCTGATGTCAAAACAGCAGTTGTCAAGAATAAGAGGATTCCAGCCCAAGCACTTTTCTTTTAATGTAGAAGGTGGAAGATGTGAGAATTGCAAAGGGGAAGGAGAGATTGTAGTTGAAATGCAATTCCTTGCTGATGTTAAACTGGAATGTGAAGATTGCAAAGGACAAAGGTTCAAGCAGGAGGTTTTGGATGTACAGTACAAGGGGAAGAATATCTTTGAGATATTGAATCTTACTGTGGAAGAAGCATTGGATTTTTTCAGTGATAAAGGAGATATTTTAAGTAAAATACGTCCCCTCTACGACGTAGGTCTTGGTTATGTACAATTAGGACAATCATCGAGTACTCTTTCAGGAGGTGAAGCTCAAAGAGTAAAACTGGCCAGCTTCCTTTCCCGAGGTAATACTTCCGAACATCTGTATTTTATTTTTGACGAACCGACTACAGGACTGCATTTTCATGACATCCAAAAACTGTTGGATGCACTGAATGCACTGGTTGAGAATGGTCATACCGTATTGGTGGTTGAACATAACATGGAAGTAATTAAATCGGCGGATTGGGTCATTGATTTGGGGCCTGAAGGTGGTGCAGAAGGTGGAAATTTGGTGTTTCAGGGAAAACCGGAAGACCTGATCAAAGTAAAAGAATCATATACCGGAAGGTATCTTGAAGAGAAGCTCATATAAATCATACCTAACGTTAGGTATGATATTTCAGTAATGGGTATTTTATAGAGGTAGTACCGGGAGGTATTTTTGGGACATTAAAAATTATTTAGAAATATTCTTAATTGTGACTTTTGTCATGTTTTGCTTCTAAAGAGTAGTTTATTTTTGAAGCGAAAAGAATTTCAAAATACATCCTGGACAAATTTTCAATATGGAAGTCCTAACAGCAAATAGCTTAGTAGCGCACAACGAGCAAGAATTATTGAAAGTCTTGAATTTCACAGACGAACGACTTGGTAGTCGTTTGATGACCATGGGCGTTTTACCTGGTAGCTTTCTTACTATTGAGCGAATTGCACCCTTGAAAGGAGGATATTGTTTGAAAATAAATGACAAAAAGATCGCGATAAGGTATACAGAGGCTGCGAGTATTATTGTAGAATGACAAGATCCAAGGATGTAATTGTTGCGCTGGTCGGAAATCCTAACAGTGGTAAATCCTCCGTTTTTAATTTGCTTACCGGTTTGCGTCAAAAGGTGGGCAATTTCCCAGGTGTAACAGTAGACAAAAAGTTAGGAAAAGCACTCATCTCTCCGGAATATGGTACCACCATCATCGATTTCCCCGGTATCTATAGTTTGTTTCCTAATTCTCAGGATGAAAAAATAGTGGTTTCAACTTTTCTAAACGAAAAGGACGAAAACTATCCGGATCTCGTCGTTTATGTAGCTGACGTAACCAATCTTGAAAGGCATTTACTGCTTCTAACCCAAATTCGTGACCTCGGTCTTCCTCTCATTTTGGCCTTAAACATGAAAGATCTTGCTGAAAAGGAAGGTATTGTTTACCAGCCCGAATTATTGGCAGATTTATTAAAAGTGCCTGTAGTACCTGTGAGTAGCAGGAGTGGAGAAAACTTCGATGTACTTACTCAAACCATTAAAGGAAAAATTCAAAATCTTCATAATGTTTCCCAGGAAACTCCATTTTATAAATTAAGTCCTCAGGAAAAAAATGCAGCTCAAAACATTGCAGGAGCTTTAGAAACACAAAACTTTTATCGCGCAAAACTCATAGGTCATCATCATGGATGGCTTCCTTTTTTATCTGAGGAGGAAAAAACCAGCGTTGCTTCCATCTGTAAAGAAGCAGGTTTTGAAGATTTGCAGTTTCAGATTAAGGAAACAATGAACAGGTACGACAATTTTGTGCCCATTGTTCGAAAAGTATTACAAAAGACTATTAGGAAAAATGCCAGCTGGACGGATCGATTAGACCATATTGTTATGAATCGATTTTGGGGGCCGGTCATTTTTATCGCAATCATGATATTGGTATTTCAGGCAATCTATTCCTGGTCGGGTTATCCGATGGATTGGATAGAGAGTCTGTTTATGTGGTTGGGTGAAAATGTAAAATCTACCTTGCCTGACAATTGGTTTACAGGTTTACTTACAGATGGAATCATCGCAGGTCTGGGGGGGATTTTGGTCTTCGTTCCTCAAATTGCAATACTGTTTTTCCTCATTGCACTCTTGGAAGAGGTTGGTTACATGGCCCGGGCAGTTTTCATTTTTGACAATCTAATGCAAAAATTTGGTTTAAACGGTCGAAGTATTGTCGCCTTGATTTCCGGAGGTGCATGTGCTATTCCGGCAATCATGTCCACCAGGACCATTAGTAACTGGAAAGAAAGGTTGATTACTATTTTGGTTACTCCCTTTATTAGTTGTTCGGCTCGAATTCCGGTTTATACGGTTTTAATTGGTTTTGTAGTCCCTTCCATAACTGTCTGGGGGATATTTAATTTACAAGGATTGGCTTTTATGGGTCTTTACTTGTTAGGTATCATTGCTGCACTTGGGACAGCATTGATTTTCAAATACCTTTTGAAATCCGAAGAAACCAGTTTTCTAACCATAGAATTGCCGGATTACCGCATGCCGGTATTTAAAAATATTTTTCTTTCAGTTTATGAAAAGGTAAAAACCTTTGCTTTGGAGGCGGGAAAAATCATCTTGGTTATTTCAATCATCCTTTGGTTTTTGGCCAGTTTTGGTCCTGAAAAGGCAATGACCAACGCAGAATTGGAAGCAACAGAATTAAGCCAATCTCAAAATTTGAATGGGGATGAAGCTGCCAATTTGCTTGCCGCAAAAAAAATAGAAGCATCTTATGCCGGTCATATCGGTAAAGCTATAGAGCCTGTTATCGAGCCCCTTGGGTACGATTGGAAAATAGGAATTGCCTTATTGACGTCCTTTGCAGCAAGGGAGGTTTTTATCGGAACCATGGCTACCATTTATAGTATAGGCTCTGAGTCAGACGAACTAAAAATCAGGGATAAAATGGCTCAGGAAAGAAATCCGCTGACCGGAGAGAAAGTCTACAGTTTGGCTTCAGCATTGTCTCTTTTGATCTTCTATGTTTTTGCCATGCAATGTATGAGTACCCTGGCAGTAGTAAAACGGGAAACGAATAGCTGGAAATGGCCCATCATCCAATTCATTTTTATGTCGGGTTTGGCTTATATAGGTGGCTTGATTGCTTTCCAACTTTTTAAATAATTATATCAATTCCCTGGATTCAGGTTTAAAACCCTTAGTCTTTTCCATTTACCCAGTTTATGGGTTTTTCTTTTAAAGATGGTTTGAATTAAAATGCCGGTAAGGATGGCAGAACCGGAAACATAAGCTGCCATTTCCCAGTCCGCCGTATAATTTGGAGAAATCAATTCATCGCCTGCAGTAAACAACAGCCATCCTCCTGCCAATCCATACAATTGATTTCCCAATCGCCTGGACCAACCTCTGTTATTGTAGGTTCTCAATGCTTCAATGTCAGCAACATTGATGTATTGCCTGTCCAAAACGATTATCTCTTCCTTTTCTATGAGTTTGATGATGGTGGCAGTTTGAAATTCTTTTTCTCCAAACTTTCGGTAGGTGATTTCGTCACCAATAAAGTACTTTTGCGCCTTGGCTTTATTGACGCGTTCAAAATTTAAAACTATTTGAGCTTCAGACGTTATTGAGAAGGAAAGCATTAATACTGCAGTAGCAAATAGGGTAAAGAACAATTTCATTGCTTGATTTTTATTCAAAGAGCAAGATTAAAGAGATTGCGTTGTGATACCTTTCATTAATTTCTCAATGTAAAAAAATGATTTTAAGCAAGTTTACAAAGTTTTTAATTGGGATTGCCCTGGGGATTGTAATTTATAAAGTCGGCTCATATATATATTTTAAACCCAATTACATTACTGGCGAAAAGGCGCCAAACTTTACTACACAATTGATAGATGGAAGTACTTTCGAATTAGCAGATCAAAAGGGATCTTTTGTGCTCCTCGATTTTTGGGGTAGTTGGTGCGGACCATGTAGAAGAGAAAACCCCGGACTGGTAAGGTTTTACAATCAATACAAAGATGCCGACCTCGGCAATGGAAAAGGCTTACAGCTTTTAAGTATAGCTATCGAGAAAGATGAGAATCGGTGGAAACAAGCCATCCAGGCAGATGGATTGAATTGGAAATTCCACACTTCGGATCTTAACTATTTCGATAATAAAATAGCAAAGCTTTACGGTGTAAGGGAAATTCCTACCAAGTTTTTGTTGAATCCCGAAGGTGAAATCATTGCTGTCAACCAGACCTTTGAGCAAATGGCCAAACTTCTTGATAAAATGAAATAAAGCCGGACAGTGAGAACGAGGTTCCTTTGGAAACCTGACAAAATGACTAAAAAATTGGCATGGCAAAAAAATTGAAGGATAATAGATGGTATATTCCTAAAATCTTTAAGAATATGGCAAACAAAGAAAACAACCCAGCAGACAATCAAAAAGATAAAATGAAAGATAAAAACGAAGAATTGAATACAGCAGCGGAAGAACTCATTGATAATGAGTCAGTTGAAAGCGAATCTTCTGAAGGAGCTGATTCTAGAATTGCAGAACTGGAAGAACAGGTTCAAGAGCAAAAAGATAAATACTTAAGACTTTTTGCCGAGTTTGAAAATTATAAAAAGAGAACCATTAAAGAGAAGCTAGACATGCTAAAGAATGCTTCTCAAGACACCTTGTCATCATTACTGCCAGTATTGGACGATTTCGACAGGGCTAAAAAAGTTGCAGATCAAGAAGGAAGCAAGGAAAATTTCCCTGAAGGAATTCAGTTGGTTTACAATAAGTTGTATTCAATTATGGCCAATAAAGGTCTTACCCCAATGGATTCAACAGGCCAGGATTTTGATCCCGAATTCCATGAAGCATTTACTGAAATCCCGGCTCCGAGTGAGGATATGAAAGGTAAAGTGATTGATACCATCGAAAAGGGGTATTTTTTAAATGAAAAGATTATCCGCCACGCGAAGGTTGTGGTAGGAAAATAGTAACCAAATATAATGGCAAAAAGAGATTATTACGAAGTATTAGGAGTGCCCAAAGGGGCAGATGCTGATGCTATAAAAAAGGCTTACCGAAAAGTAGCCATGAAATATCACCCGGATAAAAATCCGGGAGACAAATCTGCAGAAGACAAGTTTAAGGAAGCAGCCGAGGCCTATGAAGTGTTGAAGGATCCGGATAAAAAGGCTCGTTACGATCGTTTTGGACATGCAGGAGTAAGCGGAAATGGCGGATTCGGTGGCGGCTCAGGCGGAATGACCATGGATGATATCTTCTCCCAGTTTGGAGATATCTTCGGAGGTGATTCGCCTTTTGAATCCTTCTTTGGTGGAGGAGGCGGTGGCGCTCGAGGAAGAGGTCGGGCAACCGGCCAGCGTGGCACCAATTTACGCATCAAGGTAAAACTTACCCTTGAAGAAATAGCTTCCGGTGTTACCAAAAAGATCAAAGTCAAAAAGCAGGTAAATTGTAAAACCTGTAATGGTAGCGGTGCCAAAGATGCCAACTCTGTGCAAACTTGTACTACCTGTCGTGGTTCCGGATACGTTCGCCAGGTGCGTTCAACCTTCCTTGGTCAAATGCAAACCACTACTACTTGTCCAACCTGTAACGGTAGCGGCCAACAGGTTACAGCAAGTTGCCCAACCTGTAAAGGCGATGGACGAGTTTATGATGAAGAAATGATCGAAATCGAAATCCCGGCAGGAGTATCTGAGGGCATGCAACTTTCGATGTCTGGAAAAGGAAATGCCGGAGCAAAAGGTGGACCCGCAGGTGATTTATTGATAAGCATTGAAGAAATACCACACGAATATTTTGTACGTGATGGTGGAAACATCATCTATGAATTGTACATGAACTTCGCAGATGCTGCACTTGGAACATCCGTAGAGGTGCCAACCATTGACGGTAAAGTGAAAATAAAAGTGCCGCCCGGAACCCAGGGTGGAAAGATGTTCAGATTGCGTGAAAAAGGTTTGCCTTCTGTTCAAAGTTATGGAAGGGGAGACCAGTTGGTAAATATCAACATTTGGACACCAAAGAAGCTGAGCTCTGAGGAAAAGGAAATGATGGAAAAGTTGAGGCACATGCCTAACTTTCAACCACAACCTGATAAGTCCGATCGCAGTTTCTTTGATCGTATGAGGGATTATTTTAGTTAAACTAAAATTCTTTATTTACCTAAAGGGCTTCAAAAGATTACATTACTTTTGAAGCCCTTTGTTTTTATTAAAATTCAAGACATGAAACAGTTCCTTTGGCCCACTTTGTTTTTCTTTAGTATTATCATCGTATCCTGTGGACCGAATTATGTTTATGAAGACAAAAAAGAATTACCTGATTCCGGTTGGGCTTATGAGGACACTCTTCAATATCAATTTTCTATAGAGGATACAAGCAAAGTATATAATCAGCTTCTGGAGCTAAACCACAGGACTGATTACGGATTTCAAAATTTATACGTAAAGGTGAAAACCATTTTTCCCTCTGGCAAGGTTTCAGAGCAGGTTTTATCTCTTGAAATAGCGAGTAAAATAGGTTTATGGTTTGGGGATTGTGATGATACCAATTGTATTTTAACCATACCGATTCAAAACAATATTTTCTTTCCTGAAAAAGGGAAATACACTTTTGTGTTGGAGCAATTCATGAGAAAGAGCCCATTGGAAGGAATTAGAAGTTTTGAATTAAAAATTGAAGATACAGGCCAGCAAAAAAAATAATAAAAATGTGGAAGGAGGTATTCAGGCTGGCTTTACTGGGGACGGAAAGAGCAACCTTTCCTGAAGAAATATATGCCTTTCTTGAAAAACATGATCTGGATAAGGAAGATGAAGCAAATGCCATTCTTCTGAACCTGATAAGTGCTTACAGCACACGCAATAAACTCGACTTACCTTTAAAGGATATCTCGAAAGAAACCGAAATCGCTTATTTTGAATTTGATGAATTGCTTCCCTATTGCTCTCAGGGATCTTTCCAAGCCTTAAAACTCATCCTTGAGGGACCTTATGGGCCTGCTCTGCCGGAATTTCTAAATCTGCTAGGAGAAAAGGAAAAGTTGCTGCCAAAGGTATACTTACCTGAAGTCTTAAATCTGTCCTTAAAGGATGCGGAATTGTGGACAAAACTGTATCCTTACATCGGGAAGTTTGGCAAATGGTTGATAGAACAAAATGAGGATTGGCAGCTATTGTCGCTCAAAATGTTTGACCAATCATGGTCTAAACTTTCATTAGAAGAAAAGGTAGTTGTTTTTGAAAAGAAACGTGAAATCAATCCTGAAGAGGCACGAAATAAATTAGAATCTGACTGGGAGAACCTACATTATAAGGATAAGGTCAACTTTCTAAAAGTTTTTAAAAAAGGCATATCCAATTCGGATGAACCTTTTCTGATTCAAGTTGCACAAGATTCAAGAAAAGAAGTTCGAATAATGGGCACTCAATTGCTTACCAGAATACCGGACAGTGCTTTAAGCTATGAGGTATTTGCGTGGATGGCTTCTTTTTTGGAAAAAAAGGATACCTATATAAAAATGGAAACAGACGATTCATTTGGAGAAATTTTCTCCAAATATCCTTTCCAACCACCTTTACTAGGAAATAGTCTTGAACTGTCGAGAATCGGATATCTGGTTAGTCGGATTCACCCGGACAAGTGGACAGAACATTTTAAAGTATCAGAAAAAGAATTTTTATACCTTATTAAAAGAGGCAACCAGAAAAGAGAATGGATCCTGGGTTTGATCCAAGCTTATTTGCGCTTCCAACCTTTGAACTGGACAGAACCTCTTTTGCTGTTTTGGATAGAAAATCATGGTGAGTATATCTGGACTGAATTACCTATGGCAGACTTCGCCAAAACCCTTAGTCAGCAGCAGGTTGAATTGGCTATAGCGCATGAGAGAAGCGGAAAGGGATATTTGTTGGAAGATAAATCTCCGGAAGCTTTGATTTTGCAGGAAAATGAAAATCCATGGTCAACAAAACTGACCAATTACATCCTGCTAAATTTCAGAACCTGGGTCAACCAGGTGAATACGATTCGCTGGGATATGTTTCATTATCAGGAAATCTTCAGAAGGGCAGCCTATCGAGTTAGTACAGAAGATTATGATAAGCTTCGTGAAAATTGGAATCAATCTGGTGCAGGTTGGCAAATGTGGGCCAATGAGATGGAAAACTTCTTTTCCATATTAGAATTCAGAAGGAAAATGCAGCATTCATTTCAGTAAAAAAGCCGTGCTACTGACAGGCAGCAACACGGCTTTTGATTGGGAATTTAGAATTTATTGAAGGACTACATCCTTCTCTTCTATCATTTTGCGAATGTTGATTAGGGCATATCTCATTCTACCTAAGGCGGTATTAATGCTTACTCTTGTCAAAGCCGCGATTTCTTTAAAGCTCATATCTGCATAGTGACGTAGAATAACTACCTCTCTTTGCTCTGGTGGCAACATGTCAACCAGATTTCTCACTTTATCGTGGGTTTGACTTCTAATGATTTGTTGTTCAGCATTGTCATCCTTTGAAGACAGTACATCGAAAATGTCAAATGTTTCGGTCGGCTGAACTATGGAACGGCGTTTTCCTCTTCTAAAGTAATCAACGCACAGGTTGTAAGCAATTCTCATCGCCCATTGGCTAAACTTACCCTCATGGTTGTATTTACCTTCCCGTAAGGTTTTTATAATTTTTATAAAAACCTCCTGGAAGATGTCTTGCGCAAGCGCATCATCTTTTACAAACAAATAAATGGAAGTGTAAATTTTGTCCTGGTAGCGGCTGAGCAATTCTTCGAATGCTCTTTCATCTCCGGTAAGGTAACGATCAATAAGTTGTTGGTCATTCAATGGCGTAACTAGCATAACTAAACCCTTTTAATGGTTAAAAAGAAAGTCCAAACTTGGGAGTTTAGTGTAAAAGCTAGTTATCTATAAGCGATTGAATTTTAATGTTAAAAATAGATCGTCAATAAAATATTGTCAAAAACTAGTCCAAATAAAAGGGAAAATTCACGTGGATGCAAAAATTATAGGATTCTTAACAAATAATTAAGCAGAGCTGTGAAATAAATTTCTTTGAACAAAGGCAAAGTTAAAATGGTTTAGGGCAATTTGCAATAGGCGCCAATTATTCTTTTGTGTTTTCTTGTAAAATGCCCTATAAATAAAGGATCCTAGGAGAAATATTTTTTTTAGTAGCCCAGGATTTTGAGCATATCTTCAGCAGATTGTTCTTCTTTATACAATATATCAACCAAATTTCCCTGGTCATCTTTGTCTATCAAAACGTGTCTTGGAGCAGGAATTAAACAGTGTTTAATTCCTCCATAACCACTTATAGAATCCTGGTAGGCCCCGGTATGGAAGAAACCAAGGTACAAGGGCTCTTCTTCTGCTTTAGGATCGTATGCTGGCAGGTATACCTGACTCTCATGCACTTCAGAATTGTAATAATCTGAGTTATCACAACTTAGCCCACCAATGTTGACCCTGCGGTATTCATTGTCCCATTTGTTGATTGGAAGAAGAATAAATCGTTCTCCAATTCCCCAGGAATCAGGTAAGGTTGCCATTAGGGAATTGTCAATCATATACCACATCTCAGAGTCGTTTTGAAGTTTTTGGTTCAAAACGGAGAATATCACAGCACCACTTTCACCTACGGTATATTTTCCAAATTCGGTATAAATGTCCGGTTCTTCTATGCCTTCTTCTTCACAAGCTTGAGAGATGTTGCTCACGATTTCGCGAATCATGTATTTATAATCATATTCGAATCCAAGTGAATTTCGAATAGGCATTCCTCCTCCAATATTGATTCCTTTCAGGTCTTTACAAACCTTTTTCAGCTCGCAATACACCTTCAAGGCTTTTTTCAATTCACCCCAATAGTAAAGGCTGTCTTTTATACCTGTATCTACAAAGAAGTGCAACATGGTGACTTTGAACTTCTTGTTTTTTGCAAGTTTGTCGCGGTAAAAATCAAGTACTTCAGAGTTTCTAATTCCCAATCTTGAGGTATAAAACTCAAAGTTTGGTTCTTCCTCTGTTGCTACCCTGATTCCGATGTTTGCTTTGCCGGTTACCATCTCTTCATAATATTCCAGCTCCTGTTTATTGTCCAAAACAGGAATTACATTTTTAAAACCATCGTTGATTAGACCGGAAATTTTCTCGGCGTAGGCCCTTGTTTTAAATCCGTTGTTAATAATGATTTTATCCTTGCCAAGTTTTCCTGCTGCGTGCAACTTGCGGATCATATCGATGTCAAACGAGGAGGAAGTCTCTATTTGCACATCATGTTGAAGTACCTCATTCAATACATAACTGAAATGGTTACTTTTTGTACAATAACAATAATGGTATTTTCCACCGTATCCCATGGCCTTTATGGCTCTGTTGAATAAGTTTCTGGCCTTTTTTACCTGGAGGCCAATCTTGGGAAGGTAGGTGAGTTTTAATGGAGTACCGTATTTATCAATCAGGTATTTAAGTGGAACACCGTTAAAAAGTAAGTGTCCATTTTCAATATCAAAACCTTCCTGTGGAAAGTAAAAGGTCTGATCAATAAGGTCGAAATAGCGATTTGTCACTCCTATTTGGTTCGTTTAGTGGTTTGAAAATACCTCGAAAGCACCGCAAAATTAATTTAAAATCAAAGAATTGTTTCAAAGATTTTAAATCGGCAGCTTAAAATTTATCTATAGAAAATATTGCTTGAATATAGCCTTAACATTCAAGGCTATTTTTCAGAACAAGAATTCCGGAACTTTGTTCCAAAATGCAGAAAATCAACATTTTATATTTCCGATGTAAAGTGGAAATCCACATCCGGGTGATTCTCCTGTGCCATTTTCAACATCCAGGCTGATTCTGCCAGGAAAACCAGGTTTCCATCTTTGTCTACTGCCAGGTCTCTTCTTCTTCTTTCCTTGAATTCCTGGAAAGCATCCTTGGTTTCACAAGTCACCCAACAAGCTTTGTAAAAGTTGGCAGGTTCATAATCTACCTTGGCGCCATATTCTCCTTCCATACGGTATTGGATAACGTCAAACTGCAGGTTACCCACCACGCCGATGATTCTTCTTCCATCAAACTCTCGCGTGAACAATTGCGCTACGCCTTCATCCATCAATTGCTCCAGACCTTTTTGAAATTGTTTGTATTTCATTGGGTCCTTATTTTCAACAAATCGGAATATTTCAGGGGAGAAGGAAGGAATTCCTTTGAAATGCAGTTCTTCTCCTTCTGTTAAAACATCGCCGATTTTGAAGTTCCCGGAATCGTAAAGACCCACTACATCGCCAGGAAAAGCTTCGTCTACAATTTCCTTTTTGGCCGCCATGAAAGAAGTAGGATTGGAAAATCTCAACTGTCTGTTTTGACGAACATGCAAGTAGTTGGTGTTGCGCTCAAAAGTGCCTGAACAAATCCTCATGAAGGCAATCCTGTCTCTATGACGTGGATCGATGTTGGCATGAATTTTAAAAACGAATCCGGCAAACTTGTCTTCATCCGGATTAACTACGCGCTCTTCAGTAGTTCGCGGAAGCGGATTGGGTGCTATTTGAATAAAACAATCCAATAGCTCTTTTACACCAAAATTATTAATCGCTGAACCAAAGAAAACCGGTGAGATTTTTCCCGATAAGTAATCAGCTTTGTTGAAATCAGGATACACTTCCTCCAGGATCTCATTTTCCTCTCTTAAGGTTTCTGCAGCTCTTTTGCCCACATGTTTTTCCAGTTGCGGATCAGACAGGTCTCTGATTTCTATAATTTCATCATCCTGTTTGCCATGGGGTTTGAAGAGCATCAATTTTCTTTCAAAGAGATTGTAAACACCCTGAAATGTCTGTCCCATACCCACCGGCCAGGAAAGTGGCATAACATTCAGTCCTAATTTGGCCTCGATTTCATCCAAAAGGTCAAATCCGTCTTTCCCTTCTCGGTCCAACTTGTTGATGAAAACAATGATGGGTGTGTTTCGCATACGACACACATTCACCAACTTTTCAGTCTGTTCCTCGACCCCTTTTGCTACGTCAATTACCACAATCACACTATCTACTGCTGTCAGGGTACGATAAGTATCTTCCGCAAAATCCTTGTGACCGGGAGTATCCAGGATGTTGATTTTTATACCGTCGTATTCAAAGGCCATTACAGAGGTAGCAACCGAGATTCCTCTTTGTTTTTCAATCTCCATAAAGTCGGAAACCGTGGTCTTTTTTATCTTATTGGATTTTACTGCTCCTGCCACCTGAATGGCACCCCCAAAAAGCAAAAGCTTTTCCGTAAGGGTGGTTTTACCGGCATCCGGGTGTGAGATGATGGCGAAGGTTTTCCTCTTTTTTATTTCTTCCTGAAGCTTGGTACTCATCTATTGAATTCAATCTATTTAAAAAGCGTGCAAAGGTAGATAAAATAAGGAGTTACTAAAACCTTTGACAGTCCACAATTCGTGGAAAACCTGTAAACGGAACCGGTTTTTTTATAGAAAATACATCTGAATGGGCACTTCATTTTTGGTAATAAAGATTTCATGCGGCTCAGCATTCAAATAGTCATTAATTAAAAGCCAGGTTTGCTGTGAAATATTTACACGACCCGGAAATCCGTAAGTTTCCATCCTTGAAGCAATATTGACGGTATCACCCCAAATATCGTAAGCAAACTTTTTATGACCAACAACTCCTGCTACGACCGGTCCAGAATGAATTCCTATCCTGATCTCTAGTATTGGTTCCCCTTTTTCTTTTCGCTTTTTAATATCATCGTCCATAAAGTCGCGAATTTCCATTGCCGCTTTTACCACGTTTAAAGCAACTTCTTTAGGATTGACATTTTCTGAAAGACCTCCGGCACACATGTAGGCATCTCCAATGGTTTTTATTTTTTCCAGATGATACTTCTCAATGATGGTATCAAAGCTGCGGAAACAATAATCGATTTGAGAAACCAATTCTTCCGGTTCCATGTGTTCGGCAACTTTTGAGAAATTTCTGAAATCGGTAAAAAGGACGGTGGCCACTTCATAGCGTTTGGCTTTTGCTTTTCCGTATTGTTTCAATTCTTCTGCGGTTTCTTCCGGCAGGATATTGAGCAATAATTTCTCAGATTTTAGTTTTTCTTCCTCCAACTCCGTAGTACGATTTTTTACTTCAAGCTCCAGTTGTTCTTTTCTCTTTTTAAGATTGTACACCCGCCAGCGAATAAAAGTCCAGATTGAAGCTAAAAGGAAAAGGGAGCAAGCCACTAAAAACCAGGTGGTTTTATAAAATGGTTTTTCAATAAAAACAGGAATTCGCAATTCCTGACTGTTCCAATGGAAGCCATCCTTTGATGCTTTTACGTGAAAAACATAGGACCCGGCTGGCAAATTATCATAACGAACGGAACCGTTCTCTGCCGATGCAGACCAATCTTTTTCATATCCTTCCAGGTAATATTGATATTGGTTGGTTTCAGGATTTTCAAAGTCTAAAAGGCTGAAATCAAACTGAAAAAACTTATCTCTTGGACCCAGTCGTATGCCTTGTTTCGAAATTTGAAGGGTGCTTAGGTTGATTAAAGAATCTTTTTTTCCATCAAATTTAGAGAAGCCGGTAAGCATTAATGCAGCTTCCCTGACGGTTTTTTCTTTCCAAAAACGAGGACCAGGCTTGAAAGAGGTAATTCCATTTAAGCCCCCAAAATAATAGGTGCCGGATGCAGATTTTAAAAATGAAATTCGATTAAATTCATTGGCACTCAGCCCGTCTTCCTGTTGGTAATTTTTTACCGATTTCAGAACAGGTTGATCTTCATTTATATTTTCAAAATTTTTGACTAATCTGCTCAATCCATTATCTGTACTCACCCAGATGGCAGAATCTCCCTCTAAAATCAAACCATTGATGAAGTCATTTTCCAGTCCTGAAGACTTATTAAAAGTTACCGAATTGCTTCCGGTTGAATCAAAACACATTACACCGCGGGAAGTACCTGCCCATATTTGATTGAGATGATCTAAAGAAAGGCATAGTATTCGAAGTTCAGGTTCCAATTTTTGACTCAAGTGTATTATTTCGTCTGACTGAATATTTATTTTAAAAATGCCTTTTGCGCTGGTTCCAACCAGCAAGGATTCTCCATTTTTTGTCGGTAATAAATAGGTAATATTTCCTACTTCATTTTTTGAAAGATCCAACCAAAATTTCCATGCTCCATTCTTAAGCTGGTAAAGGCTGTCTTCCAATCCCAACCACAATTGGTTTTTGGTGTCAATAGCTAAAACACCTTCTCCCCCTCTTAATGGAAAAAGCAAAGTATCTACCACCTTGGAATTTAGATTGACTTTTAAGCCATTTCCTGTATAAAGTTCATTTTCAAACCATTTTAAATCGTATGGGGAAAATGAAAATTCCCGGTTGGGGAAAAGTGGTCTCAGTTTTCTGGTCTCAGGTTCAAAAAAATGAATATTGTTATAATAAGAAAAATAAAGCCTGCCGTCCCGATCTTCAGCAATTCCTCTCATGCTACAGTACCCATTGTTGCAATATTCATTTCCGCCGGAAAGAATACTCGTAAACAGATCGTTGGGTCGTGTAATTCTTACCAGTCCAAAATCAGTAGCGACCCAGGTTACCCCTAATTTGTCTTTAAAGATCTGACGCACCTGACAGGTGTTTTGTACAATTTGGCGAAGGGTAGGGTGGAGGTTGATGGTGGTTTGGGTTTGAGCATCGTAATATTGCAAAACTCCATATCCTCCAAACCAAAAACTACCATTCTCTTCCCTGTAGAAACATTGAATTCCTCCATCTTTTTCACCGGTTTCTAAGGTTTGAAGCTGGGTAGTTCCCTTAGGAACTTTGAAAACCGTTCCATCTGAAAGCAGGATGAAAAGATTTTTCTTTTTTCCTATGAAGAAATCAGTGACAAATGCATTTTGCTCTGGTAATACCAATTTTTTAATGGAAATGCCTTTGATAAACCATAATACTCCTGGAAATGCCTCAATAACCACTTGTTTTTCCCAAAATACCGTGGGTGTAAAATTGGATTTATTGGGGAATGAAAGCATGTCTTCCAACTTGCCTTCTTCTCCGCTCCTCATCAAAACGAGGGTTCCTGAATTGTTATCCTGACCAAGGCAGGCGACACCTTTTTTACTGGTTTTAAAAAGATTCTTGGGGCGCCAGCTTTTATTAAAAAGTATGCTGGATGAATCAGGAATATATTTTTGGTCATCTTGAGTGCCTTCGATGAATCTGCACACACCACCAGGATAAGCTGTCCAAATTTCACGACTTTTGTCCGGGAGGATATCGCTTATCAAGGCATCATTCAGGATTTCTTCAGACGAGTATTTAGTAAATTTCTTGCCGTCGTATTTGTTCAAACCATTGATGGTACCAATCCAAAGGAAACCGGCAGAATCCTGATTTATTTTGAAAACATTTCGGTGGGAAAGTCCTTCTTCAAATCCAAAAACTTTTAGGTTGAAATTGTCTGAATTGAGCTGCGCTCCGACTAAAATCGGAGACAACAAGAAAAAACATAATCCAAGAAATTTCAGACCCTTGATCTTCATCTAATCATTAGGATGTTAATGCTAAACACAATTGTAACGATCAAAGATGAAAAATATAATGGAAAAGGCAGGGAATCTTGAAATTGAGGGCTCTGACCAGACATAAAAAAAGCTGCCCGAATGGAGCAGCTTTCTTTATCGATTATGATTAGCAATTATTCTTCACCTTTTTGGCTGTCTTTAAACATAATTGGAAGAGCCATTTCTACCGCTACTGCTTTTCCGTCTTTGGTTCCCGGAACCCAATTGGGCATTGCATTGATAACCCTCAAGGCTTCTTCGTCACAACCGCTTCCAATACCATTTTTTACCATGGCATTTTTTATGGTTCCGTCTTTTTCAACAGTAAAAGTGACGATGACTTTTCCTTCGGTTTTGCTTTTCTTGGCAGCCTCAGGATAATTGATGTTTTTTTGCATAAAAACAACCAGCTTTTCAAAGCTACAGGCTTTTCTTCCATCAACAGTTGCGATATCTTCACAACCTGGGAAGCGAGGCATGTTCTCCGGATCGCCTCCGGAAAGAGGTGAAACTGGTAATGTTTCGAAAGCAAAAATTGACAATAACATCAATGGTAAAATGAATACCAATTCGAGTGATTTCCTTTTCATTTTTTTAAATTTTAATCAAGTTTAAATCTAATTGGAAGATGGAATCGAACATTTACTTCTTTTCCATTTTGCCTGCCTGGAATCCAGGGTGGCATTAAATTGACTACTCTGAGTACTTCTTCATCAGTGCCACCACCAATGGATCTTTTTATTTCAGGTTGGATGATTTTTCCTCCCCAGCTGGAAACAATAAATGAAACCACCACAGTACCTTCTACATCAGCTTTTTTCGCTTCTTCAGGATATTGGATGTTTTTATAGATGTATTCCAACATCCTTTGCTGTGCACATTTGTCTTTATCTCCAGACTCGTCTTCACAGCCTGGGAAACGCGGCATTTCATCAACTACTTTGTACACTTCATTCTTGATGATTTGCATACTTTCCTCCATCGTTTCAGGGTCAAAAGTAATGACCGTATCAATCAGGTATTCTGTATTTAAATCTGCGGAACCAGAGGTGTTATCAATGTTTTCAACACTAATAACTTTTTTTTCAAGATCCTGTTGGTCTTTTGCAGTTTCCTGGCATGCAAAAAATACAAGGCCCAAAATTGGGATGGCCAAAAGGTATTTCAGCCGGCTCCATTTGCCGGAAGCGTTTTTTGTCATCATTGTAATACGTTTTTTAAGTTTGGAATGAAAGAAATGGTTTGCCATCGCCATGGGTTGTGCTGCCTTGAAAAAGGCAGGGGCAACCTGCGATTGACGTATCAACAATTGGCCATATTGTTTTTTACTTTTCCATTGAATTACGCTGGCATCTGCCAGGAATTCATGGTTGTCTTTGATAGCTTTTTTATAAAAATAGATAATCGGATTCCACCAAAACACAATCGACAAAACTTCTGAAAACAAATTGTCGTAGGTATGTCCCTGACGAATATGTGCCAGCTCGTGAGAAATAATTTGCTGTTCTTCTTCCCTGTCAACTTCAAAGGATTTACTCCAAAACATCCAGTTTAAAAATGAAAAAGGGGCATGTGGGAAATCAGTTTTTATCAGTAGATATTCTCCTTTTGGGAACTGTTCATTTTTTAGTTTAAGGCTGGTTATTTTATAAATTCCAAATGCAAACCTAAGCAAAGCCAATCCTAGACCGACAAAATAAATTGCCTTCAATCCAAATACCCAGTTGATGCTGTTTTCTTTAGAAGATACTGCAGCAGCTTCCGAAAGTGTATCCCATTGGATGGTGATGGCCGGAAGGATTATTTCAGCCATTCCTACCGCTTCTGTTGTACCGGTAAAAGAAACCAAAGGCAGTATCAAGCCTAAAGCAAGTGTTGCCAATAAAAAGAATCGATTGGCTTTCAGAGTAGTTTCATTTTCCAAAAACAGACGGTAAATCAGATAAGATCCCGCCCAAAAAAGTGCAACCTTGATAGAGTAGGTAAGAAACATAGCTGGTTATTTAGGATTGGAAGTCTGGTTATCGGATTCGTCCAGTTTATCTAGCATTTCGTTGAGATCGTTTACAGACAGGTCGTTTTCCTGAACAAGGAAAGAAACCATATTCTGAACAGAACCATTGAAGTAATCCTGGATGACCTTTTTCAAGGTTTTTTTGCTGTATTCCTCCTTGGTTACAATTGGAAAGTACTCATAAGTCCTGCCATAGGCTTTGTGATCCAAAAAGCCTTTCTCTTCAACAATTCTGACGATGGAGGAAATGGAACTATGTGGTGGTCTGTCCTGACCCAGTTCTTTTTCGATGTGATCCAAAATCTGGCTGACTGTACAAGGTTCTATCTGCCAGATAATCTGCATAACCTCTTCTTCCGCTTTTGTTAATTTCTGCATTACCCCTGATTTTGAATCAAAGATAAAACGAAAAAAATAGCCACGCAACTATTTATATAGTTTTATAACTAAAAAATACGTTATAAACTTATCCAACGATTACTTCCCACATATTCTTGCGGTCGAAATATTTACAAGCCAGGTCCATAATCTCCTGAGGAGTAATGCTTTTGATGGTCTGGACCAACTCGTCAAAATGAGTCAATGGCGTATCTTCCGCCAACATATTTCTAATAACATCTTCCACATTGAAAGGACCGTCGAGCATGGTAAGCATGTTCCCTAGCAGGTACCGACGCATCATAAGGTATTCTTCTGCACCAAGGGGTTCTGTGCACAACTTGTCCATTTCAATGTAAATATCCTTGATGGCCTGGTCTACGAATTCATTTCCGACTTCTGTTCCTATAAAAAAGAATCCATCAAAACGCATGGGATCCAACATGCTATAAATATTGTAGGTGTATCCCTTGTCTTCTCGTATGCTGGTCATCAAACGCGAGCCAAAGTATCCTCCCAAGATAGTATTCAAAACAAAAAGCCCATTATAATCCGGGTGGTTTCGGTTGAATGTCCTGCAGCCAATACGAATTGCAGTTTGGAGGGAACCTTCTATGGAAGTTTTATAATATCCGCTTTTAGGTGCTAAAGTTGTTTCCGGTAATTGGAATACAGGCTTTTTCCCCAAACTGGTACCAATGGTATCATTTAGTACCTTAATAATCTGGTCATCCGTTTTTCCCGATATGAAGATTTGACAATGATTGCTTCCGTAAAAGTTTTCAAAGTGCGATTTCAAATCATCACGAGTGATGGACTCGTACATCTCCGGCGTACTATTGAAACCGTAAAAATGGTCACTTCCAAAAATCTTTTCCGTGATCAATCTGTAGCCGACTACATCGTTTTTACTTAAATCAAAAGCCAGTTTGTGTTTGTTTCTTTTGATGTTTTGGTCCAATTCCTTTTCAGGAAAGGTTGGCTCTGTCAATAATAGGTTTACCAAAGGCATCAAATCATCGAAATACTTTTTCAGCGTATAAAGGCTGATGCTGGTATAATCCAGGTTAGTAGAAACATTAAGGGTTGCTCCAAAGTAATCCAGAATCTCTGCAATGTCTTTTCCGCTTTTATTTCCGGCTCCGTCTTTTAAAAGTTGACCAGCGATTCTAGAAACCAAATGCTTTTTTTCAAAAGGACGACTATCATGAATGATAATTTCGAGTTTGATCACCTCCTCGGTACCGAGTCTGGTATCATAGACAGTAATTCCATTTTTAAGCTGATGGATGATCGGTTGGGGAATTTTTACTTCCTCAATTTCCTGGATGAGTGGTGGAGTTATCTTCGGCATACCTTATTTAAATATAAAAGGGTTGCAAAGTTGGCAATTTGAAACCAGACCTTGCAACCCTTTTTGAAAAAACAAATGGAATCAGGCAGAAATGCCCATCTCATCCATGATTTGTTTTCCATGATCTTTGGTGACTACCTTGGTAATTACCTTTTCGATCGTTCCTTTTTCGTCTATTACGAAAGTGGTTCTCCTTACACCGATTACTTCTTTTCCAAAAAACATTTTTGGGCCATAAACATCATATTTCTTCATGATTTCATGGTCGGTATCTGCAATCAGGCTAAAAGGAAGATTGTATTTGTCGATGAATTTTTGATGTTTTGCTTCCTTATCTGGGCTTACACCGATGATCTCAAATCCTTCCTTTCGCAGCTCAGCATAATCGTCTCTCAGACTGCAAGCTTCTTTCGTACATGAAGGAGTATCATCTTTTGGATAAAAATAAAGAACCAGTTTTTTGCCTTTGAAATCGGACAAACTTACTTTTTCACCTTTTTCATTTACGCCGGTAAAGTCCGGCGCTTTTTGTCCTTCTTGTAGGGTCGTTGTCATAATCGCTAGTTTTTATTTTTTTAAACACTATGTGTCTAAAAGGGTTTGGACATTTATTTAATAATTTCGCCGTTCATTAAAAATGCCGCGTAAATGGATGCCAAAGGTAGGAAACACATTATCAGTCTCGAAGTGGTATGGTGGTTAATCACAGCCGTGATTACATTCGGGGTTTTATTCCCTATCTGGCAAAAGGTTCCAGACTATCCATTTTGGTTGACCAACAGTATTTTTATTGTAGTTTTCATCACCTATGCAAGGCTTATATTTTTTACGAATTACAGTTTTTTGGGTGAGAACAAAGTTTTGAAATTCATTTTTATCGCCATTTCAGTTCCAGTTATTTTTCTTCTGATTCATCATTTAAACAAGTTTCAAACCTTCCTGGACGAACAAGGCCCTGTTGCCATTGTTGGAAATATGAGTATCGAAGATGAGGCGAGCATAATGGGCTACATTCATAAAGAAATGCTTTTTTTCGCGACTGCCAGTATTATCACCGCCATCCTTTTACCTTTTAAAATGGTCGTTTCCATTTGGAAGACCTATAACAAAGACAGATTTTGATTGTATGCGTTTTTATAAAACAGCTTTCATTTTACTTCTTATAAAATTACCTTCTTTCTTATCAGCGCAGGGATTTGAATTCTCACCCTCTTTTTTAAAAATAGCCGCTGCCAACAATCTGGAGCTAACCTACCCAACCGAGAATTCATTTTCGGAAATTCCACAAATCACTAATGAATACCTCCCTTTTGTTTTTGGAATGAAATCCAAAAAACAAGACATTGAAATCTATATTTTATATCAAAACTACAATCCTGAAAATCCTGCTACTCAAAATCCACAGGTAGAAACTTCACGCATTACTGCCAATGCAGCAACCAATCACGAAGAAAGTGTCATTACGGTCCTGGAATTGGGAAAGGAATATGTAAAAGAGAGTTTTGGAGCAGATTGGGGTAGGGAAATTTATTTTCATCCCAAAAAAGGTTTGAGCGGTAAAGAAAATTGCAGACTGGTTACTGTTTACAAAGAAGGGATTGGACAACTCTCCATATTTTTCTTTTTCAACGAAAAGACCGCCTACTTAGACAGCTTCTACAATTGGGTTAGATTTGCACCCAATTAAATTTTATTACCATGTGGGAATCTGTTTTTTTAAAAAGAAACCTTCAGGCCTTGCTCTTTTTCGGTCTGTTGCTTTTTGCCTTTTCCTGCAAAACCACCGAGCAATTTACCCGCAGCGAACTCAAAGATCTAAAGGCAGTTTTGGACAATTCTCCTGTCTTTCAAGAATCCTTTACCGGCTTGGTACTCAGAGAACCGGCCAATGGTCAGATACTCTTTGAAAGAAATGGCAGCCATTATTTTACTCCGGCTTCCAACACCAAATTATTGACCCTTGCTGCTTCCAATCACTTTATCAAAGACAGAATTCCGGCTTTATTATATAAAGTTCAGGGCGACAGTTTGATATTTCAATCTTTTGGAGACCCCACCTTTTTAAATGAAAACTTTCAGGATCTAAGTTCCACCTATTATTTCCTTCAATCTTTTCCCGGCAAATTGTTTTTCGATTTTTCCAATTTTCAAACGGATGCATTTGGAAGCGGATGGATGTGGGATGATTTCCCTTACAAGTTTCAGGCAGAAAAATCACCCATGCCGATCTATGAAAACAGTGTAAGTTTTAAAAAGGGAAAAGCAGACTCCCTTGAGGTTTATCCTCCTTATTTCAAAGATTTTATTCAGGAAGTTCAAGCACCAGAACCTACTAAAATTAGTAGAGCAGAAAACGATAATGTTTTCCTTATTTCAGAAACTGCCACTTTACCAAAACCTTTTGAAAGAAAAATCCCTTTCCGATATTCTCATGAATTACTAGTCCAATTATTGTCAGACACGCTTGACAAACAGGTGCAACTTTGGAACGGATTGGATAAACCAATTGGCTACAAAGACACCTTGTTTTCATGGCCTGTTGACACCGTTTTTTCTTTTTATATGAAAGAAAGTGACAACCTCATTGCTGAACAATTATTGCTGCTGGCCTCACAATTGAAATTTGGAAATCAAAATACGGAGTCGATTATAAAATGGGCCAAGGATTCAATTTTAGCAGAAGCACCTCAAAAGATTTATTGGTCAGATGGGTCGGGTATTTCCAGGTATAATCTAATTACCCCCGAAACGGTTTCCTGGTTGGTTTTTAAATTATATCATGAAATGGGGGAATACCGTTTGAAAAGAATTTTACCTACAGGGGGGCAATCCGGAACCATCAAAAACCTTTATCAGTCAGAAAATCCCTACATTTTTGCCAAAACCGGCAGTATGCGATATGTCCACAATTTATCGGGTTTGGTCTATACAAGAACCGGGAAACCGCTAATTTTTAGTTTTATGCACAACAATTTTACTGTTCCCCAGTCTACTATAAAAGCCGAAATGGAAAAGGTTCTGATTTGGATAAGAGATAATTATTGATTTGTCCTTCCGGCCATTGAGTAAATATTCGCACCTTTGTTTTCCTAATGCAAAAGATATCCCGTTTAACGAGTTTTTTAAAAAATTACAAAGGCTACGTTGGCCTTCACATCAGCAGTAATATCCTGATGGTAATTTTCTCTGTTATCAGCATTCCTGTGCTGATTCCTTTCTTGGAAATTTTGCTTGATCAAAAGGAGTTGGTTACCGACAAACCTATATTCAAATGGAATGCAGATACCATTGCACAGACCTTCAATTACCATTTGAGCCAGATTATCATTGCTCAGGGGAAGGAGAATGCCATGCTCTGGTTGTGTGGTTCCATTGTTGTCATTTACTTTTTTAAAAATCTCTTCAGATACCTTTCTCTTTATTTCATGATTCCGGTGAGAAACGGAATTGCCAGAGATATCAGGACACAGCTTTACGACAAGATTTTAGTGTTGCCACTTTCTTATTTTTCTGAAGAAAGAAAGGGTGACCTCATGTCTCGAATGGTAGCAGATGTACAGGAAATTGAATTCTCCGTCCTGCGAATTTTAGAAACCCTCGTCCGCGAACCCTTGCTCATCATAGGTTCTTTGGTATTAATGGTTTACCTGAGTCCTTCCCTGACCTTGTTTGTGCTTGTGCTTATCATCTTTACCGCAGTGGTGATCGGAGGAATTGGACGTGCTTTGAAAAAACAATCGAAGGCGGTGCAAACTCAACTAGGTAACATTGTTTCCATGCTCGAAGAGACCCTGGGAGGATTAAGAATCATCAAGGGCTTCAATGCAGAGCCCTACCAGTCCGGGAAATTTCATAAAGAGAATAATATTTTTCTGAGGCTCTTAAACAAGATCAATTGGAGACATGATTTGTCATCTCCATTGAGTGAATTTCTTGGTGTTTCAGTAGTTACCGTTTTGATATGGTATGGATTTACTGAAGTACAAACCGGTGCCATCAATGTGGCTGCTTTTTTGGCCTTCCTTTACGCCTTCTTTAGCGTAATTGAACCTTCTAAAAGATTGTCTTCTGCCTTTTATTCGGTGCAAAAAGGATTGGCAGCTGTAGAAAGAATAGAGACCATCCTGGATGCTAAAAATCCAATCAAGGAACCAGATAACCCAAAATCGCTTCCTGAATTTTCCGGAGAAGTTGAGTTTGAAAATGTGTCATTTTATTACCGTGAAGATGATGGCTATGTTCTAAGAAATATTGACTTAAAAATACCAAAAGGTAAAACAGTAGCACTAGTTGGAAGCTCAGGTGCCGGAAAATCTACTTTGGCAGATTTGTTAGCGAGATTTTACGATGTGACAGAAGGAAGCATTTTAATTGATGGTTTGGACATCCGTGAAATGACCTTGCATCAATTGCGCTCCTATCTGGGAATTGTTTCTCAGGAAGCCATTCTTTTCAATGATTCAATTTATAACAACATAGTCTTCGGTCTCGAAAATGTAAGTCAGGAAGATGTGGAGGCTGCAGCTAAAATTGCCAATGCACACGATTTCATTCTTGCAACGGAAAGTGGTTATCAAACCAATATTGGAGATCGTGGTATGAAGTTGAGTGGTGGTCAAAGACAACGGTTGACTATTGCAAGAGCCGTTTTGAAAAACCCGCCCATTTTAATTTTGGATGAGGCAACATCTGCTTTGGATTCAGAATCAGAGAAACTGGTGCAGGCAGCACTATTAAAACTGTTGGAAAACAGAACTTCTCTAGTAATTGCTCACAGGCTTTCGACCATTCAGCATGCGGATGAAATCATAGTCATGCATGAGGGTCAGGTGCTGGAAAGAGGTACCCATGATAATCTGATTCAACAAGGAGGAGAATATTCCAAATTGGTTTCCCTTCAGACCTTTTAAGGATGATTGGATAAGTATTCTTTGACTCTGGTTGCCACATTTTCACGCACATTCATATAAAAAAGGTTGAAGTCACCAGGATGGTAATTTTTGGTCCAATACAACCAGCTTCCTTTAAACTTCGGTTTGTTGGTCCATAGAATTCCATTATGAATTTCTGCTCCAACATTTCCAACCAGAATTTTATCCAGGTCAAAAAGAATTGCTCCCTGGTTTTTATCATTTGGCACCCATCCTTCCTCATTGGTAAACGTAAGCGGGTTTATAACTGCAATTTTATCTAGATCTTTTGAATTCTTAAGTTCATAACCCTGCTTGTAAGTTCTCCAACTACAAAAACAACCCGTCTGTTCAGCAGTTACACAAACCGGTATGTTTTCATATTGTTCCTTATAAACCGGGTAACCAACCAGGTATGCCGCTACCAGTTTGTCCTTTAATTCGGTGGTATCGAAAAACTCTGTAAGCAAGGTACGACCATGTAATGCCCCCTGGCTATGACCTGCTATGATAATGGGTCTTCCGTCGTTGTAATGCTCCAAGTAATATTGAAAAGCTGCGCGAACATCTTCATAGGCTATACGAAGGGCATTTTCGCCATCGTGCTTATGGTCTTTTGTAAAAAAAGAATTGAGATGTGCCTGGCGGTATCGAGGTGCAAAAACTCTGGCAACGCCATTGAAAATGCTGGCTTGAAATTTTATGCTGGTTCGGTCTGTCTTTTGATTGATTTCTTTTTTATCGATGGCAGCATTCCATTCATGGTCATCTGCTTTGCCGGTAAATGAGGTAGGGTACAAAAAGAAAACATCCACCTTGGCGGTATCCTGCCGATTTTCCAAAGAAGAAGGAAACAGATCGGCAGAATCTTTCTTCGTAGGTAATGCAGCCCAGGCATCCGGGTCAGCATAATCAGGTTTTTCCGGCAATTCACTGGCCAGGAAAACACCCGAAGGTTTTCTCGAACAAGCAATAGCAAGAATCAACAGGAGAAAGGTCAGATATTTTAAATGCAATTGTGAAAACATGACAGGCAAGGGAATAAATAATACTTTTGTGACTTAATGGGTAAATTTTCTAAGGAGGGAACTATTGAAAGACATATTTGTTTATTGCCTTTGGTTCACTCCTCTTACTACCTGCTAAGGTAAATACTTAATGCAAATCTTACCCGGTCACCGAATATGAGTAAAAATAAATTTGACTTTTTTCTTCTTCTTAGGGTGTTGGGTCTGGCCAGACCTTATAAACTGATCTTCATTTTTTCAGCGGTATTGGCGGTGGTTTTGGCTCCGGTAGCGGTATTGAGACCTCGACTGGTTCAAACCATGGTCGACGATTACATTTTTGAAGGTGATGTAGAAGGAATGACCAAAATAGCATTGATCATTTTCGGGGTTTTGATTTTGGAATCCATTATTCGGTATTTCTTTATTTACTCAACTTCATGGTTGGGTCAGTCAGTGGTGAGGGATTTGCGAAAGCGGGTTTTTGATCATATCACTGATTTGCGTTTAAGGTATTTTGATGTAACGCCGATCGGTACTTCGACTACCCGAACCATTAATGATATTGAAACCATTAATACGGTTTTTACTCAAGGTACTATTACCATTATAGCGGATCTTCTTACTCTGTTTGTGGTATTGGGAGTGATGTTTGCCACCAGTTGGCAATTGACTTTGATTTGTTTAACCACCATGCCATTTTTGTTGGTGGCGAGTTATATTTTTAAAGAAAAGGTAAAGGTCTCTTTTCAAAAAGTTCGTTCCCAAATCCAAAGGATGAATGCTTTTTTGCAGGAGCGCATCACAGGGATGCGTATCGTGCAAATTTTCAATGCAGAAAAGGACGAGCTTGATAAATTCAACAAAATAAACCGTGAGTACACTCAGGCAAACCTGGATTCCATTCTTTATTATGCCATATTTTTTCCTGTTGTTGAGATTATCTCCGCGGCTTCTTTGGGTTTGATGGTTTGGTGGGGTGCCAGAGGTGTTTTGGACGGAGTAGTTACCCTGGGAGCCTTGATTGCTTTCCCACTTTACCTGGATATGTTATTTAGGCCCATTCGAATGTTGGCAGATAAATTCAATACACTACAGATGGGTTTGGTGGCTGCAGAAAGGGTATTCAATATTTTGGACAGGGATGAGAAAATAGAAAATAAAGGCAAGATAGACAGCGGAAAGTTAAATGGAAATGTGGTATTTGACAAAGTGAGCTTTGCCTATAATGATGTAGATTATGTCTTGAATGAGGTCAGTTTTGAAATCAAGCCTTTCGAAACCATGGCCATAGTAGGAAGTACTGGTTCCGGGAAATCTACCATCATCAATTTGTTGAATCGTTTTTACGATATCCAAAAAGGAGAAATCGTAATTGACGGGCATTCCATCAAAGATTACGAATTGCACCATTTAAGAAAACGTCTTGCCATCGTTTTGCAGGATGTATTCCTTTTCAGCGGTTCGGTTTTGGAGAATATTACTTTGAAAGACACCAGTATCAGCAAAGAGAAGGTATTGGAGGCTGCCAAGGCAATCGGAGCGCATGAGTTTATTGAAAAGCTGCCTGGAGGATATAATTACCAGGTAATGGAGCGCGGTGCCACCTTATCGATGGGACAAAGACAATTGATTTCATTTGTAAGGGCTTTGGTTTTCGATCCGGATATTTTGATTTTAGATGAAGCTACTTCGAGTATCGATCCTGAGACGGAGAGTATCATTCAATATGCAATTGAAAAATTGATTGACAAACGGACCAGTATTATCATAGCGCACCGTTTGTCAACCATTCGTCATGCAGATAATATCATGGTATTGCAGAAGGGTAGGGTATTGGAATTTGGTACCCATGATGAATTGCTTCAAAAAGATGACGGGCACTATCGGGAATTGTATGAGATGCAGTTTTTGGAAGCTGCTGTAGACTAATAAAAAAAGGGCACCATTTTTCAATGGCGCCCTTTTTACATTAACCAACTTTCATCGCTTGCTTGCATTGTAACCAAAAGATAAACCTATTCGGTGCCCGTCTTTACTTGGTATAAAAAAAGCATTGACGGGTAGATTGAGGTTTCCTGATTTAAATGTTTTTCCTACACTGAATACAAACCTGGTCGCAAGGGTAACATCTCCCCGGCTGTCTGGCCTTTCTTCCAACTTAGGGAAGGGATCGTTGGGAGTGTGATCATAATCGTTTTTCAAGACCCAATTGCCATTTACATAATATCCTTCAGCAACTTTAGTCGTGTAGAAAATAGGTCCGAAGGCAAATTCTAATCCTGAGCGGTTGCTACGCATTCCATTTAAAAGGGAAATAGAAGGAATGAATTTTCCTTGATCAAGGCCTGAGATTATTGGCACAAACTCAAATAGAGCTTGGAAATCCCCCTGGTTTAGGTATTTGACTTCGAACTGGTATCCGAATTGAAACATAAGTGGATACATGTCATAACCGCCCATTTCTGTCGGATCGGTGAATGCCTTTCCTAACTCACCCATCATTAACATCATTCCCATTCTGGGACCACTCGCATTGAGGTGTTGGGATTCGGGAGTGTTGATGGCATTTTCGTAATCGAACTTCTTGGTAAGCGTCTTGTAGACATCCGGATCGTAATCCAGATTAAACATTTTTCTTAGGGTAATTTCGACCATGGTAGAAACTTCGTTGCGAAGGTTGAGGAATTCTTCTACCTGGTTTAGTTCAACTGCTCCCATTCCTACATCAATCATTTTAAGATTTACTACGATTGATTTTCCGTAGACCCGGACATTTCCGGAGAGCATTTTATCTGTTTTAATTTTTCTTCCTACTTCGGTGAGGCACATTTTGCCGTAGCAATCTTTGACTTCGATGTTTTCTTTTTCCATAAGGTAGGCCACATCGTAGGGGTCCATTACATCGAGTACTTTTAATTTGAGCAGTTCAGTTCTAACAATATTGCCCATTTGCTCGGGAGAGAGATTGAATCCTGAAGTTTCTACATCGAGGATGGTAACGGTAGGAAGGTCTTCCTGGGATTGGGCATTTAACGAGAATAATGTAATAAGGACTGCAAGGATAGATAAGCGAACGTTTACATTTTTCATATTAAAAAGTTTTAGTTTTCAAAGCAGTGGTTTTTTGGGGGTTGTTTAGTTTTCAGCTTAACGTTTATAGCTTTCACAGCTTTTTTGTGTAATTGTTGATGCAAATTTAGGGGGAGGAAAAAGCCCGATTGGAGTGGATTCCAATAATCAGAAATATTTTTTTATCGGATGTCGATAAAATGGGGTTTGGGGATAGGGAGATATGGAGAAGGGGAGATGAGTGTCTTAGTATGAAAAGAAGAGGTTTGGGAAATATTCTATCTTTATAACTCCGGCTATACGGTTATTAATGGCCAGTTAATTTCATCAAATAGAAATTCTATAATGCACCTAAAAGTCTTGATAATAACTTTATTTCTTATCACCAGTCAACTATTTACCAAGGTTGATGCCCAGACCCCCAACAGCACTTACACTATCCAGGAAAATGACTGGCTGAGTAGGATCTCTGAGAAGGTTTATGGGAATCCACATTTGTATTATCGCATTATAGAAGGGAATAACAGGAAGGCAGAATCGGAAGATGGCTTTAGCAAAATATTGGGTGCAAATGATATAAATGTTGGTCAAAAAATCTGGATACCCGGATTGCCGCCTACCAATAATTTAACCGGTGTTCCCGTAACGGATTGTGAAATTCGGCTTTGGTATAATTATCAGATAGTGGCGATTGGGGTAATCAATGAAAAATGGAAGCAGGAGGGAATGGATCTTAAATCACGCGCTAAAATGGCCTATGAGATGCGTCATGATGCCCGAGTTAATGCTCGTTTTTTAATGCAAGACAAAGATGCGGTTAGTGCATTACAGGCTCGCGATTTTGAAAAATATGGAAACCCGGACGGACCTACATTTGAGTTTTTGATTCAATTGAATACCGATAAGGGTTTAACAATAGAAGAGGCATATCAGGCAATAATTGATAGCAGTAGTAAGACGGATAAGCGGTATAATGCGGATTGTCAGTAGTGAAGTAAATAACTATTTGTTGTGAATAAGTAACATTAATTTTATAGGCTTACTGTAAGCTCCTATATGAGGAATACTGGATCATTTTTTATGTTACCGCCAATAATTCCAAAGCATGAAATTTAAAACTACCATCTTGGTTCTTTTGTCGTTAATCTTGGTTTTAACAGGATATATTTTCTTTCGTGAAGTTGAAATGATTCAATTTCAGCTGATCGAAGCTGCTACCAACCATCCGTTAAAGAATAGAGAACTTCAAGTAAAATATTGCTATAATGTACATTATGATACCCAATGCGAACCTGAACTGGTAATGAAATTGAAGACTGATAGCTTTGGTAATTTTGAAATTCCAGAAGGGAAACTGATAAAAAAATTTCCCCGATATACAAGGATTGATTTTGGTGATAAATACAAGTTCCAATACCTGGATATTAAAAACGAAAAGATAATTCTTTCAAGGTACAAGAATGGATTTTCACGAATAACGGGGTCAACACATTATGATTTAAATAGTAAAGTTGAAATGAATGTTGATTTGCAAAAAGACACTATTATATCCAGCTTCGAGAAAATCAAATTAATAGCATACGATAAAGAAAGCTACTTCGAAAAATTGAAAAAAGGTCTGGAATACAATAAACCAGTTTTTAAAAAAGATCCATTAAGCTTATGGAACTTTTTATGGATGGAGTATGAAAAGATTAAATCGGCGGATTCTTTGAAATATTGGGATTGGTATTTCTGGAGCCAATCCTTTGAAATAGTTCACGAGCTTTTCAACTTCGACTTGAATATGCACTATGAGATAGCTCTTAATTCTAAGGAGCCCGATAAAAAGTACTACAGCCTCATAATGCTGGATTCCGAAGTTTACTGTCCTTTATCTAATAAAGGATTAATTGATAAGTCGGAAGAAAGTATAAAAAAGTGGATAGAAAATGAGACGGTGAGATACTACAAGGAATATAGAGGCATTAATATCCAAGAAGATACTTCCAAGGTTTCGAATGATTGGTTGTATAAAATATATGAATCCAGGAAGAAAAATAAAGAAAACTAATAGTTATGGAAAAAATTGAAGTTTATAACCAGAACTGGATTTTGAATCCACATAGCATAATTCTAAGCAGGGAAGAAATGAGGGTTTTAATTTGGTTCATAATTGTTTCCTGCTTTTTATTTAGTTCCAATTTGAGTGCTCAGGATTTTAAAATAAACGACAAGTTATTGGTTTGTGCAGAAAGCGGACTTGTATTGAGGTCTGAACCAACCTTGAAAGGTGAAAAGCTAGGCCTGCTGAAATATGGATCTGAAGTCATGGTCATAGACACGAGTGCCGGAAATCCGTATGTTTATGAAGATATTGAAGGGAAATGGCTTTTTGTTGAATTCCAGGAAATGAAAGGTTTTGTATTTGATGGTTTTCTAACAAGATTACCATTGTTTCCTGACTCTTTAATTTATGACCATTTTTGTTTTATGACCTCCTTGGAAATCTTTTGCAAAGCAAATTTTGAGATAGTGGATAGTATCAATTATTACAATTATTCAAATGGTGAAGGGGATCATAAAATGGATATTTATGAAATAAAAGGCGGACACCTAATGGTCTCTCATACCTATTGGGAGTCTAATGGTTTTGAATTACAACTCAAGGGGATTTCAAAGAGAGAAGGAGATATTTTAGTAAATTCAATCTTAAAAGCTTGTGGATGTTATAACGGTAAATTTCCAATTAAATCGGATTACTTCACGTATGCTTTAAATGATCAGGAGCGGCTTAAAATGTTTTATGAGCAATATTCAAAGAAATTGATTATTCAAGTATATGCCGGGTTATGAATTTCATTTTTCATTTTCAATCTCGAAACCAATAATACCAAATGCTCCAAAAAAGTACTCTTCTCATTTTCTTAATCCTGATTTCTATTTTCCTTCGCGGTCAAGGCAGGGAGAACTCACTGAATTCGAATACTATCCTTTTAAAAATAAGTAAGGAAAACTCGGAGAAGACTTCCTACCTTTTTGGTACCCATCATGCATTTGGAAAATCGTTTTTTGATTCTTTGACTCTGGCAAATCAGGCATTGAGTACTTGTGATTTGTTGATAAAAGAAAACCTGGATATCCCGGGTGAAATGGCAGAGGATATTATTAATCGCAGGTCAGTTCGAACCAATTGGACTAAATATTTAAATAGGGAAGACCTTGAATTTATACATGATCTTTTTGCCAAAAGTCCTACAGACTATAACAAACTGACACCTACAGAAATGTATGTTTTTTTAAATCGGCATTTCAAACAAATGGTATGTCTAGAAAAGTCTAAAGATGATCCTTCCTTAACCTTGGACGATTATATTGGCAGCTTGGCCATGGAGCAAAATTTAGAACTTTTGGGACTTGAAACAACAGAAGAACAAATGAGGATGATCAATCAAGATGTGGAGGGAATGCCTAGAAAAGTTCATAAAAAGAGACTGTCAGGAATTATCGAGATTCTTAAAGCCAAAAATTCAAAATATTGTGAAGAAACAGATTGGTATTCTGAAATGGATATAGATTATAAACTCAATGAGCCTTGCAGTAATTCACTCATGTTGACTGACAGGAATAACAAATGGATGCCAATCATTTTAGAAAGAATGGAGACCAATAATTGCTTTATCGCAGTCGGGCTGAGTCATTTAATGTATGAATGTGGGTTGATTCAGCAATTGCAGGGATCCGGTTATGAAATTACACCAATTGAAGTAAAGTAGAATTTTGAAAATAAGAACCAGGAAAAGAAACGAATTGTACATTTAAGTAAAACTCCATTTTCCAAGGATAAAATGGAAACCAGAATAGGATTGGTAAAAATGGCCGAAACCAGGGATTTATGACTTTCAATTTATATTAAAAGGTTCTGCTTTTTAAATTTCAATTCTTTAGTTAAAAAAGTATCCATTTATTATTTTAAATTTTCAAATAGAAATATGAGTGATAATTTAATTAGCCTTACGGACAAGATCCTCCATGATTTTATTGAAAAAATCCGTCCTCCGGAGGAAATCCGCTCTCAAGTTGATTTAGGATATTCATTTGATGGAAAGAATATTGAAATATTTGAAAGGAGGCCGATTTGGAATGAACCAAGCAAATTTGAAAACTACCCCTTTGCCAAAATCACCTATACCAAATCCAGTCAAATATGGAAATTGTATTGGAAGAGAGCCAGCGGAAAATGGGAGTCTTATTCCTATTTTCCATCTTCTACCCATCTGGAAGAATTGCTCTCTTGTATAGATGAGGATGCTTACGCTTGTTTTAAGGGATAGAAAAAAAACATTATGTGCTCATTTTAGCAGTATAACCTATTTAGGCTTACTCCAATAAATGTAAATCCCAATCTTTGATTGGGAACCTTCATCCTACTTCCCCAGATTTTCACGGAATCATTTTATTCCGTATTTTGCTTCCAACACCCAAACAAGGCAATAAATTTTTGAACCGTGAAAATGTGAACCATTTTAACCCCCAACCCTATGCCTAAAAATTACCCCAACCTAACCATTTTTCTTGCCCTGGTTTTTATCCTTTTTACTCAGGTTTCTGAAGCGCAGAACAAACTGGATTCCCTTTGGAGTGTGTGGGAGGATCCAAATCAGCCAGACAGCAACCGCCTAATGGCTCTCAAGGAATTTACCTGGGGAGGCTACCTTTTTACGCAACCGGATTCGGCATTTTATTTTGCTGAATTGCAATATGAATTTGCAAAGAGTAAAGACTTGAAAAAGTACATGGCTGAAGCGCTGAATACTCAAGGGGTATCTTATGGAATCAGAGGAAATTCACCTAAAGCACTGGAATATTTCCAGAAAAGCTTGCCCATACGGGAAGAGTTGGGCGACCAAAAAGGAATGGCCAATACGAATAATAATATTGGCATGATCTATCGAAACCAGGGTGATAATACCATGGCCAGGGAATATTTTCAAAAAGGTCTGGCGATAGTTCAAGAACTGGGCAATAAAAAAGTAATTGCCAATACTTTGAATAATATTGGTTTAACTTATCAAGATCAGGGCGATTTTGATAAAGCCCTGGAGTATTTTGAAAACAGCCTTGTCATGCAGGAAGAGTTGGGGAATCGACAGAGCATTGCTGTGCTTTTAAATAACATTGGGAGCATTTCAGAAAAGCAAAACAAGTATCCTAAAGCTATGGAGTATTTTCAAAAAAGTCTGAAAATGCGACAGGAATTGGGAGACTATCAAGGGGTTGCCAATTCTTTGAATAATATCGGAATACTTTACAAGGAAGAGCAAGAGTATTCGAAAGCAATTAAATACTGTTCAGAAGGTTTGGAGATGGCCAAAAACATGGAAGTGCTCAATGAACAGAAGAATGCCTGCAAATGCCTTTACCATGCTTACAAGGAAACTGGAAATAATACCAGGGCACTTGGCTATTTTGAGCAAATGACTTTGTTGAAAGACAGTCTTTTTAATGAGGAAAACACCAAGAAGATTACACAATTGGAAATGCAGTATGAATTTGATAAAAAAGAAGCTGCAACCAAAGCGGAACAGGAGAAAAAAGATGCAATCGCGGCTCAAGAGTTGAAACAACAAAAACTGGTTAGGAATGGATTTATGGGAGGGTTTGCAGTTGTATTTTTGTTTGCCGGGGTGTTTTTGGTCCAGCGTAACCGGATTGGCAAAGAAAAAGAACGAAGTGAAGAACTATTGCTCAACATTTTACCGGAAGAGACTGCTCAAGAATTAAAAGAAAATGGGCATGCTGATGCACAACTCATAGAACAGGTAACGGTATTGTTTACAGATTTTAAGGGCTTCACAGCCTTGAGTGAGAAAGTAACACCTAAAGAGTTGGTTGCAGATCTTCATGAATGTTTTTCTGCTTTTGACCACATTTGCGAAAAGTATGGAATTGAAAAGATCAAAACCATTGGTGATGCATATATGGCTGCTGGAGGACTTCCCTCCCCTAACTTTACGCATGCTAAGGATGTAGTAAATGCAGCCCTTGAGATGGCAAAGATTGTTGAAAAAGGAAAAGCTAAAAAAATTGCTGCTGGGCTTCCGTTTTTTGAAATTAGAATCGGAGTACATACAGGACCTGTTGTAGCGGGCATTGTCGGGGTCAAAAAATTCCAATATGACATTTGGGGAGATACGGTGAATACTGCAAGCAGAATGGAATCTTCAGGAGAAGTAGGAAAAGTAAACATCAGCGAATCAACCTTTGAATTGCTTAAACAGGATGCTGCCTTTTCATTTGAAAGCCGAGGTAAAGTAAAAGCAAAAGGTAAAGGCGAAATTGAGATGTTTTTTGTGGAAGGGTAGCCATCATAAACATTATTTCAAAATGAAAATTTAGGTATAGCTATATGTTAATTTAACTTGAATAGGCACAATTAGTTATCAAGGCAGGTTAAAAAGAAATTCTATTACACATTAGCCTGTCAAAATGAAGAATCTTTTCCTGTTTTTCCTGTTTGTGGGAACCAGCACCCTAAATGGCCAAAATTCAAATTGGCTCAACAAATCCAGCATTGGAATAGAGGTAGGCATTGGACATTCTTTTCCTGACTTTGATAAGGAACAAGATCGTTGGAAAGGGGCTTTTTATCCTGCAGGTGAAATCAGGCTTATTTTAGCCAATCGCATCAATCAACATTGGAGTATTGAAGGCCGCATAGGCTTGACGGGATATGCACTAAACAATAAAAGTCCTGAAGATAATTATATTCTGGATTTTGCTTCCCCATTGATCTCCTCAGGCTTGAGTTATCATTTTAAAAATCGTTTAGGACGAGAATTCTTTGCAAAATTGAGCATTGGGGGACAACTTGGATATCGAGGTAATTTTGTTGATGAATATGATTCTTACCAGGTGGAGGTAAAAGGAAATGAGGTGGCTTATCCATTTATCCGTCCAGAAATCGGATTTCGTCATTATTTTAAAAAGAGAAGCAGGGGTTCCAGGTTTAAAACTGCCCTTGAAATTGGGACCTATTTCCGATACAATTTCAATCGTCTTGGAGTGGTAACGATCAAAGAACCAGACCTTGACCTGGTGTTGGAGCCATCCGGAAGCATCATTGGTATCTATTGCAGAATTTTATTCCCAGTGGGTAAAAAGCGAGTGAAATTGGAAAGGAAAAGGAAGGAAGTGTTGCCTCCTATTATTTATAATCCTCGTTTTTTTTGATGTGAAGAATTCCAAAGTTTTTTTTAATTAAAAAGTGTTTGACCTTCCTGAAAATGTGTTAAAAAAGTAGAGCTAATAAACAGATCTTTGTGCAAAAGATAAAAAATGGTCAATCATAAATCCATCAGTCAACTGCATGAATATATGGGGTTTGATAAACCGACAAACCCTTTAATTACCATTATCGATACAGCAAAACTGGCTTACGGTGAAGATCGATTGGGAGTGAAAATTTCATCTGAATTGTACTGTATTGCTTTAAAAGACAAGAGCTGTGCGATGGATTATGGCCGGAACCATTATGATTTTGATGAAGGGGTGATGATGTTTCTGGCACCTCATCAGGTTATTACCTTACACAAAGCCCAGGCTTTGAATGAAGTCCAGGGCTGGATGCTATATTTTCATCCGGATTTAATTCGAAACACGCCACTAGGAGAAAAAATTGGGGATTATAACTTTTTCTCCTATTCCGTTTTTGAAGCACTTCATCTTTCTGAACAGGAGCAAAATACAGTATCGAAGTGTATTCAAATGATTGATGAGGAAATCAAAGCAAGGATAGATAATCATAGCAGAGAAGTGCTTGTTTCCAATGTGGAATTATTGCTGAATTATTGTGCCAGGTTCTATGAACGCCAATTCAATACCCGTTCGGCTCAGAATAGAGACATTACTTCAAAGGTAGAATCCTTATTAAAAGATTATTTTAAGTCTGACAAAATGTTGGACGCAGGCCAGCCAACAATATCTTATCTGGCAGAAGCATGCCATGTTTCTTCAGGTTACCTCAGTGATTTGCTTAAAAAAGAAACCGGAAAAACTGCTAAGGATCACATCAATGAATTTTTGGTTGAAAAAGCCAAAGATCTATTGGCTGGTTCTGACGACTCCATAAGTGGTATCGCCTATACTTTAGGATTTAACTATCCACATTATTTTAGTAGGATGTTTAAAAGTAAAACCGGTATGACTCCTCAAGAATACCGGGATAATTAATGGTTTTTTCTATTAAAAATTACTTTCCATCCATTCGAGTCTAACCAAGGGTGCATATTTGAAATTATGCTACCTTATGGTTAATAGTCTATCATTTCCAGTTAATCAACTTATCATTTTCCGAAATAAGTGTTAGAGCCTCCCTAATCTGTGTTATTCAAAAGAATGGAATGCCGTGATATTTGTAGTATCATTTTTATAAAAAAATAAAAAGCAGATATCATGAGCAAGAAAGTGTTAGTTACCGGAGCAAGCGTTGCATTTGGTTCCCTTACTTGTAAGGCTTTGGTGGAAAGTGGTCATCAGGTTGTAGGAACGATGCGTTCTAAATCGGGTAAAAATGAAGCCATTGCAAAGGAGCTCCTTGCTTCCGGAGTGCAATTGGTGGAGATGGATGTTACCAATGATTCCAGTGTAAATGAAGGGGTTCAAAACGCCCTTGAAATGATGGGTGGTTTGGATACGGTATTCAACAATGCAGGAATCGGGGCCAATGGAATTTTAGAATGCTTCACTGCGGAAGATTTGCAAAAAATGTTTGATGTAAACGTGTTTGGAGTTCAAAGAGTGATGCGTGCTGTTTTGCCTCATCTTAGAAATCAGGGCAAAGGAACCATTATACATACTTCAAGCTGTATTGGCAGGATTACCACGCCGTTTTTGGCAGGTTATTCTGCTTCCAAATACGCTTTAGAGTCCTTGGCAGAAGGTTATCGGGCAGAGCTATCAGGTTTTGGAATTGAATCCTGTATAGTAGAGCCGGGAGGAATGCCAACTGCTTTTATGGGAGCCATGATTAGACCAAGCGACACAGCAAGGACTCAACAATATGGAGAAATGGCCGCCATGCCGGAAGCTTCCATCAATGGTTATGTGCAGTACATTGAAACCATAGCAGAGCAAAAACCAGAGCGTGTCGCTGAAGCCATTATGAATTTAATAGATACTCCTTTTGGCGAAAAGCCATTTAGAACTGTCGTTGATTTTTCCGGACTGAAGGAACCAATCGAAAATTACAATAAGGTATTACACCAAACTACACATGGAGTTTATACTGCCAATGGAGTAGCCAATCTTTTAACCTTGAATAAAGACTAACATGAAAAAGACCATTTTGATAACGGGGGCCAGCAGTGGCATTGGAAAGGCGACAGCTCTTCATTTTCAGCAAAAGGGCTGGAATATTATTGCCACCATGCGTTCACCGGAAAAGGAACCTGAATTGGGTGAATTAGGGAATGTGCACTTAGAAAGACTGGATGTGCTTGATTTGAATTCTATTCGAGAAGCCATTCAAAACGGAATTAAGAGATTCGGCAAAATTGATGCGATTGTCAACAATGCAGGCTATGGAGCATATGGACCCCTGGAAACATTTCCAAGGGAAAACATTATCAAGCAATTCAATACCAATGTGATTGGTCTCATGGATGTGAGCAGGGAGATTATCCCGCATTTCAGGCAAAATAATGAAGGGGTAATGGTGAATATCTCATCTATCGGTGGACAAATGACATTTGCGCTTGGCTCCCTTTATCATGGAACCAAGTTTGCGGTGGAAGGCATTTCGGAGTCCTTGCATTATGAGATGAGCCAGCTTGGCATTAAAGTCAAAATAGTGGAACCGGGATTCATCGCAACTGATTTTGGAGGACGTTCTTTTGATTTTCAGGCTGGAGATGTTGAAGTCTATCAACCCTTGATTCAGGCATTGATGAAACAATGGCAAAATCCTGAAAATACGGTTTCACCGGCCAGTTTGGTGGCGGGTGTTATTTTTGAAGCAGTAACAGATGGCAAAGATCAATTGAGATATCGAGCCGGTGCAGATGCGGAGTATTTACTTGATGCCAGAAAGAAAATGAGTGATGAGGAGTTTTTCGCTATGATGAATAAACAGTTGGGGTTGTAGGGGGAAGATAAATTGGGAAAAGAGCTGTCTCAAATTTTTATTTAAAATTAGAATTTGAGACAGCCTTTTTTAAAAATCATTAAAACCAGAATTAACCTCCAAAACGGTATCCAAATACGATAGAGATTACCCTTGATTTTAGTGTTGATTCATCATCATTAACCAAATTTGTAAGTCCTTGCTGGAACCGTAAAGCACCGGAAAATTTACTCCACTCGTAGCCGAGTCCACCTATAACAGCTACTTCCAATAATCTTAGGTCTCCTTCTTCGTTGCCGATGGTTATTTTTTCAGATTCCTTTTCTGTTGTTCCGTTCTCGGTAGTTTTAATCCTGCTTTGTGCAAATAAATTGGCACTTATTGCCGGTCCTGCTTCCA
>JAWKLG010000002.1:0-2002 GCA_041392845.1 Saprospiraceae bacterium | reverse complement strand
AACAAGACTAATATTTGTTTTTTGTATCGCATTATTCATATCCGGATGTGATGAAGCTCCTGAAGATGAGAAATATGTTCATAAAATTGATTGGAGCAATAACCTTCCAAAGTCACAAAAATTTCAATCATATAAAAGTGTCTTCACCTATTTACCTATCTACTCAGAAGTTTATAGCAAAACTAATGAGGACACCAAGAGTCTAACAGCTACTGTAAGTATACATAATATGAACTTATTTGACAGTCTCTATATAATGAAAGCGAATTACTTTAATTCCTATGGAATTCTTGTTAGGGAATATATAAAAGATCCAATATTTCTTCGTCCCATGGAAACAACTGATATCGTGATATACGAAATGGATGTTACTGGAGGACCAGGTGCTAATTTTTTAATAGAATGGAAAAAGACAGATTCCTTATTTAACCCACCACTAGTTGAGGGAGTTATGATTTCCACACAAGGTCAGCAAGGAATTTCATTCACAACAAGAGGAGTCAATCTGAATCCACCATCAAACTAATTAAATATGAATACATTGATGACTAATTTGAAATTGACAAACACATTACTTCTGTTTATTGCAATTCCTTTGGGAATATTTTTGTTAAAAACGCTTTCATTTATTTTTATTCCCTTACTCTCTTCAATGTTTATAGCATTATTGTTTGTTCCAATGATGCGCAAAATGAAAAAAAAAGGAATACCTCATTGGATCAATGTTGCAACATCAATTCTGTTAATATTGGTGATTGGTTCTCTAGTCTTTTTTGTTTTGAACCTTTCCAGCAAAGAGATTTTATCAACTAAAGATGATTTTTTGGTAAAAGCTGAGGAGAAGATTTCTCACAGCTCATCTTTAGTTAAACAATATTTTGGTTTTGAAACAGCCAATGATTCTACCAGTCTAAAACATGAGCTTGCAAAACAGTATGCTCAACCTGCAATCTCATTTCTTGCTGGGATGATTCCTCAATTATTAATAACACTGTTCTTTGTGATTCTGTGGTTATCGGAATCTATAAATTTTGAAAATGTTTTGAACAAAACCATTTTAAAACTAAGACATTCATCAGTAAAAACATTCAGACGAATTGAGAAAGATATCGTAAAATTCCTTCAAGTTAAATTCTTAATTAGTCTTGGGACCGGAATAGGGACAGGTATTCTGTGCTATGTTTTTGATGTAAGTTTCCCAATTTTTTGGGGTGTATTCGCTTTCGCTATCAACTTTGTTCAAATGATTGGTTCCATCATTGCTGTAGTAATGTGCTCTCTATTTGCTTATATCGAAATGGAACCTTCGTCAACTCTACTAATGTTTGCACTTTCCATTACTGGTGTCCAAGTGTTATTTGGATCTATACTCGAACCAATTTACATGGGACGTTCTTTTTCCATAAACATAATAGTTGTATTAATTATGCTCCTATTCTGGGGATTTGTGTGGGGAGTACCAGGTATGATAATGTCAATCCCAATTACAGTTTTCCTTAAAATATTATTTGAACAATTTCCAAAAACGAAAAATCTCGCGAGAATTATGCAATAATCTTTGGCTATCTTGCTCTTGTAGGTTTACCAGATCTATAAAGGATAATAAAACCTATCACCCCAGAAATAATTGATGCAAATAAAATTCCAGTCTTTGCTCTACTTATTAATAAAGGATCAGAAAATGCCAAATTATTAATAAATAAAGACATAGTAAAACCTATTCCTGCAATAAAACCTATTCCAACAATTTGAGACCATGAAACACCCTCTGGGAGTTTACACCAGTTAAACCATGTTAGCACTCGTACCACTCCGGTTACACCAATAAATTTCCCAATAACAAGGCCTAATATAATTCCGTAGGTGACAGGTGAATTAAGTTCTTCAAGTATGCGTCCATCAAAAGTAATTCCTGCATTGACAAGCGCAAAGATTGGCATGATCACAAATGCAACAATAGGATGAAGAATGTTTTCCAATTGCTGTAAGGGCGTTAATGAAG
>JAWKLG010000019.1:0-130737 GCA_041392845.1 Saprospiraceae bacterium | reverse complement strand
CTACAACATTTCAAAGGCTTTTTTATTCAGACTGAAGAAGATGTATTTGATCCGGAAACGGCCACATTTATGGATTTTGAGATAGAGCAGGGTGGGGAAGTGCGTTTTTTCTATGTTTTGCCTTCTGACAAGCGAAATGCTTTGGTTGAAATTGCCATTTTTTCAGAAAAAATCTGGAATGAAGACCAATACGACCTGGCCATTGAAGATTATATTGATAATCATTTGAAGTTGAAGAATTGGAAAATTAAGGAAATGGAGTTTGGAATCATTCCCATGACCAATTATCCTTTCAATAAACACCAGGGAAAGCGACTTATTCAGATTGGCACAGCCGGTGGACAAGTGCAAGGTTCAACCGGTTTTGCATTTAAAAATATGCAGCAAAATGCGATGGAGATTGTAGAAAATTTGGCTGCTGGAACACACCCTGTTTCGGAACCTTTTTTATTAGAAAAAAGGTATAAGTTGTATGATGATATCCTGCTTGGGATTTTGAAAAAGAAAACGCTTGTTGGAAAAGACATTTTTACCAATATTTTTAAAAATAATCCTACTGAACGGGTTTTCAATTTTCTGAACAGAAGTTCCAGTATCAAAGAAGATTTGAGTTTGATGTCAAAATTACCCCAATGGCCCTTTTTTGCTTCGATGTTGCGAACGGTAAAAAATAATCTGCTTCGCCGGATTTAAAATATTTTTAGGCACTTCAACTGATTCCCCAAATTTTATAAATGCTTGGTTCCAATCGAGAAATATTGTTTTATTTCTTAAAATAAGGTAAAATTTATACCTTTAACGCGCCCACCAAATGGCCAATCGGAACAACAAAATAAAACAGGCAAAAAACTTCAGCTATCTATGGGGGAATCTAATAATTTCTTCAAATCAGCCTTTTCGGTAGATAATGTTATTTTCGGATTTGATGATGGAGATTTAAAAGTTTTGTTGATTAAACGAGGAACTGCACCTTTTAAGGGTAAATGGGCACTCCCCGGAGATCTGGTCTATCCCAACGAAGATTTGGACAATGCAGCGGCAAGGGTTCTTTTAGAATTGACAGGCTTGAAAAACGTCTATCTTGAACAAGTCCACACTTTTGGTGCAGTAGATCGACATCCTCTTGGCCGAGTAATTACAATTGCATATTACAGCTTGGTAAAAATTGCAAATTTTGAATTGACACCCAGCTCCTGGGCCAGTAAGGCAAAATGGCATTCCATTTCCGAGGTAGGAGATTTAGGATTTGACCACAATGAAATCCTCGATGCTTGTTTCAATCGTTTGAAACAAAGAGTAAGGGCCAGACCGGTAGGTTTTGAATTGCTGCCTAAGAAATTTACGCTTACTGAGTTGCAACACCTTTATGAAGCAGTTCTTGAAACTGAATTGGACAAAAGAAATTTCAGGAAGAAAATTCTGTCCATGAACTTGCTAAAAGATTTGGATGAGACTCAGGAGAATGTTGCGCATCGTCCAGCCAGATTGTATTCTTTCGATCAAATCAAATATGAAAAACTGGTTGCTGATGGGTATAACTTCGCTATTTAAGTAAGTTGTGGTGCAATTACCCTTTTTTAAAAAGTAACATACTTTAAAGTCAAATTAATAGGTATTTAATCTTTTTTTAAGTTTTTTCATCACTTTCTAGCCAAAAAACTTGCTAATTGAAAATGATTTTTTGATTTTGAGGTACTATTTAAAAATAGTCTTTATTGTTTAAATCATTTTCTTTAGCACAAAGGCACCCGGAGTTCATTCGGGTGCCTTTTTTTATGTTCAAAAAATACCCATCTCAGATAGTTTCCTATCAGAAAAGGGTCGATGTTTTTCCCAATAATTTATTTGCCTAGAGGTAATACCAATTGCTGTTTGTTGTATAGGAAAATACTTTTCTGCAGATTTTTATAGGCTTTAAATCCTATGGGAATGGATACCCCCATAACGGCAACGCCACCTATGAAAAGTCCGTTGGAAAGTGCTGGTTCAGTAGTGCGAGGGCGGGATATTGCACCTGCAATCACCATCAGTCCACCAGTAAGACTTAAAAGAGCGGATACTTTTCGAGATTTCTGAAATTTTTCGAAATACATTTTCGAATCTGGAAAATCATTCAATTCCTTTCTCAGATTCTCTGCAAAAAATCCCATTTCGACCTTTTTTTCTCCTTTGTAAAAATACCAGCCATTATAATAACTAAGCAGGTTAGAATCTATCCTTTGAACAATGGTATCTTTTGGAAAAAGTGATTCCTGAGCGTCTGAAGTTGGTAGCATGAAATAAAACAATCCCAGGATTAAAAGAAGTCTTAACATGGGGTTTTGGTTTTTGGATTATGATTATCGGTACTCGGGATTGGCAAATGCCCAACGGTTTCCCTGGTCCCATTCCTCCTTGGAATTTCCATAAGCAGGAATACCTTTTATGTCCTTCAAAATTTTGGCCAAATGCATCAGGTTGTAGGTCATGAATGTCAAGTTTCTGTTTGTAAAATCATTTTCCTGCGCATTGGATTCTTCATCCAGATAACTTGGTCCCGGACCTGCTTCGCCAATCCATCCACAATCTGCTTGAGGAGGGATGGTATATCCGATATGTTGTAGCGCATAAAGGAGCCCACTTGACACGTGTTTGATGCCATCTTCATTTCCTGTGATGACACATCCTCCCACTTTACCGTAATAGATGTATTGACCTTTTTCATTTTGTTTTCCACTCATGGCGTACAAGCGTTCAATCAATTTAGTAGCCAGAGAAGACCTTTCTCCCAACCAGATGGGTGAACCAATAACCAGGATATCTGATTCCATTACTTTTTTAAAAATAATGGGCCAATCATCCTTTTCAAATCCTTCATCAGTCATATCGGGCTGAACGCCTTGCGGGACATCCCAGTCTGCAAATCGAATATTTTCAACGAAAACACCTTCTTCCTCCATTATTTTTTGGGACAAATCCATCAAGCCCTGCGTATGGCTAAGTCTGGGTGATCTTTTAAGGTACAGTTGATGTATAGTGCCTTTAATCCTGTAAACTTCATGGTTAGATATTTTTAAAATGGAACCCTTTTTAAAAAGACCATGTTCAGATTTGGTAATCGAGAAGTTAAGTTTGAGTATAAAATCATGGATTTATCCCCAAATGGTTTTTAGAACATTATGTAATCAATATTTTTAAGAAAAAAAATGAAAATCGAGTTAGAGACCCCAAGGTTGTATTTGAGAGAATTGGTCGAATCCGATGCAGAGGACATGTTTGAAATGGATGGCGACCCTGAAGTCCATCGTTATCTCGGCAACAATCCTCAGACTCAACTGGAACAAGCTTTGGAAACAATCCGCTATGTTCAGGACCAATACGAACGAAATGGAATCGGCCGCTGGGCAGTCATAGAAAAATCAAGTGGAAACTTCCTGGGTTGGAGCGGCTTGAAATATGTAGACGACATGGAAATCAACGGCATGAAAAATTTTTATGACCTGGGTTATCGCTACAAAAAAAATTATTGGGGCAAGGGATTTGGTTTCGAAGCCGCCGAAGCCTGCAAAGAATATGCTTTCCGCCAAATGGGCATTCTCAACCTCCACGGTTTCGCTGATTTAGGCAACATTGGCTCCCGTCGCATCCTCCAAAAAGTCGGCCTCGAAGAAAAAGGCGAATTCGAATTTGAAGGAAGTCGGTGTGTGTGGATGCATGGGAGGAATCCGTATGTGTGAGTGACGAGTGACGAATGACGAGTGACGAATGACGAATGCGGCAAACGGTTTGCGCTATGCGGTATGCGGAAAACGTGTGTGTAGGGATGGGTCATGACCCATCCTTCACGTAGAACGAGAGATTGGGACGTTGGAGGTTGAGTGCGAAGCAGAATCAGTTCAAGTGACGAGTGACGAATGCCAGCATCCAGCATCTAGCATCCAGAGTCCAGCGTCCAGAATCCAGCCCCCGAGCTCACGAGCTAACGAGCCTCCGCGCCCCCGAGAAAAAAAAATCCCGGATCGCTGCGTACAGGAATCCGGGTATTATGAATCAGATGTGAGTATGTATTAGATAGGCAGGATGCCGGTGATGGTTACATTTACCGTAACATTGGCATTGGCTCCTACACTAATATTGTCAAGATTGATTGATGAAAGGATGTCTAACAAAAGAGTACCTTCCAATTCAAATTTTCCATCGTTGTCGTTGTCTTCGAAACGGGCGAAATGAAGTTCGTAGTCTCCTTCTTCGAGGAAATGCAATTCATAATTACCGTTTTCATCGGCCATGGTACTGGTTACCGCTCCGGTGAAAGCAAGACCGTTTTGAACATTGGTTTCTGTGCTACGGTTGAATTTGCCTTTTTTGTAGGCATACACCATGACACGTTCGGTTGCACCACCCATGTTGTCTACATTACCAGAAACCATTCCGGCTTCATCTTTTACAACAAATCTTACTGCACTTTGTAAATCGGCACTGCTTACAAATTCGTAACCGTTTCCGTCTGAGGTTCTTCTGATGGATTTTCTCAGGTCAAAATCGATTACCAAATCAGTAGTTTGGTCGCTCATAATGTCAAAATCATTGCTAAGGTTGATAGCGGTAGTTGTTGACATCAGGGTGTTTTTGGTGCCATCCATCTCCTCCACATAAGTACCGGGAGAATTTCCGTTTTCGTCTTTTTCATAATCCAAAACCAAGGTCAAATTGTTGTAAGAACCGGCATCCAGATTCAAATCACCCAACATTTTGGTATTACCATTTTGGTAAGCGGAAAGGTCAAATGTTGTTTTGCTGAATCCTTCGATGGATTGACCATCGACTTTTACGTCGGCTACGGTTACCATTACTGCTCTGATGTTGGTGTCGTCTGATGGCCCGTCGGTAATCTCCACTCTTGCCGTTCCTTGCAAGTCATCATCTGTTGAATCGTCTTTGTCACAAGCGGTAAAAAAAAGTGAACTGAATACCAGGGCTGGCATGAAAATCTTTAAAAATTTCATAGGATAAATTTGGTTTAGAGGTTAAAAAGTTGCGAATCGATTACCTTACTTATTTGAATTAAGCGATTGGTTTTTCCGATTCGTATTTGTGAGGCCAACGCCGGAATTTTTTTCTTTGTTCAGCACATTAACAAAAGGAAGGAGACAAATAAAAGGAAGGAAAAATTCAAAAATCATTCATAATCAAGGAGTTTGACTATGTTATGGAACTTTTTAAAAAAATGAACTTTAACAGAATAGAAACAAATGGGTGTTTGGGTGGAAAACGTTTTTTTGAAAAATAAACAATTAAGCTCCGCAGGCCAATTCACCAAGGCCTAAAAAGATAGCTATCCAAACCAATCCTTTGATAAGGAAAAACATAAAACCGGCAAGCCCTAATTTTTTAAGGTAGGCTTTCCATTTAGACTCACCTGTTTTGGAAGTAGATTCCAATGGGATGTTTTTTTGAGATTCTTGCTCCATGAAACAAAACTGCTACTTTTCAAATAATAAGGAGATAACAAGGCAAAATTAGGATTGTTTTCCTTTCTCAGGAAATTTGAATGGTTTGTTTTTTGTAAAATAAAAACGGCCTCTCCCGAAAGAAAGGCCGTTCGTGTCCTATTTGTATATCGGTTATTTACTTACCATGAATCGCTCGGTAGCAATTCCATGGTCCGTGCGGAATTTCAAGAAATACATTCCATTAGACAATCCTCCAACAGGGAACCTCAAATTGTAACTTCCTGCCTGGAATTTGTCATTAGTTATATGTCTCATTACCTGACCTGTTACAGAAACGATTTGCACATCCAGATATTCCGTCTCAGGTAAATTGAAGGTGATGAACATCTGGTCGCTTACAGGATTAGGGTATACTTTTAATACATAGAAAGCGGCCAATTCATTGATACCTGTTGATTGTGACTGATTTACAAGCACTGTAATATCTGCTGCGCCACCACCTGAAATGGTCAGGGTTGCAGTTCTAGGAGAAGGATTTGGATTGGCATCGTAATTCAAGTTGATGGAACCATTTCCAGTTCCGAAACTAGGGTCTGCAGTGACCCAGGTTGCATTTGAATTAACAGACCAGGTGACATTTGATGTCAGATTGGTATTCACCATTCCTGCATCCGGACCAACATTGAAGGTCGTTGGATTGGCAGCGATAGAAGGTGCAAATGAAGCCTGTGTAATATCAATGGTAACCAATGGAACTCCATTACCTGTAACTGTAACCGTCGCTGTTCTTGAAGTTTGGTCCGGATTTGCTGACCATGAAGCCACAAACAAACCAACTCCATTTCCTGAAGCAGGATTCACGTTCAACCATGGAGAATTAGAAGTGACACTCCAAGGCACGTTAGCATTCACATTGAACACCTGATTACCAGCAACATTGTTCACATTAAGATTGGTAGATGGTGATACATTTAGGAATGCAGCAACAGTACCGGCCTGATTGATGGTAATGATCTGATCTTGAAGACCGGCGGATTGTACCAGGATGGTTGCAGTACGTAGGGTTGTTGCAGTGTTTTCGGTATAATTGATAGTCACCGTACCATTTCCAGTACCACTTGTCTGATCCAAAGAGAACCAAGGTGCGGCACTAATAACGGTCCAGCTTACATTTGCATTTACATTGAATGTGGTTGAACCAGCAGGAGCTGTTACATTGATGTTATTTCTGCTCACTCCAAGGAATGCTGCTGCTGCTTCTTGTGTAATGGTTACAGTTTGATTGGCAGCACCATTTCCGGAAATGGTCAAGGTTGCAGAACGACTTGTGGTAGCAATGTTTTCATCATAATTGATGGTAATATTTGCATTGCCTGAACCGGAAGATTGAGAAACTGTAAACCATCCGGCTCCCCCTGCAATATTCCAGGTGGTATTTGAAGTAACTGCAAAGTTGGTAGAGCCCATAGGTGCAGATACGTTCAAATTGCCAGGACTAACGGTCAAGATAGCACTAACGCCATCCTGCGTAACGGTAATTATTTCATCAGGCAAACCAGTTGCACTCACCGTCACGGTTGCAGATCTGCTTGTTGGATTCGGGTTAGCATCGTAATCAAGTGTAAGGCTAACTGACCCGGTACCTGAAGCTGGATTGACACGCAACCAGGCATCGCTTGAAACTGCAGTCCAACCAGTGTTTGTATTCACCATCAGGTTGGTATTTCCGGCAGATGGATCCACATTAATATCATTGGTACTAACAGTAAGGAAAGCTGCTGTTCCTTCCTGGGTTACATTGATTACAATATCTGTTACACCATTGTCACCACTCAAGGTAAGTGTACCTGAACGTGGACTGGTATTGGTATTTTCGTCGTAATTCAAGGTGATGCTTCCATTGTCCGAACCAGCCGCAGGATTTACAGAGAACCATGGCGCACTGGCAGTAATGGTCCAGTTTACGTTTGAGGTTACATCAAAATTCGTACTACCCATTGGTGCTGTTACATTGATGTCGGTAGTGCTGGTTAGTAATATTGCACCGGCACCCGATTGAGTAACATTGATTACCTGTGAGGTAACTCCATTGCCTGAAATGGTAATGGTGGCAGTACGAGGGCTTGAATTTGTATTTTCGGTATAATCGAAGTTAATCGTTGCATCATCTGCACCACTGGTTGGAGAGGTGATGGTAATCCAAGGTGCGGAAGCATTTATATCCCAAGCAATATTGGAGGTAATACCAAAGCTTGAACTACCTGCCGGAGCTGTTAAGTTGATAGCCATTGGGTCAACTGACAGTATAGCACCTGCAGGGCCTTGTATCAAGGTAACCGTTCTACCAACTGCGGAACCAACTGCTTCAATGCTTATGGTTGTAGTTCGGCTACTGGTGGAAGTATTTTCATCAAAAGAAACGGTTACGGTTTGATTACCGGTACCCATCGTTGGATTCACAGAAACCCAAGGGTCGAAGGTTTGAATTTCCCAATCAACGTTGGCAATCACATCGAAATCAATGGTTCCCGGTGCAGGACCTACGTTGAGTGTAAGTGGGTCTGCAGTAACTGAAGGAGGTGCACCATCTTGTGTAACGTTTACAATTTCCATTAATCCTCCTGTTCCTTCTACTGTGATAACTGCTGTTCTAGGAGTAACGTCAGGGTTAGCATCGTAACTCACACTAACAGAAGTTGCTCCAGAACCGGTTGCCGGATTGAAATTCAACCAAGCTACGTTGGAAGTTGCAGTCCAGGTTACGTTTCCGCCGATATCAATACCGGTTGTTCCAGCATTTGAAGGTAGGTTCAAAACTGAAGGGCTCACGGTTAAATCAGATGGAGCGCCATCCTGGATTACAACTACTATTGCATCTGGTAGACCTGTAGATGATATGGTTACAATTGCCTGTCTTGGATCCGCCAATGTATTTTCAAAGTGATTTAGACGAACCGTTGCAGTACCAAAACCATTTGAAGTGTTTGGTGACAACCAGGTAGCATCATCCACCAAAGTCCAGAATACGTTAGACATTACATCAAAACTAGCCTGTCCAAGGGTATATGGAATTCTGATGGTATCAACTGAAGCTTCCAAGACAGCTCCCTGGCCTGCTTGAGTTATGAAAACCGTATCTGTTAATGATCCGCCTACCTGCGTTATGTATATTTCTGCAAACCTTGGTGCAGGGTTAGGGTTGTCACTGTAATTTGCGTTCACTGTAACATTGCCGGAACCACTAAAACGGTCGGTGGTTAACCAGGCTACATTGTCAGTAATAGAGAAGTCAACATTTGAACTGATATTAAATGGAGTGGAACCCATTGCTGAGCTCAAGGTCAACATATCCGGATCAGCCACCAGAAATGGTGCATTGGCATCCTGATTAATTTCAATATAGATATCCGGTACACCGATACCATACAATCTAACTCTATCCGTTCTTGGATCCAAACCTGTATTTTCAGCATAATTAATGGTAAGAATACCATCCATACTTCCTGATGTGGCAGGATCGAGGCTTAGCCACAAAGAAGTAGTGGAAACTGACCAGTTAATGTTTGAACTAATATTTACTTCCACAGAACCTGCAGAAGGAGGAACGTTGAAGACTATTGGATCTGCTTCAAGTCTACGTGCTGAAGCATCCTGATTTACTGTGATTTGCAATTGAGGAACTCCATTAGAACCTATTACATCAATTACATCCGATCTAGGGTCAATTGATGTGTTTTCATCGTAGGAAAGCGTTATGGTTGCGTCGCCTGTTCCTGTAATTGGATCCAAGCTGAACCAGCTTGCATTTTCCATTAGATCCCAATCCACATTGGCGTCAATACTAAATGTAGTGGTTCCTGCAGGGCCATTTGGTAAGTTGATTACCAACGTGCTTACATCCAGAAATGCGGTAGTTGATTCCTGAATGACGACAATTTCATGGTCGCCAGAACCCTGGTCGCCTGAGACAGTGATTAGTGCTTCTCTTGGATCAACTGTTTGATTTTCAGCATAATCTACAGTAATTGTTTCGGAGTCTGAACCAGCCGTTGGATTTAAACTCAACCAACCTCCGCTATTATCAGCGATGGTCCAGTTTACATTAGAAATAACTTCAAATGATTCTTGTCCTGCACCAAAAGGAATTCTAATGGTATCTCTGTCAACAGTAAGGAACGGCCCACTTGCTGATTGAATTACAATAATTTCGATTGGAGCAGCAGGTTGACCAGTAATGAAAATAGTATCCTGTCTTGCTGCACCCAAATTCAATGCATAATCTACACTGAAAACTCCATCATTGGTTCCACCAGCAGGTGATACAGGTTTTAGCCAACTGGTATCTGAAGACTCGACATTCCAATAAACATTGGAGCTCACCGTAAAATTAAGGGTACCAGCAGTTTCGGGTACGTTTTGAGTGGCGTTAGGATCGACTTCCAGGTAAGGTTCTGCACCAGCCTGGACGACATCGACATATTTTGGTACAACTCCAATTCCAGAAACCTTCACTTGATCAATTCTGGATTGGATGCTTAGATTTTGGTCGTAATTAATGGTAATGGTTCCATTATTTGCACCACTTGCAGGGCTAGGACTCATCCAGGTCGCATCTGTATTTGGTGCCCATAAAGGAGTATTAGATTCGACATCTAATGTTACTGATCCAGCATCAGCGGGAACAGAAACCAACAATGGATCTACAGTCATATACAGATCTAGATCAAACAATTCAACGTTGTCTATATAATAAAAAACATCATTGTTTGGAGTCGGGTCACCTTCATCAGATGCATAAAAGTTCATTCCAACCCATTTTGCAGAACCACCGGTACCGGAAATTGTATTTGTAAATGGATAAGTCGCTATTGGGATACCATCTATGAATACAGTTGTTTGATCCGTTGCAAAATCGACTAATTGGACATACTCAAACCATTGGTTGTAAGGAAAATTAAAAGTATAAGGTTGTCCACCTGTAGTTAAAACACCTGTACCAAGTGTTGTGAATTCAATTAAACTACCATATTCTTCATTGTTCTGATCATCTTGAGTGAATTCATGAACGGTACGCATTAAAGCTGCCTTAGCAGTAGGTATATACAATTTGAAAGACTTTTTAATTCTTCCAGCATTGGCTTCTCCGAAAGTAGAAATCACATTATCCCAAACCTGTCCTGCAGCAGCAGATTGAATGATAAGTGAATTTCTTCCACTAAGTGAGTTGTCTAATGTTACGGATGCATCGATGGCTCCACCACCAGCAGTCTGGGTGGTCCATAATGGCGTTTGTGCAGAAATACCTCCTAAGGTATAAGAATCAAAATCATCACAAATAAGTGCTCCTGAGTTTTCACAAAAATCTTCTTCATTTCTGTAAAAACGTACGTCATCAATCTTATAATCACTTACTCCCCCTTCTGCATAGAAATTCAGAGCTGCAATACTTTTGATTCCCCCTGTACCATTTCTTGTATTTGAAATAGCCCAGCTATGAACTGCTGTACCTAAATAGTACATGGTAGCCAGGTCATTTTCAAAATCAAGTTCAATAAAGAATTCAGTCCAGGTAGACCCATCATTGAAATAAACAAATGTCTGAGAGGAACCTAGATCTCCCGCATATAATTTAGCAAAAGGTTGACCATTAGAAGCAACTTCCATTCTAACATCAAATGCCATTTCGTTGTCCGGGTTACCCGGTTCGTAAGTATGCCAAACCCTCCAATAAGCATTCGACATGGTTTCAGTAAGGATTTTAAATCTTAAGACATATTTGCCGAAAGTTTTATTACCAAGATTCATGACAACATTGTTGTTGTCGTCATTTATTGACATAGAATTCTCTCCACTGGCAGCTTTCAAGTCGTTGATGGTACCATCTTCAAGTGGATTTCCGGAATCTGTTACCCAACATTGAGCCTGGGGTGCTATACCTCCGAGAGAAAATGACTCAAAGTTTTCACAAATGTCTTCTGAATTGACATCAGTACATATACATGAATTGACAGAAGGCAAGGTTACGGTCAATTCGTAATCTCCGTCTGTACCAGCATCTACCACATCTGTAATGAAGTAATAAGGAACACCTGCTTCTATCTGTACAGTCGTGTTTACATTTGGACCCTGCCAAAACTGTAAACAGCTATCCTGATTACAGGCAGAGGCCATAAATAAGTTAATATCCGCACCGGAATTATTATTAAAAAGTACAGTTGCATCTCCACTGAAAGGTGAAATAAAGAAGTGTCCGGTTTCTTTACCGGCATGCTGAATTCCTGAACAGGAATAGTTCATGAAATTGGTTGCACCTTCATCAGTATTTCCTGAGTAGGTTACTCCGTCCGTTAATGTTACTGTAGTTGCACAACCTGAACCAGGGAAGGATATAGTAAGGTTGTAATTTCCACCCGGAGCATCTTCTCTGGTATCAACGATGAATACATATTCTTCACCAAAGTCTACCATGAATGAATCCAAAACGGAAACTCCACCAGCCCATGCTTCGATACAGCTGTCAGGATTACAAGTAGAAACCAGGAACAAATCCAATTGCTCAGGCAGGTTCTCAGAGAAACTGATATAGGCCCAACCAGGAACCGGAGCAGTAAAGGAATGTGCAATCTCATTTCCGTAGTGATTCACACCCGGCATGCAGTTGTACACATCAAAATTTCTTGCACCTCCGTTTGCTGTATTACCCGAAAAGGTGATCCCTGCTTCTAAAGGAATTTTTGAAAAACAATCAAATACATCTTCCAAACAAGCGGCAGCTGCCACTCTGTTTCTAATTAAATTACCTGGTTCAACTCCAAATCCGTTTACAAAGTTGATTCCATTAGAAGTAAGATGACAGTAACTCATGATGGTACCCCCGTTTACAGGTGCAGGACCAGGAGGGCAACCTCCTTCAGTCGCTCTACAATTGTCTAGCGCAGAGTCCCCATTTGGTCCCCATGAACAGGAATGGGTATGTCTTGAGCCAAGGTTGTGCCCCATCTCGTGGGTCATAACTTCTACCGACCATGAATAGGTTGGTACCGGCTGATAAGAATTGCTGATATTGCTGTATGCACCGGAACGTCTGGTACAAAGAATTCCAAGTCCTGCTAAACCACCGTTGTTATTGCTTACGGTAGAAACAAGGTGAGGGAGATTTCCGTTGAAGTTGCCATTCAATGCATTGGTAAAGGCACTCAATGCAGCATTCGAAGAACTTGCAGGATAGGGATCTGGAACCATCCAGACTTTTATTTCAGAAATTCGGGTTAGAATCTGTTCATTGGCATAAAGCGTAGCCAATTCGTTAAAAAGACCAGTGATGTAATTGATTACTTCCTGCTCATTGTTGTTTCTGTCTGTGAACATTTTATAGTCACACTCCAGGTATACCTTTACAACCTTCGTTTGTCTGTTGGCTGTTTCGATAACTTCAGGACTATATTCATATTCAAAATCAACCGGCTCATCTTCAGTATGACATTCCATTTGAGGAGGGTCTACATGGTCGGCTTCTTTGTAAAAAATATATTGTCTTTGAGTACCTTTTGCATCATCGTCCAAAGGACCCAAGTTGTAGTTGGCTCCGTCGAAAGAAAGGATACCCATTACCCAGTTTTCAAATACACTAAGGGTAACAATTGAATTTTCACTTCCTTTAAGGTGACCTGAATAATAAGCACCTTTAGTTACATCGATGTTTACCAGTCCGTCTTTAGTTTCTCCACGGAATACCACATCGTCTGTGAAAATTTCATTGCGATAAAGATCCAGCAATACGGGGCCTTCCTCGCCGGGAATAGTTATTTGCAAATGTTGTGGTCTTTCATTAAAAAGATCCAACAATTGAACTCTGTCCAAATCCAGATAGACTCCTTGTTTTACAACATGTGATTTGGAGCCTTCAACGGCGCTCAATGAAAACAAATCAAAAGTCCGGGCTTCTTCCTGAGCCGGGGCATCTGCTTTTATTTCGGATTTTGCGTTGGTAGGTTTGGGTTGGTCAGAGGAAATTTCTTTTTGCGCAAAAAAGAAAAGAAAACTTAAGATAGTTGGTAAGATGCTAAAAGTATAGCTTTTCATTGCAACACGGTTTTTAATAAAAAATATGATCAGAGTTTCGAATTTACTATTTTAAAAATGGTAGAAGGCAAACCTGAAAAAAAATTCTGTTTGTCAGGATACACTTCCAACAAATTGCGTAAAACATTCCTTTCGAGAAGCCAAATGGAATTCCCTTGTACAGGGTTGGTCCGAAAAAGAAGGAGACCTTTTGGATAGAATTTCCGGGATTAAATGCGTTCTTCTCTTCATTTTAAGAGACAGAGCTGGAAAAAATAATTTCCTCAAAATCAAGGTTTAATGCTCAAAGATTTTGATCGGCGCGTAAAATAGGGAAAATCCCTTGGTTTTACCATGCATTTAAAGGATTAATGCTATTTTTAAAAAAAGGAACATGAGCTTATTGGGTCAGGTCTTTTGCCTTTCTATCTTTACCATCTTTTTTTAAAATTTCTTTCTTTTGCGAAATGAGATCGCAAAGGTATTTTGAATTTGTCTTTTCAAAACAGAACAGTAAATCGATGAAATATTCCAACTTATATATTTTGGCACTGACTATGTTTACCCTGGTCTATGCCTGTACTCCCAAAGTTTCTGAAACCGTTCAGGAGCAGACCACTACTCCGGAACCTCCAAAAGAAGAAGAAAATCTTAGTCCCTGTCCTAAGTTTTCGGATGCACCAAATACCGGGGAAATAGAAGACAATTATGTCATTTACCGTGATTTTTTAAAAAGAGGTAATTATGACCAGGCATTCGAATTGTGGCAAAAAGTTTATGATGTAGCACCTGCTGCAGATGGAAAGCGAACAACGGTATATGAAGATGGCATTTATTTTTATAAAAGAATGTATTCCGGCATTCAGGATTCATTGACCAGACTTTCATATGAAAATGCCATCCTTGAGTTTTTTGATGAAATGGCTAAGTGTTATGGAGATGAAAAATGGGTAGGAGCGAGGAAGGCATTTGAAATGTATTACACTTTCGGTGCAAAAGATAAAATGGAAATTTACAGTCTGTTTAAAGAATACATAGAAGATGCCGGATTGAAAACCCAGTCCTTTGCTATCAATCCTTTCACAGCCTTATTGGTTGAAATGACCCTCGAAGAAAAAATACCAACAGAAGAAGCAAGATTATTGGATGAAAAAATCAAGGCCATTATTGCACACAATATTGCTACAAAAAATGGGCAAGAACTGGAAGGTTGGCAGGTAGTGGAAAGTTATGCGCCAGCTAGACTATCAGATTTTGAAACGGTGAAGGGTTTTTATGATTGTACCTATTACCAGGATAAATACTATCCAAGCTTTGAAGCTGCTCCGGCTGATTGTGATGTGATACGTGAAGTTTACAGTTGGCTAAAGTGGGGTGGCTGTAGTAAAGATGATCCAAAATTTGCGGCAGTAGTAGCTGCCGGTAATGAAAATTGTGTAGAAAAAGGCTGTTTTGACTTTTTAAAAGAAGCTCAATACAGTGAAGCAATCCAATGTCTGCAAGACGAATTGGATGGAACTGATGATGCCAAAGTTAAAGCCAAAAACAACCTGCTGATTGCAAAAATTTATTATTCCCATCTTAAGAATTTTTCCAAAGCAAGGGATTATGCACAACGTGCCGCAGAATACGATCCCAATTGGGGAGAACCTTATTTGTTGATAGGAAGATTGTATGCTTCGAGCGGACCACTTTGCGGGCCTGGCAGGGGCTGGGATAGTCAGGTCGTAACCTGGGTGGCCATTGATATGTGGAACAAAGCCAGAGCGGTTGATCCATCTGCTGCTGCTGAAGCGAATCAGTATATTAACAGGTATTCGAAATATATGCCGACCAAGGAGGATATATTCCAGAGGACCCTGACTATTGGAGAGAAATATTTTGTACCCTGTTGGATTCAAAGGACGACAACAATACGTCCTGCACCCTAGATTTGATTTTCAGTAGCTTTAGGTTTCGAATTAGATTTTTTAATGATTGAATGAATTGACGATGACGCTATCTCCGGGGATTTTGTTTTCCGTGGTTGTGGTATATTTTGGCTTGCTGATGTTGATCTCCTGGTTTACGGGCAGAAAAGCAGCCAATGAAGACTTTTTTATAGGAGGAAGACAATCCAACTGGTTATTGGTAGCCATAGGAATGATTGGTGCTTCGCTTTCCGGGGTTACATTTATTTCCATTCCGGGAGCAGTGGGTGCAACACCCGAGTTGATGGAACAGATGACCGGGACTTTTAAGGTCAACCCAAATATTTGCTTTTCCTATATGCAAATGGTGTTTGGATACCTGGTGGGTTATTTAATCATCGCCACCGTTTTAATGCCTTTGTATTATAAATTAAACCTCACTTCCATCTATGGATATCTGGAGCAGCGTTTTGGATTTTGGTCCTACAAAACAGGAGCTGCCTTTTTTCAATTATCTAGATTAATCGGTTCGTCTTTTAGATTGTATCTGGTTGCCATAGTTCTGCAAAAGTTTGTTTTAGAGGCATTTGGAGTTCCTTTTTGGGCAACGGTATTGATTACGCTTGCTTTGATTTGGGTCTACACTTATAGAGGCGGGATTAAAACCATAGTAATTACCGATACCATTCAGACAGTAGCCATGTTGCTGGCAGTTGTTTTGACCATCTACACCATCGGTCAATCCATGGGATATAATTTTGTTGGAACCTTTGAAGCGGTTTATCAATCTGACTACAGCCAAATGTTTTTCTTTGAAGGAGGCTGGGAAGATCCCAACAACTTTTTCAAACAATTTTTCAGCGGTGCTTTGATAGCCTTGGTGATGACCGGCTTGGATCAAGACATGATGCAAAAGAACCTCAGCTGTAAATCCTTGAAAGACGCCCAAAAGAATATGTTTGTTTTCAGTGTGATTTTGGTTTTCGCCAATTTGCTTTTCCTTTCGCTTGGTGCACTATTATATATGTATACCTCAAATGTAGGATTGGAAATTCCATTGAAAACTGACCAATTGTATCCTACCATAGCCTTAAACCACCTTCCTGCTTTTACAGGCATCGTGTTTTTTATTGGTTTAATTGCAGCTGCCTATTCCAGTGCTGACTCAGCGCTTACCTCACTTACTACTTCCTTTTGTGTGGACTTTTTGGATTTGGAAAAAAAGAAGCTGGATGAAAAACGTTCAAGAAATACACGTTTCAAAGTTCACCTTGGAGTTACAGCAGTTGTTTTTGCCATTGTTGTCATCTTCAACGCCATCAACAACGATTCAGTCATCAACAAGCTTTTCGAAATTGCGGGCTACACCTATGGTCCACTTCTGGGACTATTTTCTTTTGGCATCATGATGAAGTCCTACACCGTCAGAGATAAATACGTTCCGGTTGTAGGTATCGTATCACCCATCCTTGCCTACCTCATCAATCTCTATTCACCCCAACTCTTCTACGGATTCACTTTCGGATTCCTCATCGTCGCCCTCAACGGCTTCTTAACCTTCATGGGCTTGTGGCTGGTGAGCGTAAGGGAGTTGAAGGTGACCAATAGTTGAATAGTTGAATACCTGAATGAATGATTGAATTAAGCTTTCCTTAATTATTTCAAAGCGCCTCCCCCTTGAGGCAATGTCATTAAGTTAAGAGCTAAACGACTGATACATAGTTACTAAAGTGCTTCTTTTTATTTTTTGGTATCACCTCTGGGGTGAGAACGCCCGCCTATGGGTATAATTTCTTTTAGTAAAGCTTCAACTATATTTTCTACTAGATTAAATATCGATTTATCGAAAAGAAAAGCTCCTTCCATTTAATTTTCAAAATGGCAAGACAAGCCTTTTATTTGGCTTATAACGATACTTTTCTATTTTCTTTTGAGAAATTGATTGTAGAAGCCATCATTAAGATTATAGCCCATTATATTGGCAAAAAACTCTTGTTTGATAGAGTTAACTTTTTGCCTGTAAATTTCTATTGCCAGTGCATGCTTGGAAATCTTTGAATTGCTCTTCTACTCCCCAACGCATTGAATATAAGCTCTTTAACTGCTTTTTACCTATGGAGTTTTGGTTTGTCAATGTAGTAGCGAGATATTCTATTTCCCTGACTTCAAGCTTATTTTAGTGATTCTCAGTGTATAGATTTTCTTGTTAATGAGAATCTCAATTAGGCCATCTTGATGTTCACTGGTAAAATCATTAATTTTTAAGCTCCTTTTAGTAATCGCATACAAAAGTTTTTTCCTGTTATAAGAAGCCGTTCTATTAATTCCCTACTTAAATAACCTCTATCAAAAAGGAATAAATCATTGCTCAACCCTTTAAATGATTTTTTGCCAAGTTCCTTTCATCGGTTTGTAAGGATTGATAGTCGCATCCAGACAAATATTATTTAAGACATCTGTAGATAAGAAATTTGAGCCTTAACCCAGGTTTTTCCTTTAGACAATAATTATCACCAAATGCTTTTATTGCTTATTTCGTGAACTGGAAAACAGAACCATCAATAGCAACCAATCGAAACCGTGGAAGGCTTTGATAGAAAGAGTTAGTGTGTAGTTTACCAACTTTTGATTTACTTTTCAAAAGCTTTATACGAAATTTTATTGGCCTGAGTAAAGAAGAAGCTGTCGCGGTTCTAAAGAATTCAGAATTATTTGAAGAAAAATACTGCAATTTCGGTTTGAATCTTCTTGTTTAGAACCTGAAATAAAAAAGAAGCAAGTTGAAAAATCCAAACCCTATTTTGTAAAATCACTTTATTCCGTTTGTATTTATCAATAAAATTGGATTATTAACGATATTTTTTACAAAATCGAAAAGTTTGGCATGGTTTTTGGTTGCGATTCATATATGTAAGTGTTTGATTTACAACGTAATAATACGAAAAATAGCCGATTTTTTAAGCAAATTAAAGTAATTTCCGACATAAAAACCTTAACTTAATGACATTGCCCCTTGAGGGGGTCGGGGGGTGAAAAATTCCAGAATAGTTGAATAGCTGAAGGGTTGAAGGGTTGAATTGTTGAATGGGGATTTTCTAAACCATTCAACCCTTCAACTATTCAACCTTCAACTTTTCAATTCTAGGTATTCTCCTAATATTTTTTTTCTAATATATACTCGAAACCGGATCACAGGTTTTGGGCTTTATTTATTTTATTAAAATGGTTTTTATGTAAATGACCTTTAATTGTGATGTCACAAATTGGCTGAATTTTGGGTCGTAGGGGTGTTTTACCGGTTTTGGAGAATTTGTGATCAGGAAAAAGAGGTGTATATTTGTTTCACTATTCCCCCTACGACAGTTTGTTTCCTCAAATTTTTTTTGTTTTCCCCCTCTTTTTTTCCCTTTCGGGATTTTGACATTTACATTTTTCTCCCCCCACACAATTTCAACCATCCAAACCAATCGACCATGTGCAGGTATTTACCTTTTTGTGGGGGTAAGAAGAATAGTATACCTCAATTCAACCAGACTCAAAGAAACTTCATCGCAGGTTCATTTCTTGCTTTGAGCCTTCTTTCACTCTCTTCATTTGCTCCTGTTCAGGACTCTTTTTTCAAAGAAACCATCAAGGATTTTCACAAAGTAGTGTTTCATAAAGCATTGAAAACACTCAATACTTCCACAACTGAAACAACATTAGGACAAGAAGCTTTCATGGCACCTTGTCCAGGTGGTTCAGGCGTTATTGGTGGTAGAGTAATAGGTGATTACAATTACAACGGACTGAATGACCAGATTGGAGGTGTGAGAAATGTGCAGGTATTTTTATCTGTTTGTAATCCTGATGGTACCACCACTCTGGTAGCTAATACCAATTCTGATTGGGATGGGAATTTCTACTTTTCCGGTCTAAGCGATGGTACAAAATACCGTGTCGATTTTGTAGCACCCAATGGCATGTATCCCGGCTTCGGAGGAAAGGATTTCGGAACCGATGTACAGTTCATTACTGCTCCTTTTTGTGACATGGTTGCGTCTTTTGCTTATCCTGAAGATTATTGCAATGATGATCCAACCTTGACGGCTACCTGCTTTGTAAATGGTGATCCGCTGCCAACAAATTCAATGGCCAATATGGTGGATGTATTGGTTGCCTTCCCTCATAGTAGCAGTGGACAAACTACTATGCCAACCAAATACACTACAGCCGGTGAAGCCGGATCGGTTTATGGTTTGGCTTATGACCGTTTTTCAAAAACATTATACACTTCTGCATTTCTAAAGCGCCACGTAGGAATGGGGCCTTTGGGAATCGGAGGATTATATAAAGTTACTACCAACAATCCCATGCCTGTTACCGCGCCTTTGTGGATGTAAAATCCATAGGCATCAACGTTGGGACCATCCCTAGCAATGGTAACAGAGGCCTGCCAACAGATCTCAACCTTCCGTCTAACGATGCTGATGCATATGGGAAGGTTGGGAAGGCAGGTATAGGAGGATTGGACATCAGCTATGATGGACAGACTTTTATGGCTTGTTAACCTCAACGACAGAAAATTATATTCCTTAAGAACAGACTCTGACAACAACCCAAGTACACCTCCGACAGCCTCTGACGTTTCATCTTTTAATCTGCCAGCTGCATCTTGTATTGGTGGTACATTCAGACCCTTCGCTGTAAAAGTTTACCGGGGTGATGTGTATATAGGTGGGGTTTGTGATGCTTCTTTATCTCAAAATGAAGCCAATTTGGAGGCAATTGTTTACCGCTTGCGTCAAAACACTTTCACAGAAGTGCTTCGTTTTGATTTGGATTATGAAAAAGGTTGGGCTGCCAGCCAAAATAACTGTGAATTATTCCCAGGTTGGTATCCTTGGTTGGATCAAGTGCCTGTAGCTTGTGATCAGGGACCAACTCGTGTGTATCCACAACCAATTTTTTCCGACATCGAATTTGATGTGGATGGTTCCATGATTCTAGGATTTATGGATAGATTGGGACACCAGTTGGGAAATAAAAATTATCCAATTACAGGTACCAGTCCGTTGATTAGCACCATTTCAGGTGGAGATATATTGAGAGCATATTTAGAAGACAATGGTGATTTTACCATTGAAAATAATGCTACGGCTGGTCCTTTGACCACTTTAGGAGTTGGAAATGGTGAAGGACCTGGTGGAGGAGAATTTTACAACAGAGATGTTTTTGAAGGACAAATTAATAACCTCATTCCAGCACCCCATGCTGAGACTGCTCAGGGAGGATTGGCATTTTGGCCTGGTTCAGGAGAGATTGCAACGACTGCTTTGGATCCTTATAGTACGGTATTTAATTCCGGTGGAGTGAATTGGATGAACAATCGCACAGGTGCAGTTAGAGACCCTGGGTATATGTTGTACCGTTCAGCAAGTTCAAGTATTTCGCTTTTTTCAAAAGCCAATGGTTTGGGTGATATGGAACCGGTATGTGGATTGGCTCCACTGCAAATCGGTGGAATGGTTTGGAGAGATGACAATTCAGATGGAATCCAGGATGCTTGCGAAGTTCCTTTGACCAATATTCAAATTGGTTTGTACAATACCAATGGAACCTTGCTTGCTTCAGTATCATCAGATTCGAAAGGAGAATATTATTTCGATAATTCAAATATGGGATCTAATTCCTTGAATAGATTCACGGATTATTATGTTGTTTTTGGAATCAATGGTCAATACAATACCAGCAATTACCAATTAAATGGTAATTATTTTATTACCCGTGAAAATGTTGGTATGGCTCCCTTAAACGACCGTACTGACAGTGATATCACGCTTGCTTTGGGTGGAATTGCAAATGGTGCCTTCAATCTTTTACCCCATTTAAAAGTAAGAACAGGAGATTACGGATTTGTAGATCATTCGAACGATGCAGGGTTTACTCCTGAAAATTTGAATCCAATTGCAGGAATTGGAGGCTATGTTTGGGAAGATTTGAATCAAAATGGAATTCAAAATAACAATGAGCCGGCTATTTCAAATGTAAGGGTTCAGTTGTACAATCAGACTTCAGGTTTGGTAGGTACAACTACTACGGATGTAAACGGTAGGTACTTCTTTCAAAATGTTAGCAACGGCACTTTTTATGTTCAGTTTACCAGTCCTTCAGGATTGATTGGAACCATCCAAAATGCAGGAAATGGAAGCAATGATTCAGACCCAAATCCAATAACCGGAACCACCAACACTTTTCAATTTCATCCAATAGATGGTGATAACAACGATATTGATGCAGGTTATTACAAACCAACAGGAAGCCTTGGTGGCTATGTTTGGGAGGATGCCAATGAAAATGGTATTCAAAACAATGGCGAAAATCCGATAGAAGATGTGGTAGTACAACTTCAAGGCAATACTGGAAATGTGCTAGCAACTACCTCCACCGATGGTAACGGAAACTATACTTTTAGCAATCTGCAGGCTGGTATTTACAGAATTGCTTTTATAACTCCTTCCGGATATGTGATTACCATTCAAAATGCAGGAAATGGCAACAACGATTCTGATCCAAATCAGAACACAGGCATCACCAATAATATCTCTTTCGACCCATTCAATGGAAACATTGAAAACATCGATGCAGGATATTTTGTACCAACAGCGGCTATTGGTGGCTATGTTTGGCAGGATGTAAATAAAGATGGATTACAAGCGAACAACGAAAATCCCATTGAAGGAGTAACCGTTGATTTGCTTCAAGGAGGAAATACTGTTCAAACTACCACAACCAATGCGAACGGAGTTTATTCCTTCACAGGCATCACTTCCGGTACCTACCAAATAAGATTTGATGTCTCTACCAATTCTTCAGGAATCAATAATTACCAGGCTACCCTAATGGATGCCGGTAATGACAACATAGATTCAGATGTTGATCCGAATACCGGATTGACTCAAGCGTTTACCTTCGATGCTCAAAGTGGTAATGCTGACCTGGATGCAGGTTATATTTTACCAAGCGGAAGCATTAGCGGGCTTGCATACAAAGACTGTAACAAAAACGGAATCAGGGAAGCAGGTGAAATGTTGCTTGCTGACATCGAGGTCGTCTTAAGTGGAACAAAACAAGAAACAACCACTACCAACACAAATGGAACTTACACTTTCGACGATCTTGATCAGGGAACTTACACCATTACTTTCCGCATTCCACAAAACTCCGGCCTCGGATTTACCCTGGCCAACCAGGGAAATGATGATTCGATTGACAGTGATGTAAATGCATCGGGTGCAATCGTAAATATTTCACTTCCCGCCGGCGACAATTTGGAAAACATGGACGCAGGATTTACCGATGAGGAAGCTCCGGTTTTAACAGGGGTGCCTGCGAACCAAACCCTTGATTGTGGAGACCCCACCATCACCAATCCTCCTTCTGTAACAGCTACGGATAATTGTGATCCACAAGTTTCTGTACAATTCGATGAAAAAACCATTCAATTGGGTGGTGCTTGCAATGGTGGTTTTCAGGTGATTCGTACCTGGACAGCTACTGATAATTGCGGCAATACTACCACTGAAAGTCAAACGATTACGGTTGCGGACACGGAAGCTCCGGTGATTACCGGAGTGCCAGGTTCTGTAACCGTTCCTTGTGATGATGTGCCTGAGCCTCCAACTGTGGTTAAAGCTATTGACAATTGCGATCCGGATGCTGTGCTAACTTTTAATGAGACCCTTACGGGAAATTGTCCTCAAATTTTAACCCGTATCTGGACGGCAACTGACGATTGTGGTAATACAAGTACCGCCAGCCAGGTGATTACCATCGTGGATCAGGAGGCTCCACAAATCGTTGTGACTCATCCCTTGCTTCAAGGACTAAATCCTTGGGATACACTGATTGTGGATTGCGACAATATTCCAACCTTGACATTGGGTGATGCCTATGCAACCGATGATTGCAGCAATCCTGATTTGAGATTTGTAGAAGATGTTTACAATGCTACAGATTGTAAGGATGAAGGATTTTTATCCATCATGAAATGTGGCTGGCTTGCTACTGATGCATGTGGAAATCAGACCGAAGTAAGATTTGTTTTCATTGTAAAAGATGAAGAAGCCCCGGTAATTAACAATGTGCCAGGCAATATTACAGTGGATTTAACTGCAGGTGATACCATTCCTGTTGTTCCAACCAACATCACAGCAACTGACAATTGTGACGCACATGTTCCGGTAAGAATTTCTTCCTCAACAGTTCAAGGTATTTGCCAATATGTCCTTACCCGTACCTGGACTGCAGAAGATGATTGTGGAAATGCAACTACGGCTTCTCAGGAAATTACAGTCATCCAACCTTGTATTTGTCCTGAAACAGAATTGACCAGTGTGGACATAACACCTGCATGTGGAAGTAGGGGAGGGACAGCAAGGGTAAATGCCAATGGTGATCTTTCAGACTATGATGTGGTTTGGATTCCAAATTTGGGTACCAGAACAGCTGACCCGGTTTTCAGAACCAATTTGCCGGTAGGTACTTATTTGGTAATTATTTCCCATCCGGTTATTCCAAATTGTGATGATAAAATTTACTTCACCATTGAAGAAGATTGCAATAACCCTTGTCCAAATGTATTTGATGAAGTTTATGTTGAAGTTGAATTGAATGATTGTGGAGATTCTGCGACTATTTGTGCTAACATACCTGTAAGTGAAATAGGAGATTGGACCTTCAATTTAAACAGCCTATATATTACTCCTGGATCGACTCCTTGCAATGGAAATCCAAATCAGACTGAAATCAAACTTCCTGTAGGCAAGCATTGGTTGATGGTAAGCAACAATTTAACCGGCTGTGCTGATACTATTGATGTAGATGTAAGTTGTCCTGTTCCTTGTCCTGATATTTTTGATGAGGTGTATGTTGAAGTTGAGCTAAACGATTGTAATGATTCTGCAGAAATCTGTGTGAACATTCCAACTGCAGATCTATCTAATTGGACGTTTAATTTGAACAGTTTGTACTTCCAGCCTGGTACAGAAGTGTGCCCTTCCAATCCAAATCAAAGTCTTATAAAATTGCCCGAAGGGAAACATTGGCTGATGGCTACCAACAATCTTACAGGATGTGCAGATACCATAGATGTTTTGGTTTCTTGTCCAGTTGATCCTTGTTTGAATTTTGAAATTTTCACTTCAGAGTATGAAGTATTTGAAATAAATAATTGTGATGATTCTCTAGCATTTTGCTTACCTGTAAATCTGACGGACCTGGGCAATTACACCCTTGAGGTAAATAGTAGCGTAATAAATAATTTGAGTGCGAATTGCCCGGGTACTCAGCATGCAGAATTGAAACTTGCTGTTGGAAAATATTGGTTGATTATCACTGAAAATGCGACGGGTTGTTCAGATACTCTTGACATTGATGTCAATTGCACTCCTCAGCCAAGTCCTTGTGATAGCTTTTCCATCTTTACTAATCATTTACTGGATATTGAATTAGATGATTGTGCTGACCTTGGCACTGTTTGCCTTCCAGTTTCCAGAATGGATTACAATGACTACAATTGGTACCTAAATGGTCAACCTTATCAGGGTGCTTTGGGGAACTGTGCGGTGGCAAAAACAACTTTCTACAGTTATCTTGGATTGTTGAATTTGGCTCCAAATGGTCCGTACACTATTGACCAGTGGAATGTAAATGGACAAAATTATACCGGTCAGGTTTCCAATATCCAGGGTTTGGTTGATTTTATGAATCAACATGATTCGAATGGAAACTGGGTTTTGGATCCGGTTACCTATGTCATTGCAGGAGGAACTCCAAACGGAACTTACGGTAATTTAAGAATTCAGCCTTCCAATGGAAATGGACTTGCAATTCTTGAAGCCAATTCAAATGTATTGTCATCGGGTACTGCATGGGAGCTTCCGGCTGGTGAACATACGATTGAAGTAGAAGACAAACTTAACGGTTGTAAGGACTCATTGAAAGTAAGAATTCAATGTCCTGGTGTTCATATAACAACGGATACGATATTTATCGACCTGTTAGTTGGCGAGGAAGGAACAGCTTGTTTTGATACCAACGAATTGCCTGGAAACATCACTGGTGAAAACTGGTCTTGTACCAACAACTGCTTCATTTATGATGAAATTTCCTATCAAAGTCTATGTTTGACGGTAGAGGGAATGGAACCAGGAACCTCCTACAATAGAATGGAGATTTGTGACGACCTTGGCTATTGTGATATAACAATCGTAGTTGTAAGGGTAAGTGAGCCTGCTCCAGGAAATGATTTGCCTTTAGCCAATGCAGATTACCTGGAAGTTCCAAATGGAACTCCGATTGTTATCAAAGTTTTGGACAATGATTCCATCAACGGAACCTTACAGTCCTTGACGGTATTGGAAGCGCCAGAATATGGAGCTTTGGTTCAAAACCTGAATGGAATGTTTACTTACATCCCACCTTTCAATTTCTGCGGAGAAGAGACTTTTATATATGAATTGTGCAATGAAAATGGTTGTGACACTGCCATCGTTTACCTCGATGTAGAATGTAACAGTCTTCAGGTAATGACCGGATTCTCTCCAAATGGTGATCAAATCAACGACTATTTTACCATTCTGGGAATTGAAAATCATCCAAACAACGAATTGTTGATTTTCAATCGTTGGGGAAATCTGGTTTATGAAACTGAATCTTATAAAAACGATTGGGACGGCACTTTTAACGGAACCGCCCTTCCTGACGGAACTTATTACTACATCTTCAAGTACGACGAAGCCCAACAACTAAGCGGTTACCTTGAAATGCAACGATAAGTTAAAATTAGAAATGTCAAAATGGTTGAGTTATAATGCTTTGTGCCCTCAAGATTGGTAGGGCACAAAGATACTCAAGCGTTTCTCAAGATACGGTAAATACCCCCGTTTACCCCCTTCGTGAGTGGATAGTTGAAGGGTTGAATGGTTGAATAGTTGAATGGTTGAATAGTTGAATGGTTGAATAGTTGAATGAATGATTGAATTAAACTTTCCATGATTATTTCAAAGCGCCTCCCTCGAGAAGCAATGTCATAAAGTTTAGAAACATAAGCCAACCGTCTAAAGCGGGTCTCTCGGAGAGGACCCGCCAACTCCAGCAGAGTCATTTGTTTTCAAAAAGCATAATTTCCTGATATTCAAATACCTTTGTATTTCAATTCCTAATATTTTTGGTTCACGCAACGGCCGCCAAGGTTAAGCGCAACGGTCGCAACTCAGATATTTTTAATTGATGTTCCTTAGCATACTTTTAATCTGCATCATCCCTTTGCGCTCTTCCCTGCCTTCCTACTCCTTTGCGATAATGAAATCGTCTTTGGTCTTTGGTGAGTGAATGAGTGAATAGTTGAATAATTGAATGGTTGAATAGCTGAATGAATGGTTGAATTGAATTAAGCTTTCCTTGATTATTTCAAAGCGCCTCCCCATTGAGGGGGTCGGGGGGTGAAAAATTCCAGAATAGTTGAATAGTTGAATAGCTGAAGGGTTGAATGGTTGAATACCTGAATGAATGATTGAATTAAGCTTTCCTTGATTATTTCAAAGCGCCTCCCCATTGAGGGGGTCGGGGGGTGAAAATTTCCAGAATGGTTGAATGATTGAATGAATTAAACTTTCCATGATTATTTCAAAGCGCCTGCCTCGAGAAGCAATGTCATTAAGTTTAGAAGCATAAGCCAACCGTCTAAGGCGGGTCTCTCGGAGAGGACCCGCCGACTCCCGCAGAGTCATTTGTCTTTAAAATTATAATTGTTTGATATTCAAATTCTTTTGTATTTCAATTCCTAATATTTTTGGTTCACGCAACGGCCGCCAAGGTTAAGCGCAACGGTCGCAACTCAGATATTTTTTTGATCTTACCTTTCAATCTTTTAATTCTGCAAAATCACTTTGCGCTCTTCCCTGCCTTCCTACTCCTTTGCGATAATTTACGATATATTGTAACATTTTTGCTTTCTACAGGTATATTCGCAGGTAAATCACTCAAAATTACACTTCGAGAAGAAATTCTTTTAAGTCCTGAAAGTGTCTATGCAGGACCATAAGCTCAAAAATTTAAGGAAAAAATTAATCTGAGACTCGAAATCCAATTCATTGGATTTCAGCTTATTATTTTTTTAAATTTTTTGAAAAATCCACCCAAGATGAAGTTTTTTATTACCCCGGTTTTCCTATTATCATGCCTCTTTTTTATTGGAAACCTATGGGGACAATCCGGAAAGGATTCCTTGAAGACCTATAATCTGAATGAAGTAAATATTGCAACCAAAAGAATGGAGATGGAGTGGTTGCCACAAACTGAGGGCACCGCCATTTATGCCGGTAAAAAAAATGAAGTGGTCAATCTTTCTTCCTCCAATGCAAATGTTGCTGAGAATAGTCCCAGGCAAATCTTTGCCAAAGTTCCGGGCATCATGGTCTGGGAGATGGATGGTACCGGTAACCAGGTCGGGATTTCTTCTCGTGGATTGAATCCTCACCGTTCCTGGGAATTTATGGTGCAGCAAAATGGTGACATCACCAATTCAGATCTTTTTGGATATCCGGAAAGTCATTACAATCCACCCATGGAGGCCTTGAGTAGTATAGAAATAGTGCGCGGCTCAGGAGCTTTACAATACGGTCCGCAGTTTGGTGGCAGTATTAATTATATCATTAAAGAACCTGACACCACCAGGGATATCACTTTTGAAACCCAGCAAAGTGCAGGATCTTTCGGACTTTTCAGCTCCTTCAATTCTGTAGGAGGAAAAGTTGGAAAAATGACCTACTTCGGATATTACAATTTCAGACGTTCTGACGGATGGCGTGAAAACAGTGATTATGTTTTCAAAGCATATCATGCTTCAATTGGATATGAATTTTCTCCGCGTGCAAGGCTCGAAGCAAGCTTGTCTCATATGCAATATGTCAATCACTTTGCAGCGGGTTTAACGGATGAAATGTTTGAAGAAGATCCAAGGCAGTCTAATCGTCCAAGGAATTATTTCAATCCTACTATCTACATCCCGGCACTGCATTACAAATGGAATATTTCAAAAAATACAAATTTCTCGGCCAGGGCTTCTGCCATTTTGGGGCAAAGAAATTCAGTTCAATTCATTACCGTTCCAACCGTCAATGACACCATCAATAGTTTAACTGATGCTTACAATCCAAGGCAGGTGGACAGGGATTGGTATCATAGTTATCACGTACAGGCTAAGTTGTTACACCATTATAAATTCTTAAAAGAACAGAGTTCATTTTCTGTAGGAATGAGGTATGTTAACAGCAGGACAGAAAGAAGACAGAAAGGCCTGGGAACCACTGGTTATGATTTTGATTTGTCCCTCATTTCGCCATATAAAATTGACCTTGAGTTCAAAACCAAAAATGTGGCCTTGTTTGCTGAAAATGTTTTTAATCTAACAGATAAATTGTCTGTTACTCCTGGTTTCAGAATGGAGGTGGTCAAGACCCAGCTCTCAGGCAGGATTGATGGATTACCAAATGGAAATATTCCCGTTGAGATCAATAGAGCTTTCCCATTGTTTGGATTGGGAGCAGGATATAAAATCACTCCCTTGGTAAATGCTTATGCTAATTTTACTCAAAATTTCAGACCGGTTTTACATTCTGATTTAATTCCTGCTACACCTTTGGATGCTACCGATCCTGATTTGGCTGACGCAAATGGGAGTAATACTGAAATTGGCATCAGGGGTTCATTGAATGGTGCCCTTCGATTTGATGTCAATTATTTCAGGTTGAGGTATAAAAATAGAATTGGAACGCTCATTCAGAATGAAGGAGGAAATACCATTTTTTATAAAACCAATATCGGTGATCTTACCAACCAGGGAGCGGAAGTTTATCTTGAATTGCACCCACAAGAATTTGGAGGTTCATCTGTTTCCAATTTTCATTGGAGCATTTTTACTTCAACTGCCTACAACCATGCAAGATACACGGAGGGAACGGTTGCTGTAAATGCAGAAAATGTAGATATTTCCAATAAAGTAGGAGAGAATATTCCTCAGTGGATTAGTAGAAACGGATTGAACGCAAGTTATAAGTCACTTTCTGCAACCCTTCAATTGAGTTACGTAGCTGATTCTTACTCCGATGCCTTGAATACAGAATCTTCCCCAAATGGAGTAAACGGAATCGTTCCTTCTTATTTGATTACCGACTTCAACCTTTCCTACAATTTTTTAAATAATTACAATATCAAATTCTCAATCGGAAACCTCACCAACGAATATTACTACACCAGAAGAGCAACAGGTTATCCAGGCCCTGGAATTCTCCCTTCTGATGGACGTAGTTTTATGGTTTCGGTAGGGGCGAGGATATAGGACTTAGTCTTTAGTCTTCTATATTGAAAACCAAGGAATTCGGGAAAAATATTTTTTAAAAGACACTATTTTTTTGAGCCAAGTATCGCGTTGGCCTCTTTTTTAATGCCTGTCTTTCAATTTACCTTTTGGAAAAGTCTTCTATGAGTGGTAGTCTTTAAACTCCACAAAGTACGATCAGTTATAAAAGGTGGAGGGGCCCATACTTTAAAAAAGTGGTAGTCTTTAAACTCCACACACCAAGGAAAGGGTGCTCCCTCCATTTTTATTTCTCAAAGGTAAATTGTTTTTTATTAGCCTGAATAACTACTCGCCCCTCCTTCAAAAGGGGCAGGTAGTTATTCAGTCGGTTTTTGTTTTTTATAATCCTTTTTATCTAAAATCATTCTCCGCATCCTGCTTAGCAATGTGGCCGCAACTTTTACTACTGCCTTTTTCTCATTGCTATATTGGTGCGTATAACTCGTATATAATTTTGCTAATTCGTAATCGTGTTGAATCGCTCTTCTGCTTGCTTGGATGAGTGCCCATCTTAAATACCTATTGCCCCTGTAACTCATCCTATCTGCCTTCACCTTTTCTCCTGAACTCTTTTCCCCGGGCACTATTCCACAATAGCCTTTTAAGCTGCGTGTATTTGAAAAACGATCCATCTCTCCTATTTCAACCGTTAATATTGCAGATAACAAAGGGCCTACTCCCGGTGTTGTCTGGTAACGAATGTAATATTCTTTATAACTACTTTTTCGCAACTCACTGTCTACTCTAAGCCATATTTCCTTTAGGGCTTTTTTCTGTGTCGTATAATATTCCAAGTCTACTAATAAACTTTGAAACCCTTGCTCTTCTGCAAGTTTTCTTAAGCTTCTTATTGTTGCTTTGGACCAGCTCTTCTTTCCTCTTGGCGTTAGACCCTCTTTGCCATATCCTCTAAAATTTAGTCCCTGTCTGATTCGCTGCTGGGAAACCTTTAACATCCGAGAATACTTGATTCCACTTCTCACTAATTGCCTAAGTTCTTCCTGTTCCCTACCTATTTGGTGAATTTCATTATACTCTCCCGTACGTAGGCATGAACCTATCTTCCTGCTATCCCTTCGGTCATTTTTGTGTGCACGCTCTTTATCCGTCGTTGGTATATCTGAAGGATGCAGAACCTTACATTCATATCCTTGCTCCTGAAGATAACGACTTAGCCACAAGCCACTAAATCCTGCCTCATAACCAAAAATCAATTTCGCTCCTGGATACTTCTCTAAACTCCAACTCAAAAGATCAGGTCCGCTTGATGGAAAACGTCTTGACCTCTGTTCGACCCTTTCTAAAAATGGCGTTACCTGAAAACTTCCTCCATGAACGTCAATTCCTACATAGACATTTGGCTTGTTTTCTTTTTCTTCTGATTTTTGTATTCTACTCATTGCTTCGGGATTTATGGTTAATAAATGATATACTCTATTAACGTTTCCCGAAGCGATTTTCAATTATCGGTACTTTGGTTCAAACTAATGAATCTGCAGACGCTCTTTGCGCTCTTTCCAACCTTAACCATCCTTTGCGATTCAAATCACTTTGCGTCCTTTTGAGCCTTACCCATTCTTTGCGAAAACCAGAATTTTGAAGGGTTGAATAGTTGAATTATTGAATTGGGTAGAGCCGCCAAGCATGGCGGCTCTACCAATATACAAACAAATTCTGGTGAATTGGTAGAAAAATTTTAGAAGCGATTCACTTGGTTCATGAAATCTTATTGGTCTGAAGACTTGCATATACCTCCGATAAAGTTTGAAACTTGTGCCAGCACCTTCAACTTTACCAACGGCTAAGGTTAACGCTATCATATAACAGCTTGAATAAATCCTGATTATCTGGAGGTTACGCTATTCACTATTAGAAGTTCGCTTTTCGTTTTTTAAAGGCCAAAAAATGTTGATAAAATGATCAAAAAAAGCAAAGAATTTAATATAAATATCTGAAAAACAATTACTTAAGAAGAAATCTAAATCAAAAATCAAAAATCTAAAGCTCTTCCTTCACCATCTTCAAAATCATCTCCTCACCACCCTGATCCATCAAAATCTCAAGGGTGTCATTAGTTAGTTGAAGGATTTGAACCGCCTTTTGTTCGGAATCAGAATCCAGGGTGTCAATAGTATATAAAAAAGGTGTGGAAATAGAATAATGTCCAGCCTCACGGTATTGAAGTGTTCCTTCAAAAGAATAGGCTTTGTCTGTAAAGTTTAGTTTGATTTCTTCCAGTGGGACTTCAAAGGCCTGGTTATTTTTTACTACGGAAACCGCTTTCCATTGACCTTTGAGTTGCATCGTTTTGTATCTATCGCAAGAAGAAAAAAGGAGTGCAAAAGAGGTGATTGATATAAATAAGAAGGCAGATTTTAAAGACTTCATTTCGCGTTTGTTTGAGCTGCGAAATTACTTATTACTTTTTTAAAAAAGTCCTGTCTTTAAAATCTGCCTTGCTATAATTTAATATGCAGGATAATTAACCGGGAGTTTCGCTGTTCGGTATTCGCTGTTCGATTTTTTTAGAAGCCACGTAAACCGTAATTCGTAAACCGTAAATCCCCCGATTAGTATTCCTAATATCAAGCTAATTAGTTCAACAATGCATACCAACCTATAAAGGCAATGGCACCTGCAAGGAAGCCAATGGCAGCAAGCCAACTAATTTTTTTCAAATACCAGATGAAGTCGATGCGCTCCATACCCATGGCTGCAACTCCTGCTGCAGATCCAATGATCAACATTGAACCACCTGTACCTGCAGAATAGGCGATAAAGTGCCATAGTTCGGCATCCATCGGTTCGGAATACATACCCATGGTTGCGGCCACCAAAGGAACGTTATCAATAATGGCAGAAAATACACCGATAAGGACAATGACGACATCCTGGTTAGGAATGGCATGTTGCAGCATTTCTGCAAGATGGTGCAGCAAACCTACCGGGTCTCCTGCAGCATTGTACACAATTACACTTTCCAATGCAGCTACCGCCAATAAAATACCCAGGAAGAATAATATACTGGACATTTCAATTCTTGACAATGCTGTATGGGCAGAGTACATCTTTTTTCGCTCCTTGGTGAAATCTTCTTCAGGATGAATGTATTCTGATACCAACCAGGTTACACCCAGGCCTAAAATCATTCCCATGTAAGGAGGAAGATGAGTCAATGATTTGAAAATCGGAACAAAAATCAAGGAACCAACACCGGTTATTAACATAGTGCGGCTACTGAGTAATCCTTCTTTTTTAGTCTCGCCATCAAAATCGCGGCCGGAAGGATGGCTCAGGTTGCCCTGAAATTCTTTTTTAAACATTAAAATAATCAAAGGAACTGCCAAACAGATGATGGAAGGAACTATCAGGTTCTCCAACAAATGCAAGGTGGTAACTTTCTTTCCAATCCACAACATAGTGGTTGTTACGTCTCCAATTGGAGAGAAGGCTCCTCCTGCATTGGCGGCAATGATAACCATAGACGCGTACCAAATACGCTCCGTTCTGTCCGGGACTAACCTTCTTAACAGCGAAACCAAAACGATGGTAGTGGTAAGGTTGTCAAGGATTGCAGAAAGGAAAAAAGCTAAAATACTGACCAGAATCAGCATTTTCTTTTTGTTGGTCGTTCGAATTCGATTGGTAATTACTGAAAATCCTTTGTGAAGGTCGACCAATTCAACGATGGTCATGGCACCAATCAGAAAGAAAAGAATTTCAGCAATTTTTCCCATGTGATGCACCAGCACTTTCAACATCCAGTCGTAAAAATTTACATCCGGCGGAAGGGTCAGGTACTCTTCGTTTTCAACGTAGATCACATCTAAGTGACCTAGAGATATAAATGCCCACATAAGGGCGCCCATCATAAGGGCTGGTACTGTTTTGTCGAGTTTGAGCGGATGCTCGAAGGCAATCGCAACATAGCCAATAACAAAACAGGCGATAATGGCGGCTAACATATGGATAGGGTTACGCTGTTAATAAATAAAAAAGCGACGGCAAATTTAAACTTTTATACCACTGGCCAAAGGAATCCGATTAAAGAATCGACCAGAATGACCGGCATTAACTAAACATTTAAACTTGGCTTATTACACCGATAATTTAGATTGGTTTCAAAAAGTGTAAATTTTATCTTCGTGCCCATGAGTCAACAAAAACCAACCAGGGTTCCTAAAAAGGAAAAGGTACAGCGCATCATGGAGATTTTGGAAGAATTGTTTCCGGAAGTTCCGGTGCCATTAGAGCATAAAGATCCTTACACTTTATTGGTTGCAGTCTTGCTTTCTGCTCAATGCACGGATGAACGCGTAAACCAGGTTACCCCTTTCCTTTTTGAACAAGCTGATAATCCTTATACCATGCAGGAGATGCAGGTTGAAGATATCAAAAGCATCATCAGGCCTTGTGGCTTGTCTCCTGCAAAATCCAAAGCGATTTCAGAGCTTTCAAAAATAATTGTAGAAAAACACGGAGGAGTAGTCCCTCAGACCTTCGAAGAATTGGAAGCTTTACCCGGAGTGGGCCATAAAACAGCTTCGGTCGTAATGTCTCAGGCTTTTGGATATCCGGCTTTTCCTGTTGACACTCATATTCACAGACTGGCCTACCGTTGGGGATTGACTACCGGAAAAAATGTAACGCAAACTGAAAAGGATTTAAAAAGATTATTTCCAAAAGAAAGTTGGAATAAACTTCACCTGCAAATTATCTTCTTTGGCCGGAAATATTGTCCAGCAAGAGGCCATGACCCGTATGCTTGTCCAATTTGTTCGAAGTTTGGGAGAGCGGAGATGTTCTCGGGGCTGGGTGCTGGGGGCTAGGTGCTGGGTGCTGGGTGCTAGGTTCTGGGTGCTGGGGGCTGGGGACTAGGGGGATGTACGAATTACGGTTTACGATTTACGGGTAGGTTTTCGTAAACCGTAAATCGTAAACCGTAAATTCAGTCTTATTCTTTCAACAAGTTCCTGGAAATCACCAACTTCTGGATTTCGGAGGTTCCTTCGCCGATGGTGCAGAGTTTGGAATCGCGGTAGAATTTTTCAACAGGGAATTCTTTGATGTATCCGTATCCGCCATGTATCTGAACTGCTTCATTGGATGCCCAAACACTTACTTCTGAAGCATAATATTTTGCCATGGCAGATTGGGTTGTACATTTTTCTCCGGCATCTTTCAATCTTCCTGCATTGCGAGTCAACAGTTCTGCTGCTTCAATTCTGGTAGCCATATCTGCTATCTTGAATGCGATGGATTGGAAATTGGCGATGGGTTGGCCAAATTGTTCTCTTTCCTTACTGTATTTCAAAGAAGCATCGTAAGCTCCTTTTGCTATTCCTAAAGAAAGTGCTGCAATTGAAATTCTTCCTCCATCCAGGATTTTCATAGACTGGATGAAACCTTCTCCTTCGTTTCCAAGCATTTGACTCTTGTGTACGCGGCAATTGTCAAAAATCATCTCTGCAGTTTCACTGGCACGCATGCCCAGCTTGTTTTCTTTTTTACCTCCTGTAAATCCTGGAGTACCTCTCTCAACTACAAAGGCAGTCATGCCGTGGCTATCCAACAATTCGCCGGTTCGGACGATTACTACGGCTACATCGCCGGAAATACCATGGGTGATAAAGTTTTTAGCACCATTGATGACCCAATAATCGCCATCTTTTTCTGCTACACATTTCATTCTACCAGCATCACTCCCGGTATTAGGTTCTGTAAGACCCCAGGCGCCCAGCCATTCGCCGGTAGCCAACTTTGGAAGATATTTTGCCTTTTGTTCTTCATTTCCAAAGGATAGAATATGGTTGGTACACAAAGAGTTGTGTGCAGCTACGGATAGTCCGATAGAACCACAAACTTTGGCAATTTCTTCGATGATGGTAATGTATTCCTGGTAGCCAAGTCCGGCTCCGCTGTATTGTTCAGGTACCAAGACTCCCATGAATCCATAGGAGCCCATTTGGTGAAATAAGTCTTTTGGGAAATGCTGCGACTCATCCCAGTCCATCACATTTGGGCGAATGTGGGTTTCTGCAAAATCCTTAGCAGCATCTTTTATTAACTTTAAATTTTCAACATTGTCGGTCAAAGTCATAATTATTCAGGCTATATTTTTGGTTAGGAATTTTTCGGCATTAAGTAGAATGTTCTTTTTTTTTAGAAAAAGAGAAATAAAATTCTAAAAATTAAAGCCATTCTTCAAATCAGCGCACAAAATTAGGCATTTGTAACGAAACCTGACAGTTAATTAATAGTTTATACAAAGGTCTATATTTTAAAGCTTTTAATAAACAGTGTCAGCTTGATACTGTTTTTAAAGGAAAAAGATGGATAGGCTTAGGATAAAAAGCAATTTTAACTACTTTGCTGTTGCACCCTAATCCTTACTACATTAAATTAGAAACTTTTCCAGCATACACTATATATAATATGTCAGAAACTTCCCATAGCCCTGAAGAAAAACCCTATAAGTTCAGAGAATTAAAGGTTTATTCTTCTACGGAATGGCTGGCCGATAACAAAAAGAAATACAGGCAGGTTTTTGACCGGCATGAGACAGCTTTTGTCTATGCCGAGCTTTCCTTTTTTAATAAGATGTTTGATAAGGATGACTGGGAAATAGACCTGGAGCTCCGTTGTTATTCTTTGAAAAAGACCAAGGCCGAAATTTGTATCCTTCCTATGAAACGGAAGGTGAGCAAATACGATAATGTGGTATACATCCGTGAAGGTTGGGGCAATAAAAATGAAGGAGCCTTTTGGAAAAAAGGTACTTATTACTGGGAAGCCTGGCTGGATGGTGAGAAGGTTGCTTCCAAATATTTTTATATAGAAGATGCCGGTATTCCTATCAAGAAATTTGAAAATCCATACATGTCCCTACAAACCATCAAATTGTATGAAGGGCCGTATGATGACCAGATTGAGGAAGAGCGGATTTATTATAAAAAGTTTAGCACAGAAGAGACACGTTATATTTATGTTGAAATGGTTTTTAAAAACCTCAACATCAACCGTAACTGGCAGTGTGAGCTTTTTGTGAAATTTTACAACGATGCTCGCGAGTTAAAGGGTCAGGTAATTCGGCTCAATCGGGTGGATCGAAAAAATGAGACCTTCACCCTTACAGCAGGTTGGGGTTCCAACTCCAAAGGTTCTTGGAGGCCGGATTTGTATTCAGTAGAAATCGTGTTTTTTGATCACCTCATTGCAGTTGTTCCTTTTGAAATAGGTGAAGGATTTATTGAAGGTGTTCCTGCAGTTTACCTTCCAAACAAAGGGACTTCAATGGTGCTGTCATCTGATATGGAAGACAACCGAACCTTTGAAGAACTGATGGTCGAGTTGGAAGACCTCATTGGTTTGGATGCCATCAAAAAGCAGGTCTGGGATCATGCCAGCTATATTCAATTTTTACAATTAAGAAAAACAAAAGGCTTTGATGAGCCGGAAGAGATAAATGTCCATTCCATTTTTGTAGGAAATCCGGGGACCGGAAAAACTACTGTAGCAAAAATGATGGGTCGCCTGTATCAAAGAATGGGCTTGCTTTCAAAAGGTCATGTTTACGAGGTAGACAGGGTAGATTTGGTCGGAGAATATATTGGTCAGACTGCACCCAAAGTGAAAGAGGCCATTGAAAAAGCCCGAGGTGGCGTTTTATTTATTGATGAAGCATATTCATTAGCCAGAGCGCAAGACGACCACAAGGATTTTGGCAGGGAGGCGATTGAGATTTTAGTGAAGGAGCTTTCCAACGGCAGGGGAGACCTGGCAGTAATAGTTGCCGGATATCCCAAAGAGATGAAACAATTCCTTGAGAGTAATCCAGGTTTGAAATCACGTTTCAAACACACTTTCGAGTTTTCAGATTACCTGCCTCAGGAATTGTCCAGGATTGCAGATTATGCCTGTAAAAAAATGGAAGTAAAGCTTCGTGAAGATGCGCGGATTAAAATTGATGAATATATCATTGAAGCTTTCAGAAATCGGGATCGGTCTTTTGGAAATGCCCGTTTTGTTTTTGATTTGATTGAAAAAGGTAAAATCTTCATGGGTTTGCGCATCATGGAGCAGGAAAATCCTGAATCTTTGGAGAAAGCTGACCTTGAAATCATCAACCTTGAAGATGTTTTGAAGATTGATGTTCAGGCTAAACGTCCTTTACCTGAAATTCCGGTTGATGAAGGATTGTTGGAAGAGAGTTTGAAAGAGTTGGATGGTTTGATTGGTATGGATCAAATCAAGTCCCAAATTCATGAATTGGTTCGCCTGGTCCGGTATTACAGAGAAACCGGAAGGGATGTTCTAAGGAATTTTTCTTTCCACACCGTATTTGTAGGGAATCCGGGAACCGGAAAAACTACGGTAGCAAGAATTTTGACCCGCATTTACAAATCGCTTGGCATCCTTGAAAGAGGTCAGATGGTTGAAACCGATCGACAGGGTCTGGTAGCTGGATTTGTAGGTCAAACCGCTATAAAAACCGCAGAAAAAGTTGAAGAAGCCCTTGGCGGCGTTCTATTTATTGATGAGGCCTATGCTTTGACTACCAGGCAAGGTTCAGCCCATGGTGATTTTGGGTATGAGGCTATTCAAACACTGCTTAAAAGGATGGAGGACAAACGCGGTGAATTTTTTGTGTTTGTGGCCGGCTATCCGGAAAATATGGATGCCTTTTTAAAAGCCAATCCGGGTTTGAATTCACGATTTGACAAAGTTTTAAAATTTGAAGATTATCAACCGGAGGAGCTCATGCGCATCGGATTGAAAATGTTGGACGAGCGTGGATTGATTCCTTCTCCGGAGGCTGAAGAGCATCTTCGGGAATATTTTAAATTCATTCATGAATACAGGGATCCTTTCTTTGGAAATGCCAGAACTGTGCGAACAATTGTGGACGAAGCAGCTAAAAATCAAAATCTGAGATTGGCAACCCTTGATAAAAAAGAAAGGGCAGATGCTTCTGCTGCTTTGCTTACCTTAGACGATGTTGCCAGTTTTTCGAAAAACAAGGGCGAGGGCATTTTTGTAAAAAAACGAATTGGGTTCAATGCCAAAAAACAGCAGGATAGCTAAAACTTTTGGGTATTTTGTCTTGTCAACAGCTTATTTTCATACATGGCATTTTTTTTGTAGATGAAAGGGCGGGAAAATTTCCTGTCCACTCACCTTTGATTTTTCGACGTTTAAAGTCGGATTTTTTCCTTTAAAGTATTTTTTCTTGCAATTGTATTGCTAATTAAGTTAAGGCGCTTTGCATTGGCCTACTTGGTATAATAATTGCTTTTTAATTAGAAGTCTCACATTTCTCAAGGTTCCTCGACCTATTCCCCCAACACTCAAGTTTGAAACTACAGGGATATTCCCTGGACCAATTACAATAATCAAACCCCCTCGATTAAGGGTTTGACTTTTTGTATTTGGTCAAAAGAGATAGCTGATTTATTTGGACAAACATTCAAAAAAGAGACATGGTGAAACCATTTACCCAAATTCTTATTGGACTTGCACTACTAGTGCTGTCTATTGGTTTTACTGGAGAACTGATTGCCAATTCCGACAACCCTAAGAACCAAGCATTCTCCTCTAAAATTGAACTTGAACCAAATTCCGGCCCGGGAAAAAGCTCTGGCCTGAATTTGAGTGGCAAGCAAAAACACACATGGAGTATCAATAGCGGTGTGGAAGATCATTCCTTCACTGCTTTGGTGCGTTCTGTGGTGTTCAAAAATCTTATCGACAAATTGGAAAAGGCAGAATTGTTGCCTCCACCACCACCACCTCCGTATACCGGACCGGGTTCTGTAGTATCTCAGATCTCCTCTAGCATGGATGACGTTGAGGAAACGGTTTCCGGCGGTTCCATCAGCACCAACTCTTCAGACCTGGAATTAGGAGCAGATGGTTCAAACCAGATTGTTGGAATGAGATTCAACAATATCACCATTCCAAATGGTGCTAAAATTGTTTCTGCCTACATAGAATTTGAGACGGATGAAACCGGAAGTTCCGGTACTTCAGTAAATATCAAAGGAGAAGCTACTGATAATGCATCGGGCTTTGGTACCAATAATTATAACCTTTCTTCCAGAAGCAAAACCAGTGCTTCTGTTTCATGGAATAATATTTCAGCCTGGAATACCCTGGACGAAAAACACAAAACGCCTGATTTATCAGCTATCATTCAGGAAATTACGACCCGTCCGGGTTGGTCAAGTGGTAATTCTATCGCTCTATTTATAGAAGGAACAGGAAAAAGAACGGCAGAATCCTATGACGGAGAATCTGCCAATGCACCACGATTGGTCATTACAATTGATCAGACTCCTTTGGTTGCAAATAAGACCAAAACCTGGGCAATGACCGATGCCCCTTATTCTTTCTTTAGTTATGATCCGGATCCAAACTGTACTTCCGGTGACTGGCAATCGTTCTGGACGAAATTTATTTCTCCGGAATTGTTTTATTTGGATGAATACGATAATGGTTCAGCCATTATGCACGGAACCATTCAAAATTCCAATAATTCCAATGATAAATGGGATGTATATATTCGTTTGCACAAAAAAAGAAATTGGAACGAATGGTCTTCGTTGGGAAGGGTACAGTATGAAAATGGATATGGGCAATGTAGTTCAAATAAATATGACTGGAGCTACTATGAAATAGACTCCCTTACCAGTAGATGGGTAGGACCTAACGGAACAGCAAATGAAGGAAAATTTGTAGTAATCAGTCATAATCCGACCAATTTCATGAAAGGAACCCAAATAGGATTTGGTTCCAGCAACTGTAATGGTTGTAATTGTAATGAATACGATGTAAGAGGTTGGTTCAATATGAAAGGAGATTTGAAGCTTCCTTGTGGTGATTTTGGATCAGCCTTATCAGGTTTGGACTTTAATAATGACTGTAATCTTTCAAATAATAGCTTTGAAGATGGAGGGGATCATTTTAATATTCCTTCAGGAACAAGTATTACATCCGACGCTTATTCCGGTTCAAAAGGAGCAACGGTAAATGGTGATTGGACTTCTGTTTCAAGAGAAAATTTACCTGTGACTCCAAATGCTGTGTACGAATTTTCATCATATGCAAAGGTTTCTGGTAGTCCGGATTGGACAGGTATGGGCATAGAATTTTATGATGGATTTGGAAATTATATTTCAAAGTCTATAATTGGATTTTCTGGAAGTTCCTGGAAAAAATACACCATAGGTGCACAGGCACCTTCTAATGCAGCTTATATGAACCTTTGGGCCTACAAAGGCTCGGGAGGTTCCATTGCATTGGACGAGTGGTGCTTGGAAATTACCAATAATCCGGATTTTGCGGCTTGTACCGGAATCAGTAATCCGGGATTTGAAACTTCTATCGGTTCCGAGTGGAATCCATGGGGTAGTGTATCCAGAACTTCTGATAGAGCTGCGGGGTCTTATGCAGCCAGAATTAATTCAGGAGATGGTGGATTGAGACAGCGTATAGATCTTGAACCCAATACTTACTATGAATTGGAATACCATACCAAACAGTCCGGTGCAATCAACTGGGCAGGAATTGGTATCGATTTTTACGATGGTTCCTGGAATCATATTTATACTATTAATACGGATAGTTATAAATCTTCCTGGCAAATCCAGTCTCTGGTAGCGAAGTCTCCTTCTAATGCTGTGCATGCTGAGATTTGGGCCTCAAAATATGGAACAGGTGAATTGTTTATTGATGAATTCTGTTTGCATGCATATACGCTTGAAAATGAGCCCGGACAATGTTTTGGATTGTTAAATACCGGATTTGAAAATGGTGAAACAGGTTGGTCAGATGATGGAACAACCGTTTATATAAGTAACGATGTCAACTCTGGTAGTGGAGCCATGCGGGTGCAAGGGAATGGTGCTTATTTTTATGATACTCCGGATATCCTGGCAGAGCCGGGTAAACTTTACAGTTTTACCTTCAGTGCTAAAGTTGAAGGAAATCCTGATTGGGCAGAAGTAGGTATTGGTTTTCAAAATTCATCTAGGAATGATATAGGAAGTACTGTTACAACTATAAAAAATACAGGTTCGTATCAGGAATATACCATTCAAGCCATTGCTCCTGCAAATGCAAAATATGTAGGTGTTTGGGCATATAAAGACGGATCTACTTCATCATCTTTATATATTGATGATGTTTGTATGTCGGCAGAACCAACTCCTATTTTCAACGAGTTTGAACTTGGATGTGGTTGTGGTCAAAACCTGCTTGGAAATGGAGGTTTTGAATCTTCTTCAAATCCAAACTTTTCATACACTATAGGTAACAGCCCGGCTTGTGCCATTGGCAGAAACAACAGCAATACCTTACCACCTTGGATCGCGGGCCTTTCTTCTTATTATATGTATCTGATTGATGATAGGAATGATAATGTCAATAATCCTGAAGGTGATTATTTTGTATGGTTGCCTAATAATGGAGATTGTTGGATTTCAGATACCCACCTTTCCAACGATTTGAATCTGGAAGATGGAGAAGAATATGAAATTTGTTTCTATGCTGCCGCATGGAAAGCACACCTGGATAATAATGGATTCCCTACCGGAAACTCAGTTAATCAGGAAGGCTCCATTTTAAATATGGAGTTTGAAAACGCTTCAGGAAATGTAAGTGTAGTTGCAACCTACGCTGTGCCAATGAATCAAACCTGGACCAATTTGAATTGGAAAAAATATTCCTACAGATTTACCTATTCCACTTCAAATCCAATCAAGGCATTCTATTTCACCAATAGTAGATCAGGAGTAGGAGTTTGTATTGATGCAGTATCACTGTCAAAAGTATCTTGCCCTGAAACACAGGTTTCTTGTCCGGGTGGTACCCTTGATATGGATCGTTGGTTCAATATAGGTGGATCAAGTTTGAATGACTTGTATACCAATTCAAGATATCCAAATCAACCGGATGAGTCGCTAACCATTTCCTCTTACCAGGGAGATGTAAATGCTTATGATAATTATGGTGTAAGAGTGAGGGGCTATATTGTTCCTACCGAAACAGGAAACTATACATTCAACCTTACCTGTGATGATGATGGAGATTTCTTTTTGTCTTCAAATGAAAACCCGGTAAATAAGACCAGAGTAGCTTATGTAAGTGGATGGACAGGTTTAACGGAACATACCAAATATTCGAGCCAAACTACAGGCAACATCTACCTGGTGGCCGGCAACAGGTACTATACAGAACTTACTATGAAAGAAGGTGGTGGAGGTGATCACTTTGTGGTTCACTGGAAAACTCCATCATCCAATACAAGTTGGAATGTTATACCGGGAGCCAATTTAGCACCTCTAAATTGTGATGGTGCAGTAGAAATTTGTGAGAATGGTATTGATGATGACAACAACGGTCTGGTGGACTGTTTTGATCCAAATTGTGGTCCTTCAGAAGCCGTAGCCAGTACCGACGTACCAAAATCCATCCCGTCTTCTGGTACAAGTACCAAAACTTCCGTAATCAACCTGAACAGAACAGGTACGGTTAAAGATGTAAATGTTTTAAACCTTGATGTAACACATACATATACAAGTGATCTGGATATCAGTTTGAGAAGTCCTGACGGAACGGAGGTAAAACTCTGGAACAATGCCTGTTCCGACAGGGATAATATCCTTATTTCATTTGATGATGAAGCTTCATCTTCTACTTTTCCATGTCCGGCAACCAATGGTAATACTTATAAACCATACCAAAAACTGAATGGGTTCAATGGTAAACCTATCCAGGGTAACTGGACCTTGATTGTAACTGATAATGGAGACGGAGATGGTGGTTCTTTAAATGGTTGGGATCTTGAAATTCAGGAATACTGTATTCCTGAATGTGTAGACAACCTATTAGAAAATGCCAGTTTTGAAAACGGAATAACCGGCTGGAATATTTACAATGGTAGTTATAATACGGTTTCTCAATATGTAGTAGAAGGCGATAAAATCGTATGGGTTTATCCTAATTCTACCGGAAGCCTTGCTTACATCTATCAGGATGTAGAAGGGATAGTACCATTTGAGAATTACTTTATGAATTTCTATGCCGGTACACACAATACTTCTTACAATCATTTTGTAAAATTTGAATTCTACGATGCATCCAACAATCTGGTTGGTTCAGAGACTGTAGATGTAAACCACGATGTAGACAACGATAACATTCTTCAATATTATGAAATAGAAGCTCAGGCACCTGCCACTGCGACAAAATTGCGTGTATTGGGAGCCGTGAATGGTGACTATTTAAAATTTGAAAGATTGTGTTTAAATGGTCCCCTTTGTACAGGGATTAATGGTTCAGCAGGTCCGGATAAATCGGTTTGTACCGGCGGAAGTGTTGACCTGACTGCTACTGCTTCAGGTGGTCAGGCTCCATACACCTATTTCTGGAGTAATGGATTGCCACCGGGTGCCCAACAAACTGTAACACCTTCTTCAAATACAACTTATACAGTTACCATTAGTGATAATGTAGGCTGTATTGTTACTGATCAGGTGACCGTTACCGTTGGTGGATGTGAGATTTGTGACAACGGAATTGATGATGATGGTGATGGAGATATCGATTGTTTGGATTCTGAGTGTGCAGTAGCATATGGACATGCTACGGCTGTGATCTCCTCCAATGGTGTAAATAGTCCTGGTAATTCTCTTGGTGCTGCAGATGGTAATTTTGCAGAAATATATGATACTGGAGACGAACTGGTGATAGACCTTGGAACAGTAGTACCTGCCGGAAGCAAATATGTTTTGACCTGGAGAAGAAAGTCGACCTATACCGATGATGTCGCAGCGGATGTAGTGGTTGAGGAATCGCCCAACAATAGCTCTTACACCGCAAATCCTGTTAATCCAAGTACTACTTCCAGGGTAATGTTTGTAAATACGACACTTACCGCAAATGTTAACACCCGATATGTGAAAATTTATACCCTAACCGGGACCGGAGATGATGCTGATATTGATGCAGTTTCCATATCTGGTTGTGGTGAGATATGTGATAATGGAATAGACGATGATGGTGATGGTCTGATTGATTGTGCTGATCCGGATTGTTCTTCTTCCTGTACTGTTGTTTCCGGAGATTGTTCAGACGGAGTGAAGCTATTAAGTAAAGCTTCTGCCTATGCTACAGGTTCAGGATTATCAGGAATACCATCCATTTCGAATTTTACCGTTCCGGCTGGTGACAACAGAATAGTATTTATCATAACTGGTTTTGAAAGAGAACACTGTCAGGGAGGTGATAATTGTAGTAGTAGCAATACTTCCGGAGCCGGACTTGGCGACAACTTTGCAAATCCAAATGCGGTTGGTGGCATCTGGCAAATTACAAGCAGGTTTTCCGGAGCTGGAGGAAGTATAGATAAACAAAATCCATTGGCTATGCCTGCCGGTGACCTTAGATTTGGTGCACAATATGGGTTCCCGGTTCCACCGGATGATATCTCTGCATCATTCTATTCAAGAGAATGTTATTTTATTGCCATTTATGAAGATGAAATCAACACTTTATTGAATGGAGCATCTTCTGGCAACATCAATATAACCCTTCCAGGTGTGCAGTCACCAAAAGACAATGCAGATGATGCAGTTTTATTAGCATTTACCTTTGCAAATGTTGAGCAGAATGCCGGAGGTATTGTTCGTTCTGCGGTCGATGTACATGCTATGAACCGATTGGTTTCCAGTAGTAACAGCGCCCCTGGAAATTATTCTATTTCTGTCAATAGTTTTGATGGTGGACAGGAACCCGATGAAGAGCAGGATGGTATTTTAGCTTTCGGATTAAGCGGATTGGGACTTCCTACAACCAATGGAGGTTTTAACACCATCAACGGCTTTACAGAAGTAACTGAACTTACTACCAATACCGGTTCCGGAGATTTTACCACTTATAATGAGCCTGACGGAATATCAGTATCTGCTCAATTTAGAAATGGTATAACCAATGGTGTAAGCATACAGTCTTCCGCACCTTCCAATCTAAGTAGTAACGGAGGTATGTTATTCGTATTTACCATTGAGTCTTGTGGTGAACCTGAGATTTGTGGCAATGGTATCGATGACGATGGCAACGGCCTTGTAGATGAGGACGACCCGGCTTGTGCTCCTACCTGTATTGGTACCCAGGAAGCCAGAGGATTTAACGTATTCCTTGAAAATAGTTGTACCATTTCTGGTGGCGAGACCGAAGGAACCATGGCAATGGGAGGGGATTTAACCCTCAATGGAACTTATAGCCTTGCCGGCAACTTTGTTGGTAATTATAAAGATGGTGATGATGCAAGACCTACCGGTTTGATTATTGGTGGTAAGGTTTTCTTTAATTCCGGAAATGGAATCAACCTTTTAAACAATAGTTATGTAAAATTGGGTAATACCAATGGCGTAACGGTTTATGATACCGACAACAATGGTGCTACTGTAAATACCCAGCTTACCAGTGGTAATTACAATGCAAGTCCCAGGGTTCAATTGGCTACAAATCAAAAAATAACTGAAGTTGTAAAACCGAATTTGATAGATTTTAGAGGTGCATTTACAGCCTTCAGAGCAAGGTCAGCTAATCTAAGCCAATTATCTGGTAATCAGATAATTTCTGGCTCTGGCAACGGTTCAATCTATTTGACCAACAATCAATTGAATGTTATCAATATAACCAGTACCCAACTGGCATCCTATAATCAATTAACCTTTACCTCAGCGCCAACTGCCAGCAAACCCTTGTTGATCAATGTGGATGCCTCAGAATGGTTTACCTGGCAGGTTCCAACTTTTGCCGGTATAGGTGACAATGAAGGGAAATACATTTTCTGGAATTTCTATAATGTTGGATACTTGACATTAACCGGAGGAAATACCCTAAAAGGAACCCTTTTTGCTCCTAATGCCGAAGTAACAAAGGCTAATTCAGGTAATATTGATGGTCAATTGATAGCCATTGATTTGTTCCATGAAGCTGGTGAAATGCATCACCATGAATTTACCACTTCACTTGCAGATGCTTGTAGTATTACTGCTGAGATTTGTGAAAATGGTATCGATGATGATGGTGATGGTTTGACAGATTGTCAAGACCCTGATTGCGAAAGAATTACCATTTCAAATGTCACTATTAGTGATTGTATTGAAATGCCAATGGAGGATGTGGTAGAATTAACTGTTGAAGTTTCATGGACCAATGCACCTTCTAATGATAACCTGGTGGTTTCAGTATTGAATCAACAAGAAATTATCAATGTTTCGGGTGGTGCTACCTCTCCCCAAACGGTTTCTTTCCATATGGCTGCGGATGGCAGTACCGGACATGAAATTAATATTGGTTGGAAAACGAACACCAATATGTGTTCAGCAACTGAGCTGTTTGATATACCTTACCCATGTACCACCTTACCAAACGTTGCACCTCAAGAACCATTGGTTTGTGGAACCTTATATTTATGTGGACCTGAAAAACCTGCTGATGGGGAGGCCTGGGATAAAGGATTTTTGCAATATCTGGACGAATTCAACGGTGAAAACGATTTGCTTGCAGCTTATGTAAAACCTGATGCCTCAGGTTATGGCTTGTATGATGTGAACAACACGGATATTTTATTAAACATCGATTTGACAGACTTCAATCTTGTTGTTATTTCGCCAACGACCGAAGGAGCTCTGGCCGCAGATTTAATTGCAGATCTTGCAGATTATGGTGGGGGTATTTTAAATATGAATTACCAGATAATCAATGATCTTGGTATGTCTGCAGGCGAAGGATTTTACCAGTTCCAGAATAATGCATATACTTCGGATACTGAACAAATAAATGTTTACAATTATAAGAATCCGTTTTCTACTTATTCACTTGTAATGACAGGTGCAAATTATGACCCAAGCGGATTTGCGGACTTATGGTTCGGTGCAAACAATGAAACTTCCCAAACCAACGGAATCAACTTTAGTTATGATAGCGGAGTACCGCTTGTCGGGGTATCCAACTTCCATGGTAGAAGGGTATACCTCGGTTTCCATATGAATGGCTTGTATGCCAACCCGGACAATGGAGGTACTCAACCGGTTGATCCTAAATATTGGTTGGATCCATCTTCTCACTTTACACCTGAAGCTAAAATGCTTTTCGACCAGGCCATCCTGGATGCCGGTGCTGGTTGTAATATTGAAGATTGTAGCAATGGAATAGATGATGATGGTGACGGATTAATAGATTGTGATGACCCTGATTGTACCGTTAACCTGACCTTGATTCCAATTGACGAAAGTTGTGACGGACCAGGCGGTGATGGTGCAATCAATGCCGTAATTTCTGGCGGGCATACTCCTTATTCAGCTATTTGGGAGGATATGACTCCAACTGCAAGATGGTCTTTTGAAAATACAACAGATGATGTTACAGGTAATAATAACCATCAAAACGGTGGTTCTGGAAACCTTACTTTCAGCGAAGATGCAGTAGATGGTTATTATTCAGCTGAATTTGATGGTTCAACCTATTTGCGCTATTCTGTAGATGGGCAATTTATGGAAGTTTCATTCGATAAATTATCCTTTGCAGCCTGGGTTAAACCTGCCGATCTTTCTGGTATCCAAACCATCATAGATGAAGGTGGAGCCACGAATGGTATTGCACTTCGAATTCGGGATAATGTATTGGAGGCAGCAGTTAGAAACGGTCAGACTCAATTCACTACTCCGGCCTTAACCATTCCGGCAGATGGCGGTTGGCACCATGTTGCCATGACTTACGATCTCGGAGTCTTAAAAATTTATCTGGATGGAATTTTCTCTTCCGAAATTACAGCATCCTATACAACCATTAGTCCTCACAGTGGAAATGGAGGAATTGGTTTTTATGATGGAGGTTCTGGTTTTGGAAATGGTTCGGGAGACAACTATACCGGCTTGATGGACGATGTGCGTTATTATTTTGAAAAAGCACTTACTGCTGGACAAGTAGCTGATATTGCAAGAAATGATGGTGATAGAACAGCCTTGTATGTTGGTAATTATCAGGTAACTGTAACAGATGCAGAAGGATGTAGTGATTCAGACAATGCAGATATTTTTACCAGTGTAAACTATAGTGAATCAGGCTCCATTTCGGGCGATGAAACCGGATGTTCCGGATTTGATCCGGGATTGATTTCCAGCCTTAGCATTCCTTCTGATGCAGGTCCTGAAGCCGAATTCCAATGGGAACAATCAACTGATGGTGGAACGACCTGGGTTGTAGTTTCAGGATTCACTGAGGCAACTTATAATCCTGTGCCGATAACCCAAACTACCCTTTACAGAAGGGGAGTAAGAAAACCACCATGTGATACTTATTTATATTCAAATACGATAACAAAAGTGGTAGTAGACAACACTACCAATCCAGGTGTAATCGCAGGAGATGAAGAACAGTGTGGTAGTTATGATCCAGGCCAAATAAACAGTTTGGAGCCTGCTTCAGGTGGTCTTAATGGTACAACAGCCTATCAATGGCAGAGAAGTCTTGATATGGGTGCAACCTGGATAGACATTCTGGGTGGAGTCGGAGAATACTTTGACCCGGTTACTGTTACCCAAACTACCCTGTTCAGAAGGGGTGCCAGAAGAAGCCCATGTGCTGACTGGGTGTTTACAGACCCCATTCAAAAAACAGTGGTGATGAACTTCAATGACGGTGGTCAAATCGGAGGAGGAGGAACCTATTGTGGTCCTACAGATCCCCCAACGATTACAGAAGCATCCGGACCGACTGGTGGAAGTAATGGTAGTGTACAACATCGTTGGGAAATAAGTACTGATATGGGTAGTAATTGGTCAGCTATTTCCGGAGCCATTGGTGCAACCTACGACCCGGGCACGCTGACACAAACGACTTCTTATAAGCGTGGATCAAGATTATCACCATGTTCGCCTTGGATTTACTCTAATACAGTTACTTTCATTATCAATGAAAATCCAACTTCGGTAATAGAAACCTATCCTTCTCCTACCGGATATTTATGTGAAGAGAATACTTACATGTTCAAGGCTTCCAACACCGGAACGGGACAGACTTATGCATGGAATTTTGGCGCAAAAGGAGTACCAGGAACAGCAAGTGGTATTGGACCTCATGATGTAGATTTTGACGTAAACAACAGTCAGGTATCTGAACGATCGGTAGTTGTACTTACTACAACTAAAAATGGTTGTTCTGATTCCGATACCATTATTTATGATATAAAGCCCACTATAAATGTTTCTTCAGTATCTAAAACAAATCCAACTTCTTGTCAGGGTTCTGATGCATCCATTACAGTAAATGCCTCTTATCCTGTCGGTTCGAATGTGCAAGTAAGTATCAATGGTGGAGATACCTGGTATCCAAACAACCAGTTACTTATAACCGGATTGACTAAGGGGGTTTATGAAGTAATGGTTAGATATAGTGGTGGGGATTGTCCTCAGAGCCTGGGTTCAATTTCAATTTCAGATCCTATACAGCCTGGTGCAAATATAATTCAATCTTACACGCAAGAATGTACTGGTGCAACCATGCAGTTTACTGCTGAACACGTTACCGGTTCTTCTTTGTACCACTGGGATTTTGGTTCTGGAGCTACTCCTTCTGTTTATGATGGAGAAGGTCCGGTCAATGTATTTTATTCTACACCTGGTCCAAAGTCAGTTTCTCTTTTGGTTACCAGAAATGGCTGTACCAACTCAACCAGTGAAGAGTTTGATATCATTTCAAACTTCGATGATGGGGGAACCATCGACCGTGATATGATTCTTTGTTCAAATGGAAATCCGCCTTTAATTGAAGGTGCCGGATTGCCTACAGGTGGTTATGGTGGAAATGCTTTATACGCATGGGAGTCCAGATATGATAATGGTGCAGGTGGATGGTCTGCCTGGACCGATGTATGGTTTGCCACCGGTGCAAATTATCAACCGCCAACTATTAATAGAAATTATCAATATAGAAGAAAGGCAAGAAGATCTACTTGTTTCCCTTGGGTATATTCGAACACGATTACCATCATCCTTGAGACAATGCCTCAGGTAAATGCAGACTATTACGACGACGTATGTCCGGGTCAGGTATTTGGTGAAGACCTTACTAAAAATGACCTTTCGCTTAAAGATTCTGTATTCAGTATTTACGCAAATCCTACCAATGGTTCGTTGAATTTGTATTCTGATGGTAATTTCTTCTATCAGCCAAACTCTACTTTCTGTGGAACGGATGAATTTATTTACCAGGTTTGTAACCAAAGTGGTTTCTGTTGTGATACAGCAAAGGTTGTTATCAATCTGAATGACCAAACTCAGCCGGATTTATTCAATATTCCGGAAGATGTAACGGTACATTGTGATGAAATGATTCCTTTGCCACCTTTCGTATTGGCTTACGAAAACTGTATCTCAGTATCTCTTGGTTTGGACGAGATTTCTACTCAGGGAATTGATAACTGTTCCTTGTTCGATTACACCTTTACCAGAATCTGGACTGCAACCGACTATTGTGGGAACAGCGTTTCAGATTCACAAGTAATTACGGTAGAAGACAATACAGCTCCTGATATTTTCAGAATTTATACTTTGCCAAATAATAAAAAAATGGTGGCAGCAAATATGGAACACGTAAACAACCGCTGGAAAGTGGTACGTCTTCCAATTCAATTTGCAACCAAACCATTGATTTTTGCTCAAATGGTAACTGAAAATGACAGTTTCCCTGCCAATGTGCGCATTAGAAACGTTTCTACCACTCAGTTTGAAATAAAAGTAGTGGAAGAAGAAGGTGCCGACAACTTGCATGGTGATGAGACTGTAGCATGGTTTGCTATAGAACCGGGTAGCCAAACTACCAACTTCCCGTTTGTGGCAGGGAATGTTATGGCCAATAATAACTGGAAAACAGTCAATTTGCCTACTCCTCTTCCGGCGACTGCAGGACTTATAACCAGTGTACAATCCAATAATGAAATGGATCCGATGGTAGTTCGATTCCGAAATCCATCTACCAGTTCATTTGATGTATTCCTTCAGGAGGAAATGTCGGCAGATGTAGAAACCTCTCATATCAATGAGAGTCTGGGATACTTTGCATTCTCAAATACTGGTGATATTACTTTGGCTAGTGGTGAGGTAATTGGAGAAAGTGGAATGGTTCAGGTAGATGAAATGTGGAAACCTGTTTCCTTTATGAATGAATTCCACAATCCGGTAGTGGTAGCAAATACCGCATCCTTTGCCAGCTCTAACTCCGCTATTGTTAAGATTAGAAATGTAACTTCCAATGGATTTGAAATCAGTCTGGACGAATGGAGTTATGAAAATGGAATGCATGCATTGGAAACGGTAAGTTATGTTGTAATTGAAGGTTCCATTCCTTTGGACATCATGGCTTCTTGTGACAATGTGCCGGCACCATTGGTGAGTAGGGTAGAACTGATTGCAATCGATAACTGTGACAATACCATTGATATCGTGTTCAATGAAGAAGAAGCAACCGCCAATTGTGCACCTGGTAATGATATCATACGTACCTGGTCTGCAACTGATGAATGTGGAAATGCATTCGAAGTTACCAGAACCATTACTTTGTTTGATGATGAAGCTCCTGATTTCACAGTTCCTGCAGATGTAACGGTAAGTTGCCAGGACGATATCGATGACCTAAGACTTACCGGTGATGTAACGGACGAAACAGATAATTGTGCTTCAAATCTGGAAGCAATGTATTGGGATTTATTTGCAGGCTCATTCTCCTGTGATACCAATTATACAGTGGTTAGAACCTGGTATCTGGAAGACGGATGTGGCAACAGAACTGAGAAACAACAGTTTATAAATATTGTAAACCTTGGAGTCTCTGTTCGATTGAAGACCATGTTACAAGGGGCAACCTTGAATACAAATGATGATCTCATGCGGGATGATCTTCGAAAGAAAAACCTTATTCCAAAAAGGGAACCTTATACAGCACTGACTCATTTTGTCCATGTCGGTGAAGGAGGTGGTGAAACACTGAATCCTGAAGTTTTAAAGGTGGAAGGTCCAAACGCTATTGTCGATTGGGTATTTATTGAAGTCCGACACCCGATACATATGGATTCGGTATTGACTACAAAATCTGCCTTAATACAAAGAGATGGAGATATTGTTGATGTTGACGGAACCTCAGCCATAAGATTCAATTCCATTGGACCGGGAAGTTATCACTTTACCATCAGGCACAGAAATCACCTTACTGCCATGACAGGCAATACGGTAGTTTTGAATCCGGATATTCCATCGCTTGTAGACTTAAAAGGAGAAACAACAGGAAGTTATGGTGGTGGAAATGCCAGGATTACCATGAGAAACGGGTACCATGCCTTGTGGGCAGGAGATATGAATAGTGACCGAAGGGCAATTTATCAGGGTCCAAATAATGATGTAACTACCTTGTTCACTCAGGTGATTTTGGATACAACAAATTACGAAACTCAACCAAATTTTGTTAGAGCAGCCTATGATCAAGCAGATTATGATTTGGATGGCCGGGTAATTTACCAGGGACCTAATAATGATCGTGCCATGTTGTTATTCAACACCATTATTAAGACTTCGGAAAATGTATATAGAATTCCAAACTTTATAGTAACAGAGAAACTACCATAATCAGGGAATAATTAGTCATCATAATGCGCCTCTGTCTTTTGACAGGGGCGTTTTTATTTCTATAAAATAACAAATTAAATACGCGAATATGGTACATAAGTATTTGGTTTTCAATTAAATGCGATTTTGGCACGGGTTTAAATTTGCTTTTTTTATGTCTTATAAATACAAATTTCTTTTAGGGGTAAACCGGAGTTTTTGGCATTTTATGGTATAGAATTTGAAATCTACCAATGGTACTCTTCCCCTAAATATTTCCCCCAGGTACAATTCCCCCAGGCAAAAACTTTGGAGCAGCACTACACTCCCTCGATCTGCTTAATCGCTGGTTAGCGCTCCTTCCCTTTTGCACACCCCTGTTTTAAAGATTTAGAAAAAAACTAGTAGAACAACACAAAAGTACACCTAGATGCATAACATAATTTTGAACACACATTCACCCATGTCCCTTTGGGGGCAACTGTTGTTTTGGCTTTGGCTTGATGAAAAGGATAGTAATTTAAACATCCTTACAAAAAAGTTGAAGCTTAAAAAAGGCAGGTAAGAACTTAGGTATGTCAGCTACCCCGTGTAGCAGGCATACCTTTTTTTATATGAAAAAGCTCAACCTAAAGCGCTAAATCCTCCCCAGGTAATTGAAATTAATTGAGAATCATTTTAAAATTTAAACAACACCAAATTATGAGACAGAATTTACGCTACAAACTTCTGTTCATGGTCTCGTTTCTCACGATGTGTTTTATGGGGAAGGTAGATGCCCAGCTTTATTTTAAACTGCAATTGATGCAGGATGATACAGCGAAGTGGGGGGTCTATATGCGCCTTGACACTACGGGCATTGGCGTGCCTGGTACGGATGGTGATCTGCAACTTGGTTCAGGCCAGATTACTTTAGTTGCACCTACCGGCTTTACGCATGGTCCAGTTGAGAATTTTAAAGGGACATGGGCACAGAATGCCCGGGTAAATGCACCAACAGAAAACCCGGATTATGACTACATCTCTTTCGGATGGCTAAACGATTTTCCAAAAATGGATTCATTAGGAGATTTCAATGAAGAAATTCTCCTATTTACCATTGAGAAATCTGGAGCTTGTCCCGATACCCTTTATTTGATTGATAACGGAAATGACCCGTTTGATGTTTTTCCTAACTCAGCGGGGACCAACCCTGGTAATGATCTCTCAATTTACGATTTCAAAACCAGTACGCTTTATAACTGGTCTGGAAACTACGCACCAAGTGCCTGGTCTTGTCATGACTGTGATATGGACGGTTACTTAAACGCAATTGAGGACAACAACTGGGACGGGTTCTATGATCTAACAGATGGTAACGGTACGTACGATGCAGCTGATACCACCGGAATATGTGATCCTTGTGATCCTATCCACCCGGTTTTGGCAGAAATGTATGGAGATACCGTAATGTGTAGTGTTGAAGACAACGTTCCAATCTATATTTCAACAGTTGACTGGCACCCAATTTATAATTGGGAACCTTATACTGTAGTTTACCAGGATAAAGATGGAGTTACCTATACAGTAAATAATTACGTTCCTGGTGATCCTATTATTGTAAGCCCTTCCGAAACGGATACCTTTACAATAGTTTCCATGGTCGATACCAGAGGATGTTCTCCTGATACCATTCGCGGTTCAGCGATTGTAACAGTAGAAGGTCCTATCAGTATTACGGATGACCCGGATGATATTGATGTATGTTATGGTGATGGTACTACCTTCACTGCTGCTTCACAAAATCTTGGAAGTGGTGCAGTACTTTACAACTGGCAGATCAGTACAGACAATATTAATTTCGTTGATCTTGATAACGGAACACCTTATACAGGTGTTTATACTACCGATCTTCAAATCAGTAACGTAGCAGGTTTGAACGATTTATATTATCGTGTAAAGATTTTCACTTCTACTTGTGATACAGTATTTTCCGGATCAGCACAGTTGAACGTTGAAGGTCCAATTACAATTGATACACATCCGGTAACACACAACGAGTGTTCTGGAAATGGAACAACCTTTACTGCTGCAGCTTCAGCGCCACTAGGTGCAGTTACTACTGTTTGGCAGATTAGTACAGATGGAGGTGCAACCTTCTCTGACCTTTCTGATGCAGGAGTTTACTCCGGAACAGATGGAAATACACTTACTATTTCCGATGTAGCAGGTTTATACAATAATTATTACCGTTTAGCAGCAAGTACACCAACTTGTAATAGAGTATTCTCTAATGCAGCTCAATTGTTAGTGGAAGGTCCAATTACAATTGATGTACATCCTGTCGATCACAGCGATTGTTCAGGCAAATCTGTAAACTTTATAGTACAGGCTTCAATGCCTGATTCTGCAGCTGGTACCCTAAGATATCAGTGGCAAATGAGTAGTGATAGCACTACTTGGACTAATCTTGCAAACGATAGTACTTTCAACGGGGTTAGAACAGATACACTTTCTGTAGACATCTCTGATAGTTTGAACGGTTCTTGTTTCCGTGTTAACATTTGGACTACAGAATGTAACGTGATGACTTCAAACGAAGCTTGTCTATCTGTTTCTGATGAGGCAGAATTCGACTTCGTTCCACAAGATACTACCATTTGTGATGGTGGAACCATCCACTTCCTTGCAAACGCAACCGTACAGCAAGGTAGCTTTACCTACCACTGGCAGGTAGACAAAAATGATGGTGCAGGTTATGTCGACCTGGCCGATGGGGTCGGTGCCGAAGGCGCCACCTACGACGGGGTCAATGGAGACTCGCTCTCTGTAGTTGGAGTTTCTTATCTAATGGATGAATTTACCTACCGAGTAGAAGCCAGGACCAACGATTGTAATCCTGTTGCCTCTACCGAAGCATTGTTGACAGTTGAAGGACCATTGTCTGTTGTTACTGCAGTAGAAAACGACACGGTTTGTCGTGGCGAAGTGGCTGTGTTTGAAGTGGAAGCAGAAAATTTAGGTGCAGGAATTTTAACCTACCAATGGCAATATAAGCGATTTGATTTGGGTATTTGGGCCTCTATTCCCAATAATCAAGCCTATGGTGGAGTAAATACCAATTATTTTACTCTTGATTCTGAATTTGGAGGTAATGATGGTGATTCTTTAAGAGTATTAATTTCAACTCCAACTTGTGCAACTCTTATTTCAAATGCAGTTAGGTTAACTGTAGAAGGTCCATTGACCATCGAAGATTCACCAAATGATACAGTAATCTGTTCAGGTGGATCCGTAACATTTACTACTGAATTTGGAAACGCGAACGACGGTCATGTTGAATACATCTGGGAAAGAAGTGATGACTTCGGTACCGGATGGGTTGAATTGAACACATCTGCAATCTATACAGATGCTAGAGGTGATTTCGACCTTAATTCGGATACAGTTTCCCGTACTTTGACCATTACAGATGTAACTGGTTATGACAGCACACTTTACCGTTTGAAAATCAGAACTGGTGATTGTGAGTGGGAATACTCAGAAGCAGCTTGGTTATTCGTAGAAGGTCCGCTTTCATTTGATGTAGGAGGCCAGCCTGACGATGTAACCTTGTGTGCTACAGGTAATGCTAAGTTCTTTGTTGATGTTGTAAACAACAACTCCGGAACAATCATGTACCAGTGGCAGATTAAGAATGGCGGTGTTGGTGCATGGACAGATCTTCGAAATGATGCCATCTACAACGGTGTTCGTTCGGATACCTTAAATATTGCTCCGGCAAGTGCAGCAATGGACGGTGACTCTGTACGTGTATTGATTTTCACCGGAACTTGTGGATCTGATGCTTCTCAGTCAGCTGTACTACGTGTTGAAGGTCCAGTGACCATCGACACAGAAGCTCAGGATACTTCAATCTGTTCAGGAAGTGATGCAGCATTCGAAATTGCATACACCAATCCTGGTGCAGGTACTCCTACCTTGATGTGGCAGGTAAGTATCGACGGTGGTACTACATTTAACGATGTTCCAAATGCAGCTCCTTATTCAAATATTACAACTACTCAGTTGGTAATTACGGGTGCTGATTCAACTTACAATGAGTATCAGTACCGCGTAGCTTACACATTGCCAACTTGTGGTACTTCTTATACAGACCCTGCAACCTTGTTTGTAGAAGGTCCAATCCACTTCACCAACCAACCGGATGATGTGACAACCTGTGATATGGAAGATGTTTCTTTCCAGGTATCCACTTCAAATGGAGGTGCAGGTACCATCGAGTACCAGTGGCAAAGAAGTCAGGATAATGGAACTTCCTGGCAAAACCTTACCAATGGAGTTGGTAACTTCAACGGTGTGAACTCTCCTATTCTTTCTTTGGGAGAAGTTGATACTTTAATGATTGGTGACCAGTTCAGAGTTATTATTTCTACCGGACAGTGTGCTACTGAAATTTCAAGTGTTGCAACCTTGGATGTAGAAGGTCCACTTTGGGTGAAAGATCAGCCAGATGATGCAATTGTATGTTCTTTGGGTGATACTACACTTGTTGTTGACATTTACAACGGTGGTTCTGGTACTACTCAAACTGTTTGGGAATACTCAACCAATGAATTTGGTGGATATACAGATGTACCGGATAACGCTATTTTCGATGATGTGACAACCGAAACACTTGTAATCAATGATGTTTCAACCTTGTCAGGATACTACTTCCGCGTTCGTTACTGGGCGGGAACTTGTCCTCCTAGATTCACAGAAGCAGCATTGTTGACAGTAGAAGGTCCATTGACTGGATCTGACCCTGTAGATGTAACAGTGTGTAACGCTAACTCAGCAGTATTTAATACAGTTGTTACCAACCCTGGTGCTGGAACGGTTAACTACCAGTGGGAAGTAAACAGAGGTGCTGGTTGGATGGAAATTCCTTCTAATGATACTTTGTTTGGAACCATCTTCAACGGTGTTAGAAGTGATACCTTGAGTGTATCTGACATCATCGCTGACTCCATGAACAACGCTCAGTTCAGAGTTCGTTACTGGTCAGCTGTATGTAACTCTACTTATACAAACGCAGCGACCCTTTCTATCGAAGGACCGCTTGAGATTACCGATATGCCGGACGATACAACAGTTTGTGCCGGTGAACCAGCATTCTTTGAAATCACTGCAGATGTAGGAACAGGTGGAACACTGAACTATCAGTGGGAGGTAAGTACCAACGGTACAACCTGGGTTGATGCAACTGGTGGTGTTTATTCAGGAGATAATACTGCAAGACTTGACATCAGCGATGTTGCAAACCTTTACAACAGACGTTACCGTGTTTGGGTATGGACAGGAACTTGTGATCCTGTTGTATCTGATATGGCAAGATTGACCGTGGAAGGACCTGTTGAAATTGTTGACCAACCAGATTCTTTGGTTGCTTGTCAAAACCAGGCTTACTTCTTCGATGCAACAGTTGTAAACAATGGAGCAGGTACCATGAGCTTCCAGTGGGAAGTCCTGGATGTAACAGGAGGAACCTGGTCTAGCATGTCTAACTCTACAGGAATCCGTGGTGTACAAACAACTGTTCTTCAGTTGGATTCTATGCCATTGATGAGAACCCTTGGAGATACTGTATTCCGTTTGAGAATTGATTTGCCAACTTGTAGCTCTTGGTATTCTGATACTGTATTGCTACACATTGTTTCAGATACTTTAGGATTCTGTGACTTTGACCTTGATGGTGAAATCAACGACATCGACTTAGATGACGATAATGACGGATTGGATGACGTTTGGGAATATTCATGTATGACTTACGGACAATTTAACATGGACGTAGACATGGATGGAGACCTGGATGGTGAGGAAGACTGGGATGGTGACCAGATCATCAACTCAGAGGAAACAGACGGTGATGGTATCCTTGATGGAGACCCCTGTGATCCGTGTGATCCGCTCATCTCCATAGCATGTTTTGGTATACAACTGGATGTTAAGGTCAATCTGTTTGGTGCAGCTTATAATGGTAACCCAAGTTCAGGCGGAGTTTCTACTCTGATGAGGGATAAACTTAGAGAGCAAGATCTCCTTCCAGCATTGGAACCATATACCGACTTGGATACCCTTACAAATGTGAAATTTACCCACGTTGGTCCTGGTGGATATGAATCAGTTAGTCCTTCTGTACTGGCTGTAACAGGTAACGATGCAATTGTTGACTGGGTATTTATCGAACTTCGTTCAGCCAATAAGATTGACAGCGTAGTTGCAACACGTGCGGCATTGTTACAAGCTGATGGTGATGTGGTAGATACTGATGGAGTAAGCCCTGTTGACTTTGGACCATTGGTTCAGGCAGGTGAGCACTTTGTTGCAATCCGTCACAGAAACCACCTTGGCGCCATGACCATTGATGCACCTGAGTTGTCACCAACAGTAAGAACCATCGACTTTAGAGATGCTTCAAAGGTTTGGCATGGTGATTATCCACAGAGATTGGTTGATGATACAAACGAGTATTATCTATGGGCAGGTGATATGACTTCCGACGGAAGAATTATCTACCAAGGTCCTCAAAACGATATTACAAGGTTGTTCTTAGATATCATTTCTGACCCATTAAATGACAATGGTCAGGGTGGTGCTCCAAACGCCAACCATATCCGATTCGGTTATTTGAGATCCGACTTTAATATGGATGGACGTTCCATCTATCAGGGTCCAAATAACGACCGTACCATGTTGTTGATTGAGTCTACTTTGAAACACAACAGCAATACGAATAGAATTGCTAACTACATTATTGTTAGCCAGTTACCGTAATTATTCTGATTTAGTGATACAATAAGGCACCCCGCTTTTCGGGGCGGGGTGCCCATTTTTAAAAAAGTTTTTTCTCATTCACTTTTCCCAGGAATAAATTCAAAAACCAAGAGGCAAGTCCTCGAAGAGTATTTTTCATAGCCTTTTTACCAAACATAACCCATACTAAAAAATTACAAACGGGAAAGAGGTGGTTTTTTGAAAACGTCTCTTATAACTTAATCAACCATGGCAAACATCTACAATTCATTCATTAGGGGTTTGTTAATTCTAGGCCTAATACTGACACTAGGGTTAAGCTCGCAGTTATCTGCTCAAATATCCTATTCCATCGAACTTGCTGGAAATGGCCTTACCTATAATGTTTTTTTAAAAACGGAAGCTGGTACCAATCCAAGTACTACCCTTTATCCTGGAACCGGACAGGTCACCGTTGTTTTTCCTACCGGATTTCAATTTTCAAATCAAACAAATTATGCGGGTACTTGGGTTACAAGTGGCGGAAGGGTAAATAGTCCCGTTGAAAATCCTTCCAAGGATTATGTTTCCTTTGGCTTGGAAGGCAATTTTCCCGAAATTCAATTGGTAGATGGAGGTGAGACCTTGTTGTTTAGTTTTAAAAGAACCTCAAGTTGTTCTGGTGAAGTTTACCTGTTAGACAATGATTTAGATCCTTTCAACCAATTGCCCAATTCTCAAAACTCAAATCCTGGTAACGACATTTTTATTTTGGATTTTGGTAATGGGTTTGCACAATATGGTTATGATGGAAACTACGGAAATGCTGCTGATTGTGGAGATGATGACGGAGATGGAATTGTAAACAATCTGGAAGACAAAAACGGAAATGGAATTTTAGACCCGGGAGAAACCGATCCAAATAATTCAGATACCGACGGAGATGGTCTTGCCGATGGTGTTGAAGATGCAGATAGAAACGGCCAATTGGATCCAGGTGAAAGTGACCCTACTGACCTGTGTGATCCTAACGCCACTTTCCTTACCTGTGACTGGGATGGAGATGGCCTATCAAACGAAAACGATCCGGATGACGACAACGATGGCGTTGCCGATACCGACGATATAGAAAATTTCAATGTTTCCAGTGATTCTGACGGAGATGGCATCTCTGATGATGATGAAACCGGAAATGATGGATTCTACAATCCATTAAGCGATTCTAACCCACTGGATCCTTGTGATCCTAATCCAACAGTAACAGCTTGTACCGGAGCAGATGCAGACGGTGACGGCTATTTTGAAGACTTACCAATTTCCGATCCTAATTATGATCCGGATGATTCTGACCCTTGTGTGCCCAATGTGGCAGCAGGTGTCTGTGATTTTGATCAGGATGGAATCATAAATCAACAAGACAATGATGACGATAATGATGGCGTTACCGACGCCAATGATATTGATGATTATAATCCAAATAGTGATTCAGATAACGATGGCATTTCTGACAACATCGAAACAGGAGAAGACGGAACCTATAACGCAGGAATAGATACCAATCCACTCGATAATGATACAGATAATGATGACATTCCTGACGGTATAGAAGATGCCAACCAAAATGGTTCACTTGATGCAGGTGAAACAGATCCTTTAAAATTTGATACAGATGGTGACGGCCTTTGGGATGGTACCGAAGATGCCAACCAAAATGGTTCGATAGATCCGGATGAAAGTGATCCGCTTGATATTTGTTCTCCCAATGCTACATTCCCTTCTTGTGATTTTGATGGTGATGGTACTCCAAATGACCTGGATGGAGACGATGATGATGATGGAGTGATTGATGCAAACGATATCAATGATTACAATCCAAATAGCGATAGTGATGGAGATGGTGTAGACGATATTACTGAAACCACCAATGGCTCTGACCCTCTGAATCATGATCCTAATTCTGCAGCCTCAGCTTGTAATGAAGTAGACAAAGACGGTGATGGTTATTTCTCAAACTTCGCCAGCAATGATCCGGAATTCGATCCGAATGATAACGATCCTTGTATTCCAAATGTAGCTGCCGGAGTCTGTGACTTCGACAATGATGGAATTATCAACTCTGTTGATACCGATGACGATAATGACGGTGTGCCTGGTAACCGGGATCAAATGACCATGATCCAAATACAGATACCGATTCAGACGGTATCAAAGATATGATTGAAACAGGTGGTGATGGTGCATTCAATGCAGGAACAGATACCAATCCGTTGAAAAATGATACCGACAACGATGGTATTCCTGATGGTATTGAGCAAAAATAAAAACGGTACAAACAAGTTACCGAAACCGATCAAGGGTAGCCGATACCGACGGTGATGGTATCAAAGACAGGAGTTGAAGATGCCAACAAAAATGGAAAATGGGATGTAGGGGAATCAGATCCTTTAAATCCATGTGATCCTAAAAAGACTTACCCTACCTGTGATTTTGACGGAGACGGTATTTCCAATGAAAATGACCTGGACGATGATAATGACGGGTAGCAGATGTGGATGATGTTGATCCGTACAACAAAAATTCAGACGACCGGGATGGAATAACCGATAATGTTGAAACTGGTGGTGATGGTGCCTACAATGTAGGAGTTGATACCAATCCTTTGTCAAAGATACCGACTAGGATAATATTCCTGACGGAGTAGAAGACAAAAACAAAAATGGTATTGTGGATGCAAATGAAACCAATCCAAGGGACAATGATTCAGATGATGACGGAATATTGGACGGGGATGAAACCTTACTTGGAATGGAACTTTAGAGGCTCAAAACGGCGAATCTGACCCTAGAGATAAATGTGATCCATTGACCATTTTTGCTGATTGTGATTTTTTTGATGGTGATGGCATCGTGAATGGGGTAGATACCGACGATGATGGCGACGGTGTCTTGGATACCCAAAGCGATGATCCTTACGATCCAAATTCAGATTCTGACAATGATGGTCTTTCTGATATCATTGAAACACATGGTGACGGAAGATTCGATCCGGGTATCGATACCAATCCTTTGGATCAGTTCTGATAAAGATGGAATCAAAGATGGAAAGAAGATTTAAATAAGAACGGTATGGTGGATCCGGGAGAAACCAATCCGCTGGATGCCGATTCAGATGATGATAATTTGAATGATGGTCAGGAAGATAAAACTTCAATGGTATCGTGGATGGAAATGATTCTGACCCACTTGACCAATGTGACCCTCATCCAGTATTTGCACTTTGTGATTTTGACAATGACGGATTCTCCAACGAAGATGACATGGATGATGACAATGACGGTGTTCTGGATGATGATGATTCTGACCAGTTCAATCCAATGTCCGATTCTGATGATGATGGCCTTGCTGATAACATCGAAACTCACAATGACGGAATCTATAATGTTGGAGTAGACACCGATCCATTGAATCCTGATACCGATGGTGACGGATACCTGGATGGTGAAGAAGACTTGAATAAATCAGGTTATGTAGATGCTTCTCAGGAAAGTGATCCGCTTGACAGATGCGACCCGGATGCCATTTTCGATGAATGTGATTGGGATGGAGACGGCATCATCAACCTGGATGACCCTGATGATGATAATGACGGAGTGGAAGATCAATACGATGCAGAAAACTTCAATCCTGACAGTGATAGTGATTTTGATGGTGTATCTGATGATACTGAAACCGGAGGAGATGGTGTGTATGATCCAGATATGGACTTCGATCCACTAAATCCTTGTGATCCGGATCCAAACTCGCTTTAGCTTGTATTGGTGAAGACCTTGATGGTGACCTTTACTACGGAAACTTTGTTCCTGGTCAAAATCAGTACGACCCTGATGATACAGATCCTTGTAATCCAAGTGCTTCAGCTGCAAAATGTGACTTTGACGGTGACGGCCTTATCAACTCAATGGATTTAGACGATGACAATGACGGTGTAAAAGACGTTAATGACATCGATCCATACGATCCAATGAGTGATACCGATGGTGACGGTATTCCGGACAATGTTGAAACCGGTGGAGACGGAAAATACGATGCAGGAGTGGATTTCAATCCTGTTAAGGCAGATACAGATGGCGACGGAATTAAAGACGGAATTGAAGATGCCAACCAAAATGGTAAGGTAGATGCCGGTGAAACAGACCCAAGAAATCCGGATTCAGATTTTGACGGAATTTCTGACGGTGTTGAAGATGCCAATAAAAACGGAACCATTGATTTAAATGAATCAGATCCACTTGACATGTGTGACCCGAAAGCAACCTTCCAGGTTTGCGACTTTGACGGTGATGGTGTTCAAAATGGTAATGATTCTGATGATGATAATGATGGAGTTTTAGATATAAATGACGCTGATCCATTCAATCCAAATTCAGACAGTGACAACGATGGTATCACCGATATCAACGAAACAAATAACGGATCTGACCCATTGAATCCTTGTGATCCAAATGAAAATGCAGCAGCTTGTAATGGAGCAGATGCGGATAGCGATGGCTACTTCTTAAACTTCCCAAGCAATCACCCACAATATGACCCGGATGATACCAATCCTTGTATACCGGACCATACGGCTGACGCTTGCGACTTTGATGGAGATGGTAAGCCAAATATCCTTGACTTGGATGACGATGGTGACGGAGTTCGCGATATCTATGATGTTGATCCATTTGATCCCAATTCGGATAGTGACGGTGACGGAATAAGTGACGATGAAGAAACCGGATTTGATGGAAATTACAGTATACTTTATGATTCAGATCCTTTAAATGCTTGTGACCCAAGTTCAGCAAACTCTGCTTGTGTGGGTGAAGATGGCGACGGTGACGGATACTTCGATAATTATGTGGCTACTGATCCACTTTACGATCCGGACGATTCCAATGCATGTATTCCTGACTTTACCGTAGGAGCTTGTGACTTCGACCTTGATGGTGAAATCAATGCCATTGACGAAGATGATGACAACGATGGTGTATTGGATGTAGATGATGTTGGACCATACAATCCTAACTCTGATAGTGACGGTGACGGAATCACCGACAACACTGAAACCGGAGATGATGGTATTTATGAGCCCGATTTAGATTCTGATCCATTGGATGGTTGTGATCCAAATCCAATGTCTCAGGCTTGTGACAGAGTCGATCTTGATGGAGACGGTTACCTTTCGAATGTAGGTCCAAATGATCCTGAGTTCGATCCAAATGACAATGATCCTTGTATCCCGGATCCAAGTGTAGGACTTTGCGACTTCGACAATGATGGTACACCAAACGATTTGGACAACGATGATGACAATGACGGTGTAACGGATATAAATGACGTTGACCCTTACAATCCGGATAGCGATTCTGATAACGACGGAATTACGGACAATGTTGAAACCGGAGGAGACGGAGTTTATAATCCGGGAACCGATTGGGATCCTTTGAATCCGGATACCGACGACGATAGTCTGGAAGATGGAGAAGAAGATGCCAATCACAATGGACAGGTAGATTCAGGAGAATCAGATCCTAACAATCCGGACGACGACAACGATGGTATTCTAACCAGAAATGAAGATACCAACGGAAACGGAACTGTACTGGATGATGATACCGACAAAGACGGAATTCCAGATTATTTCGACCCGGATCAATTCATATTTGTAGGACTGAAAGCTTATTTGCAAGGTTCTTACAATACTTCATCCGGTTTGATGAATGATAATTTGAGGGAACAGAATTACATCCCTACTGAGGAGCCATATTCTGACCTTGTTCCAAACTTTATAAGTCCTACTTATATCCATGTTGGAAAAGGTGGTGGAGAAGTCATTCTTGACCCTACTATTTTGGATATCACAGGAGATAATGCCATTGTTGATTGGGTGTTCCTTGAATTAAGAGACGGCAACAATCAAAAACCATTTTGGAGAGTCGTTCGGCCCTGATTCAAAGAGATGGAGATATTGTTGACATTGATGGTACCTCACCGGTTTATTTCCCGATTGCAGGTACAAGTCCTTTCCATATTTCTGTTCGTCATAGAAACCACCTTGGAGTTATGACGGCTGCACCGATTCAATTCAATGCGAGTATGGTGGATCCGATACTGGTTGACTTTACAGATGCAGCAACTCCGACCTATGGCCAGCATGCACAGAAAAAAGTAGATCAGACTACCATGTTATGGGGAGGTAATGCCGATGGTAACAGGTACATCGTGTACCAGGAGCAGGTATTGCTTTGCCAGACGGTGATAAGATATTCTTCGATGTATTTTTTGATTTAGATAACATGACCCGTCAATTTAATTTCGTGAGAAACGGTTACGAAAACGGAGATACCAATATGGATGGATCCGAAAAATATACCGGTCCTGCCAATGATATTGACGCGATGATATTCTTCAATGTATTACAACATCCGCTCAACCCGAATTTCTATGTGAATTATTTCATCATAGAGCAGTTGCCGGAGGTTATTGACTAAGGAAGCAAACAAATTTTTTCTATAAACCGGAGAGTCGGTTTTAAAAATCTAAGAAACCGACTCTTCCATTTTTACGACCTGGAAAACCGATTTGACACTTTAGAACACACAACACTTAATGTTTATTGACATTGTTGGAAACCCATTGAGAATTAAGGAAGCGCTTCCCTGAAAGGGGAGGAGCATTACGGATAAATTCTTAAGATATATAAAATATAGACTGGGGGCATATGCATTCTTTGAGAAAGGAACATATGAACAAACACCACTTATTTGCCCCCGTCTTTTTTTTTAAAACACTTATAAATTTTTGAAACACAATTATTTATCAAAAAACGACATTTTAACAACACAATTTTTTATACTATGAAGAAACCGTACTTGATTACTGCAGCCTTGGTGGCTTTTATAGCCATCTCCGGATTCTCACAAGTTGATTTTGGAATCCGTTATGACAAGTCTACTGAGAGTTTCATTGTTTCATTGTATCCTCTTGAGACTTATACTTTGCCAAATAATTTGACTGCTACCGCTCAAATTACCATCAAGACTCCTGCCGGAACATTCGAGCCTTCGGATGTAAAGGGATTATATCCGGGAATTGATTGGGAATACAATTCAAGAGCGGATGCACCAAGAGAGGAAAGTAAATACGATTATTTGTCTTTTGCATTGATCAATCCTGGCTTATTACACCTTCCATTGGAAGAAGGAAAGGAATTGCCAATACTTTCTTTTAAAAATGGTGCCGGCTGTAATGGAACTGTGGCCTTGGTCGACAATGCTACTGACCCATTTATGGCTCCCAATTCTAAAAATGTAAATATTGGAAATACCATTGCCATTCTTGGAGCAGGTGCTGAAGCTTACCGTGGAATCAAAGGCCCTAAGGAAGTTGATTGTGCAACCTTAACCAGTGCTACAGACCTGGCAGAACAGGTAGAAGATTTTGATATTTATCCGGTACCCGCTCAGCGCGACCTTACTTTGGAAGTTGATTGGACAGGTGAAAAGGAAGCCGTTCGTGCTGAAATCAGAGATGTAGCAGGACGTTTGGTTACCGTTAAAGTTATTGAACTTATTCAGGGAAACAATACATATAATTTTGATGTGAGCAATCTTGCAGCAGGATCTTACCTTCTTTCTTTGAGAGGAAGTGAGTGGAATGTTTCGCTTGATAAGTTTCAGAAAATCAAGTTTTAATTTCTTCATTAAAGAAGGTTTGGAAGCCGGGTACATCCTGGTTTCCAAATACTTTAATGAATTTACATAGCTTGTTTAAAAAAAAGGTCCGATTGGTTTTCAATCGGCTTTTTTATTTTTTAGACTTTTATTTTGAGAATTTTTTAAAAATTGGTAGGGATTTTGCATAGTCCATGATTGGAAGATCTATGGACGAACCAAACCTTCACCCCTCTCCTTTAGCGTTCGTACTGACTTTCCTTGTTTTTCTCAATGGGTTTCTACCCAAAATACTTTTCCCCCGTAATTTTTTAATTCCACCAGGAATATTTGTCCTGTTGAGATTTGACATGATCCCCTCAAATTAAACAGACAATCACCAAACAGACTTTGTCATGAAAAAATTTTATGCCGTTCTAGTAATGGTATTTTTACTTCAGGGACTTTATGCCCAGGTTAAATTTCGCGTAGCAATGCTGCCGGATGAAAAAACCTTTGAAGTATACCTTAGACCTGACACCACCTGGAATGCTCCTTTTAATTACACTCCTTCCAGCCAATTGGCTTTGAGAGTACCGACTGGCGGATTTAGCCCTGGTACGGTTACAAGTAAAAAAGGACAATGGTCCAATAATGCATTTGTCGTTGCTCCGGTTGAAGCCCCGGGTTATGATTATCTGGCATTCGCACTGTCTTCTCCTACCAGTGATATTACTTACACTGACGGGCAGGAGGTTTTGCTCTTTACATTTACCAACAATGGTACTTGTACCGGCCAAATGAATTTCATCGACAATAAAAATGACCCTTTTCTTCCGCCAAATTCGCAAAATGTGAATATCGGAAACCAGATTTCTGTCGCAGCTGCAGGTCCTGGCGTTAACGCATATTATGGCCCTTATACAGTTGGTGGAAACGATTGTAGTTCTTCTATTTCTGGTGATTGTGGATTTCATACAATGGCGTTGAATTTACGCCTCCTTCAACCTGTGGTGCAAGAGATGCCAGCATTATTGTTTATGCGACCACCACTCTGGGTTTACCTTTAGAATATTCTATCGATGATAAAAGAACATGGCATAGTTCCAACACCTTTAATAATCTCCCTTCCGGTGACTACCATATCTGGGTGAGGGATATTATCAGTATTTGTTTGGAAGATGCCGGTGTGTTTAATATTCCTGGTCCGGTAGCTCCAACCATTTTGACACAGGGTTCGGTTAATCCTGATTGCGGAATGGAAAATGGTTCCATCACCGTTACAGCTCGTGTAGATACAGGCGACCCAGCGGAATTTAGCCTTGATGGTTCTACCTGGCAAGCAACTGGAGTATTTACCGATCTGGGAGCAGGTTCTTACACCGTTTATGTTAGAAATACAGGAAATGGTTGTGAAAAACTGTTGGACCTTTCAATTTGATTGGTTGCCCACCTGCGACTTGTCTTGTTTATTATGAATTGGAAGTTTTGCCTGACGGAAGATACCAGGTGAACTTACAATCAGATACTACCTACAATACGCCTCAGAATACTACTTCCAATATGCAAATAACCATCAAAGCTCCAACCGGAAGCCTGGTGATGGACAATCTGAGATCAGAAGTTCCAAAACGTCACTTTTGAATTGACAGGAACTTATATCGCACCTATGGAAGACCCAACTTCTGATTATTATACCATTGGATTGACCTCCACTGGTACAAGAGATATTAATTATTTAAAAGATATTGATGTTCCTCTTTTCAGTTTTGGAAATACCATGGCTTGTTCAGGTGATTCCCTGAGATTGATGAACAACGATTTGGATCCATTCTTCCGTGCCAAATAGCCAAAACGGAAATGTTGGTCAGCAACTTTCAGTCTTGGGATATGGTTCAGCGGATGCACCGGTTTGTTTGAATGAAAGTTATGCGGCTCCTTGTATTACTACGCCCATCCAATGTATTGGTGAGTTCCAAATTGAAGAGTTAGCTGGAAACGAATTTCAGATTTCTTTGATTCCTGATACTACACTTACCGGAAACCTTGCCCGTACCACCGAAATGCTGGTTACCATCAGAACACTCACTGGCGGATTTATGGTTGGAAATCTTACCAGCCTTATTCCGGGTGTTACTTTCAATATGAATGGTTCCTACCGCGGTCCGGCTGACAGTCCTGATTATGATTATTTCAATTTCCAATTGGCTACGATAGGAACCGACCTCATTACCTATACCACAGGTCAAAAAGTTCCATTGTTTAAATTTACCAATTCCGGCATTTGTTCCGGAGGACCAGTTGAAATAATGGATCCTGAAAATGATCCTTACATGATGCCAAACAGTGATAATTCCACTGTTGGACTTAATTTAAAAATTGCAGCTTTCGGTGCTGATCCGGTAGTGACCTGTTTCATTAACGATCCTACCAATGATTGTCCGGATGTTATGACAGATATTGACACTACATACGTTACCATGCGTACAGATATGCCAAATAACACCTGCCTGGGTAACCTGGTAGAGTTGTTCAATGGTATCGGAAATGTAAGTATTTGTGGTCAGGGAGATTTTGTTACCGTTGGTACCACCAACGGTTCAGATTGTGTAACATTGACTCCTAACGGAGATTTCCACGAACAGGATACTGTTTGTGTAATCCATTGCGATAGCAATATTCCAGATTATTGTGATACTACCATCATAATTATTTGTCCACAAGTGGTAGCCAGTCCGGCAGACCCGATTTGTCCAGGCGAAAGTGTTGATTTGGAAACCATTGGTGGTGCAGGAACCTTTACATGGACGCCTGCTACCGGATTAAGTTGTACTGATTGTCCAAATCCTATAGCTTCTCCAACTGTGACAACGACTTATACGATCACAGCAGATGATGGCTTAGGATGTAGCACTTCTGATCAGGTAACCGTTACCGTGAATGCTCAACCAGTAGCCTCATTTGATTATGATGGTTCCTGTGCTGCAGCACCAACTGTTTTCACCAATACATCAAGCAATTCCGGAGTCGGAGCTTCTTTCGATTGGGATTTTGGAGACGGAAACAGTTCTACCGCTGAAAATCCAAGTCACCAATATGCAGGAAATGGAACCTTCACAGTAACATTAATGGTGACAACTGCTGATGGATGTAAGGATGTAACCACTGCTGATGTAACCATTACCGCAGCAAGTGTAGGTGGAACCTCTTTCAGCTTTGATGCTTGTGAAAGTCAAATCATAACACTTTCGGCTTCCAATGGAACCAATTATACTTGGTCACCTTCAACCGGCCTAAATGCAACAGATGTTGCTAATCCGGATTTGACAGTTACCACTAATGCAACTTATTTGGTTGAGGTAACGGATGCAAATGGTTGTGGTCAGATTGATACAGTTTTTGTAAACGTCCTTCCAATAGTTGGCGGTGCTTCCTTCGAATTTGAAGGTTGTGATGGCCAAACCATTTCCTTGTCAGCAAGTGCCGGAGCGGCCTATTCCTGGAGTCCTGCTACGGGTTTAAGTGCAACCGATGTTGCCAATCCTGATTTGACAGTGACCGGCAATGCCAGTTACCTGGTAGAAGTTTCTGATGCAAATGGTTGTAAGCAAATAGATACCGTAAATGTAAGCGTACTTCCAATAGTTGGCGGAACTTCCTTCGATTTTGAAGGTTGTGATGGCCAAACCATTTCCTTGTCAGCAAGTGCCGGAGCTGCCTATTCCTGGAGTCCTGCTACGGGTTTGAATGCAACAGATGTTGCCAATCCGGAATTGACAGTGACCGGCAATGCCAGCTACCTGGTAGAAGTTTCTGATGCAAATGGTTGTAAGCAAATAGATACTGTAAATGTAAGTGTGTTGCCGGTTATCGGTGGAACATCATATACCTTTGAAGGATGTGAAGGTGAAACCATCCAACTTTCAGCTACTGCAGGTACCTCATACGAGTGGAGTCCTTCCACAGGATTGAGCGCAACAGATGTTGCTAATCCGAACCTTACAGTTTCTACACCTGCAACCTACCTGGTTAGAGTAACCGGTGCAATGGGTTGCGGCCAAATAGATACTGTTTTTGTAAATGTAAATACTACTACCGATGGAACCTCCTACACTTTTGAAGCATGTAGGGGAGAGACCATTGAATTGTCTGCCAGCAATGGTATGACCTTCAATTGGACTCCAGCGACTGGTCTTAGTGCAACCGATATAGCCAATCCTTCAGTTACCGTTGCAGACCCAACCGTTTATTATGTAAACGTAGTAGGAGCAACCGGTTGCGGTCAAACAGATACCGTTTATTTAAACGTTACCAATCCTCCGGTCATTATTGATGTTTTGTCGGAAGATCCTACAAGCTGTGACGACCCGGATGGATCAATCAAAGTCTTTGCAACTGATGGAGGAAATCCTCTTGAATACAGCATTGACTGTGGTATGACCTGGCAAACAAGTAACTACTTCCCTGACTTAGGAAAAGATACTTTCTGCGTAGTCGTAAGAAGCACAGTTACAGGTTGTACTGCAACATGGCCGGATGTTATCATCCTTAATGCCCCAAGTGTTCCAATTATCAATAATGTAAACCCTGTTGCACCTAGTGCTTGTGGTCAGAATGATGGAACAATTACTGTTAGTGCAACCAGCAATAGTGGTCAGTTGGAATATTCCATTGATGGCGTTTTATGGCAAGACAGCCCTGAATTTAATGGTTTGGAAGCGGGTAACTATTTTGTTTGGGTTCGAGTGAAAGGCGGACAAGCCTGTGAAGTTGAGTTTATTGGAAATCCAATTCAAATCAACGATCCGAATCCACCGGCCATTCTTACTCCACTGGATTCAGTTTACACTTGTGATGGCGTTGCAAAAACGGTTACTATTGAAATTAGTGAAGACATTGCTTCTTACAATATCTCAGGAGGCGGAGCTTACACTGCGGCTTCTTTCAATGGAGCAATTCTAACTTTCAATGTTATTCCTGTAACAACCAATTCAAATTACATCGTTGAAATAGAAGGTGTAAATGGTTGTTCAGTAATTGAAGACTTTAAATTGTTTAGCAAACCTGGTCCTGAAATGGGTATTTTCGAACACAGTAATACCATTTGTGGTCAGGAAACCGGATTCTTCTTATTGATTGTTCAAAGTGGCAGCCAGCCATTCAGATATGATTTTATTAAGAATGGAGACGTTTTAAACGAAGATTATCCTATGAATGGCAATGCTCAGCCATTCTCAAATCTTGGGGTAGGAACTTATGATGTTACTGTATATGACGACCTCGGTTGTGCATCTACCAAAGAAGTTATCATCGACATCCGCCCTCTTGATTTCGGATTTGCAGAAACTGTACAGGATGCAACCTGTGGTGAAGACAATGGTTTGCTTTCAATCGATGACGCACCAGCAGGTTATACTTTCGAATGGATGGATGCTGATAGCAATATCATTTCAGACCAGGCTTCTGCTCAGGATTTAGGTGCTGGAAGATATTTCGTTAGAATTACTGCTCCTGATGGTTGTTATCAAGCTAAAAATTATACCATCCAATCCTTGGGTGGACCTGAATTGGAAATTACTGAAACCTTTGATGTGGCTTGTGCCAATGAAGGAACCGGTGCAGTTCAGTTCATCATCAATGGTACAGGTAACTTTACAGCTACTGTTCCAACAACAAATATCACACAACAGGTAAGCGGTGGAGACACCATTACACTGGACGGATTGTCAGCAGGTTGGTACACTTTGTTAATCAACGACGATAACAATTGTAGCTCTGTTAGAAACTTTACCATCCTTGAAGACCCAATTCAAACTGTAGAAACCTTGAATGCACCAAGCGATTGCAAGGAATCCAATGGTTCGATTTGTTTGACTATTTATGGAGGTAGAGCACCGTACACCGTAACCGGTGATGCAGGAACCTATTTCAATATCCTAGCAGGTAATAATGTATGTCTTCCTGATTTGGAAAGTGGAATTTATAACCTGATGGTTACCGACCAGGCCGGATGCGAAATGGAACTTCAGTACAATCTGATGGCTCCAAATCAACCTTCCATTGATTTGGCAGAATTACAGATTAGAGACATCATTTGCCCGGAGGACAATACCACCGGTTTTATCGGTTCTACCAACGGAGTGACCTACAATGTTTACAATGCAAACAATCAATTGGTAGGTGCAACACCATTGAATAATCTTGGAGCAGGTAATTACATAATCAAATATGAAGAAAACGGTTGTGAAGCTGAGGCTCCTATTCAAATCGACGCTCCTGCAGATTGGGATGTTCAAATCATTGAAAATGCTGAAACTTGCGATGGTTATGATGGAAGCATCCAACTGCTGGTAAATGGTGCAAACGGAGGATTCAATTTTGACTGGGCTGATGGAATAACCAACACAGGTTCTGTTGCTTCAGAATTGACCAGCCTAGAGTCTTATTCAGTGACCATTACAGACCAGTTTGGTTGTAGATACAGCCTTGATACTTTAAATATCGAATGGGATTGTGATGAGTGTGACGATAAATTCTCTTTGGAAAGATACAATGGTGAATACGAAGACGGTGACTTTGTAGTATGTCTTCCTTTGGTTGATTTGGATCTTCAGGATTTGGACATTCTTTTGAATGGTCAGATTTATACAGGTCCAATCGACGATTGTTCATCTGTTCAGGTATTCTATGAGTTTAATTCATTATTGAATCTTGGCCAGCCTCCTTTCCTTATCAAAGAATGGGATTACGGTACCGGCGTTTTGGAAAACAAACGTTTTGATGACCTGAACGAATTGGTTGGAGAAATGAATACTTTCGATCCACTTGGAAACTGGAGAGTAGATGAAATAGACAACAAAATTCTTGGTGGAACCAACAATTCAAGCTACGGCAAATTTGTAATCGAGCACCTTGATTCAAGAACGACCTTGCAATTGGCCATCAACGAACAAATGGTAGACCGTCAAAGTATTACGGTTCCGGGTGAAGGCAACTATATGTTGATTGTTCAGGACAATGCGGGCAGATGTGCAGATACATTGCAAATGAACCTTAAGTTCAAAGCACCGGTAATCGAAGAACCGGATTCTGTTCACTTGCAGACTACACTTGAAACGCCATTGTACAATATCTGTTTGCCAACCAGTTTGACAGGTAATCTAACAATGACCTTCTGCGAGACTCCAAGCTTCGGAATCGTTGACCTTATCGACGAACCTTGCTTGAACTACAATCCAAATCCAGGCTTCCTGGGCACAGATAAATTCTGTATCGATATCTGTGATGACGAAGGAAACTGTCAACAAATAATTATTACGGTTGACGTTTCAGAAAGAAAACTAATCATTTACACTGCCATCAGTCCAAATGAAGATGGTGTCAATGATTATCTATACATTGAAAACATTGAGTTTTTCCCTGATAACACGGTAATCATATTCAATCGCTGGGGTAACAAAGTTTACGAAAAAACCGGCTATACGAATGATTTACCATGGCACGGTACCTTTAACAACGATGCACTTCCTGACGGAACCTACTACTACATCATTGAAGATGGTGAAGGAGAAGTGTTCAAAGGATACCTGCAAATCAACCGGTAATTCCGGAAAACCTTACATAAGATACAAAGTGCCTCTCTTCGGAGAGGCCACTTTTTCCTTCAATTTCCAACGAAGGAAAATGGCGAAGCTTTGTCCGTAATGAAAAAACTATGACGAAGATGTAATTTTTTTGGGGAAACAAACTGTTTGGTTTTGTCTAAGAGGGATTCAGATGGCTTCGGCCGGACGGGTCCCTTTTAATTTTGAAGGAGTGAATAGTTGAAGGGTTGAATAATTGAAGGGTTGAGTTTTTAATGAGTAAATGATTGAATTTTGGAAAGGGAAAAACCGTCTGGTAGAGCCGCCAAGCTTGGCGGCTCTACCAGGTGAAAAGAACGAATTGTAAGCAGTTAGTTCCTTGATGGGAATTTCCCATATTACAAGTAGAATAACAGGTGGAGGAGCTTTTCATCTGGTATTTGTGGAATTTAAGGTTTACGATTTACAGTTTACGAGGGAACTAAAACGAATAGCGAACGGCGAACGAAAAGCGTAACTAGCGATTATCAATGCTTTATCCGAACTGTTATTTGATAGAATGTTGGTTAAACGTGCAGATATTCTTATGTCCTTTCAAAAATTCTGATGTCCTGTCAGGCCCAAATAATTGATTTGAATGGTTGGATAATTGAATATTTGATGGGTTGAATAATTGGTGGTTGAATTCCCATAGATGGTATGCTAGCCGTCTCTGAAAATTCCTATTGTTCCATATCCGTCTTCAATCAACCTTCAGCATTCAACCCTTCAACTACACTCATAAAAAAAAACCGCCAAACCGACTTCCTCGTTGTGGCCCCAGACCAGAACCTAGCACCTAGCACCCAGCACCCAGCACCCAGCACCCAGCACTCCTAGCCCTTGAATTTCTTCACAGATTCAATCAGTCTTGGTACTACATCAAATGCATCTCCGACTACTCCGTAATCTGCAGCTTTGAAGAAAGGTGCTTCCGGGTCTTTATTAATTACAACTATCGTTTTTGAATTATTCACTCCGGCAAGGTGTTGAATGGCACCACTGATACCGATAGCGATGTACAAGTTTGGACGAATGGCAATACCGGTTTGTCCAACGTGCTCGTGGTGAGGTCTCCAGCCTGCATCAGCAACCGGTCTTGAACAAGCGGTGGTTGCTCCCAATTCATTGGCTAGCTCCTCTATCATGCCCCAGTTCTCAGGGCCTTTCATTCCTCGACCTGCACTGACAACCAATTCTGCCTCAGGCAAAGGAACTGTTCCAGTTACTGTCTTGTGCTCCAGAACTTTGACTTTAGCATCTCCTGTTTCAATGTCAAGATTCTCAACAGAAACTTCACTTCCGCTCTCATTGGGTCTGAAAGCATTGCCCATCAAAGACAACACTTTATAATCAGTGTTTATTTCATAAGTAGCAATCGCTTTACCTGAATAAACTGATTTTTTAACCTTGAAACTCCCATCGTTCGTTGGGACGGAATTTACACCGGCAACTGAACCGGCATTCAATTTTACGGCCAATCTTCCAATCAAAGATTTACCGGTTGATGAATGGCTTACGATGATAACTTTTGCACCCAACTTTTCAGCAGTACCGGCTATGGCTCTGGTGAATGTCTGGCTGTCAAAATGATTCAATTTTTCTTGTGCGATTTGATAAACTTTATCTGCACCATATTTTCCTAGGCTGCCTGCTTCATTGTTTTCAGTTCCAACAACCAGTGCAGCACATTCGGTTCCCAATGCATCAGCTACGGCTTTTCCGTAACTAACAGTCTCGAAAGCTGCTTTTTTAAATTTACCGCCTTCTGATTCTGCAAATACAAGTACCATATTATTTTAAATTAAGGATGATCAAAAAGGTGTTAACTCCGGATTAGATGGCTTTGGCCTCTTCGTGCAACAGACGAACCAATTCGTCCATGTCTTCTGGGTCAACCAGTTTAACTCCGGATTTTGGAGGTGGCAATTCGAAATGAACCGGCACAGAAGGGTCGTCTCCTGAAACTGGATCTACCACTGTCAACGGTTTTGATTTTGCCATCATAATTCCGCGCATGTTCGGAATTCTTTGTTCTGCCATTCCTTTGGCAGCACTTAAAACAAATGGAGTATTAACCTCCATTACTTCACTTCCTCCTTCTATTTCTCGTGTGGCAGTAGCTTTATCTCCTTCTACATCAAGGTTGGATGCAAAAGAAATGAAAGGTAAGTCAAGCATTTCAGCCACCATACCTCCAATTTCACCACCATTGAAATCGATGGTTTCTTTTCCGGTAAGGATAATATCAAAACCTTCCTGCTTGGCATAGGCTGCAATTTGACGGGCAACATCCATGGCACTTTTCGGGTCCGTATTAACCCTAACAGCACTATCTGCACCAATCGCCAAACCTTTACGAATGACCTGGTCGTTTTCAGCAGGACCAACATTTATAATTGTAACAGAGCCTCCAGCTTTTTCTTTTAGCTCTAAAGCTCTAACCAGGGCATACCATTCATCATAAGGATTCATGATGAACTGTACTCCTGTTTTGTCAAATTCTGACCCTTCTCCTGAAAAAGAAATTTTGGCAGTGGTGTCAGGTGTTTTACTTACACAAACAAGTAATTTCATTGTATTGAAAGTTTTATTTCATTTAGTTAGGACTAAATTATTTGCTTCTCTGGCTTGGAAAGCGCGCAAATATAGCCAACCGGATACGGAAAGTCTAAAATTGCCAGCGAATTTTCGCTAAAATAATGTGGGTTCAAAAATCGTACAATTTTAATGCTTAGTTCTTTACAAATTTCCGGGTTTTCACTTCCTTCCCTGATTTATATCTTAAAATAAACATACCTTTTGAAAGGGAACTGATATCCTGACTAAACACGCCATCCACTTTCGAAACCCTATTTTTTAAAACAAGTTTTCCATTTACATCTAAAATTTCCAAATCAACATCATTTTGAGTGATTCCACTAACCCAGATAAAGTCATTCGCCGGATTTGGGTAAATCTTCAATTCATCTGAAAATTCTATATCAACATTACTTGAAATATTTTCGCCAAATGCCTCAATCCCAAACCATAAACTTTTGCTTACATTCTGATCAATCCCAACTAAAAATCTGTTTCCAATAATGGGTGTAAAAGTCTGATAATTGCTGCTGTCAATACTTCCATCTGGATTCAAAGGATACAAATGAATCGAATCAGCTTCAATTCCCATTCCTAATCCAATAATCAAGGGTTTCTGTAGGGTAGGGGACTCTCCCCAATTGTCGTGTACGCTGGTAAGTCCGTCCCAGGCCATATTGGTATTTTGAATTTGATTGACTAATGAAAGCAAACTGTATTTCGAATTTGGAAGGTCATCGTTTGTCAAGGACAACCAACTTACAACCCCAAAATCATTGGCACCGGTAATTTCCAGATTCGGGGTCTGGACAAAATTGGTTTGGCTTAATTCTCCAGCTATACAAACAAATTGAGGCGTACTTGTCATCAAAAGACCTTTACCAACATCCAGGTTGGTTACATTATTGGATGTTTTTAAAAGATCCGCATAATTGCCTTGAGGAAGCTGAGATAAAGTTGGCTCTCCTGTTCCATTGTAAGAATTAATTTCTACCCTTTCTTCTAAATGGATCCTTGTATCATAGGGATAGTACTTTCCCCATCTATTGGTTTGATCAATTCTAGGAACCTTGTATAGGTATTCTTTTGAATAATCAATCTTGCTTACCCTTGTTCCGGAGGGAATGACTTTATTTCTAAAAATATAAGCATAAATCGGAGAAAGAGACATTTGTAAATTGTCTCGGTTCATAGCGAAAAACTCGTCCAGATAATCACTCTCCCAGTCCCAATGGTCGTTCTGATATTCAAAAAACATAATGCCGTCAATATCATGAAAGGAGGCATAACTGGTCAAGGCGGGCATCATCTCAGCCTTGTAGCGGTTTGGAAAAGGATGATTGTATTCACTGATGGTGTAAGGCTTATTAGACAATCGATATCCGGGAATAACATTCCCAACAGGCCAAAGTGAATAGGTTTTCAAACTGGATTCATTTTCAATGTACCAGTCTGTCAAAGACCAGCCATTAGGAAACCACGGATGGTCAAAATAACTGTGATCATCCAGGAAATCAAGTCCTTCCTGAGTGTAAGCATCAGCCATTCCACTCAAAGCATTTGTGCCGGTTATTGGGCATATAACACCAAGTTCATTTTTTAAAAAGGCATACATTTCATCAAAGTAATCTTTTTGAATGCCAATGTAAAATTCAGCCAAATCAGCTACCCTGTTTTTTGAAAAGGAAGCAATTTCACCATACCAGATTCTTCTTACATTACCTGCAGACAGCATTTCACCTCCTTCAACACCTGTTAGTCCATCTTCCACAAATTCATATCCGTCAAAATAAAAACTGCCTTCCTGATCTATGAAACTGAATCCAAGTCTCACGAGTCCATTATTCTCCTCCGGAGCTGTAAAAACAAAAGAATAAGTGTTCCAATTTTGGTCCACATTGATGGTCCTTCCACCATACCAGGTGTAAGGTGCATTTTCTCGATGTGCATACACATTGACCTGACCAGCCTGATCAGCACGACAGGCAAAATTTATTCTGTAAGTTTTACCGGCCTCTACAGTTTGCTGATTTTGTTTAAACTGCACATGCCAGTTCACTCCTGAATGGTAGGTTATTTCAACTTTCGCACAGTGGTTGCCTTCAAAAGGATTATTATTTTCTATCGAAATATTCGCTCTGGAAGGATCGTGCAATTCCAATATCCAGTCTTGTTCCACATCACCAGATTCAAATCCACCGTCACGGGCCATATTGGTACTATTGCCACTGATGTCAGTATTCCACGATTGTTCAAAAGCAGCTTGACTCGGGTATTTATTTCTTAAAAAAGATTGAAAGCGATTATCCAAACTATCGCTGTGTCTTTGGATTAGATTACTTCCTTCTGATTGGGAATGGAGCAAATTACTTTTCCAAAAACCATATAAGGTATTTTCATTACTTATTTCAACGATGGCAACTACGGGGTCATCTTTTAAGGCAAGACCTGTATATGGATTGACACTATTTAAAAGATTCCGTGCAAAAACCTTTTGATTTTCAATCATTTCTTTGTCAAACATATTCACCGCCTTTCCATATTCCCGAATTCCTGCTGCTCCTGGAATACCGTCTCCTTCTTTCATTTCTCTTGAAACGTGAAGATTGATATTGGCATAAATTCCATTTCTTTTTAAATGATATAAAAAATAATGTAAGCGGTCCAGGGAGACCTGATTCAGGGTCGTAGTATTGTTTGCAGACCTTTCTAATATAGTCCCTTCCTGTCCCGACCATGGATTATCCATATGATGAAACCGGATGATATTGACGCCCATTTTTCTAAGCCTGGCGGCAATTCCTGCTGCCTGCTCTTTTGGAGGAAAACAGCCTCCGGTTGTAGTATTGAACCCCCAAAATCTGATTTTTTCTCCATTGACAATGAAATCTCCGTCAGCAGAAACTTCTACAAAACCTTCGATGGGTACTACGGGAAATTCCGGCAAAAAACGTTGCTGACTGGAATCACCAGCCGGCATATTAAAGGAAAAACCATCTTCAAAATGCTGGGAATAAGCATTGAATATTACCAGGGAGAAAATGAAAAGTAAAATGAGACGCATATTTTCAGGTCTTGATTTGTTTGAGTAACTAATAGGAGGGTGGTTTACATGTAAATTTATTTCAAAAAAATATCTTTGCCCACTTAATACTGTCTTATACCGACTTTTTTAAAAAATTGATTCCATTTTTTTTTAAAAATCATACCATTCATGGAAAAAATCAAAAACATTATTGAATCAGCCTGGGACAATCGTGAATTATTAAAAGATGCTACAATTTTGGATACCATTCGCGAAGTGATTGAAATGTTGGACAAAGGAAAGTTGAGGGTCGCAGAACCGGATGGAAATGGTGGTTGGTTGGTCAATGACTGGGTGAAAAAGGCGGTAGTGTTGTATTTCCCTATTCAAAAAATGGAAACCATCGAGGTCGGCCCATTTGAATTCCATGATAAAATTCCTTTGAAAAAAGACTATGCCAGTCAGGGCGTTCGTGTCGTTCCTCATGCCATTGCTCGTTATGGTTCTTTCCTTGAAAATGGGGTAATCATGATGCCTAGTTATGTAAACATTGGTGCCTGGGTAGGATCAGGTTCTATGGTTGATACATGGGCTACGGTAGGTTCTTGTGCCCAAATTGGTAGAAATGTACATTTGAGTGGGGGAGTAGGTATTGGCGGAGTTTTGGAACCACCACAAGCTGCGCCAACTATTATCGAGGATGATTGTTTTATTGGTTCTCGTTGTATCGTGGTAGAAGGTGTTAAAGTAGAAAAAGAAGCGGTATTGGGTGCAAATGTGGTTCTGACCAAATCAACTCACATTATCGATGTAACTGGAAATGAACCAGTTGTGCACAAGGGAATTGTGCCAGCCAAATCAGTTGTTGTACCCGGAACCTACTCAAAGAAATTCCCTGCAGGAGATTATCAGGTTGCCTGTGCTTTGATTATCGGAAAACGTCAGGAGAGTACAGATAAAAAAGTATCTTTGAATGAGGCCTTACGTGAATACAACGTTGCTGTTTAAAAGAAAATAAGAAGGACAAATTATGTCAAATCCAAAGAAGGACGAAGGTATTATAAAAGAGGTAATGAATATTTTTTCATCCCACTTGGAAAACAACGGGTACCGAAAGACACCCGAGCGTTTTGCCATCCTGGAAGAAATTTACAATCGCGACGATCATTTTGATGCAGAAGCATTGTACATCCACATGAAAATGCGCAACTACAGAGTAAGTCGTGCAACTGTTTATAACACCCTCGAACTTCTGGTAAATTGCGACTTGGTCAAAAAACACCAATTCGGAAAAAACCTGGCCCAATACGAAAAGTCCTACGGCTACAAACAACACGACCACCTTATCTGTGTTGATTGCGGCAAAGTCCTCGAATTCTGTGACCCCCGCATCCAGCAAATCAAAAATATGATGGGCGACCTCCTCAAATTCAAAGTAACCCACCACTCATTGAATCTATACGGTCAATGTGATGGCGCCTGTGAAAGAACAAAGGAGAAGTGAAAAGCGGAATGCGTGATGCGTGATGCGTAATGCGCGATGCGCAATGCGGTTTACGGACATTCAACATTCAACCATTCAATCCTTCAATCCTTCAACCCCTCAACCCTTCGATCCCTCAACCCTTCGATCCCTCAACCCTTCCTTTTGGAATGATTAGGCACAACGTTCACTCTTCGTGGTTTGCGGATTCCGGTATACGGTGAAGTAAAAATTCCTGTTTAACAAATTGCAGGATTCCCTTCCATTCAACCCTTCAACCCCTCAATCCTTCAATCCCTCAATCCCTCAACCCTTCAATCCCTTAACCCTTCAATCCTTCCACCCTTCAATCCTTCCTTCCCTCATCCCTTCCCTCCTTATTTGTACTAAATCTAAATAATTCCCGCCTTTCAAAAAAAGAAATTCAACGGGGGATTTCGCATAAACTCTTTATATATTTGCGCCCGATTTTCAGGAGTGATCAGGTAGTTTTTTTGAAATTTACCATGTTATTAAAATATTTGGTTTATTCTTTCAAAATTTGCGCTATCTGCAATTTCGGATTTATCATCTAAACAAAATGAAATTGAAAAACGGAATAACCAAGCTCATCTTCTTGCTTGCTGCCGTCCTAAGTGCTAACGTCCTAGCAGCGCAAACCTCAACCGGTGGCTCATCCTTTTTACTTGGCGGAATCATCATCACTGCAATCCTTTTGGTATTGGGTGTTATCGTTATGGTTGGCGACAATCTAATCGGTATCGAAGCAAAACAGTCCGGAGTTAAGACTGACAAGGTAAATCTTTCAGTATTTCCAAACCTTTCGGAAATCCTTGCACCAAAATTACCCGGATACGTACAGGATGCTCCAGTTAAAGTTTTGAAAAGAGGATTCACCATTAATCTTTTAGGTGAAGCAGAAAAAAATGTCATTTCTCCAAATGTAAGCCGCTATGCATTGGTGCCGCCTAACTTCAGAGGTATTGCTCCAATTCCAAAATTGGTAGCTGAAATTGGTTCTAATGTGAAAGCAGGAGATAAAATCTTTTTCGACAAGGCCAATCCGGATGTATTTTACGTAGCACCCGTAAGTGGGGAATTGGTATCCTTGAACCGCGGTGCAAAGCGATCCATTGCAGAGTTGGTTATCCTTGCTGATAAAGAAATCCAATATAAAACATTCAACGCACCAGACTTAAACGTTGCAACCAGAGATGATTTGGTAGCTTTCATGAAAGAAAGTGGTGCATTCCAGTTGATTCGTCAACGTCCATATGATGTAATTGCAGATACTACTGTTGTTCCTAGAGATATTTTCATTTCAACTTTTGATACAGCCCCTTTGGCTCCTGACCAGGATTTCGTAGTGAAGGGTAGGGAGGCTGCTTTCCAAAAAGGTTTGGATGTTTTGAACAGACTAACCAGTGGGAAAGTGCATCTTGGTTTAAATGCTGGTGGAAAAACCGCTCCTTCTTCTGCTTTCACTGAGGCAACAGGAGTAGAAAAAACCTGGTTTCATGGAGAGCATCCGGCAGGAAATGTTGGAGTTCAAATCCACCATGTTGCACCAATTGGTGCAAGTGATATCGTTTGGACCCTTGGAGTTCAGGATGTAATTACCTTGGGAACTTTGTTCGCTGAAGGCAAATGGGATGTTTCAAGAATCATCGCATTGACAGGAAATGAGGTAGAAGGCCCGACTTACATTTCTACTTATGCAGGCGCTAACATCGGAGACCTTACAGCAGGAAGAGTAGCTGATCAGGGAGTAAGAATTATCTCCGGAGATGTTTTGAGTGGTTCTGCTAAAGGAAAAGAGAATTACCTTGACTTCCATGATGATCAAATTACTGTCATTACAGAAGGAGACTATTATGAGCCTTTCGGATGGTTGTTGCCACAAAAATCAAGACCGTCTTTATCTAAGACTTATCCTAACTTCCTGTTTTCTGATACCAAATACAAAGCGGATACCAATACACATGGTGAAAGAAGAGCTTTCGTAGTAACCGGTCAATATGAAGCAGTACTTCCAATGGATGTTTATCCACAGGCATTGATGAAGTCTATTATTGTCAATGATTTTGAAAAAATGGAAGGTCTTGGAATCTACGAATTGATAGAAGAGGATATTGCCATCTGTGAATTTGTATGTACTTCTAAACAACCATTACAAAAAATATTAAGAGAAGGATTGGATACCATGCATGAGCAGGGTTAAGCTTTTTTTCGAATCATTATTTCTAAGAAAAATCAAACCAGAAAGTGAATAATCCAATATTTAATTTCTTTAAGAAAATAGAACCGGATAAGAAAAAGTCACCTTTTCTTCATACTGGGTATGACGCATTCTTCACCCTGTTCTTTACACCTAATTCAACTACTGCACCGGGTAACGTACACATGAGAGATGGTATGGACCTGAAAAGAACCATGATTTTTGTGGTTTTGGCATTGCAGCTTTGTTACGTTTTTGGTACCTACAACATTGGTCACCAGCACTTTGTTTCGATTGGCCAGCATACCGAATTCATGTCTGGAATCCACTTGAAATTGGCATTCGGACTGATTCAAATCCTTCCTATATTTATCGTAGCTCACCTGGTTGGTTTGGGAATCGAATTTTGGTTCGCAGCCAAAAAGGGACATGGAGTGGAAGAAGGATTTTTGGTGAGCGGTGCTTTGATTCCATTGATTATGCCTCCAGATATTCCGATGTGGATTCTTGCACTTGCAGTTGCGTTTGCAGTAATCATCGGTAAAGAAGCATTTGGAGGTACCGGTATGAATATTTTAAATATTGCCTTGCTTGCCCGTGTATTTGTATTCTTCGCTTATCCTACAACCATTTCGGGAGACAATGTTTGGGTAGCAGGTATTCAGGGATTTTCTGAAGGAGCAGCTGTCGATTACAGCTGGTGGCATACGGGATTTTTCAACAGCATCTTTGAAGCTTTTGGATGGACTACTTTTGATTCATCCGCTACAGTCGTAAGTGGCTTTACAGGTGCAACACCATTGGCCCTTGCTGCTAAAGGTGGCTGGGATGCAGTAACCGAAGTGTATTCAAGTGCACAAATGTTTTGGGGAACCATTCCCGGTTCAATAGGTGAAACTTCAAAACCTCTGATTATCCTGGGTGCTTTGATGTTGATATTTACCGGTATTGCAAGCTGGAGAATTATGTTATCCAGTTTGTTGGGATTGATTTTTACAGGTATTCTTTTGAACTGGTGGGGTGCGACTCCATTTATGGATGTTCCATGGGAATACCATTTATATATGGGTAGCTTCTTTTTTGCAGTGGCGTTTATGGCAACTGACCCGGTAACAGCATCTTCAACCAATACAGGAAAATGGATCTATGGATTCTTCATCGGTGCAGTTGGTTTGATAGTAAGGGTGTTGAACCCTGCCTATCCTGAAGGCTGGATGTTGGCAATCTTGTTTATGAATGTCTTTGCCCCGCTAATTGACCACTATGTGGTAGAAAGCAATATCAAAAGAAGACTTAAGAAAACAACAGTTGCAGCTTAAGGCTGTTGTGACTAAAAGAAATAATATTTAAAAAGAAAAATATAAAGTCGTGAATACAACCGGATATGTTCTGAGATTTACGCTGATTATGACCTGCCTTGTTGCAGTAGTTTTGGCCGGTATGTTTTATGCCACGGAGCCAATTGCGAAAACAGCGGAAGCAGTATTCAACAAAAGAGCAATTTTATCTGCTGTAGATACCCACCTTCCAAAACCACAAGCGGAAATGACCGATCAGGAAGTTCTCGAACTTTTTGAAAATAAAATGGAGCAGCGCGTGGTAGATATGAATGGAAATCTTGTGGAAGATAAGACAGCTGAGAAAGTCGATATGGCACAGGAAGAGAAAAAACCGGTTGATGACAGGTTGCTTCCTTTTTATGTGTATACCGATGCAGAAGGGAATCCTTATTACATTCTAAGTGTACGCGGTTCAGGTCTATGGGATAAAATCTGGGGGAATATTTCTCTTGAGTCTGACCTAAGAACCATTGCAGGAGCTTCTTTTGATCACAAAGGTGAAACGCCAGGTCTGGGTGCCGAAATTAAAGACAATCCTGCCTTTGCTGCACAGTTTATTGGAAAAACCATTTATGATAAGGATGGTGAGTACACTGCCGTATCTGTTGTGAAGGGTGCTATTAAAGAGCCTAACCATCAGGTAGATGGTATTTCTGGTGCAACCATCACCGGAAATGGCGTAAATGAGATGCTTTGGAGAGGTATCAAGTACTATGAGCCTTACCTTGACAAGCTTGAAAATAAGAACCAAACCGGAATGAAATAATTCCGTAATTATTAAAAGTAATCAACAGAAAAAATATTCAATATGGCTGACAATACAGCAACAGTTGATGCTCCGGTAAAAGAGCCCTTGTTTGGCAAAAAAGAGCGTAAACTGATTACCGATCCATTGAATGACAATAACCCGATTACCGTTCAGGTTTTGGGGATTTGTTCTGCACTTGCCGTTACCACGCAGGTGTATCCTTCTGTAGTTATGGCCATCGCCGTAATATTCGTAACCGCACTGGCAAATCTTTCAACCTCAGCTTTAAGGAATGCCATTCCTAAGCAGGTTCGTATGATTGTTCAGTTGGTTATTATTGCGACATTGGTAACCATAGTTGAGTTGGTTTTGAAAGCCTTCAACTATGCTATTTGGAAACAGCTTTCTGTTTTCATCGGTCTTATCATTACAAACTGTATTGTAATGGGGCGTTTGGAAGCGTTTGCAATGGCTAACAAACCATGGAAATCATTCCTTGATGGAATCGGAAATGGTTTGGGTTATGGAGCGATTTTGATCATCGTAGCATTTTTCCGCGAATTGTTCGGAAAAGGCACCTTGTTTGCCGGTAGTCCAATCCAGTTAAATATCATAGGACCAAGCAACGAATCAACTTCCTATTTGATCAATACAGCTGCTGAAGGTAGCTGGATGGGCTGGTATGCCAACAACAACTTAATGGTTTTGCCGGCTGCCGCTTTGTTCTTGATTGGAATTATTATCTGGGTGCAGCGCGCCAGGAACCCAAAATTGGTGGATATTTCCTAATATCCTGCATCAACCAATCTTTTGAACCTTTAATAACAAAGAAATGGACTTAGTAAACATATTTATAAAATCGGCTTTCGTTGAAAATATGGTTTTGGCTTACTTCCTTGGAATGTGTTCATTCCTTGCCGTATCGAAAACCGTAAAGACTGCTGTGGGACTTGGATTGGCAGTAATCTTCGTTTTGGGTATTACCATGCCTATTAACTGGGTATTGAATCATTATCTTTTGAGCGATACCGGTCTGTTTGGAACTGACCTTACTTTCCTAAGATTTATCTTGTTTATTTCTACCATTGCTGCAATGGTACAGTTGGTAGAGATGGTAGTTGAAAAATCATCTCCTTCCTTGTACAACTCTCTTGGTATCTTCCTTCCATTGATTACAGTAAACTGTGCCATCCTTGGAGGTTCTTTATTTATGATTTCCAGAGAATATGCTTTTAGCGAATCTGTGGCATTTGGATTGGGCGGTGGATTTGGATGGTTCCTTGCCATTGTTGCGCTTGCTGCTATCCGTGAGAAAATCCGTTACTCAAATGTACCACCGGCACTTCGAGGCCTTGGTATGGCATTCATCCTTACCGGATTGATGGGTATTGCATTTTTGAGCTTGATGGGTATTGATCCTGCTGCTTTGATGGCAGGTAAATAAACAGTTTTAATTGAATTTTCTTTTTGAAAAATAATTCATAATGATGTTTCTTTTCGAACCTTTAAATATTGTCTGGGCAGTGCTGGTTTTCTCAGTGGTAATCCTGCTACTGGCGTTTATGCTAATCTATGCCCGGAAGAAATTATTGCCACAAGGTGATGTTAAAATCATCGTTAACGGCGACGAGGAAAATCCAATGACAGTTTCTCCAGGTAGCTCCCTACTTGGTGCCTTGTCTGACAAATCAGTTTTCCTTCCATCAGCATGTGGTGGAGGTGGAACTTGTGCTATGTGTGAGTGCTGGGTGGACGAAGGAGGAGGAGATGTTCTTCCTACTGAATTGAACCACCTTACTCGTAAAGAAGTTGCAGAAAACAAACGTCTTGCCTGTCAGGTAAAGGTTCGTGAAGACATGAAAATCAGAGTACCTGAAGAGGTATTCGGTATCAAAAAATGGGAGTGTGAAGTTATCTCCAACTACAACGTAGCTTCCTTTATCAAGGAGTTTGTTGTAAAACTTCCTCCAGGTGAAGAATTAGACTTCCAGGCTGGTGGGTATATCCAGATTGATGTTCCACCTATTGAAGTGGATTTCAAGGACATGGATATTACCTCACATCCACGTATGGGTAAAAAGCCGGATGAGTTCCAATCTGAGTGGGACAATTTCAACCTTTGGGACCTGAAGATGAAAAATGACGAGACCATCTTCCGTGCATACTCCATGGCCAATCACCCTGCTGAGGGTAACATCGTGATGTTGAACATTCGTATTGCTACTCCGCCTTGGGATAGAGATAAAAACAAATGGATGGATGTAAATCCTGGTATTTGTTCTTCTTACGTATTTAGCAGAAAGCCAGGTGATAAAGTAGTTGTATCCGGTCCTTATGGTGAATTTTTCATCAAGCCGACCAAAAAAGAAATGGTTTACATCGGAGGTGGTGCTGGAATGGCTCCACTTCGTTCACACCTTTTCCACCTGTTCCATACTTTGAAAACAACAGATAGAAAAGTATCTTACTGGTACGGAGGTAGAACCAGAAGAGAGTTGTTTTACATTGATGACTTTAGAAAAATTGAGAAGGAGTTTCCAAACTTCAAATTCTATGTAGCTTTGGATAACCCGCTTCCTGAAGATAATTGGACAGAGAAACAAACCATCAACGACGAAGGCGAAGGATTCAAAGGTTATATTATGCCGGTCTTGTATGAAAAATACCTAAAAGACCATCCGGAACCGGAAGAAGTTGAATATTATTTCTGTGGTCCACCGGCTATGAACGCCTCCGTCATCAAAACTTTAGATGACTTGGGAGTACCGGAAGACAACATTTCCTTCGACGACTTTGGAGGATAAAATAAAAAAAGCCCTCGGATTGATTCCGGGGGCTTTTTTTTGTTTAGGTTAATGGGATTAGGTGTTTGGGGGATATGGGGACATTCCATATTATCCATAATGGAAAATAACCCCCGGATTGATCCGGGTGGTTTAAAAGGCACATCAATAAACAGAACAGATTTATCCGTTTTATGCCATGAACATCGCTGTAGGACTAAAAAAATGCATTTAGTTTGATGCTAATGTTAGGTTTTCTATCGTAGAGCCGCAATGCATTGCGGCTCTACAATGATCAGGGTAAAGGTCCAAATTCTAAAAGAAGGAAAATAACCCCCGGATTGATCCGGGTGGTTTAAAAGGAAGGTCAATGACCAGAACGGATTCATCCGTTTTATGCCATGAACATCGCTGTAGGACTAGGAAATTGCCTTTAGTTTGATGCTAATGTTAGGTTTTCCAATTGTAGAGCCGCAACGCATTGCGGCTCTACAATGAAGCATCAAACATCGATTCAAAGAAACCGTAAACCGTAATTACCGTAAACCGTAACCCGCAACCCGCGCTTATTTTAATTCCCCTTCTGTGCCTTCGCCTGCTTGATTTCCTCTTGCAAACGTTTTAATTCCTGTTCTGCCTTGGTTATTTCACTCTGAACTTCAGTAAGTTGTTTTTGTTGATTGGCCAATTTTTGCTTTTCGGCAGCGATTTGATTGGCGATGTCCACCTTCGTTTTTTCAAGTTCAGATTGCTGACTGGCAACTTCTTTTTTCGCTTTGTCCAGCTTCAACATTTCAGCATTGATTTGTTCTGCGGTTTCTTTTTTCACGGTATTGATTTGCTCAAGGGCTTGCTGTTTGGCAGCATAGATTGCTTCAGAAGACTCCTTTTTTGCAGCGTTGATTTCCGCCAGAGATAACTCTCTTGCTTCTTTTGCTTCCTGAATGTATTGAGCCTTTTTGGTGGCATTTTCCTGAAGAATCTTATCTATTTCCATTTTAGAATCTTCCCGAGCCTTTGCAATGGCTTGTTTGGATTCATTTTCTGCTTTAGCTATCTCATTTTTGAAAGCGGTCTTTTTCTCCTGCATTTCCTTTTGCGCCAAAGCAATAGCCTCTGCTGCCTGGGTTTGTGCAGCGGCAACTTCTTGAGCGGCAACTTCCTGAGTCTGTGCAATGTTTGCAGCGGCATCTTCTCTCGCTTTCAAAACATCCAATGCCAATTGCTCTTTTTGTTTGGCAGCATCTTCTTTTGAGAGCTTGATTTCATTTGCCACCTGTTCTTTGATGATTGCAATTTCCTGAGAACCTTTTTCTCTTGCAGCTGCTACTTCTCCGGCTACTTTTTGTTTTTCAATAGCTGCATTTTCTCGGCTTTTTTGAATCGCCTCAGCTTCTTCTTTTTGAATTTTTGCAATACTTTCTGCCGCGTTTCTTTTTGCTTCAGCAATAGATGTGGCTGCAGTTTCTACTGCCTCTACTTGTTGCTGTTTGACTTTTGCTATTTCATTGGCCGCATTCTCCCGGGCAATTCTAACCTCGCGAGCTGCATTTTCTCTTGCCTGAACCACTTCCTCAGCGGACATGTTCCTGGCTTCAGATTCCTTCTGTTTTGCATCTGCAATGGCAGCAGCTGCTTCCTTCTGGATTGCGTCAATCTTTGATTGTGAAGTCTGCTGAGCTGAAGCTACCGAAGTAGCATATTGTTCTTTTGCCTGAGAGGCATTGGAACTTGCCTCTTCAACTCTGGTCTGGGCTTCCTGCTGCGCTTTTTTAATCTCTTCTTCTGCTCTTGTGCGAGCTAGTTTTACTTCCTGAGCGGTTTGCTCTTTTACTTCATTTTCCTTTTGTTTGGCCAATGCAATTGCATCCTGCAATTCCTTTTGAATTCGCGCCATTTCTTCTGTAGCACGTTTTTTGGCTGCAGCTACATCATTGGCAATGTTTTCTTTTTCTACTGCGGCATTTTCTCTAATGGTTTTTATTTTTCCTGCTTCTTCTTTGCTGATTTGGTCGATGGTCATGGCAGCCTTTTGTCTGGCGTCATTGACATCTGCTGCAATGGTTGCTTTTTCTGCATCAGCAGCTTGCTTGGTTTCCTGGACTTCCTTGGAGGCTGTCTCTTTGGTAGTTTCAATTTCACTTTTAGCTCTTTCTTTTTCCATAGCAACCAATTGCTTGGTTTCTCCGATTTCTTCGGCAGCTTTTTTCTTGGATTCTGCTACCTCCAGCGCTGCGGCCTCTTTTTCTTTGGCTATGGATTCTTTCAATTCTGCTATTTCAGTTGCTGAATTCTGTCTGATCAATGCTTTTTCTTCTGAGGCTTTCCTTCTTGCTTCAGCGACTTCAAATGCAAGTTTTTCTTTTTCCAAAACAGCCAACTCCCTTGCCTGTGCTACCTCTTCAGCAGATTTTTCTTTAATGGCAAGAATCTGTTGCGAAGCCGATTGTTGGGCCTGAACAACTTCTTCGGTAGTTTTTCCCTGCTCATTTTTAGCCTGTTCCCTTGCTTCTGCTATCATCGCCGCAGTTTCTTCTCTAATTCTGTTTAACTCGCTCCTGGAGTTTTCTCTTGCAGTAGCAATTTCATCCGCATATTCCAACTTAGCTTCTTCTAATCGATCTTTCACTTCTTTGATTTGTGCAGCAGCCTGTTCCCTTGCTTTGGCAACCTCCTGGGCAGAAACATCTCGAGCCTTGGCAATTTCTTCAGAAGCTTTTTGTCTGGATTCAACGACACTAAGGTTAATGCGTTCAATTTCCGTATTTGCCTTTGAACGGGCATCAACAACCATTTCAGCAACCTCTTGTTTTGCCTTTTCCATCTCGACCTCAGCACGTTTCCTGGCTTCAAGAACTTCCTGAGCAATTTCTGCTTTCTTGGCTTCACCGGCTTCTTTTGCTAAAAGAACCTCATCTTGTATGGTTTTTTTAACCTGGTCGGCCTTTTCTCTTTCTGCCTTTATTTCAGCTTTGAGTCTTTCTTTTTCTGAAGCCAGCTCCTTTCTAAGTGCTGCGATTTCTTTTTCATCTTCCTGGGTTCCGGCATCTCCACCTGCACTAACCGGTGTAGAACTGATTGGTTTCTTACTACCGGAGGTTGAGCTGATAGGGCGATTGTTTCCACTTAAATCAACTCCAACCACTTCATCAGATTTAATCATCGACTTGTCCAGTTTTTGGTAAAAACACATGGCCTGGGCTCCAAATTCAGCCTGGCGATTAGGATTTACCGTAAACTTCCGCATCTGATTGCTAATGTTGTTTTTGATGTAAATCACCTCAATGTTTCCCTGGGAAAACCATTTTATAGCTTCCAAATCCAACTTTAGGTCATTTTGAAAGATGGGAGCTCCTCCTTGTTTGGTTACCTCTCCCATGGCGATGAATTTGTAGGATCTTCGCTGACTGGTTTTGTCCATGAAGATTACCTCGTCGTCGGTATTAAATTCTACACCACTTTTGGAATACATCCTTCCGATGAATCCCTTGTCGTCATGCATCAATTCAATACTGTAACTGTAATTTCCTCGAACAACCAGCACCTGGCTGGCAGTTTTTAGTATGTGGAGCGTGTTGATTTTTTTGTCTTCCACAATAATGGAAGAACAGTCCTGTGATTGTAGGCGTAAAGTGGCAATTCCAATCAAAGCAACCAGTAACAAAAAACGGTTGTTTAATATCATAAGAGCATAGTTTAAGGCCAATTAAATTCAAAAGCAATTTAGGTATTAATTGCCGTATAAAAAATCTTATTAACGCTTAGAGCGAAAATGCAAAATTATTTACCAAAATAGTTGTAGAAATGCTGCCAGAAATTGGGAGTTGGTTGAAAGCTAATACCTCTAAGTTATGAATAAGTGCAAATAAAGCAAAAAAGGTTGCGTGCGCCTATCCTCTTTTTGCAGCTAGTAGAAACAAGACAGCCATTCTAACGGCTACTCCATTCTCAACCTGCTGTAAAATGATAGAATGATCAGAGTCTGCAACGTCACTTGTAATCTCCACGCCTCGGTTTATCGGACCCGGATGCATAATTACAATTTCTTTGTTAAGATTGTCCAAAAGTTGCTTGTTGATCCCAAAATGTTGGGCATATTCTCTCAAGGAAGGGAAGTATTTAATGTCCTGACGCTCCAATTGGATCCTTAAAATATTTGCCACATCACACCACTGTAAAGTTTCCTTTACGTTATGGGAAACCTTTACGCCTAATTTGTCAATATATTTTGGAATAAGGGTAGGGGGACCACAAACAGTAACCTCCGCACCTAGTTTTTGAAGGCAAAAAATATTGCTCAATGCCACCCTGGAATGGGTGATGTCTCCAAAAATGGCAACTTTTTTACCTCCCAAATCACCCAATTGTTCTCTCATGGAAAAGGCATCCAACAATGCCTGGGTAGGATGTTCATGAGTTCCGTCTCCGGCATTTACTACATTGGCTTTGATTCTGTTCGAAAGATAATGAGGAGCACCCGGTGCAGGATGTCTCATTACTACCATATCGACCTTCATGGCCAGAATATTATTAACCGTATCCAATAAGGTTTCACCTTTATTGACAGAAGAGGAGGAGGCAGAAAAATTCAATACATCTGCAGAAAGCCTTTTTTCTGCAAGTTCAAAAGATATTCTGGTACGTGTAGAATTTTCAAAAAAGATGTTGGCAATGGTGATGTCACGAAGTGAAGGCACCTTTTTGATAGGCCGGTTGATAACTTCTTTAAAAGTATCGGCTGTTTCAAAAATTAATTGAATATCCTGAGGTGTCAGGTCCTTAATTCCAAGCAGGTGCTTCGTGCTGAGTTGTTCTGCCATGAATATTGTATCAACAATATTTTATTATAAAAAAATTCCTTCTTACACCTTTTGAGGAAAAAGAAGGATTCTATCTGCTGTATCGGTTTCTTTCCATTCAACCTTCACATAGGCCTCATCCAATGCATCTACCGTTACACCAACATAATCTGCATGAATTGGCAGATGGCGATTGAATCTTCTATCTACAAGTGCAATCAATTCTACCTGACTTGGACGGCCATAATCCTGCAAGCCTGTTAAAGCAGCCTGGATAGTTCGACCTGAATAGAGGACATCGTCAGCCAAAAGGACCTTTTTATTTTCGATTAGAAATTCCATCTCATTGCTGTAAGCCTTCAATGGTTTTTCCCTGTGGCGAAAATCATCCCGGTAAAAGGTAATATCGAGTTTCCCGTATTGAATGGAAGAAATACCTAAAATATCCTTCAGTCTTTCATATAAGCGATCGGAAAATAAAACTCCCCTTGGCTGCACTCCAATAAGGCAGGTATCAGAAAAATCATCATACTGCTCAATCAATTGATGGCACAGGCGCTCAATAGTGAGTTGGAAGTGTTCCTTGCTTAATATGGTTCGACCTCTTTGCATACCCGGCAAATATAGTCAAGCCTTTAATCCTGAATAAACCCTGAGAAGAAAAAAATAATTTTTTTTTCATTTCCGTTAAACCATCATCACTTCCTTTAGTCAATAGTACTGTTCGGTTTAATAATTACAATTCCTTTTTATGATGTAAACGCTACTCGACTATCCTTTTCTACACATGTGTACCAGACCGGATGTCTGCCGAATTACTCCAATTTACTTAAAACAAAAAATCAGGAAAATGAAAAAGTTGATTCTTAGCATGATGCTATTTGCATCTATGACCTTTGTGTTTACTTCTTGTCAAAAAGACAAAGACCTTGTTCAGGACGATTCGTTAACACTTACCTCAGAGGATTACACCGCCCTTCAAAATATCACAGATGATATGGATGAAGAATTCGACATCGTCATGGATGGATTTGCAGATAATACTGTAACTGACAGAAGTGCCTGCGTAACCATTACATCAGACCAACCATGGGGAACTTTCCCAAATACGATCACCCTGGATTATGGAAGTGGATGTACCGCTAATAATGGTCGTGAATTATCAGGAATTATTACCATCGAAATAAGCGCAGCTCCGGGTACAACAGGCGCTACCCGCACCATTACATTTGATAACTTCACCATTGATGGTGCATCTGTAAATGGATTCCAAACCTGGACCAATGATGGCGATGCTGCAGGTTACCCTTGTTTTACCAGGACAGTTGACAAGACCATCACTTTTCCAAATGGTACCAGTACTTCTTTTGAAGGAACTCATTCTCTTTGTAAAATAGAAGGGTCAGACACTCCCGCAAGAGCTGATGATGTGTACGAAATAAATGGCTCCATGTCCGGGGAAAACAGAGCCGGTAATACCTTTACCGCCTTCATTACGACTCCATTAATCAAACCTCGTGCTTGTCATAATATCGTTTCGGGCACGGTAGAAATTACTAGAAACTCGGACACCGGAACACTTGACTATGGAGATGGCAATTGTGACCGTATAGCCACTGTTACCCTCCCAGACGGTACAACCAAAAATGTGTTTTTGAGAGTTTGGTGGAGGTAGGGGGAATGAATAGTTGAAGGATTGAAGGGTTGGATTGTTGAAGGACTATTTTTATTCAACCTTTCAACTATTCAACCCTTCAACCCTTGTTTTTTCCTTCCATTTAAAATACCCTACCACAGCAATCACTAAATACAAAGCTAAAAGGATGGTGAAGAATGTAGAGCCTCGGGACCAATAGAGATAGACGTAAACGGCATCAATGACAATCCAGTAAAGCCAGTTTTCCAGCTTTCTTTTTATTACAAAGAAGGTAGTGATGATGGAAAATATGGTTGTGAAAGAATCCAGGTATGTGGCTGCAGCTTCAGTGTAGGTTTTAAAAAAATAGCCTATTAGTACAGTCAACCCGGCACCCAGGCTTATCCAGCCTATATGTTGGACTTTAGTTAAATGAGTGATAGGCAGTTCTTTTTGATCTTTTCCTCCATATAACCAGGCATAAATTCCCCAAATGCTGATGCCTGCATAGAAGATTTGAAGCAGGGCATCTATATAAAGACTGTATAAATCATATGTTGCCCAGGCCCAAAGCAGACTGCTGAGAATTCCCCAAAGCCAACACCATGGACTGTTTTTAGCAGCAAGGATAACATAAGCAAGCCCAAAAAGGACAGCCAGAATTTCTCGAAAATCTATACCCAAAAGGACAGCCCAAATCTCTCGTAAATCCATTCCCACCATTCACATTATTAAAAATTCATATCCACCCAGCCCCTAGCACCTAGCACCCAGCACCTAGCACCCAGCACCTAGAACCCAGCCCCCAGCCCCTAGTACCTAGAACCTAGTCTCCAGCACATAAGGCAACATTGCCCTCCAGGTTGGCCAGTCATGACGCATATCGGGTCCCCATATTTCAAGGTTGTGAGGGATGCTTTTCGCATTTAAAATACCGGATAAATTTTTACTTCCTTCAGGTGATTCATAAGCTCCGGAACCTGTAAGGATATGGATGGCACCGTTGCGCATTTGTGTCAATTGATGGTGATCATCAAGATTTGGCAAATAGGCTACCGGAGAATTAAAATAAACATCCTGGTCATAATAGCCGTCTGTATAAGACTGAAGATCATAAACCCCGCTCATGGCAATGACTCCATTTATCAAATCAGGTCTTTTGAAAAACAGGTTAGCGCTATGAAGGGCACCCAATGAAGCTCCACTTACAACTACAGGAGTCTCCTGCGAAGATTTATTTTTGATATAAGGAATTACCTCATTAAAGACATAATTGTTGAACTGTTGGTGACGAATGGATTTATGCCTTGGATGCATATTGCGGTTCAACCAACTTTCACTATTGATGCTGTTGATAGAAAAAACCTTGACCTTTCCACTGTCGATCATAGGTTGAATGGCGTCTATTAAAAGAAAGCGCTCGTATTCCAGATAATCTGCAGCTGCAGTTGGGAGTAACAAAAGTGAAAATCCATAATGCCCGTAGGTTACGATTTCCATGTGTTTATTTAAGGAGGGACTGTGCCATCCGTCTATTTCTCTTCGCATAGTGGTGTTTTGAAAGGTGTAAGTCGCAAAGGTCTGAAATTTTTAGCTTTTTCAGTCTTTAAATATTTACCAAAGCATAACCAATACTCCCATTTGAGCCATAAGATGCAAAGGACCATTGGAAGAACCCTCTTTATTTGCTGCATACAAAAGATTCATATCACCTGTAATCTCCAGTTTGGTGAAGCCTGCTTCAAAACCCCAGGCTATACCAGGGGAGATTCCAAATAAAGAAGCATTTTTTCCAAATGCATAAGTCCCATAGAAGTAAGCGGGACCGATATTGGCTTTAAATGGATTTTCCCGGTCGGAAGTTAAAATGAATTCAGGTTTTATGGTTGCCAGTATTCCTGAAAATTGAGTTTTGGGTTTGTTTTCAGGGGTAGGGAAAAGGGTATAATAATAGCCTACGGTGGATTTAAGACTCCAACTATAGAATTTTATATTATAACCTGCATTTCCAAAAACACTTGCATTGGGAGAGGGAGAGCTGTCGACAGCACCCAGGGAAGCTCCCAGGAATATTTGTGCATTTGTTTTTTCTGTAATAGAAAATTGAAGCAGGATTATCAATCCAAGTGGAAGGAACCATTTAGTCATAGCGAAGGGGTATAGGTTAGCTTATTTTAATTACAATCGCTAAAAATATTATTTTAAATAAGCATTTCAATTCCTACTGTTAGAAAAAATTGTAAAATCATGGTGCCATCCATGAGTCCGGTAAAATAATAGTCGTGTTCTATTTTTGGCGAAAGCCTGATGAAATAGAATGTAGATAAAATATTAACGATTAGGCCGACGACAAATCCGGTAGGGTAGTAGCCCAATTTTGTTGCAAAAAGAATAAGCACGATTTCCAAAAAAAGTATGACCCCGGCTAATTGTATCGATTTTCGAACACCCATAGAGGTAGGAATGGTTTTGACTTTTGAATGGGAATCAATTTGATAATCCCTGATGTCAAATGGAATCGTTATTGCCAACACAAACAAGAACCTTTCTGTAAATAAAATTGCACCGAAAAGATGATCCGTACTTTCACTTTCATAAAAGGGCAGGGTAGTTGAAATGAATGCCCAGGTAATCGCGATTAGAAAAATTTTAATGTAATTCAAATCGCGTAATCTGCCATAAGGCCCAAGAATCGGAAATACATATCCAAGTGATATTATTGCCGGTACAATCAATGCCAATTGAGTATGCCATTTCAATTGGAAAAAGTACCAAATGGCTGCAACTCCCGCAATGGCGGCTATGATAAATATATCGGTCTTTCTGTAATTGATGGTCACAAAACGGCCCTTGTCCAAAAATGCCGATAGTTTTTTAAGACCCATTACACGATGAAAGCCATACAGGAATGAAGTGGCAAAAAAAACGAACAAACTGAAATTGCTAAAATATAGTCTCCCTTCCAGAAGGTATTCTGTCTGTAAGACCATGGCAACAGCACAAAAGGCAATCCATAAATTACCATAAAAAAGAAAGTCTAATATGCCCTTGATTATTTTCAAATCAGCCTTTTCAGTTTGGTGGAATATTTGCAACAAGGTAAAAAAGCCTGCTGATTTTGTTGGTATTTTTAGCCAGTTGGCTTAGAAAGTCAGAAAAATCATGGGTTTTAGGAATTATTTTTAAAAAAAATATGACATCATTTGCAGATATTATTTATTTTTGCGCCTCATTTGGAAAAAGAGTAAAATAACAGACAATGAAAAACGGAATTCATCCTGAGAATTATAGAATGGTAGTGTTTAAAGATTTCTCTTGTGATGTATCTTTCATCACTCGTTCTTGTGCACCAACCAAAGACACCATCGTTTGGGAAGACGGAAATGAATATCCATTGGTAAAATTGGAAATCTCAAGTGCTTCTCACCCATTCTTCACCGGTAAGATGAAGTTTGTAGACAGCGCCGGACGTATTGACAAGTTCAATAAGAAATTTGCGAATTCAAAATTTGCAGCAAGAGGGGAATAATCCTCCTTTGCTTTTAAAATATAAAAAGCCCGGTCATTTGTTTGGCCGGGCTTTTTTGCGTTGAAAATTTTTTAGCGCTATTCGCGATTCGCTGTTCGCTGTTCGTTTTTTGAAGAAGGGCCCGTAAACCGTAAATCGTAAACCGTAAATTCCCCCTAAGGAACCGCAATTTTTGTTATTTGAATCTTCAAATGAGAGGTTCCCATCCAGGATTTTATAGCGAAATCCGAAGGCCGAAAAGCGAAAAGCATTTTAAAAATTCTTTGACTATTCCTTCCTGCTTTCCGGCATTTGAAACACTTCTCCACATATTACGTTTTTTTGCGGTTTAAATCCGTAATTTTGAAAGCATTATTTAGTAAAATTGCCGGAGATTTTTAATCTTTAGTTTTTCCCGACTTTATTTGAGCAACCTATGAATATCATCCTGTTTGACAATGATTTGCGAAATCGATTTTTGCCACTGACTTACACACGTCCTGTTTGCGATTTGAGAATTGGAATCTTAACCATTCGTGAAAAATGGGAACGTTGGTTGGGAGGCAGTATTTCCTTTATTACCCAGGATTACCTTTCCGAAAAATACCCTATTGATCTAAGAAAAGACAATTACCTCATCAATGGAAGTGTGCTTCCATCAGAACATCTGTGTAAATTGATTTCTCAGATGGAAATGAATGAGGCCTACCTGAAAGATGGAGAGTTGATCGCTGCCCGTTTGAACGATGAGCAATTCGAGAATTTGCTAAATGATCAGGAGGTGGAAGAATTGCAGGGTATGGATTTGGATGATACACCATTTTTAAAGCTCAATCACATCTGGGATATATTCAGATTGAACAAACAAGCCCTGGAAGATGATTTTCGACTTATAACCAGAGGTAGAGAATCACAACCGATCAGTAAAACCAATACGGTAATTGGTGACGGCCAAATCTTTCTGGAAGAAGGTGCCAAGGTAGAATGTTCCATTCTTAATGTTTCAGAAGGTCCGATCTATATCGGAAAAAATGCCGAAATAATGGAAGGTTGTCTGGTTAGAGGAGGATTTGCTATGGGAGAAAGCTCAGTTTTGAAGTTGGGAGCAAAAATATATGGTCCTACTACTTTGGGGCCACATTGTAAAGTTGGAGGAGAAGTTAGTAATTCTGTCCTCACCGGATTTTCCAGCAAGGCTCATGATGGATACCTTGGAAACTCAGTTTTAGGGGAGTGGTGCAATTTGGGTGCAGATACAAATGTTTCCAATTTGAAAAATAATTATGCGCAGGTCAAGTTATGGAATTACCACGAAGAGAAATTTGACCCTACCGGATTACAATTTTGTGGATTGATAATGGGCGATCATTCAAAGGCAGGTATCAATACCATGTTTAATACGGGAACGGTGGTCGGTGTTTGCGCCAATATTTTTGGTTCAGGATTTCCAAGGAATTTTATTCCTTCCTATGCCTGGGGTGGTGCTTCCGGATTTACGACCTTTTCGACTGATAAAGCCTTTGAAACCATCGAAAAAGTAATGGAAAGACGTGGAATGACTTTTGAAACCAAAGACCGCCTCATCATGTTGAGGATATTTGAAGAAAGTGCTAAATTTAGAAGATGGGAAAAGTAGGCGGTATGCGGTTTACGCAATGCGGTATGCGGTAAATTGTAAGCAGTGAACCTTATCCCTCAAACCGCATCCCGCTTTTGGTATCGTTTTTGAAATATGAAAAAAGTGTAATATAAAAGGCATATTAGAGGATTGTAAATTGAAAATTGCCTTAGATTTTTCTTAGTGTCATAATTTTAACTGTAAAAACCGAAGATTTTGTCCGATAGCCTGGTCATCATACCGACTTACAATGAGAAGGAGAACATCGTGAATATGATTCAGACTGTTTTTTCTTTGGAGAAGGATTTTCACGTGTTGATCGTGGATGATGGCTCTCCGGATGGCACAGCAACTTTGGTTAAAGAACAACAGCAAATTTATCCTGACCGACTTTTTATTTTGGAAAGAAAAGGAAAGCTTGGTTTGGGAACTGCCTATATTGCCGGATTCAGATTTGGTCTGGACAAAGGTTACGATTATATTTTCGAGATGGATTGCGATTTTTCTCATAATCCAAAAGACCTCATCCGTTTGTATGATGCATGTGCCAATAAAGGTGCAGATCTCGCAGTTGGCTCTCGCTATGTAAAAGGTGGTGATTTGGAAAACTGGCCTTTTGATCGCATCTTCCTTTCAAAAGGAGCCTCCTTTTATGTGAGGATGATAACCTGGATGTGGGTAATGGATCCTACAGCAGGGTTCATTTGTTATTCGAGGAAAGTTTTAGAAACCATCGATTTGAATAAAATCAAATTCATAGGTTATGCTTTCCAGATTGAAATGAAATTCGCAGCACATAGCCTTGGTTTTAAGATAAAAGAGGTACCCATTACCTTTACCGATCGAATAGAAGGTACATCTAAAATGTCGAAGGGAATTGTGAAAGAAGCAATTTTTGGGGTATTGAAGATGAAATGGAAAAGCCTTTTTAATAACTACGCCCACGATGTTCCACAAACTACAGGAACGATAGCCAGACCGGCTTCCACAGAGAACGAATAGATATTTTTTTTAATAGAAAACTAAATAATCATGAAAAAAATCTACTCCGGACTTTTAGTCCTTCTTTTTGGTATTTCCATTGCCATGGGTCAAACCAATCTTCAAATCCACGCTGGTACAAATTTTACCAACCTTACATTTTTGCCAAACGCTGAAAATCCAAATTACAGCCTTCAAGACCGTAATGGTTTATTCAGCTTTTATGGAGGTTTAGCTGTTGAACAGTCTCTGAATAAAAGATTGAGTATACAATACGATTTCAGTTTTTCTTATTTCTATGATAAGGAAACCCATTATTGCGGGTCTGACTGGTGTTGTATGCCAAGGGCAGGAATCAAATCAAATTATTTCACCAATAGTCTGGTTCTTATGTATCAAGTGCTTCCGAATTTTAAGGCAGGAGCTGGAGCTTTTATGGGCGCACTTGAAAATTTAAGAACCGAATACAGTTTGAAAGAACTTGATTTTTTTGATTTTGAAAAGCCGCACTTTGGAGCTCAGATCAAAGCGCAATATTCCTATAAAAATTATGGATTAGAATTGATTTACTTTCGGGCATTGGAAGGCTCGAATCCTACCTTTGTATACCCGAAAGAATCAATTAGACTTGGTGTCTTTTATGTCTTAGTTCCTTGATGGGAATCTCTCATATTACAAGTAGAATAAAAGGACGATACACTTAAATCTGGTATTTGTAGAGTCTACGGTTTACGAGGCCCAATTTAAAAAACGAAAAGCGAAAAGCGAACCTCGAAAAGCGAATACCGAATATCGTAACCTGCAGATGTACAGCGGATTATTCGATCTGTTATCAGATAGGAAAGGATTAAACCAAACCTTTATTTTTCTTCAAAATTCAGGGAAACTGAATTGATGCAATACCTCAAGCCGGTTGGTTTAGGTCCGTCAGGGAATACGTGACCAAGGTGTCCGCCACATTTGTGACAAAGCACTTCAGTTCTTTCCATACCCAGGGAGCCATCAGTTTCTTCTGCAATGCAATAGGTATTGATGGGCTCATAAAAACTAGGCCAGCCTGTTCCGGATTTAAACTTGGTATTTGAAGAAAACAAAGGAAAATCACAAGCAGCGCAGGTGTAAATGCCTTCTTTTTTATTGTCCCAAAGGTCGCCGGTAAAAGCTCTTTCCGTTCCTTTTTCGCGTAGAACGTAGAATTCCTGCTCGGTTAGTTCTTTTTTCCACTCTTTTGCTTTTTTGATTACCCTTTGAATAGTATCTCCTTCAGGGGTTATAAAAAAAGTTTCCTCTTCCTGTTCCGGTTTTTCTGATTTAACGGATGATTGTGCAGCGACAGGTTTTTGAGCATCATTGCATTGAATGAAGGTGAAGCTCACAAGCATAAATAGCATTACTTTTTTCAGGGTAATCATACATTTGATTTTGGTGATGAACTGTATATTAAAAACCAATGCGGCCTTTAGGTTCGTGATCTTTGTAATTTTTGTGTAAATCTGCCATCCTAAGGGCGGTTACGGCAGCTTCCACTCCTTTATTGCCATGTTTTCCTCCGGCTCTGTCCAAAGCTTGTTGATGGTCGTTGGGTGTAAGTACACCGAATATGACCGGTTTGCCCGAAGTTAAGGAAAGGTTGGTGATTCCGGAAGCAACTGCATGATTGATATATTCATCGTGTTTGGTTTCTCCTTTGATGACACAACCGATGCAGATCACTACATCTACTTTCGATCTGCTCAACATTAATCTGGCAGCAGTGGGCAATTCAAAGGTGCCGGGAACTTGTAGGGTTTTTATTTTGTTTTCAGGTACATCATGTTTGATTAAAGTATCAAAGCAACCTTCATAAAGTGCGTGAGTGATGTCTTTATTCCAGTCAGAGACGACGATGCCTACATTGAGGTCTTTTCCTGATGGGATATTTTCTTCGTTGTATGCTGAAAGGTTTTTTAAGCTGGAAGCCATGTTTGTTTTTTTTTATTTGAAATAAGCTATAAGCCTTGATTTGGTTGTATGGAAAGGATGATAAAGTGGAAAAATAAAAAAAAGTTTGGTGCAAACTCGCCTTTTTTCAAAAAACCAATATCTTTGCGGCGCTTTTGTAGAAAGGCAGTGTTTTGACATCGGTCCCGTAGCTCAGCTGGATAGAGCAACTGACTTCTAATCAGTAGGTCTCAGGTTCGAATCCTGACGGGATCACACTTTCTAAAGCCGCTCACGAAACACTACCGGGCGGCTTTTTTTATTTTGCTAAAGTCCTATCTTAGCAAAACTTATCCAGATTAAAAAGATTGGTCTCGTAGTAGAATGGATACTACGTGGGTCTCCGGAACCCAAGATCCAGGTTCGATTCCTGGCGAGACCACTTGCTGGGTGCTAGGCTCTGGGTGCTAGGTTCTAGGTGCTGAGTTCTAGGTTGTAGCGGCGGGCCGGGCCCGCCTTCCAGCAGCGTAGATCGTTCAAAATTCGTTAGCTCGTTTCTTGTTAGCTCGTATGCTCGTTATCTCGTGTGCTCGTTAGCTCGTTTTTCCGAAGTTTGGTTCTGGATATTGGGGTGAAAAGTAGCGGCGGGCGGCGCCCGCCCCCCAGCAGAGTGGATCGTTCAAAATTCGTATGCTCGTTTCTCGTTAACTCGTATGCTCGTTTTCTTGAAGTTTGGTTCTGGATATTGGGATAAAAAGTAGCGGCGGGCCGCGCCCGCCCTCCAGCAGCGTAGATCGTTCAAAATTCGTATGCTCGTTTCTCGTTTGCTCGTATGCTCGTTATCTTGAAGTTTGGTTCTGGATATTGGGATAAAAAGTAGCGGCGGGCCGCGCCCGCCTTCCAGCAGAGTGGATCGTTTAATGCTCGTTTCTCGTTTCTTGTTAGCTCGTATGCTCGTATGCTCGAAGCATTTTTCTAGGTGCTTGGTGCTAGGTTCTGGGAACTGGTTGCGGAGTGGATCATTCAATATTGGGTGCTTGCTGGTTCTATTTTTTTGATTCAAAGGTCCGGATATAATACAATTTTAAATGTAATGACAGGGCACATCTGGTCAAAAATGGAGAATGGAAGTCCTTAAATTCCTTAAGTATTTGTGCGAAGCAGACTTCTGTAGAATCTAATCTGTTTCTTTGCATAAAATTTTACACCATTGCCAAAAAACATTGATTTCCAAAGTTTTATTCAGAAATACCTGAAAGGATTGCCGACTGATTTTCGATGGCAGCAGGCACCCTTACAAATTTATCCTTTGGAAAAGCTCTCAAAAGCTTTAAAAGTACCCACTCCGCTATTAAGGGCAGATTATTTTATTCTCTTGGTGCTGGAAAAAGGAAGTTTTCAGCAACAGGTTGAAATTGAATCCTTCTTGATCAAAGGAGGAAATTTGTTATTTGTCCAGGAGGGAGAATCGTTTGCTATTCAAGCAATTGATGAATCTTTAAAGGGATATCTGGTATTATTTGATAAAAAGGTATTGCTGAACTTTCATGACAAATTGGATGTATCCGGTCTTGAAGAGATGGAAGGTTTAATCGAGCCGGATGAAAAGGATGCAAACTGGATAATTGATTTATGTAGTTTATTGTCTTTAGAACTGGAAAGTCCCAAGCCTAATCGCATGGTGGGTTTATCCTTGTTTCATGCAATGCTTCAAAAACTTTTGGAGTGGTCTGGAAGCAAAAAAAGCATTTCCAAACAAGCTAAATTGGCCAAATTGTTTAAAAAATTGGTAAAAGCGGAATTCAAAAGTCACCAGCAGGTTGCCTATTATGCTGAGGCATTAAATGTTTCAGAAAATTATTTGAATCGTTGTGTGAAAAGCCATTTTAATAAAAATTGCAAACAAATAATTCAGGAAACCGTGATTCTTAAAGCGCAAATTATGATGTTGGAGACAACGGACGGTTTTCAGGAAATCTGTTATCAAGTTGGTTTGGAAGATCCATCCTACTTTTCCCGTCTTTTTAAAAAAATAACAGGTGAAACTCCCAGTCAATTTAAAAAAGGAATCATGCACGGTTTGTCCTAGTGATGGGATGATTCTTTCTATTTTTCCTGTTTTTTTGCTGGTAATTTTGTCCATCATTTAAATCATCAATAGATTATTCATGAAAGTATTTTTATTAGGCGCAACAGGAAAAACTGGTGAAGAAATACTCAAAAATCTACTTAAGGAAGGACATCAGGTCAAAATCCTGGTCAGAGACCCTTCAAAACTGAATCCTGATGATTTTGCAGGAAATGCTGATGGAAAATTGGAGGTAGCAAAAGGTGGAATTTTTGACCTGGAATCTCTAAAAAGTCAGATGAAGGGGAGTGACCTGGTTATCTCTTCGCTGGGTACCGGAACCTCTAATAAATATACGGAAGTTTATTCTGAAGGAGGCAGAAACATCCTGAATGCCATGCGGGAATTGGGGATTGACCGTCTTACAACCATTACTTCAGGATTGATAGATATGAGCGATCCTTCCACTGATAATTTTTTCCTCAATAGAATTATCCGCCCCAATTACAATAAAGTCTATTACGACCAAACGCGTTGGGAGACGATTTTGGATGATACCAAAGATATCAAATGGACTTGTGTTCGCCCATCCTATTTATCTGACGGTAAGGCGACTGGCAAGTACCGTGTCCAATTGAACCATTGTCCTCAAGGTGGAAGAAAAATCAGCCGAAAGGATTTGGCTGATTTTATTGTAAATCAGATGAATTCCGAAGAATATGTTTTTCAAAAGCCGGTTTTGGCTTATTAATAGGCACGAGTCAGTGCTTTGTAAATAGGATTTTATGATCAGTATTTTCAAAACAAGCGTTGAAAAGACCAGAGATTCTAGAAAGATTAAAAATGAGCTTAATGAAAAAATGCCTGAGGCCAGGATTGTATTTGATTTAGAAGATTGTGACCGGATTTTTAAAATTGAATCTGCAGAGGTCAGTATAGAAGTTTTAGAAGAGACCTTTAGTAGAATGGGGCATGAATTAGAAATTTTAAAAAAGTGAAAATGATTAACAATTTGACTCTTGAGGATAAAAGTGAAATAGAAAAGGCTTTAGATAATTTCGCTTTTGTTTGGAATCAAAAAGATGCTGAAGGACTTGTAAATCTTTTTGTTAGTGATTGTGAGTTTATTGACATCATGGGACAGCTTGCATTAGGAAAACCAAATATCCAAAAAATGCATGTTATGGTTTTTCAAAAAATGATGAAAGAAGCAATACTGCAACTGGATATTTTATATGCTCGAGCCATTGCAAAAGGCTTGGCATTGGTAACAGGTAAATGGTCAACCAAAGGTCATACAGATCCTCAGAATAACAAATTACTTGAAAGAGCTGGAATCATTGAGGTGGTTTTGGAAAAAGATGAAGGGGAATGGAAGTTGAAAATGGTCCAAAATTTTGATTTTACCGGCATGTATAACAATCCAAAAGCATATGCAATCAAAACATTGAGTCCAACGGTTTAGACTAAAAAATTAAAGGCCCTAATCAGAAATAAAAAGGCTCGCAAAAGAAGCTTGTTTTTCTCAAGTTGTCTTAAAATGGGGATAAGTGGTCATTTTCCGAAATAAACCTTACAATAATTCTATCTGATAAAAATTTGGCGAAACTTGGTTTCTTTTTTGTCTCAATTTGGTCAGACAAATAAACACAGGTCTGGATCCAGGTAATTGGATCCAAAAATTATTGAATTTATTTAGCTATCTCTTTTTAGTTGGCCCCGGTTAATCCCGGGGCATTTTTGATCTGGGTGCTGGGTACTGGGTACTTGGTGCTGGGTACTAGGTGCAGGTGCTGGTGGCTAGTTTCTAACGTTAGGACCTGGATACTAGTCGGGTGCGGTTATTTAATTTAATCCATCCTTCAGAATCTCTTATTTCCTTACTTTCGTAATAAACAATACCCTTGGTGATGGCAAAAATGCAATCTGTTTCATTCAGGAATTTCGAGGAGTGTTTTGATTTCCTTCCGGAAGATCAGCAAAAGGTCGTGGAGGTTTTGAGGGACCTAATTCTGGAGACCATTCCTAATGTGAAGGAGAAGCTTGCCTACAATGTTCCGTATTATTCTGTTTTTAAAAATATATGTTTTATTTGGCCGGGAGCTGTTCCCTGGGGGAAGGTGACGGTGGAAGGAGTGAATTTTGGATTTACCAGTGGACATTTACTTTCGGACGATCACCATTATATGGAAGCTGGTACCAGGAAGTATGTTACCATGAGGAAATTTCTAAAACCTTCAGATATTGATGTTGAAATTCTGACCAGTCTTTTGGTGGAAGCAGCTATTATTGACCAAGGAAGGTAGCTGGTGGCTGTTGGCTGTTGGCTATTGGCTTTTTGCTCGTTTTTTGAACATTGGAATACGAGTTAGGCCGTCATTGCGTGACGGTAGGATTAGGAATGATCTAAAATTACCGGAATCGTTCTTGAGATTTTTTTTGAAAGATGAAGGAATGAAGGAACATGAAGGCGCAATCAACCATTAAACCTTCTTATCATTTTGTTACAGAGATTGGATCTTTCGGATCCTAAAATTTAGTTGACTCCGGAGCAGCCAGGAACTCTCAGGGACCCGCAGGGTCCCATCTCCGTAGCCATGAAATTCATTCCATCCCCGACCCGTAGGGTCGAATATTATTATACCATGATCAATTAGGTAAGGAGAAGGAAAAGAGGGATATACTAACCGCCAGTTATTCACTAAAGCATCCAAACTATTGCCTGATTATTTTGGGCTTTAAAGTTCTTCAGAATTGTATCCAAGGTACGTGCAGGTCTTCAGACCAGTAGGATCTCTCAAGTTAGGGGCTCTTTTGAATGATAGGAAGCTAATAAAGACCAATCTGGAAAATAATAAAAAAAATCGTATATTTATTTTTGTTACGCTATTAAAAGACAAACATTAGGGGCCGGAATAAGCTTAGGTTTACCGGCTTCTTTTTTTTAGTTGGTCTTTGGTCTTTAGTCTTTAGTCTTTAGTCTTTGGGCTTTGGTCTTTTGGAAGAGGAAATGGGTGGGGGAGCTTTGCCAGGATTGGTGGAATTTGGGTTTTTGGGTTGGGTGAAAAAACGAATAGCGAAGGTCGAAAAGCGAGTGGCAAAAAAAAGTGGAACTGAAACGCTATCTCAATTCCACTAGTTATTTTTTCTTAACCTAATGAATAAAGGCTAATGATTATAGCCAACCCAAATATCAGTTAAATTTGTTAAAAAAGCTATAGCGGATATTTTATTTTGAAAAATTAGGCCTTGGAAAAGAAAATTTTAATCTCGAACTCCTCAAATCAAGTGTTTATTGATATTAAAAATTACTATAAGTTAAAACTTTAGATTTAACTTTATCTCGTATTTTTATTGTTCCGTCCGTATCGTTCCCCCTTAAAATTGGCATTTATTATTTAGCATAAATGTTTGTCCATAATTGGTGATGGCTCAGACTTTCCATGTATTTGGACCCTAAAACAAGCAAGGGCGCTTTAGGCCCGACCTGTCCCTCACATGTATTTGTGAGGGACTTTTTTTGCAGGTGCTTTGTTTGGATTAAAATATTGATAATCAGCAGCTTAAATTTTTGCTCGGATCGGAAATTTTAATATTTTTTGTAAAATTCCTGTTCAATCAATGTTTATAAGGCAAGTAATGTAATTACATCAATCAATGAATTTTCATTCTGGTTACAAACAAGCTTAATAGGGAGATGAATTGAATTCTTGGATTGGTTGTTGACAATAATTGCATTGACAAATAAACACAAATACACCTTAGGACCTTCGCGTAGCCCGGCGAAGGTCCTTTCTATTTTTAGGCCCATTCTTTTTTTTTAAAAAACTACCCTGCCGGTCTCCACCTGCAGGGCATTTTTTAAATGGGATAAATAATGTGTACTTTATAATTTTTCAAATGTAGGTGAATCCATTTGATCAAAGTTCACCCTTGGAGGTGATATTCAGAAGACGGTGGCAATTTTTCATTGGTGAAATCTTACTACCTTAGAGTCGAATTTTTTATAATCTGGAAATTCAACTTAATCTATGATACTAAAACCATTGCTTCCTGCACTTTCTGTTTGCATCCTTTTAGTTGGAATTCTTTTCTCGTCTTTTCTTATGGCACAGAAACCCATACAAGGAGTACCGCCTTATTTTCCAGGACATATATCAACTCCATTAGAATTCAACCCTTATTACTGCCCTTCCTATTGTGATCCGGCATGGAAGAAGTATGCTTTGAGGATTATTGAAATTGAGGAGAATTATTCAAGTCCCGATTCTTTGTTTTTCTTTGATTTGGTAGCAAGATTTGGTTTGATTAATAAAGAAATCGCATTTACTAAACAGAGAATAAGTAAAAAAGAGGTCTATGAAGACAACTTCGAGGCTTTCATTAATAAGTTTCCAAATAGCGAATTGGTTGATGATGCCTGGTTGATACCAAGAATGGAAAATCCAAAATATTATTGCTGCTGGAATGAGATGACCAGGGAGTTTTTAGAGAAGTTTCCGGATTCTAATTTAAAAGACAGAGCTACTTTGCACAGGTATTTTGAAGGGGAACGTATCCAATTTAGACACAAATATATCGGGGATACCGCCTTTTTAAAGAAATTATTAGATAGGAGAGAAATTCTGGTAGGTCTCGATACAAATGTGTTGGAAGAGTTGGGTAAGAAAAGACTGGAGACCCTATTGAAAGCTAATCAATTGAATATCAACAGGAACAGAAATTATGGCAAGGTTAAATTTTTAAACAAAGACCCTTTAAAAGGCGATATAATTATTGAGCTGGTATTAAGAAACGATTGGGAAGAGCCATTTGAATATCAGATTTATGATGGGAAATGGCCATTCGAGGTGCAATTGGGAATAAAATTACTTTTTGAAGGTGAATTGATTGTTAAATCTGTTGAATCGCCACTAAAGATAAATTTTGAGCAGTTGAAAAAAGGGGAATCCCGATCCTTTATAATTAACCTGTCTGATTTTCGTCTGTGTTTCGACTCAGAAATAAAAAAATTAATGCTTAAAAAAACAAAAAATTGGGACCAGGGGCCATGGGCTTATTTAATAAGCTTTCCGGGAGATACCTATCAATTTATGGGTGGATTTGCAATACATTAATGCAGGGGTCATTCGATTTTTAAATTTTAAATTCTTTTATGAAATCTAAAATATTACCTATTCTGATAATGATTTTTGGCTGCTTTGAGATGTATGGTCAAGATGTTGAAAACCAATACAAATTCTCTTTGTATTCTGAGTTGAGCAGTCATATTAGGGGAAACAGGTCCAATAATCTTACCCTGGAATTCAGTCCGGGGATAATCAGGTATGCTATTGGTTTTGATCATTATTATGCGATTCGCTCAAACATCAGACGTTATCAGGCCGGTTCTTTTAATTATATGTTGACCGGTAGAATCGGAATTACCCCCGGCCGTGACTGGAAAGATATGATTGCCTTTGGATTGAGTTTAAAATACGGGCAATATCATTTATTGGAGGCTGAAGGAAGGAGCATCAAAAACTCCGGTGAGGTCCTTGCAAAAGATTTCAATAAAGTAATTCCTATGGCATTTTTTCAATTCAATACCAGGAATAATCTCAGATATTATTTTGGGTTTATGGTCTCAGGAGGTTATGTTTTTATAAGCAATCCTGTAATCAAAGGAAGTGATATTCCTGAAACATCCTTTGGGTATGGAGACTATGTACTAAAAGATCAACTTGAATTCGGCATACCGAATTCCGAAGAACCTGATCCGGAACCAGTACCCGTCATTCAGCTCAATTTTTTATGTGGATTCCGATTTTAAACTTTAAATATGAAAAAGAAACTATTCTACATATTCATCACATTGTTGTTTCCTTCCGCAATTTTTAGTCAGATTAAATATGACTATGAGTGGGCCGTTTTCTCTGAATTGACCAGCATTTTCAGAACCAATTCTTCAGTGAATCTCAATGTTGAGAGGAAAATTAAAGACTACAGGTTGGCATTTGGAACGGATTTGTATTTGGATATCCTGACTGCCGAGAGGCAATTCAGAACGGATGAAATTAGTTATGGATTGACTTTTAAAGCGAGCAAAGAATTCATGTATATGAAGAAAAAGGTCTTCCATGCCGGAATTTTTGTCCGTTATGCCGAGTTCCATACCTATCAGTACGATGAAATGCCTGCCTATGATGATGATTTCCGGGAATATGGAATTTATGAAAAAGACTATGGGAAACTGACACCAATGATATTTATGCAATTTGATTTTGATAAATATGAAAACATTTTGATTGGATTTCAAATGGCGATGGGGTATCCGATATTGATGAATGTTCGTTCGGAATTAACTACCGACAATTCAGTGCTGTTAAAAAACGATGGATATCCTTCCAATTTTTGGAACAACTTCCTCGAGCATAATGTACCTTTTAATCGTTGGGGAAAAGGAAATGAAGTTTGCGTCCAATTCAATTTAATAACAGGATGGAAATTTTAGTTTCAAATAAACTTTTTACATTTGGATATCAAAGAAAACTTTATGAAACTAAAATTACTCCTATCTTCTTTTTTCCTCTTCCTGCTTTTCAAGGGCCAAACTTTTGCACAGGATGAACCCCGTTATGCCTTGTATTCCGAAATAACAAGTCCCATGCGGGGAAACCGCTCAGCTAATTTGACTTTTGAAGTCAATAAAGGACAATTCAAGGGCAGCCTTGGATTGGATTATTACTTTGGAATTCTTGCAGATACGCGCGATTTTAGGAAAGATGCCTTAAGTTTTGGAATTACTGCAAGGGTAGGATTTGATCCGCTTCCGAGAAAGAAGGACATGTTTGGTTTTGGACTCATGATCAAACAACAAAATTTCCATATTTATCAATTGGATGAATATGATGGGGATAACCTGGTAGTTGTTAGTGCGATCTACAAGAAAGACTACCAAAAGATTATTCCTATGATATTTGTGCAAATCAATACTTATAATACCAATTGGTTTTATGCCGGTGTGCAGGGAGCCATCGGAAGGACCTTTTTATACAATCTGAAATCAGAGGAATCTGATTATGAGGCTTTAAAATATGGTACCATCCCTCTTTTTGACTTGAATTTCCTTTCTGAGCACGGCTTCCATAAAAACGCAAGCGGGTTTAAAAATACCATTGCCTTCCAGGCCAATTTTTTATTTGGAATTTGGTTTTAAATTGAAAATAGCATGAAAAAAAATATACTCATCATCGGATTGCTGTTTTCAGGACTTTCATTTTTGAAAGCTCAGGACAGTTTGAATTACAAATGGGTCTTTTATTCTGAGGTAACCAGCATTTTTAGAGGTAATCAATCGCTGAATATATCCTTTGAAAGAAGATTTGGAAAGATTTCTGTCGGTGCCGGGTTTGACAGTTATTTTAATGTTCTAAACGGTGAACGAAAATTCAGGGATGACTCCTTTAGTTATGGTGTTTTTTTAAAAAGTGGCATTGACGCTATTCCAACGAAACCGGGATTTGTCCAAATTGGCCTTTATTTAAAATATGCATCATTTCACATTGACCAACTGGACCATGCACCAAATTTGACCAGAAATCCTACACGAATGGTTTACAGCAAGGATTACCATAAGTTTACGCCCATGCTATACGGCCAATTGAATTTTTTTAGAACAAGTAACGTTTACCTTTCATTTCAAATGGCCTACGGTTATCCCATTCTTTTTGATGTGGAATCTACCCTCAATGAACCGAACGATTTGCTTTTAATGGAAGATGAGTATTCAGAATATATTACCGATTTAATCGAACACAACGTACATTACAACCGAACCGGAGCAGGAACTCAATTTTCCTTCCAGTTCAATGGTTTAATTGGATTTCGCTTTTAAAAACTAAAACTTTCGTAAATGAAAACTTTCAAAAATCTAAGTCAGCCCTTTATTTGCGCATTTTTTATTTTTTTGTTTGGAAGCTTGTCAAATCGACTTTCAGCACAAACAGATACTTCCTTTCAATATGCTGTTTATCTCGATCCTTTAGCCTTTGTCAACAATAAACAATCCCTGCACATAGGTGGAGAGACTTACTTGAATGGTTTTTTATTGGGGACCGAGGCAGATTTTTATGTGGGCATCCTGGAAGGAGCTTCAGGAATTTCAGATGAAGGATTTAGTTTTGGAATTACCGGCAAGGCAGGTCTTGACCTTTTGCCAAGCAAACGCAAACTCATGCATTTGGGTATTGCTTTCCGCTATGACAGGCTCCATATCGAAGACATGGACTTTGATCCGTTTCAAACTGTTTTTGGTAATTCTCTTTTTTATAAAAGTTGGAATCAATTAACGCCCATGATGTTTTTTCAGGTGAACACCTTTAATACTAAAAGGATTTTTATGGGAGTTCAGATAAATGTTGGAAAGACATTCCTAACCAATATAAAATCGGAGCGTTTAAATAAATCCGGGGAAGAAAAAAATTCCAATGATTTTCTTTTTGATTTTCCAGGTGTTTTTCCGGATGCGCCCATCCCTTCCAATCGCAAAGGTGTGGAGTATCAAAGTTTTCCTGACATCAGGTTGAATGTTTGGATTGGTTATAGATTTGGAATTAGAGAGAAAATAAAAATTAAGGATTAAAGCCCAATGTCCATTTTCTTTTGATGGCCAGAATTCTAATTGCAATCACAGCGCTGATGGAGATGATCATTGCAATTTCTTCCAAAAAGAAATTATCGGCAATCAGAAATAAAATCGCTCCTGCAAGGCAGGCCATGGCATAAATTTCTTTTTGAAAAATAAGAGGCGGATGGTTGGAAAGTACATCGCGAGTTACGCCGCCAAATGTTGCTGAGACGACCCCCATCATTACTGCTATGGTAGGAGAAAGCCCCAGTTGGAGGGTCTTTTGAAGGCCTAATATGGTAAAAAGGCCAATTCCTATGGTATCAAACAGGAAAAGACCCTTTTTCATTTTTAAAATACGTTCTTTCCAAATATAACAAATAGGCACAGCTAAAAGAATGATGAAAACATAAATGTCATTCTTCATCCAGGCAACAGGAGTGCTACCGATGAGCACATCCCTTAGCGTACCTCCTCCCACGGCGGTGACGAATCCGAGGATGAAAACTCCAAAAAGATCAAATTTCCTGTCGACACCAGCCAGTATTCCGCTGATGGCAAAAACAAGGGTACCCGAATAATCGATAAAAGTGATAAGATCCAACCGGACTGAATTTTTACATTTTGAAAAGCAAAGGTTGAAAAAATAAAAATGACTATGGATTGAATGTTGATAAATTTCGCTTTAAGTTCCTTGATGGGAATTTCATATATTTCAAGTAGAATAACAGATGGAGGAGCTTTTCAACTGGTATTTGTGGTATTTACGGTTTACGGTTTACGATTTACGTGGCCTTCCTAAAAATGAAAAGCGAACATCGAATACCTAATAGCAAGACCTTCAGACGATCAGGAGCATCTTCGAGTTGTTATATGATAGTAAATGGAGTTTTGTTAATTAATTTTTTAAACATTAAAATTTCATTATCTTTAGACAGTTAAAGCGATATGTTCAACTAAAATTACCTTTCATGAAAAAGCATTTTAAAACCCTGATACTCCTTAGTGCGATCTTGCCATTTTTTCTTGGCTCCTGTATTAAAGAAAGAATAGAACTTGCCCCAACAGAATCTTTGTCTTCTCAAGGAAAAGTACAAGCCGAGAAAAAATTTGACCTTCAATTTCCTGAAGGAACTTCCATTTTGGAAGACAATTTTTTCATTTTACCTGAAGGATATCAATTTTTGACCAAAACTGAAGAGGGAGATTTTGATTTAAGTTCTTCCGGATTTCTTCAGGAAGGAGTCCTTTTAAATATGGAGGATAATAAATTGATGTTTGATAAAATTGAAGAGTTGGAAGGATACGAAATACTACCAACTTCTTATTTTAATCACCCAATTTTTCAACAATTCTTCGATGATATCGCTTCGTTTTTAAATCAAACCGAAGAAAATCCCGAACAACTCAGTGGAGAAAAAATTTGGGTTCCAGTTGCCATTTATGGTCAGGTTGTACTGGTAGAAATTCCGAAAGAGTATGATACGACCACCATTTACATGAAGCCATTGGAAAAAAGTGAATACCTAATCATCCATGATTATATTGTTAAAACCAAGAATGATTTTTCCAAGAATTTCATGGAGCAGGAGTAAATTAGGTTTCGTTTAAATATTTGACAATCAATTGAATATAAACGAAAAGCGGTAGGTCAAGGGCATGCCCTTGACCTACCGCTTTTCATTTAAAATAACCCCTCTACCAGAACCAAACCACCGAGCCACCGAGCAAACGAACCCCCGAGCCATCGAGCCCCCGATCCACCGAGCCACCGCGCAAACGAGCCCCCGCGCCAACGAGCCACCAAGCAAACGAGCCCCCGAGCTAACGAGAAAACGAGCAAACGAGCCCCCGAGCCGGTGATATTTTTCCCTTAAATTGCACATCTTAATAAATGCTTGATTATGGATTGGATTGAAAATCAAATTTTGGTAGAGGAGGGGGTGGATGCGAAGCTTGAAAAACTTTATTTGAAGGTATTCCCAAAAGTTGCCGGATTTATAAAAAACAAAGGAGGCAATTTTGAGCAGGCTGAAGATATTTTTCAGGATGCATTGGTTGCCTACCTTGAAAAAATGGATCAGGTAGAAAAGGCAGAACAATATGTGATGGGTGCTGCAAAAAATCTTTGGTGGCAAAAATGTAAACAGGTCGAAAAAGAAAATACACTTTTATCTTACAAGGTGCAATATACAGTGCTCGAAGATTTCTATCCAACTCCTTCCGAAAAGCGGATTCTTAAATTTTTAGAGAAGGCAGGAAAGAAATGTATGGATTTGTTGAGTGCCTTTTATTTTGAGGAGAAAAAGCTGGAATCCTTAATGAAAACATTTGGGTTTTCTTCAAAGCATTCGGTAAGTGTACAGAAACACAAATGTCTGGATAAAGTGAAAAGTATTGTTCATGAAAAATCATTGAAATATGAAGACTTTTATGAATAATACTGGATTGATTGATCGCTACTTAAATGGGAAACTTTTCTGGGAAGAGAAGTTAAGATTTGAGTCCAGCCTTCAGGAAAAACCTCTTTTGAAAGCCGAGTTGGCCTTGCAAAAGAAAACCATGCGCATCCTGCGTTTATTTTCAAGGAAAAATACCAAAGGGGAAATCGAAAAAGCGAGTGCTGCTTTTTTTAAAACTCCTGAAGGGATTCGCTTGAAAGCAAAAGTCAAATCTATTTTTTAAAAAATAAAACAAGTTTGGAAATGGCAGGTCTTATTCCAATGGTCATCGATGATGGCAGTAGGGGAGAGCGTGCGTATGATATCTACAGCCTCCTCCTTAAAGAACGAATTGTCTTTATTTCTGGCCCCATTCAACAAGGCATGGCCAGTGTTATCGTTGCACAACTATTATATCTGAACAGTGTCGATTCAAAAATGCCCGTGAATGTTTATATACAAAGTCCGGGAGGTGAAGTTTATGCCGGTCTGGCCATTTATGATACTATGAAAATGATGTCTGCTCCGGTTGCTACTTATTGTCTGGGATTTACCGGAAGTATGGGCACCTTTTTGTTGAGTGCAGGTGAAAAAGGTCGGAGATATGCCCTGCCACACGCTACCATTCATATGCATCCGACTGGAGGTGGTGCAAGAGGGTACACCGAAGATGTAAGAATTGCCACGCATGAGCAGGAAAGAATTCAAACCCAATTGTTCCATTTAATGGGTAAACATGCAGGCAAAAGTTGGGAAGAAATAGAAGCATTTTTTCTTAGAGACAAATTTTTAAATGCCATTGAAGCTAAAGAATTTGGCTTGATAGATGAGATTATCGGAGAGACTTCAGATTTGATTACCCTGAATCGTTCCGGATTTAAGGTCGGATTCATGCAAGGTGATAAAAAGGGGAATTGAACAAGGGTTTTTTAATAACTGTTGAAGAAAAAAACCATTTCAAACCCCAAAAAATCAAGAATAATGGCAAAGAATCATGGTCCATCGATTAAAAATGACAAGCAATATGAGGAGCTCAGAGACAAAGGGATGAGCAAACAAAAAGCAGCCAGAATTGCCAATACACCCAATTCAGGGAAAAAAGGCGGCAAAGCCGAACAGTATGAAGACAGAACCAAGGACGAATTATATGAACAAGCGAAAAAGGTAGGAATTGAAGGCAGGAGTAAAATGAACAAAAAGGAATTGATTAAAGCTTTGCGCAATTCATAAATGAGCCTGTAAATATTTCCTTTTATTTGTGGAAAAATTTGAATGGATAGTATTACCCAGGCAGTTTTGGGTGCGGCAATTGGACGCGCCTGCCTTGGAAAAGTAAAGGGGAATAAGGCAGCATTGACTGGTGCCATTATCGCCACTATACCAGACCTGGATGTGTTGTTGTATTTAATTTACAGCCCTTTTGAAATGTTATCTATTCACAGGGGGTATAGTCATGCTTTGATTGTTCTCAGCTTCCTTTCTTTTCTGGTTGCGTATCTACTTTCCCGTTTGCGAATATTCAAAAATGAAAGTTTTTCAAGACTTTTATTTTTTTCATGGCTGACATTGGTTACTCATGCCTTGTTGGATGCTTTTACAGCCTATGGTACCCAATTATTTCTTCCATTTTCAAATGAAAGATTTGGTTTTGATTCCATTAATGTAGTGGATCCAGTTTATACCTTGCCTATGCTCTTGGGCCTGGGGATGAGTATTGGTTGGTTTGGGAAAAAATGGAAAACTGCGAAATGGAATTATTTTGGATTGGTAATCAGTACTGTTTATTTATTGTCCACATTAGGGGTTAAACAACACATTGAGCAGCGATTTAAAACTTATTGCAGGCAGGAAAAAATCCTTCCAAAAGAGATGCTTACCATGCCAGTTGGAATTGGAAATTTGCGCTGGTATGGGGTAGCTAAAACACAAGACTCCATATTTTTAAAACCCATCCATTTATTTAACCCTGAAGAAGGTTCATTGAATGGATTTAGAATAAATGAAACCTTATTGGAAAAACTTTCACCGGAACAAAGACAAGTCATGAAGTGGTTTTCCAAAGGATTTTACACTGTGCGTGAGTTAGACGGGAGTTTAAAAGTTTACAATCTTCAGGTGGATATGAGAGGAGTGGTAAAAACAGAGAATGTATATGCACCTACTGCAGGATATTTCGAATTTATCCCTGATGGAAATGGTTCATATTCGTTTGGATCGGGTGCTCATCCTTCAAAAAGCAAATGATTTTATTAAAAAAATGAAGCATTTGAACAAAATTATCGTTGGAACAGGCTACATCATAAAAAATCAAGTCATGAGAAATTTTCTTATATTTTTAATAACAATAACATCAATATTGGTTTCCTGTGAAAATGAAAAAACGGGAGGAATTCAAGATTCAACTGATGTTGTAAAGGAGGATCCAAAAGAGCAAACTCTATATGAATCGGAGATGATTTTGGAAGATAAAGAGATGGCTGTCCAGTTTTTTACGGACTCCATCAATTTTGATAGAATGTACATCCGGGGTATGAATACTGGTAAAATGGTGTACACAGAGATGCAAATCTGTAAAAAAGGTTCCAGAAAAGCTTCCATTGAAGCAATTGAGCTGATGCCGGATGAAACAGCAGTAGTGAAATACAAAGGCCGAGATTGTGCAACCACGATGGTCAAAAAAGTTGGTCTGGCGAAGTTGCTTCATTGATGCCTTTTTTTCTTTTTAAAAATAATTTACCCCTGACATACCTATGGCACAGGGCATTTGGAAATTTGTACCTCAACAAATTTTCCAATCATGAAGCACGAATGGCGTAAATCAGAAAAGCACCTTTACCTCCCGAAAATGAAGCCGGAATTCATAGAAATTCCAGCATTTAAATTTATCACCATAAAGGGAGAAGGGAATCCAAACGGACCCGAATTCGAAAAGTGCGTCACGGCACTTTATGCGGTTGCCTATGGTATTAAAATGACTGCTAAAAAGGAAAATAAGCTTCCCGGATATTATGATTTCACTGTATATCCGCTAGAAGGTGTATGGGATCTTAATGAAAAAGGCAGAGAGTCTTTCAATGGAATCATTGATAAAAATGACCTTGTATATACCTTGATGATTCGACAGCCCGACTTTGTGGATGAAATATTTTTTAAAAAAGTAAGGGAACAGGCTAAAGCCAAAAATCAAAATTCCTATCTTGAAAAAGTCTGTTTTGAAAGTATAAAAGAAGGACCTTGTGTGCAAATGTTGCACCTGGGAAGTTATGATGATGAACCTGCCAGTTTTAAGGTGATGGAAGATTGGGCAAAAGAAAAAAGATTGAATAGAAAATCAAAAATTCACAAAGAAATATACCTAAGTGATGCTCGAAGAGTAGAACCTTCCAAATTAAAGACAGTATTGAGGTTTGAAGTAGCATCTGAATAATTTCTACATTTACATCCAAGCGTTTTTGATTTTGAAATTTATCGAATGACATCTCCTGAAAAGCCAAGACTAGCCAGGTTGACCACTATCCTTATCATGTTGCAATCAAAGAGATTGACAACAGCAACAGAACTGGCTGAAAGATTTGGCGTGAGTGTCAGAACCATTTACAGGGACATCAGGACTTTGGAACAATCGGGAGTGCCAATTGTAACTGAAGAAGGGAAAGGATATTCCCTGATGGAAGGCTTTTCTCTGCCCCCGGTTATGTTTACAGAACGTGAGGCCAATGCATTGGTAACAGCGACCAAGTTTCTAAAGCTCGCCAAGGATGATTCACTTTCTGATGATTTTGATGCGGCAATTGCGAAGGTGAAATCGGTTTTGAGTGGAAAGCAAAAGGAGCGTTTGGAGTTCCTTGAAAACCGCATGGTGGTCGCAAAAAGTATTTATCTCACCGGAATTTCTAAATTTCTCGGCCCGATTCAGGAGGCACTAACACAGTATTTATGTGTCAAAATTGAGTACACAAATGAAAAGGGAATTCCATCCGAAAGAATCATAGAACCTTTTTCATTGTATCATTCTTATGGTGAAAACTGGGTACTTGCCGCATATTGTAGAAAACGAAAAGATTTTCGGGTTTTTAGGATTGACAGAATGAAGAACCTTTTCCTCACTTCAGAGCATTTTGAACCGCATAATATGACTGTGAAGGAATTTGTTGAAAAATATATTTATCCTCAAATCAACCCCTGACACACCCTTGACAGTAACCTGAAATATCTTTGACTCATTATTCATTCAAAACCTGAAAAAATGAGTTTAAAGAATTTGATTTCCGATTATGCACAATACAATGCCTGGGCGAATGAAAGGTTGGTAAATTGGTTGCAAAGCAAACCATCCGACCTTTACTACCAATCAGTCCCAAGTAGTTATCCCAGTCTAATCCTTACCCTCAACCACATTTTCGCAGTACAGGAATTTTGGCAAAGTATCATTGAAGAAATACCCCAATTTTCGCAACGATTTATGGAAAAAGAGCCCAAACATGAAAACATTTTTCTGCCGCTGATTCATCAATCCAGAGGAATGGCAAAAAACATTGAAGATATGTCCGAAACAGACCTTTTGAAGGAGATTTACCTGGACACTCCCTGGGTGAAAGGAACCAAACCTCGTTATCAATTTATCCAACATCTAATGAATCACGGAACCTATCACCGAGGACAAATTACAGCCATCGGTAGAAACCTTGGATTTGAAGATGCACCCATGACGGATTATAATTATTATCAAATGGCCTTGTAGATTTTTGATTTTTGATTTTGGACGTTTGATTTTGGATTTTTATACCCCGTAGAGGCGGCATGCGATGGAAATCATATATAGTACATGAATGAAGAATACATGAACTACTTAAAAGAATAAAATGTGGAATCTATTAAAATATCTGAATTGCAACCGTTGCGCTTAACCTTCCAGTCGAGTGAACCAAAATTATTAGGAATTAAAATACAAAAGTATTTGAAATTCAAGTAATTAGGTTCTTGAGAGCTAATCACTCTGCTAGAGTCGGCCGGTCCTCTTCTTGCGACCCGCCTTAGACCTTTGCCTTTTCGTGCTTAAATAGTTGACATTGGCTTGAGGGTAGCTATGCAGGTAAGCACTTAATTTCTTAATGTTTTTAAAAGTGGAGGTGGAAATTTTATAGATGGCGCAATTTCCCCCTCTATCTGGCGGTAAGAAATAGGAGATGTAAATAAATTCCGATTTAAATTTGCAACCTCAATAAAAATCTAAAGTCATGGCAAATCAAACCAAAGAAAAGATAACAGTGCAGGCAGAGATAAACGCACCTGCATCCAAAGTTTGGGAATACTGGAATGAACCCAAACACATTACCCAATGGAATGCAGCGATTGACACCTGGCATTGTCCTTCTGCAGAAAATGATTTAAGAGTAGGAGGCAAACTCAATTCCCGCATGGAAGCCAAAGACGGAAGCATGGGCTTCGACTTCTGGGCTATCTATGATGTTGTTGAGCCTCATACGCACCTCGCCTACACCCTCGGCGATGGCAGAACTGTTGACATCCGCCTTGAGGAATCCAATGGCACCACCAAAGTCACTGAAACCTTCGAAGCTGAAAATGAAAATCCTATTGAAATGCAAAGAGGCGGCTGGCAAAGTATATTGGATAATTTTAAGCGGTATGTGGAAGGAACAATGGTTGAATAGTTGAATAGTTGAATGGTTGAATAGTTGAATGGTTGAATGGTTGAATAGTTGAATAGTTGAAGCATAACTTAAGAAACATATTCAACCCTTCAAAATCCAACCCTTCAACCCTTTAAAAATGATTATGTTCCCACAAAAAATAACACCTTTTCTTTGGTTTGATGGCGAAGCAGAAGAGGCGGCAGAGCTGTATACCAGTCTTTTTCCAGATTCAGAAATCACCTCGATTGTCCGGTATGGAAATGAAGCAGAACAAATCATTGGCCGACCTGCCGGGACGGCCATGACGGTTTCTTTCAAGCTGGCCGGACAATCTTTTACAGCCTTGAACGGAGGACCTAAGTATCGTTTCAATGCTGCAGTTTCATTCTATATTTCCTGCAAAGACCAGGAAGAAATTGACCATTATTGGTATGGCTTGACAAAGGATGGAGGTGAAGAAGGCATGTGTGGTTGGTGCAAAGACAAATTCGGCCTCTCCTGGCAGGTAGTCCCCGAAATCCTCCCTCAATTACTAAGCAATCCTGAAAGCGCCAACCGAGTAACCCAGGCTTTCATGGGTATGAAGAGGTTGGTGGTGAGTGAGTTAGTGAAGGGATGAAGGGATGAAGGAATGAAGGAAATAAGGATTGAAGGAATGAAGGGTTGAAGGATTGAATGGTTGAATGATTGAGGGACCGAAGGATCTGAACCTAGTACCCAGCACCTAGCACAGCCCCAGCACTCTAGCCCAAAACCACCCTTAGGGGTGAGAGTAGGCTAAGCATTTTCAGCGGTAAATTTGTGATGGTGGATTAAGCTCCAAAAAACCAAATTTACCAATCTGATGGATAGTTGGATGGCATATGCCTTGTATATAATTGCCTATGGAACTGCGATAGCTGCTTTTAGTTTCAATTCCATTTTTTGGTTGCGGATGTTTACCGTGATTTCTTCCTTTTGTTATGTTTTGTACTATTATATTTTTCCTGTAGAGCCTTTGTGGATGGATGTTGTATCTGAAGGAGCCCTGGTTTCGGTCAATGTTTTTATGATAGTCAATACCTGGAACAAAAACAGGAAATTGGATCTTACTTTTGAAGAAAAGGAGATTTATAATGGTGTATTTTCCAGTTTCAGTCCTTTTGGATTTTATAAATTAATCAGAGCAGGGCATTGGCAAAATTTGCAACCCGGAGTTTGCCTGACCTGTATGGGGGAAGAGCTTGATTCTGTATTTTTTATTTACAATGGTTCTGTCGATGTACGGTTTGAAGGGAGCGAAGGATTCCAACTTGCTGATGGTTATTTCCTGGGAGAAATGAGTATTTCGGTTGAACGATGGGCGGCGGCTGAAGTATATGTGGCGGCTCCCAGCAGAATAATTTCATGGAAGAAAAAAGACCTTGAGGATTTATTAAGCAGGAATCCTGCCATGCGAAAGGAGTTTGAAGCTGTTGTTACCCAGGATTTAATGCGAAAATTGAAAGAAAGGAGTTTGGTGTATTGAAGGTGTTTAATTTCTATTTTTAATAATTAAATAGGGGATGTCAGCTCCAAAAGGCATCTTTATAGAAATTAAACCAAATACACAGTTATGAAAAACAAATTTTTACTCCTGTTTATTCTATGCTTTCCCCTACTTGGTTTTTCCCAAAATAGAAAGGTTGAAGCAAAAATTGGTTTGAATAAGGGAACCTCTCCTTTGGACGGTGGTAATCCGCTTGGTGCAGTTGCTTATTTTGATACACCTCTGAAAAATAGATGGAGTCTTGGTACTGGCCTTTCCTATCTGAAATCAAGTACGGTTGAATGGGTTACAAAAGAAGGTTCGGGAGGATTTTTGGAAGTGCCCTTAAGTTTTAAAGAGCAATTTTTTGTAATTGATGCGGGGATTCGGTACAACTTAAGTCCTGTTGATTGGCGCAATCAGTTTAGAGTTGGTGCCGGCCTGGGCATTGCAGGGATGTATTTGGATTTTATTCAAAACATGTCGATTTCCGGGTATGAGGTTCGTTCGATTGACCGACAAAAGGATCTTGCAGTGTATCCTTTGTACCATGTATTTTTTGAACACAATATTCGAATGATGGATCACTTTCTATTTTTTTATCGATTTAACTTAAGTGGAAGGTTAAAAAATAAAACACTTTTTACTTCCAGGATTGAATTTGAAAATGGCTCCTCCGAAAGAAATATCTATTCAGGAGATCACATTAACCTTGCGGTTGGTTTTGGCTATAGTTTTTAAACAGTTTTTTCTGCTACCTTTGGTGAAAAATTGTTGGAAATAAGAAAAATCAGATCGGAAGATTTTACTCCTGTTTTAAAGCTTTCAGCCCAAATGGGATATTCGATTGATGATGAAGGGGTAGCTAATCTCTCCAAACTCTCCACCTATCCGGAACATTTAGTCTTGGTTGCTGTATCTTCTGACACCATAGTTGGATACATTCATGCCTTCAAAACCTATCGCATTACTTCCAAGCCCTTTTATGAAATTGGAGGATTACTGGTCGATGAAAACCATAGACGAAGGGGGATCGGAAAAGCCTTGATCGATGCTTTTTTTAAAGAATTACCAAATGGAATAGAAGTCAGGGTAAGAAGCAATGAAAAAAGATTGGAAGCCTTTCAATTTTATGCTTCGCTTGGTTTTGAAGTCTTGAAGCGACAAGTTGTTTTTAAAAAAGAAATCTAAATTGTAAATGAGGGATTGATCAAGGTCATGATAGATTTTATTTTAAACTAAGACCTTGTAATTAAAAGCCTATGCCACGCCCTACCAACAAGGATGAGTTGATAAATATTACTTCCGGTAATTATTCAAAGCTCCTGACTTTTATTCATAACCTATCTCAGGAAGAAATAAACCAAATTTTTCCTACCCAAATGCTCAATCGAAATGTGCGGGATGTACTGGCTCACCTGCATCATTGGCATCTTTTATTTTTTAAATGGTATGAAATAGGAATGAAAGGAGATAAGCCTGCCATACCTGAAGAAGGTTACAGTTGGAAAACTACTCCTGAACTGAACTTGAAAATCAGAGATCTGTATTCGGGTATTCCCTTGGAGCAAATTTTTTCTATGTTGGAAAATAGCCATAAAAAATTGATGGAAATCATCGAATCTCATTCAGAAGAAGAACTTTTTGAAAAAAAGCGATACAAATGGACTGGGACTACCTCATTGGCGGCATATGCCATCGGTGCCGGTTCCAGTCATTATGATTGGGCTTTAAAAGTAGTGAAAAAGGGATTGAAGGGATAATTTAGAAACCTGACTATTTGGTTTGGAATTATTCTACAATTAGAGTTTTACTTTTAGCTTTGAGCAAACTAAATACGATTTATGGAACAACTAAAACGTCTTCTGGTTATACCTGCATTTTTGTTTTTTATGCTTTTCTCTGCCATAGGCCAAGGATTTCTTGGAGAATATGAACTAGACCAAACTTCCGAATTTATAGATTTTGCCTTTGATGATGAAGGTAATATTTATGCCCTTTCAAATAAAAATGATGCATCCGTTGAGTTGCTCAAAATATCATCAAGTGGTAAGGAATTGGAAAGGTTGTTTCTCTTTGAAGGATATGGATTTGTAATAAGTTTTCTAAATGGAGAAATCTATGTTGGAGGTACGGGAAGAGATAATTTTAATGATGCACTGTTGGTAAAGGTTAATCCCGAAAATTTTCAAATCAATTGGTCCAAAACTTTTCCTGGTGATTGTATTTCAGCTATTGCGCTTATTTATGATAAGATAATGCTTGGTAGCGGGAGCAGGGTTGGAGATTATTGTGTCGTTTATACCATTAATAAGGAGGGCGATATTCTGTCGGAGATCAAGGTTACTACCAATTATTATACAACATTTACCCACTTATTTGAGTCAGGAGATAACAAGGTTACGTATGCTGGTTTTGCAAAGACAGTTGGCGTTGGATTTGAAGGATGCATCTGGGGAGAAATTGATTTAAATACCGGAGAAAATAATTTTCAAGGATCGATAAATGAAGCCTTTACTTTATTTTTTGATAATTTCCTTTTACCAAGACCTTTTGGGTTTGACATGAATAGCAAAAAAGAAATGGTAGTAGCAGTGGCAGATGACAGAATGTCAAGGTCCGGATTAAGGGGTGGAGGTTTGGCATTTTTTGATAAAGATGGAAATGCCGCAGACACAGTTAGCTTTAATTTTATTTATTATTCAATTTATCCATTTAATGCCAAGTGGTTAAATGACTCTTTGGTTATTGTTACCGGTTCCTTTGTGGTTCGAAATGAACCAGCAAAGGTATATGTTGGATGTTATCATAAAAATGGTAGTCTGGTTTGGGAAAGCAAAAATGAATCAGGGTATTTTGCCAGGGTAAAAATAAAGGATGATTACCTCTTTCTGTCGGGATCTACCGGGAATCCTGATTATCAAATAAATGTTGGAGATTCTTATCTGGTTAAAATGGAGCAGAATGGTGATTTCTATCCCTTCAATGTTTCAGTTTCTACTTTTTTGGATGTCAATAAAAATTGTAAAAAAGAACAAGGTGAACCTGATATTTCTGAAGGGTTCTTTTTAAAATTTAAAGACCAGATTTTTAAACCGGAAGCCAATAAAGATTTTAATCTCAATCTGCCAAAAGGTAGTCATAAAATTGAGGTAGTTGGGACAAATGGTATTGTTCCATGCCAGGACCGTTTTTATGTGACCCTGAATGAAACCAGGACCTATTTGGAGCAAGAAATTTTATTTAAAAAAGAAGACTGTAGAGAGTTGATTATCGGAATGACCCAGTCCAATATTCCAGCTTGTGAAACAAGACGAAATGTGGTTCAATTTTCCAATCAGGGAACTTTGGCTGAAAGCAATATTAAAGTGAGAATAGAGACCGGGAAATGGCTATCGATCATGGATGCTGAATTTCCATTCTCCATAGTAAACAACCATGCAGAGTTTGTTTTTCCGGATACCATTTTACCTGGAGAAGTTCAAACTTTTTGGGTGGATTTTAAAGCTGATTGTCAGGCAGACTTATTTTCTGCAGGAGAGATCGGTGTCGCCATTTCGCCGAAAGTAACTTGTAATGAGGGTCTTTATTCAGAATTCGGTTCATTGATTGATGTCGATGGTTATTGTGATGGGCAGAAAACCATTTTACAAATAATTAATAAAAAGAATTACCCGGTTAAAAATCTACCCTACAGAGTATTACTAAACCTTACTGAATTGGAACGCGGGGAAATTGACCTGGAGCCAAATGAAGGACGTTCATTCGAATACAATTCAGGTGGAAACAGTCATACGATGGAAGTTGAGACTCTTGACGATGTTTATGGAGATATCTTTAAACAAACTACAATTGAAGGTTGTGAATTAGGACCAAACAGGAATTATTTAAAAGGTTACAAGGGGATGAGAGGAGCAAAGCCATCATTTCCATGGGAATATAATAGCCAGGTGATTTTTCAAAAAGAAAATTCAACAAACCGAATTGAATTGCTTCACCAGGGACTGGGGTATTACCATTTTGCTGAAAACACAGATGATGTTTTTGAATTTAAAAATTGAATTTGAAAATTTTAAGCGGCAGGGATTTGGCAAATCAATAGCATTGAGTTTGCATCCAGCCTATGATGCAAATTCCTTTATAATCTTGGCTGGAAATCTTAAAGATAAGGCCAATTTCAATAGGAAACCAGATAAGCCTCGAGCTTGAACAAAGTATTGCAAGGAGCCACTTACCAGGCAACTTTCATAAAAGGTCTACCAAATCAAAATGCCAGGAAAAACCAGTTGAAGGCAAACTTAATCGCAACAGATGGAACTGTTTTCCATTGGTTTGGCTTTCTCGGTTATTTTGAAGACCTGGATTTAACCCCTCCGTTTCCGGATTTTTTCATACCAAATACCAATACCTTTGGTATGGCTGGTTTGAATAACAGACCTTTTTCAATTTGTCTAACAAATGAAGGCGACATTATGCAAGGAACACAATCAAGAAGTTTTTTGGGTGAAAATTCCTCCCATTTCAGTTTTATTGATGCCTCAGGATTTGTCAAATGGGAAAAGCAATTTCAAGTTGATGGTAGGTTTGTAATGCCTGAAAAAGCAGTTTTTGATGAGGAAGAAGACATGTTTTGGATTTTTGGTTTTACAATAGCAGAAGACCGTTCCACTACCCATGTTTTTATACAAGTCGATTTAAATGGCGAAATGCTTTTTGAAAAACGGTTCAATGAAGTTTCTGGGATTCCTTATTCAGCAAATATAATTGATGTTGTTCCTTCAATTTCTGGAGAGATTCTATTACTAGTAGATGTTTTGGATCCTGATGAAAATTATGCGAAGATGTTGGCATTTGATAAGGATGGAAAGGTAATTAGGGAAAAGATTATTAGTGATCTCAGGGTAGACGTGGATAACCTGACAGTTAGAAAAGTGAAGGAGGATAAACATGGAAATATCTTTATACTATACATGCTCAGATACGTTCCTACTATGTTAAAATTGGATTCTAATTGGAATACACAATATATCAACACTTATAGAAGGAGTACTTCGGGAGAGTCTTACAATCCCAATCATTTTACCATACTCGAAAATGGTGAAATATCCTTAATGGGAGACTTTTATAAGACCTTAGGTTTAAATTCATTTTTATACCATCCTGAATTGGTTCATTTTAATTCTGAATTCGAATTAAAAGAAGAAATTCCGATCGATTTTGAACCCTATGATGGATACGTAACAGGATTTGCGGGTATAGATTCAACTTTTTATATAAGTGGATTTTTTGAAAAGGATTCATCCTACAGATCTCAGGTTTATTGGATGAGTGTGGATTATGATGGAAATATTCTGGAAAAAAAAGAAAGAGATGCTTTTGGGGCCTCCCTTAGAAGTGAAGAAATGGTAAATGATAAAGAAGGAAATTTTGTAATAAATTATTTTAATTACCCTATCAGGGGAGTTGCCTGGACCCATACTGGTTTTTGGAAAATAAATGAGGGTATTAGTTCACTTGGCCCTTCCAATTTTGTAGATAATTTGATGCCGATAGTTTATCCGAATCCTGCTAAGGACAAGATTTTTTTTAAAGGTATTAAGCCTGAGAAAATAAAGATTTTTTCAAGTGATGGCCGAGTATTGATTGAAACAACTTTTGATACTGAAGGCTTAGATGTAGGAGATTTAAACGGTGGAAATTATTATATTCTTTTATTTTTAAATGGTCAAAAATACATAAGGCAGTTCAGTAAAATTTAAAAAAAAGCCACCTCCAAATTACTTCGGAGATGGCTTTTCAATGCAATCATTCATCGATTTAATTATGAAACAGATCCACTAAGGGACTTAATCCAATTTAAAGGTTTCAATAACCATGATGTTTTCGTTTGCCAAAGTTCCACTGTAACTGTTGGAATAATTTCCTCTCACAACCCTTACCTGAAAGTCTTTTTCCAAACCAGAGAAATGGTGAACTTCAATTCTGTATTCTCCTCTTGGCATATTGTTTAAGAATGGAGCACAAATGTTTTCCTGCACGTATCCCGGAGTGCTGATGATGTCTCTGTCGAGCATGATGTCGCCATCACCGGTTTCATTTTCCCAGGAAACCTCAAGTCCGTTTGGTCCCACTAAATGTAAATCCAGGTCTGTATCGCCATTGGTTCCATTGTGCCAGGTGAGGGTAGCCTGAAATTCTCCGGTACAAACCGGATCAGTTGGTGTTGGGCGATTGCTCAAACAATCGACAAAAGTCCAGCTACCATTACTTTGCAACCCGGTT
>JAWKLG010000018.1:0-133597 GCA_041392845.1 Saprospiraceae bacterium | reverse complement strand
GGACACTACAATGATGCAGTACATTCAGATCACTGTCCGGTGTTTTTGGAGTTGAAGTAAGGGTAGAAATTCTTGGAAATCAAACTTCTCTGCTCAATTTCCACCGCTTATGTGACCACAACCATGAAGGAGGATATTCAGTGATCATTTCTTCCAAATGTTTCATTACCATTTCAGTTATTTCTCCTTCTTTGGTTTCCCTGGGTTCAAGGCACAATGGCAAAAATGTTATTTCATATCGGCCTCTTTTTACCCTTCTTACATCAAAATGATACACAGGAAAATCATACTTCCTTGCCAAATAATCGATACCGGAAGGACAGGCGGTATCGATACCAAAAAAATCAACCCAGTGCATTCTTTTGTGATTGGAAGGGTTTTGATCGCCCAACAAAACATAGGTGCCTGGCTTGTCATGATTTTCTTTTAAAAAGGAAACAAACTCCTTTGTCTCTACCAAAATCATGTTTCCTCTGACACGGATTTTATTGATGTATTTGTCAATCAATTTATTGGACATTCCCTTATTGATGCCATAAAACGGAGGCAAAATAGACATCCCCAAGGTTTGAACACCCCATTCCCAATTGTTGTAGTGGTAGCCCGAAAGGATTACGGATTTTCCGGATTGAATGGCCTCATTTACAACTTCAGGATTCAAACAGACATACCGCTCTTTTACCTTTTCGATCGGCATACTCAAACTCTTGGCTACCTCAACAACGATATCACTCAGATTGAGGTAAGCCTCCCAAACCATTTGATCGATTTTGTCTTCCGGGTAATCCGGAAAACATTTTTGAAGGTTGGATTTGATTACCTCTCTTCGGTAGCCTAATCCCTTGTACAGGAGCCAGGCGACACCATTCGACACCTTATAAAGTGCTGAAAATGGAATCAGAAAAAATAAAACACTAACCAGCCTTACTCCGATGTAACCAATCCATTGCATGCCGTAAAAGTAGAAAATTCCATTTCGAAAATTACTTTTTGTGTGCTTGGGCTAAAGCTAGTTCCTTTATTCTTTCCAGCACTGCTTCTTCCTTCTCCTCGCCATACCAATCGGCTACCCAGGAAGATTCCATTCTCAATTCTCCCCTGAATTCATAAAAAATCACTGCAATTCCGGGTCGAATGGAATTGGAAGGAACATTTCTAAGATTCAAAACCCGATGACCGAGGAAGGATTCCAGTCCTTCAAATGATTTTCCCAAATAGGAAAAAGAGAATGCAGACAGCTTTCCCATCGATGGCATTTGAAACATCCAATAGTAAATCTGCATGGGCATAAAACGGTAGGTCTCGGCAAAATCACGAAAAGCCTGGGGCAATCGTTTCCCAATTTGCCATCGCATCTGTTTGAAAACTTCTTTGATGGTGCCATTGAAATCTTCTAAAGTGGATGGTCTTATTTTAAAAAATAAAAAAGAGAGGTAATTTCTTAAAATATATGGTTTGGCTCCCTTTTGCCTGACATTTACCAGCGACGGTACCCAAAGAAAATTATGGCTTTTTTGATGACTAAAAATTTCATCGTGCAAAGCTTTGCTTACACAAGCCAATAAAAATGCATTGAGACTCTGACCTATTCCGGCTTTTTTACAATTCTCCTCTATTATTTCTTTTTCTTTTTTAGAAAAAACAAACCGCTTTTTGTTGAGCAATTTGGGTTTGACAGCAGGAAGTTTTTGCTCATGTCGGGTCATAAAAAAGTTGCCATCGATGAAGGCAAAATTGGCTGCTTTGAAATAAGCCTTCAATTTCTCCGACAAGGTCATTTTTATGGGTGTAGGATCAAAAACCGGGACATCATTCTGTCCATCCATCAAACTGATAAAAGCCTGAATCCCAATATGGTCAAAAAAAACATGATGAAAGGAAAACCAAAGTAGACTGTTGCCATCTTTTTCGTCAAACACATCCAAACGAAAAGGTGCATTTTCAAAAGGATTGATTGGCAAGTCTTCAAACCGCTCGTCAAAAGCATTTTTGTGAAAAAAAACTGGAAATGGAGATGCTTCTTCAAAATAGAACCTTGGAAATCCTGACCATTTACCGGCACTTAACCTTACCCGACTTAGTTCCTTTAGCCCTTGATTATTTTTAATCGCAGCAAGGAGCAGGGATTCTTCAAGCCTTCCCTCCAATAGCATTTCCAGCCGGACTATGTGCCCGGGCCCACCTAACTTTCTACCATGATGGTCTATCAATAACTGGAAGTAATCAACTCCGTGCAGAAAATGCCGGTCCTTTGACACTGGTTTTGGATTTTTGTTTTCCGCTTTGTTTTTCAATCAAATCGGAAACAATTTTTGCGGAAAGCAAAGATAGCGGCACTCCTGATCCCGGATGCACCGTTCCTCCGCAGAAAAATAAATTCTTGATCTTGCTGGTAAAGTTTGGATGTCGGAAGAAAACCGACAACTTTCCATTGAAGCTGTTGCCATAAATCGCTCCAAAAGCTGCACCGGTTTGTGCTTCAAAAGTCTTTGGATCCTGAACCTTTTCAAAGGCAATCAGCTTCGAAATATCCTCGCCCAAAATTTTGCTCAGGCGCTTTAGAATAATGGCACGAACTCTCGTAGTTATCTTGTCCCAATCCTGATTTTGCAAATGAGGCGCATTGATCAACACATACCAGTTTTCACATCCTTCAGGAGCATCGCTGGTATTGGTTTTGCTGCTGATGTAAAGGTAAATGGTGAAATCGTCACCAATGTCTCCATCCTTAAATACAATTTCGTACTCCTTTTTCATGTCCTCGCTCAAGACCATATTGTGCAAGGCCAATTGAGGAAAGCTCTTCTTGATACCCCACAAAAAGACAAGCGCCGAATGAGATTTTTGCCTGTCTAAAAACAAAGCAGGCACCTTATGATCAGGAAGTAATTTTTTATAAGAATTATAGACATCAGAATTACTGATTACATAATCAGCGTAGTATTGCTCGCCTTTACTTTCAATACCAATCGCACGGTCGTTCTCTACCAAAATTTGACTTACCGGAGCATTCAAATGAATTTGAACTCCCATTTCCTTTGCCAATTTGGTCAGCGATTTTGCAATGGAATACATTCCTCCTCTTGGAAGGAAAATTCCGGAATTCAACTGAAAGTGAGAGATAACATTCAAGACTCCCGGCGCTTTGTAAGGACTTGAACCCATGTAACTTGCAAAGGAATTGAACAAGCGACGGGTATGTTCATCTTTGAAATTGCGTTTGTTGGCTTCATCCATACTCCGGAACACTTCCACTTTATGGAAATTCAACAAACCATTCAAGACTTCCTTATTCCAATAATTGGAAATAATATGAAGGGAATTCTGTAAAAAGACGTGGTCGGTAAGCTGGTATTTGGTTTGAATATCTTTCAAAAAACTTTCGATAGTGGCTTCGTTATCTTCAGTCTTGGAAGCGAGTTCTTCTACCAGTTTTTCAAGGTCTGAATAAAAATTCAACACCAAACCATCTTCAAAAAAATAATTGAAAGGCAAATCAGGACGAATGATTTCAATGTAATCTTCGGTCTTTTTACCTGCTATTTTAAAAAGGTCTTCGACATATTTAGGCATGGTAAAAACAGAAGGCCCCAAATCGAAACGGTAACCTTCGTTATGCCATTCGTTCATTTTTCCACCTATGAATCCATTTGCCTCAAATATCGAAACGACTATACCCTGACTGGCAAGGCGAATAGCAGAAGCCAAACCTGCAATTCCCGAACCTACAATGATGGCTGTACGGGATAAATGATTGTCACCAATACCATTTTTAAAAGTATCCTTCATAGGGGATGCTCAAGGCGTATTTTCATTTAAATATCTAAAACGAGTACCTGCTTCAATTGGCTGGCAAAAATACGGAAATTTTTAGTGTAGGTTTTATTTGCTTGAAACCTGAAACAGATTTTGTGGCAAGTTGGTGTTAATTTTTCTGTTCTCAAACATGATTTTAGTCAAATCCTCCCCTTCTACCATCTCAACCTTGGCAACCATCATGTCTTTTTTATCAAAAAACACTTTTATTTCTGTAATGTAAGCTTTAAAAGCCTCTGTCAAAGGTTGCAGCTTAACCATTACAAATGCATTGTTTTCAAAGACCTCTTTTGAAAATCTATCGTCTTTTTGAAAAATATCTCCCTGCAAAGTTTTGGAAAGCAAACCATTGATTTCCTTGAATGTCTGGTTGTTGCTCAAATCCATTTCGTTTTTCTTCCCTTCATCATCAATCAACAACTTACCACCATTTAAAACGATGATGTAACTAAAAGGTGAATCATACTCCCAGCGAATTTTATCGGTTTGTTTGAAATAAAACTTGCCCTTTGAAACCATCTTCTCATTCAAAAAACTCAATGATTTCTCCTGCACAAAATCACATTGAATGGTTTGGGTCTCGTTTGTGATTTTTTCGATTTTATTTCGGAATGCAACCTGGTCCTTCATAGGTTTGAAGTCGGACTGGGCAAGCAAAGTATTGCAAGAAAAAACTGTAAAAATTAGAAGGGTGATATTTCTAAAATGCATAATGCTGTTTTAATGTCGTTTCAATTTACCCGAATCAGTCATCGGCAGGGTTTCCACAAAAACGATCTTTTGGGGAACTTTGTATGTTGAAAGCAAATTTCTGCAAAAATCGATCAGCACTTCGGTATCCGGCTGCTCAAATCCTTCTTTCATCATTATCTCTGCCTGAACAGTTTCTCCTAAAAATCGATGTTGAAATCCACTTACACGGGCCAATTGAACTCCCTCAAATTGTTCAATAATTGCTTCTACTTCTTCTGGAAACACCTTATTTCCACTAACGTTTATCATGCTCTTCTTACGACCTTCCACTTTTATCAGGCCTTCCTTGTTTTTAGAAGCTAAGTCACCCGTTAAAAACCAACCGTCTTCCAAAATTTCTTCCCGCACCCTGGGCGGATACAAATAAGCATCCAACATTCCCGGACCACGCATGGCCAAATGCCCGACCGTATCCGGTGGCAATAGTTTTCCATTTTCATCCAACATCTCTACTTCATAATCCGGCAAAGCATAGCCGATTGCTTCCGGATGTTCTTCCTGCTTTTCAGTATTAATTACCGGAAGTCCGATTTCAATGATGCCGTAGGCCTGGCTTACCGGCAAAGCATAACGATTAAAAAAAGCATCACAAACCGGTTTTGAAATAGCAGTCGAAGTAGATATCACTCGCTTCATATTCGGCAGTTGACGATCTGATTTGTCAGTGGCCAACATTCGAATATGCATCGGTGAACCATAAAAGAACGTTGCCTTGTGTTCATTCGACAAATCAAGAATATTGTCAGCGATAAAATTGTCGCTCACTACTACCGTTGCGCCGTAGCGAATATATAAGGTGATAGAAACTACAAAATGATATGCCATCGACAATACCCACATCACTGTGTCGTCAGGACCTAATTGTAAAACTTTATTGGCTGCTTCTGTTCGTTCAGCGATGGATTCATGAGAAAGTACCACTCCTTTGGAAGTTCCGGTCGTACCTGAAGTAAATCTTGCAAAAGCAGCATTGGGCACATGAGGAGCAAAAATCTCCTCCTTTGAAACAGATTCATTCCAATAAATATCAAAGGGAGTGCCATTGCTTTCCATATTGGCTGCAATGGTTTGAATCGGACTCAGCCCGGTTTGCTGATCGATTAATACATGCAATTTGGCTTCATTGAACAAAGCCTCCACCTCTTGGGCTTTCATTTGGCTGGAAACCGGCATTAAAACACTACCGGTTTTCATGATAGCATAAGCCATCACTACAAATGCGTTGCTGTTTTTGGCAGCCAATCCAACGCCCATTCCTTTCTTAATTCCAAACCCGGATAACTGGCTTGCTGCCTTATCAACAGAGTCTGCCAATTCTTGGAAGGTCATTTGGCCCGACTCGTCTATCAGGGCAATTTTTTCCGGCCATTTTTCAGCAGATACAAACAACTGCTCGCAAATATTCATCATATCATTTTGTTTCCAGACCCAGTTCAGTCTGAATTTTTTTGACAGTTTCTTTTTGTCCGACACCCAATACTTTTCCGGCAGCGAGTTTCCCTGCAGCATATCCTGTTTGAAGACAGGTCCCGATTACCCTTGCACTTGCGATGGCATCGGCTTCTGCAGAAATATGCCTTCCGGCAAAAAACAGGTTTTCAATTTGCTGTGAAATTAAGGTTCCGGCAGGAATATCATAATAATCTTCTTCTGCAAAATATTCCATCCTGGGATTTTCGCCGGGAGCCCAGAACTCTATGGGCCAAACACCACGTGCAATGGAATCTTTATCTTTTCTCCCTTCCAAAACAGTATCCTTACTGAGAATTGTTTCTCCAATATGCCGCCTACCTGTGCGAACTCCCACCTCTGGAGCTACCAATTCTAAAGTACTATTTTTAAAAATGGAAGAATGCTTTTTTAAATATTCAAAAAGGAAATTAACCGCTTCAAAAGCGAAGTAATCAAGCTCCTTTTTACTTTGTGCATCATCGGTCACCTTTAAGGGAATTCCTAATTTAAAAAGTGCTTTTCCATCCTTTATCGACCCTGGCACCAATGATAATCTTTTGTAAGCAATTGGAAAATCTCCTTCTGAGATTCCTTTTTGTATCATACGAATGAGTGCCAGGGAAATAACTTCCTGCATTCCTTCTTTTAAATTTCCTAATTCAAAAACCTGGGCTGCAGCCTGATATTCTTCCTCTGTCGAAGTGGGTAGTCCGGTCAGTTCTGCTATTCCGGCTTCACCACTTGCATCAATCAGCGTTTTACAAAAAATGATGTTGTTGGCACTTTTTCCCTTTACGTCCGACTGGAATCCATCTTTTAAAACCTCAATTTTTAAAATAGAAGACTCAAAAAAACAATGCACTCCATTTGACTCCAACAGTTCATTGCTCACTTCAATAAAAGCATTCCTTTGGTAGGGAAGAAAATGAAGCCCCTTTCCAAATTGGATAGCCTGCGACCGACTTCTCACCTGAATTTCAAGTGCAAAATCTTTGGGAAATCCTTCCATTGCAAATTTTGCATCTGATCCTTGAGACCGATAATACAATCCGCAGATGGTACCCACATATGCTGCTGTTGCTTTGCCTCCGGGATAGGCATTTCTCTCTATTAGACAAACTTGCAATCCTTCTTTAGCCGCAGCTATGGCAGCGGCAATTCCAGCTGCACCCGCACCTGCTACAAGTACATCAAATTTTAAGACGTCGGTATTTTTATCGGATGTTTTCAATCCGGAAGTAATTCTTTTTTCAAAGCTGTTTCAAAAGAAGACAGCAATTCTGCGTCCATGCAATCTTTTGCATAAGCGATGATCACCTGCAATTTCTTTTGAAAAACAGAAAATACAATGGTAAATCCCGGAACCGCAGGATTGGGCGGATAATGAATTGCATCCAATGGTTTTTGCCCTTGAAAATGGTCCAGGCCATCCAATAGAGCACCGGTATCTGAAAAAAAGAAACTGGAAAGTTTTCCTTTGGTAGGTGCTTTTGCCATCTGGCTGTAAATCGGCATTGGCATGCGGCGAGCCAGATTCATCATGATGTTGTAATTCTTGGGAATACTGCTGCGCATTTGATCCATCATCTGCTTTTGGATCTCGGTTACGGTCGATTCCAGGCTGGTAAGATGATCCGGAAACAATCTATAAAACAGGTAAGAGACCTGGTTCCCAATCAAAGGACCATTTGCACCCTTTCTGCGCTGATCCTGAGGAATGGGGACCCAAAGGCTTTGGGTCTTGTTTCCTTTTTTCCCAATCATGGATTCAAAACAGCGCATACTGGCAGCCAGGAATAGCGGACTTTGTCCCAACCGAATTTTCAACTCTTTGCTGTAAGCAGCAATCTTTTCAGTTTCAGCCTCATCAAATCTTAAAACATGATAGGCATTTCCGGCCTCCTTGACCACCTTTTCCTGAAGGGTTTCAAGATGGGTCTGTTTTCCGTCCAGCAAAAAAGACTTTACTTCTTTGGCCTTATTGAGTTGTTCAACTATGGGTAGCTCATCAGATTGACTAGCCATAACTTGAAGCGGGAATGCTCCTCTTTCTTCCGAAAGGTATTTTACCAGCAATTCCAAGCCATGCGAGTCCATCAAAATATGCGTCCAGGAAAAAAACAAAATGGCTTTTCCATTGGAATATTGAATCAAATCAATCTCCAAAGGACAAGATTTATATGGATTGATATCTTTTTTAAAAAGAAAATCAGGGATAGCTGTATCTCCTTCTGCAGAATGGATTTTTAACTCCAGCGATTTACCTGAATTAACAATTTTCCAAGCAGGCAATTGAAAGGGAAGATTGCGACGAAGTCTCAATTTACTCATCCATTGCAGTACCGGATCTGAACTAATCCTATCTTTCAACTTATCAGCATCCGGAGTACCTTCAAGGAGCAGTGAGAAGCGACTTACATTTCCTACAGCACTGAATTTCCTGTGATGTTTATCAAGGAAGATCTGAAAAAAATCAGAACCGTTGAGTGCAAAAAGATTCGGCAGCGAAGCTTCCTGAATGCCTTCTACCCTTCCGCCTGAAGATATTGCTGAACACATGAAGCCATCGTTTCTGCTGAGTAAATATTCTCCTGACTAAGCGCTTCGTCGGGTAATCCAACTCCATAATTGCGTTCAATAAACAACACAATTTCTATCAATGAAAATGAATCCAGACCCAATTTAGCAAAGGGTGTATCAGTATTCACTTCAATTCCTTCAGCTACCAGACTTTTTTTAATAAATCCGGCTATTCCCTCGGCTATGGTTGATGTATCAGGATTAGCTGCCATAAATGTTTTTTGTTTGTCTGTTAAGTTTCGAGCACTACCACTGCACTAGCCATGCTTTTCAGGTGGCTCATGCTCAAAAATATTTTTTTTATTTCTTTTTCGGCGACCCATTCTGCTACTGTGCCATGTAGCTTTATTCCCGGCTTGCCCATTTCATCTTTCACCACCTCTACCTCATTGAAGGTAAATTGCCCCATCCATCCGGTGCCCAAAGCTTTAAAAAAAGCTTCTTTTGCTGCGAACCTCGCTGCATATCGCTCTTCTTTAATAGGATTGCTTTCGCAAAATTCGATTTCACCTTTTGAAAAAACTCTTTCCAAAAAATCCTGCTTTTGGATTTTCGCCGCAACCCTTTCCACTTCTATCATGTCAATGCCAATTCCAAATACCATTTGATTGCTTTAAATCAGGGGTTTTCCAATCCAATTTTACTTTTATCCTTTTTAAACAAAGTTAAAAGAAGATAGGAAATCAGCCCAACACTCACAGCAAGGAAAGTCCCGAGCATGAAACTACCTACAATGTATTGGAGGAAATTGTCCCAAACATCAGCAATTTCAAGTTTATCGCCCCAATTCAAATCTTTTAATCCTTCATTTGGCGTAATTACCAATCCACCCATTTTATAACTGGCAAATAAAATCAAGGGAATCATAGGTGGGATGCTGATGTGACCAGCTACAAGTGCGATGACTTTATTCAATTTAAATAGCACACTAAAAAATATGATGAGGAAAATCTGAGCACCCCAAAATGGAGAAACACCTATAAAAAGGCCCATCATAATTGCCAGTGATATCTTTGAATTAGATTCCGTATTTTCTAAAATGTATTCCCTGAGAAATTCCTTCGCGCTTTTTTTTTTCAAATTTTTAAAAAAACGGATGGGATGAATGTAAAGTAGGGCAATCAAAACCATGACCGTATTCAGAATGAAAATCCTGGAAAAGTCAGGCACTTTTCTAAAATGAGTCACCCTTTCATCATCAGGTGGATAATAAACATCGATTGGAATGGGAATCACATCCACTCCCCACCAATTCATTCTCACTACCAATTCCATCTCCAATTCATATTTGGTAGTAAAAATCTTTTTGCCTTGCATGGGTTCAAGCGGATACAAACGATAGCCTGATTGGGTATCCGGCAATTTATTGCCCGTCATTATCTGATACCAGAAATTGGAAAACTTATGTCCAAAACTGCTTGTTCCGGGCACATTTTCCTGTTCCATGTTCCTTGAGCCCACCAGCATAGCATCCGGGTTCATTTTCAGATTTTCAATAAAAACCGGAAGATCTGAAACCCGATGTTGCCCATCAGAGTCGATGGTTATCGCTCTTTTGTATCCTTTTTTAAAAGCAAGATCAAAACCGGTCTTCAAAGCAACTCCTTTCCCTTGATTTTTGGCTTGATGATGAATCAAAAAGTCAGATTCAAATTGCTTTAAAATAACCGGAGTTTTATCGGTGGAGCCATCGTTGATTACAATGACATTACGGGTAACCTGCTTTAATTCTGCAAGTAAATCTTCCAGTGTTCCATCATTGTTGTAGGTAGGCACAATGATGCACAAGTTCCATTGGTCAAATTGACTTTGCAAATCAGGATGCTGCATGGAACTCTCCCTTGAATTTAAAAAATACTTTTTCTGCACTTTTCAGGTTGGCCGTCACCATATAAACACCTTCCGTTTCTTTCATGGAAAGGTGTACATCCAAATCCGAATCAACTTCCGGTTGAATGATGGCCATGAATTTTATCATACTACTCTTCACCATTCGGGTCGGCTTGGCAACAATGTCTTCCAGGGTCTCTTTTACGATTTGAACCATGGTCACTCCAGGCACCACCTTCATTTCAGGAAAGTGTCCGCCAAAAATGGCATGGTCCGCATTGAAATGGATGGGGAGCACATACTCACCCGCCTCATTTTGACTCAGGTCCCCATTTGTATGATAAAAATCGTTTTTAAGCATGCGCAAAGATAATAAGCGAGAAGGGATGGAAAAACTAAATTCAGAAATCAAGCTGCGAAAATACCATTTCCAACTTAACCCATTTTTTGTTTTCTAATTTGAAAGAATCCGGATTTCCTTTTTCATAGGATTCAAAATCAACGACGACGGAAGGTTTTCTGGAATTCCCTTTGTGATAGGCTGATGGCATTCCTCTTTGATTCATAAAAATGGTGTACCAGGAGCCGTCATTTTTATATCGGTAAACGGGGGTTCCTTCATTTTTTAATCTGTAAACTTCAAAAGACTGACCCAGTGATTTAGGTTGAACAATCAGCTTAAAAAACTCCTCAAGGCTGGATAAGATCAACTTTTTTTGGAGAGGAGGTACGCAATGATTGACTTCAAAGGTTTCTCCATTTAAGGAAAAATCAAATATTTTCTGACCGGTTTTTGTGGTCATTGCCAGTCTAAAAGTATCTTTTGCTACTGGTTTTAAAACAAAAATCCCACTGAAGTAATTGGACTTGGTTTGAATACCGAGATTGTATTTCAGGCTTTCTTCATTCGTTTCAAAAGGAAATGGCAATTCATTACTTACCAGCTGGGCGTTGCTTACCTCCTTAAGATTTTGGTAAGAAGACGTACATGAAAAAACAGAAACCAGTAAAATCAATACGGGTAAAAATTGGTTTATTTTCAACATTGTAAACTGATTTATTCATAAGCCGGCTGGCCTATCAATTCATCCAAAGGTACAATTTCGTACTGCTCTTTCTTCAAAAGCTCCAACAACTTGGGTAGAAAATCAATCAAACCAGGTTGATTATCGTGCAACAATATGATACTTCCGGGTTCGAGCTTCTTTTGGATTCGATTCAAAAGTCTATCCGGATCCTTTATGACAGTATCCAGTGATCTTACATTCCAACCAATTACCTTTTCGTTTACCTCTGCCACAGCATCCGCAATTGAAAAATTGGTGACTCCGTATGGTGGTCGGAAAAAACGGGGAATTTTATGACTTGCTTTTTTAATAAGCGCTTCTGTACGATTCAATTCGCGAACCACCATTTTTTTAGGAAAAAAGTCAAACCAGTTAGAATGAGAATAGGAATGATTGCCTAAAATATGGCCTTCATCACTTGCTCTTCTCCCGATTTCCAAATGCTTCTCTAATTTATGCCCTATACAAAAGAAGGTGGCAGGAACTTTATTTTCTTTTAAAAAATCAAGAACAAAGGGTGTAACTTTTTCTTCAGGACCATCATCAAAAGTTAGTGCTACTATTTTTTTAGAAGTTTCAACCTTACAAATAGCGGGAACAAAAACCTGGGAGTCAATCAAAAAAGATCCATACAACACACTTCCGAAAAAAGGCGCGAAAGTAAGCACATAAACATACCAGGGGATTGGGAAAAACCACCCGGCAATTAACACAAAGAATGTCAGAAAAAACATTCCTATCAAAACCGGTCTATTCAACATGACTTAAAAGCACTAATGAATGGTTGATGTTACTGTAATTGTTATAAATAAGTAAGTGCTTGATTTTGTTTGGCGATTTATCAGATAATAATACCGAAGCAGGAACTTTTTGATTTTTCAAAATCTTGGCGCCCAACCAAAATCCGAAGGAAGAGGCGGTTTTATATTCACCACACAAATGTTTGAAATTAGCTTGTGCCTTGTCTTTAAAAATATCATGGTGAACCTCATCAAAGATCTCATCATTGGACGAACTACCATTTCTGCCGGTCAATATCAAATCCATATCATGAGGTTGGAGCCCTGTTCTTTCCAAAAAGTCCAGGATTTTTTGTTTTACTTCTGCTGAATCCGCAGGTTTGTAAATCATTTCAACACCCTTGAACTCGGCAAAAGTCTCTTCTTTTTGCAGGTCTGAAAGCAGAAAAAAGGCAGCGCCTTCTCCAGCCTGCATATGATCCCAGGCACTGTTGAATTGGAAATCCTGACCTTGTAAATTTGGTTTCCAAAATTTCAATTTACGGGTAACATCGAGATATGTGTCTGTTACTTCATCTAAAGCTCCAACGAGAATATTGGTTGTTTCCTTCTCTGATTCAGCAAATTGTAAAGTTGCATCTAAAAGAGCCGACTCAAATGAAAACCCACGATGGACATAAGTGAAATTGTAATTTTTACAGCCCAGCATTATAGCAATCTGAGAAGCAACAGTATTATGAGTCGATTGCATAAATTGAGTAGGAGAAGAGATCTGTTCCTCGTGTTCGTAAATAGCCGACAAGAACTTCTCGGTATCTTCCAAACACCCTAAACCTGTTCCCACTAAAATCGCGTCCGGATTGAATCCTTCTTCCTCGTTTTTCAAACATACTTTCGAAGCACAAACGCCAATTTTTACTATGCGACTCATCCTTCTCAAATACTTTGGATCAATAAAATCCCTGAAATTTGGCTCCTGACACAACATGCTGTAGCCCTCCTGATAAGTAACCTCTTCAAGAAAAGCTTCAGGATTTAAAGTATCCTGAGGCGAAATGGCTGCTATGCTGTTGATAAAAACCGGCATTACATTTTATTTGAAAAAATAACCGAAGAACAATTACCTCCAAAACCAAAGGAATTGGATAAGATGGTATGAATCTCCGGAGCATTTTTTATTTCCAATAAAGGAGTAATATTCAATTCTTCTATGGCCTGTCCAAAGTTCAAATTTGGAAAAAGGACCTTATTTTTTAAAGATAATATACTAATAACTGCTTCGATTGCACCTGCAGCGGCAAGGGTATGCCCCGTATAACTTTTGGTCGAACTAAAAATCGGCAAATAATCCCTGAAAACAGATTTAATTGCCGTTCCCTCTGATAAATCATTATTGGGAGTTGCCGTTCCATGCGCATTGATGTAATCAATCTGCCCCGGCTCCAATCCTCCAATCTTCAAAGCAATTTCCATGGACTTTTGAGCCCCAAATCCATCCGGAGAGGAAGTGGTAGCATGGTAAGCATCATTGGCATTTCCATAACCCTTGAGCTCTGCTAATGGAGTTTTATTTCTTTTTAAAACAGCCTCTTCACTTTCCAATACCAAAAAAGCAGCACCTTCTCCCAGATTCAAACCGGTTCGGGTCTGATCAAATGGCCGGCACCATTTTTCATCCAATATCTTGAGTGCATTGAATCCATTCAAGGTATAACGGGTCAGCACATCAGTGCCACCTGCAACAGCACGATCCAAATAACCTGCTTTGATCATGCGTGCAGCTTGCAAAATAGAATTAGCAGAAGAAGAACAAGCAGTACTGATGGTGGTAATAAAATCTCTAATCTGAAGATAATCAGCAATGCGCTCTGTACTATCGCCGCAATCATGAGAAACTACCAGTTCCAGATTGGAAACTTCATCCGGCGCTTTCAGGTATCTTTTATAAAAGTCTTCACTTTTATCTATTCCTCCAACACTGGTAGCTGAAAGCAAACCGGTTTTAAATCCATCTCCAGGTCTCAGGCCGGCCATATCATAAGCCTCTTTTGCTGCCATCATTCCCAATATGGCCGTTCTACTTAAATACCTTTTTTTTTCAAGGCCCAGCAAACCACTTAAATCATCATTAGAAGCTTTAACTTCTGCCGCAGGCAATTTCCCTTTGTGCAATGTATCAAGATAAACGATTTCACCAATTCCTGACTTACGCGCCAGTAAGGAATCAAGATTTTCTTCCACATTAAAACCAAGGGAAGAAATCATACCTATTCCGGTGATGTATACCTTTTTACCCACGGGTTTTTATTGCTGTTTTTGAAGAATATACTCTGCAATGGATCGCACAGAATGGAATACCTTTTTGCCTTCTTCCTGCGAATTGATTTTAATACCATACTCTCTTTCCAGCAAAACGATAATTTCCAGGGCATCAATTGAATCCAAACCTATTTCAGAATCAAAAAGAGGTGCATCTGCATCAATATCCTCCGGACTTAAATCTTCCAGGTTGAGCTGCTCAATGATTTGCACCTTTAATTTACTGATAAGTTCTTCCATGTTTAGCGAATTATTTTGCTATTATTTATGCTTGAAACCAGTTTTTCATGGCCTCTTCCTTTATTTTTTTTGCGCCGCCATCCTGATTGTTTTTCACATACATCAATTTGGCAACCGGTTCTTCATCCTTCACTTCCACCCACCCGATAATGGCTTTTTCCAAAAGTTCATTTTGAAAAAGGTGCTCCAAATATGGATATAAAAATCCCGAATCAAAATGGTCTGAAACGAAAAACCCCTGTTCACCGGTGAATTTATGCCTAATGCATATTTCACCAATTAAAATATTAGGTAAGGTATATACAAATAATGCCGGACTAGGCAAACTATTTTCTTCCGTATTCACCGTAGCAAGGTACTTTTCATCTGTCTCTTCACTCGAACTGGAATTCATTAAAAACACTCCGGTTTTTTCCAAATCTCCAGCTTTCAATTCCGGTGCTACTTTTACCAATGCTTCAACAGCTAAAACGCCAAATTTACTCAAATTATCCATTTTGTAAAATTTGGGATAAGCCATATCCAGCAACTGATAGACCTCTTTCAAACTTTGATTTAAATCTTTATCATTTACATTTTCCCAAAGCACTTTTGACCCTGATGCAAGCATCCTGGAATTCAATTGAATGGTACTATGTAAATGAATATGCTCAGTCATTTTTTTTAAAAATTGCGCCCGCATTACATCCTCCAAATCCTGATGAAGTCTTAAAAATTTGGTTCACTTCAGTCATCCGATTGGATTTCAAAACCGAAACTGGAAAGGCATCTTCCAATTCATCAAATCCTAAACTCTTGATCAACAAATCTTCTTTCATGGATTGCACAGCAGCTATTGTCTCCAACAATCCTGCTGCCCCTAATGTGTGGCCCCAAAATCCCTTAAAACTATTCAAAGGAACATCTTCCATACCCAACCTATTGAAACCTTGAGCTTCCATGGCATCGTTATAAATGGTAGCTGTACCATGAGCTGAAATAAAATCTATAGGTTCGGTTCCATCCCAAATTTGCTCCACCACCTGCAACAATCCACTGGCCGTCCTTGATGGCCCTGATATATGATTGGCATCATTTGAAACGGCGCCATCTACATATTCAATTCCTTCAAAGTTGGCATCTCTGGTAAGAACAACGGTTGCACAACCTTCCCCAAGACTAATTCCATCACGTTTTGCATCAAATGGTTTGCAAGCGCTGCTTCCAAGTGCTTTTAAGGCATTAAAACCAGTCAAAACAAAATCTGAAATTTCATCTGCACCACAAACCACAACACGGTCATAAACGCCCTGGCGAATCAATCTTCCGCCTATAATAATGGCCATCAATCCCGAAATACATGCATTACATACCACAACCGGATTTTGATTACCTCCGCCACACATAGACCATATTTTTTTGGCAGTGGAATGAAGAGCAAGGGAAGAGTCCAACTCATTCAAGGCTTCCCTTGTTTTTAAAAAATCTACATTTCCTTTGGTGGTCGAAAAAATAAAACCGGTAGTAGGATCCTTCAAATCCAAATTTGAACCTTCCAAAGCTTCTTTTATAGAATAGGCAGCCATTCTTTCCAGCCTGGTAGCCTTTTCCGGTATCTCGTATTTTAAAAAAGCTTTTTCCAAATTATGATTGTCCACCTCTGAGACCCAAACAGAGCCAATTCGTTTATGGCTTGTTTCCTTAATCCCCGATTTTCCTGCAACCAGATTAACCCAGTGCTCCCTGGTCGTCAAACCAAGGGAACTAACCATATTATCTGCTTGTAGGTAGACTTTCTTCATAAAAATTGCCTAATTGGAGCATTTAAATGATGCCCCTTTCTTTTTTCCACGCTTCAAAAAAAGGAGGATTCGTTAATTGCAACTCGCCATTTCCATCCAGAAAAACCTGGATGGTCTCGCCGGTTGCTGCTACCTCCTTTGTGCTTACATTATAAATAGTGTATTGAAATATCAACTTTGCAGCCTCAGAATTTACAAATCGGGTCTCAATTCTGATATGGTCACCATATTTTAAAGGTCTTTTGTAATCGCAAACTGCTTTTACAATAGGGGTAACAAATCCATGTTCGTGCACCTGCAAATAACCCAACCCATATTGCATCCCAAATGCCTCTCTCCCGTCTTCAAAATACCTTATGTAGGTGCCATGCCACACCATATGCAATGAATCTACTTCACTAAATCTCACATACCCGTCCTTCACTGCAACGATGGATGTAGCATCCATCTTAACCGGCCTTTTAATCATTCTGTTTGGTTTTGTCCATAACGAAAATTTTAATTTCGCAGGATGCTATACGGGTATCGCCTTGAAATACTCCCCCCTCAAATACACTGATATCCATTACCTCATGCAACAAGGTAACAGTCGTCTTGATATCAGAACCAATTTTAGGAAGAGCATAGATTTCCAGATTCTTGAAGCTGCCAATAAAACCCAGTGGTACAGGTAAATTCCTTTTTTTAAAAAAATAACCTGCACGCAAAGCAGCAGTTTGAGCAATGTTCTCCATGATACCCGGCTCTGCCAAATGTCCATTTTCTACAAACAAATTGTCCTCAGAAATAAAAAGGCCCGAAAGGGTTTCTTTTTTCATCTGAATGCCAAAGTTTATCAACCATAACTATTGGAGGACGCTGAGGAAGGTAAGACTGGATTTCCTCACCTTGTAGAAGTGTATTCATCGGCAGATGCATTTCGGTTATACCTAAGCTGCGAATTTATGGAGCTTACAACTGTTTTAGGTAATAATGGTTCAGGTATTCTTCAAACTGTCTCCATAATCATCCCAAAACTCATAGTAATTAAACCATTGCTCCGGATAATCCTTAAGGATTTTCTCCATGCCGGTAAGGTATTCTTTTATCATTATTTCAGAACCAATAGATGGATCTTTTCCGGGAGTCGCGAAGAAATGATAGTGGCTTGCGGTTTCTTTTACCGCAAAAACAAAAGTGTAAGGAACTTTCAGACGGGTAGCCAATTCAAACGGCCCTCGAGGAAAAGAGGCAGGATGACCCAGAAATTCAGCCTGGTAAATTTTTCCACGCTGTTCTTTTACAAATCGATCGCCATGTATGCAGATAAATTCCTTGTTTTGAATTGCTTTATGAATAGCAAGCAAATGCGAAAAATCTTCCTTTACGTAAATCACTTTAAACTTACGCTGACTCATGGATTTTTCCAGAATCTCTTTGATGCCCGCATCTTCACCATCGTACATCACTATATTAATAGGTGTATTCAGTTTTTTTAAAAAATGACCGGCGATCTCCCAGTTCCCCATATGGGCACTGATAAGTATGGCACCCTTCCCTTCTTTAGAAAGGGTTCTGAGATGCTCTTCTCCATCAAAAAAAAAGGAAAAATTGGTCTTTAAACCCGCCAGAATGGCAACCTTATCCAATAAGGTCTGTCCGAAACGGTAATAACTCAGGTAAGTCAGCCAGCATGATTTTAAAACCGGGAATTTCCAAATCTTTCTAAAATACTTAAAACTGGCCCTGGTTGATTTTGGTGCGAAAATTATAAAATAGGCTGCAACAAATATCAAAATGAAATAAGCAACCCTAACTCCAAAATTCTTCAAAAAGAAAATGAAAACCTTATACCCCAATGCTCCTCCCCTACTCTTCCCTTTCCATTCTTTTTGTTCAGCCATTTTTATTCAAAAAATTCCCAAATCAAAAACCAAAATTCAAAAATCAAAAATCAAAAATCCTTCAGGCCTCTTCCTGAGCAACCTTCCCGATAATGTAATCATAGAAATCCTGGAAGGTTTTGATATTTTGAAAATCTTCACGCGTCACTTTAAATCCAAAATTGGATTCAATGATGACCACCAGGTCAATGATATCAAGACTGTCAAGATCCAAAGCTTCCATCAGGTTCGCATCCATCTCGATGTCTTCCTCCTCGATTTCAAACTCCTCAATTAGGAATTTATTTATTTTATCTACTATGGCAGATTCAACCATGGCAAAATTTTTATTCTATTTTTTAAATCTCTTCACAACCAGTGAGGAATTGGTACCACCAAATCCAAAAGAGTTGGACAAAAATATATCAATATTATGATCCATTGTCTTTGTAGCTAAATTTAGTTTTGCAGAAGCCTCATCAGGATTCTCAAAATTGATATTGGGTGCTACAAATCCGTCCTGCATCATCAACATACTATAAACTACTTCACTCGCACCTGCCATCCAGCATTCATGCCCGGTCATGGACTTGGTAGAACTAACAGGAGGCTTGGAATCTCCAAAAACCTCATTTATAGCTTCCGCTTCACTCATGTCTCCAATTGGAGTCGAAGTCGCATGCGCATTAATATAATCAATTTCAGACGCTTTAACATTTGCATCTTTCAAAGACAACTCCAAAGAGCGTACGGGACCGTCAACACTGGGTTGCGAAATATGTTTTCCGTTAGATGAAAATCCATATCCTATCACCTCGCCCAATATAGTCGCGCCTCTTGCAACCGCAGCCTCATAACTTTCCAACATCAAAGATGCTGCTCCTCCACTGGGAACCAATCCGTCTCTATCTTTATCAAAGGGTCTTGAAGCCTTGGTCGGCTCATCTTCTCTAATGGAAAAAGCACTCAATCCATCAAAACTCCCCATGGAGTATTTATTGATTTCCTGTGCTCCTCCACAAAGTATCCTGTCCTGCCAACCATATTTAATCATCATATACGCAAGTCCGATGGAATGAGATCCACTGGCACAAGCTGCAGAAACAGTAAAATTGATTCCTTTGAGTTTATAAATGGTGGACAGGTTCATGGTTACGGTCGAATTCATCGATTGAAAAATCGAACCGGAACCAATCAGGGTAGTATCATTTTTTTCTCTTAGAATATCTGTTGCTTCAATAACAGCTTTTGCGGAGCTGTCATTTCCAAAAATAATCCCCACCTCATGTTCGTCCAGAAAATCCAGATCAATGCCTGCATTTTTAAAACACTCTTCTGTTGACATAAAAGCGTAAGCAGCTTCTTCAGCCAGACCGGCTCTGTCCCTGCGCTTCAACATACTTTTCAAATCAGGAAATTCTACCATCCCGGTAAGGCCTGATCTGAAACCAAAATCCTTGCGGTCCTGATCCAGTATGATACCCGACTTCCCCAGTTTGAGAGAATCGCGAACTTCATCCAGATTTTTTCCGATACAAGAATAAATTCCCATCCCGGTAATGACCACTCTATGCATATAATTTCGTCTTTTGGGCAATTAACTATACAAACCACCATTCACTGAAATCACCTCACCGGTAATGTAGGAAGAACCTCTGCCGGCCAAAAATCCTACAACCGAAGCAACTTCTTCAGGTTTCCCAAACCTTCGCATGGGAATCGCACCTTTCAAATCTGCTTCATTCATATCTGAGGTCATATCAGTTGCTATAAATCCGGGTGCCACACAATTAACAGTGATGTTTTTTCTTGCAATTTCCTGAGCCAGCGCTTTTGAAGCTCCGATTATTCCAGCCTTGGCTGCAGAATAATTGGTTTGTCCGGCCACTCCCTTCAATCCGGATAGCGATACTACATTGATGATTCTTCCGAATTTATTTTTCACCATGTTTTTTAGGAGCGTTCTTGTAACATAAAAGAAACCTCCCAGGTGAATATCCAGAATACTTTCCCAATCTGCATCTTCCATCCAGACCATCAAATTGTCTTTTCTGATACCTGCATTATTCACAAGCACCTCAACACATCTGCCGGGTTCAGCAACCAGCCAGGATTGCAAAACACTTTGCACCTGTTCTTTATTAGACACATCAAAGGGTAATAATGTTGCGGCACCTCCCTGTGTTTCTATCTCCTCTTTCGCCTCTTGTGCAGCCGCTTCATTTGAATGGTAATTTATTAAAATATGATATCCAAGTTTACTCAACTCCAAACTAACTGCTCTTCCGATTCCCCTTGACCCTCCGGTCACCAATGCATATTTCATATGTTTTGCGCTCTAGGTGTAGAAAAACCTTTTTCAACAATAATTGCTCTCGCTGTTCTGTATAAAATCCCTGACATTTTGTAAGGACTCTGCAAGGGAAGAATCTCGCTCAAATATAGGCACTATTGCCCTTAAATCAAAGAACACCTGCCGTGACACTGACGACAGTTTGTCCTGTATTTTCAAGTAGTCAATGGCTTGCAAAATGGTCACCCATTCTATTGCCAAAACCTGAAAAGAATTGTCAATCACCTTCCTGGCCAACAAGGCTGCATTGCTTCCCATACTCACAATATCCTGATTGTCATTGTTATTAGGAATACTGTGAACATACATCGGAAAAGAAAGCGTCTGGTTCTCAGCAACCGTTGAAGTGGCCGTAAACTGAGCCCCTTGCATGCCAAAATTCAAACCCAATGTACCAAGATTGACGAATGGTGGCAATTTATTATTGAGTTTGTCATTTAAAAGAAAATTCAACTGACGCTCAGCCAACATTGACAATTTCGTGATAGCTACTTTTAGCTTATCCATCTCCAATGCCACATAATCTCCATGGAAATTCCCTCCATGATAAACATTCCCTTCCTCTTCAAATACAAGCGGATTGTCATTCGCAGAATTCATTTCATGAACCAAGACTTCCTCCGCTCTTTCTATGGTATCTAAAACAGGCCCTAAAACCTGAGGAATACATCTCAAAGAATAATACTCCTGAATTTTCTCTTTAGCTACTCCTTCTTTGGCCTTTTCTTTATACAAATGGCCATGCCTGCTTCTTATTAGATGACTATCAGCGAGAATACCCCTAATGTTTTTAGCAATTTTATTTTGGCCGGGGTGAAGTTTTGCTCCGTTCAGTGATTCTGAAAAATGGTCATCATAAGCTTCAAATAATTCATTGAGCAATGCAGAAGCCATCATGCTCCATTGAACCAGTTTCTTAGCCTCTAAAATATTCACCATGCCGATTCCGGTCATGGCCGAAGTTCCATTGATGAGAGCCAGGCCCTCCCGAAGGTGCATCTCTATCGGCTGTAGTCCTTCTTTTTTAAAAACTTCTGCAGTTTCACAAATTTCACCTTTGTACCAAACCTTCCATTCCCCAATCAAAACGCTGGCAACATGGGCAAGCTGAACCAAATCTCCACTAGCTCCAACGCTTCCATGTTCTGGAATACAAGGGTATATTTCTTTTTCAATCAAACTTTTTATCAAGGCAGGCACACTGGGATGTATGCCGGACCGACCCAACATCAAAGTGGTCAATCTTGCAATCAACACTGCTCTTGAATACCTTTCAGGAATAATTTCACCCATGCCGGTAGTGTGGCTTCTGATTAAATTATATTGAAGCTCCTTACCCTTATCGGCAGGTATGATAAACTGAGCCATGGGACCAAATCCTGTATTTACACCATAAATAACTTTGTCCCTGGCAAATTCTTTCAGAAATTCGTGACTGCGTTCAACTTTTTGAAGGGCACCAGGATCCAATACTACTTCTGTGTTCTCTTGGTCCAGCACTTTGCAAAAAGCAGTTAATTCTATTAAACCTTTCCCTATTGAAATCTTTTCCACAAATTTTGGTGTTATTCGTCCTGCAATCAAAAGGATGGTAGGGTTGAAAAATTTGGCAGCAAATATAAAAGAAAACCTATCCTGTCAATTGATAATCTAAATGGATGAATTTGAAAGGCTTGAAAAAATGGATGTTTTACATTTTTCTCTTAATCCTGTTTCTGGTTTTAGGCTTATGGATTTTTCTGAAATGGGTGGAAGCAGATCCTCCAAAAATTGAGGACAAATCTGCCTTAAAATGGGAAAGGAAAATCATCAACGACAGTACTTATCAGGTTAAAAATAATTTCCTTTCAAAAAATCAATATGGGCTTTGGGATATGTACCTCGAAGGCAAACCTTTCGAAAGAGGAGTTGCCAGTGGAATGATGACAAAAGAAATTCTGGATTACCAGGAATTCGGCTTCGTTTCCAATGTTGACAAAAAGGTTCCCAACCCTATTTATCAGTATTTTTTAAAATTGTTTGTAGCCTGGTTTGATAAAGATCTCCCCAAATACGTTCCTGAAGAATACCTGGAAGAGATATATGGCCTTAGTCATTTCGCGGCTGATGAATACGATTACATCGGTCCCAAATTTCATCGAAAACTCAATTACCATGCAGCACACGACATAGGTCATGCCCTTCAAAACATGGGACTGGTAGCAGGATGTTCAGCCCTGGCAGCCTGGAACGAAAACAGCGTAGATTCCAATCTAATATTGGGAAGGAATTTTGATTTTTATGTAGGAGATGAATTTGCTAAAAACAAAATCATCCTTTTTATGAGGCCGGAAGAAGGAATTCCTTTCGGAATGGTAACATGGCCCGGATTTGCAGGTTCGGTTTCAGGGATGAATCTGAAAGGTTTGACAGTAACTTTAAACGCTGCACCATCAGGAATTCCTACGGACATCAATACTCCGGTTGCAATTTTGGCTAGAAAAATCCTTCAATACGCTTCTAATATTGAAGAAGCAAAAGAGATTTCAAAGTCCTACACAACCTTTGTGTCTGAATTATTTTTAATTGGTTCGGGCGATGAAAACAAAATTTGTCTCATAGAGAAAACACCCGACACCACCATTTTTTACAATAATGAAAAAGACTTCCTTGCATTAAGCAACCATTTTCAAAGTGATTTTTTAAAAAATTCAGAAGAAAATTTAGCTGCTTTAAAGAACACCTCAACCCTTCATAGATTCAACAGAATCAATGAATTATTTCAAAAAAACAAACCACTTTCTTTACAAAATTTGGCCAAAACTTTAAGAGATACAAAAGGGGTAGGTGATGAAAATATTGGCATGGGTAGCGAAATGGCAGTCAACCAGATGTATGCGCACCATTCCATTATTTTAAAACCTGGAGAAAGAAAAATGTGGGTCGCTGCCAATCCTGACCAATGCGCACAATTTGTAGCCTATGACCTCAATGAGATCTTTAATTCGAAATACAAAACAAAAGCTCCTCTTTGCAATACGGAGGAAACGCTGGACCCCGACAGCCTTGTTTACACAAGCGCATACAAGGACTTTTTGGTTTACCGCAAGCTGGCAAAAAAAATAGAAAATGCAACGGGAACTGCTACCGTATTGAAAAATGCCACTATTGATTCTCTAATTGAATTAAACCCACAATTGCACCTTGCTTATGCCATTGGAGGAGAATATTATCTTTCTAAAAATGAGCATGAAAAAGCGAAAGAACTTTTTAAAGAAGGGTTGAATAAAAAATTTCCATGGACCAGAGACTCCCTTCGCCTTGTAAAGGATCTGGAATTATCAGAAAAATAAAAATCATAAGAAACTGATAGCATTTTCAATTTTCCTTACCTTATTTTTGTACCGGCATTGGGCCTTTTTTTATTCTTAATTTTATAATTGATATAAAAATTAAGAATTTCAAACTGTTTAGGATAGGATAAAGATGATTCCCGAAATTGAAAAAGCTAAGCCCGAAGAAATCAAAAAGTACCAGGAGCAACAGCTTCGAAGTACCCTGTCTTACGTAAATAAACAATCCACTTTTTACCAAAGGCTTTTCAGGAAATTCAATATCAACCCAGACAACATCCATTCCTTTGAAGATCTCCAAATAATTCCGCCAACCACGAAGGACGATCTGCATCATTTCAACCAGGATTTTTTCTGTGTACCCAATACCGAAATAGTCGATTACATAACTACCTCCGGCACCTTAGGCGATCCGGTCACCTTTGGAATGACAGAAGAGGATTTACAACGACTGGCATACAATGAATTTTTATCCCTCACCTGTGCAGGTGGAAGAAAAAACGACATTTACCAACTCATGGTCACGCTCGACAAAAGATTCATGGCAGGGATGGCCTATTTTTTAGGTGTTAGAAAAATAGGAGCGGGAGTGGTAAGAGCGGGAGTCGGAAGTCCGGGCTTTCAGTGGGACACGATCCAGCGGATGAAACCCACAATCCTGGTTGCAGTTCCTTCTTTCATCAACAAGCTCATTGATTTTGCCAATAATAACAACATTTCTTTACAAGATTCCGGAATCAAATCAATCGTTTGCATTGGAGAACCCATCAGAGGAGAAGACCTCGAACTCAATGTAATCGGCAGAAAAATCAAAGAACGCTGGCCCGTTGAATTGTATTCAACCTACGCATCCACTGAAATGGGCACTTCTTTCACTGAATGCATTGAAGGAAACGGCGGACACCATCATCCTGAACTACTCATAGTTGAATTATTGGACGATAACAACGAACCGGTACATCCAGGCGAAATTGGCGAAATAGTTATTACAACATTAGGTATGGAAGCCATGCCATTAATCCGATTCAAAACCGGAGATCTATGCAGAGCTTACTACGAACCATGTAAATGCGGTCGTACAACAATGCGTCTGGGACCAATATTAGCCAGGAAACAACAAATGATAAAATTAAAAGGGACCACCTTGTATCCTCAGGCTATTTTTGAAGTATTAAATAGCCTGGATAATGTCCTGGAATATATAGTTACAGTCGAAACTGACGAACAAGGCGCCGAACAGGTACAAGTTGATTTGGCAGCAAACAATACTTCTGATAAATTTGTATCGGAAATCAAAGACGCCTTCAGAAACAGAATTCGCGTGGTTCCAAAAATTAACTTTACCAGCCTGGAAATGGTGATGAAAAAGAAGTTTCCTCCGCTTTCCAGAAAACCTTTACAACTAATAGACAAACGTAAAAAAGCCTACCAATGAAAAAAGATGCTGTTGATGTTTTGGTGATAGGCGCCGGACCTTCCGGCACAGTGGCAGCCGCTGCCCTACAACAAAGAGGTATTTCCTGTAGAATAGTCGAAAAACAACAATTTCCAAGGTTTGTAATCGGAGAAAGTCTGTTGCCCCGATGTATGGAACATTTTGAGGAAGTAGGGCTTCTTGAAGTTTTAAAAGCTCAAAATTACCAGATAAAAAAAGGAGCAAGGTTTATTAGAGATGGTAAAGAATGCTGGTTTGATTTTAGTGAAAAATATTCAAAAGGATGGAACTGGACCTGGCAGGTTCCAAGAGACCATTTTGATAAAGTTTTGGCCGATGCAGTTGAAGAAAGAGGTGTAAAAATCAGCTACAACGCATCTGTTACAGATGTCAGGATGGAAGGCACCAATTCTACAACTACCGTGCAGTATTTGGATGGTAGTTCAGAAGAAATAAATGCTAAATATATAATTGACGCAAGTGGTTATGGCCGTGTTTTGCCCAGACTTTTTGGCTTGGACAAACCATCAGGAATGCCTCCACGTAAAGCTGTTTTCGGGCATTTTGTAGATACCAAAAGGCCGGAAGGTGCCAATGGAGAAAAAATAACTTTTGTTATTCATCGCAAAGACATTTGGGTTTGGATCATCCCTTTTTCAAATGGAATCAGTTCCGTTGGAGTAGTCGGCAATCCTGAATTCTTTCAGGAATATGAAAAAGAGGACCACAATGAATTTCTCCAAAACATGATTGCTGATGTACCTGAAATTCAAGACCGTTTCAAAGGAGCAGAAGTAAGCCTGGACGCTAAAGTGATGCAGGCATATGCAGTGTCTGCCAAACAATTATATGGTCCGGGATATGTGATTACCGGCAATAGCTCTGAATTTATTGATCCTGTTTTTTCTTCTGGTGTAACTTTCGCTACTGAGTCTGGCCTCATTGGAGCCAAATTGGTTACCAGAGCATTGGCAGGCGAGCAGGTGGACTGGGCAAAAGAATATGTAGAGCATATGAAACAAGGAGTAGAAACTTTCCGCACTTACGTCAACTTTTGGTACGACGGCGCTCTTCAGGATATATTCTTCTACAGCCACGCAGACGCCAATCAGGATATCAAACGAAAAATCTGTTCCGTACTTGCGGGCTACGTCTGGGACGAGACCAACCCTTTTGTCACTGAAAAAAGGGACAGGGCGTTGAATTCGATTTCTACCTTGATCGGCTCACGCTAGATTATTGGCCTTTTTCGACAGTTGATATAATTTTTGACTCGGCTCTTCTGGCCCTTTGTTGTTGCTTGTTTAACACCCACTCAGGCCACGTATCCTCATGCTCAGCCGAAATAATTTTTACAAATTGATTGGGGTCAACTTTTAACAGTTGATTTGGCTTTTTAACTCCCAATATTCTTGCAGCTGTATTGATTCCCGAATTGGTAGCTCCCATAACACCATGGGACAAAGTGCTGGACCCGGTCATATACAATCCTTCAATGCTGGTTTTGGCATTGTAGGCAAATGGACCTAATTGCTTCATAACCTTTTCAGTTCCGTAACAATTCCCCTCCGTACCTTCCGTGTAATAACTATTGGTGAGTGGAGTCCCCAATTCCCATTTTACTACAGCATCCTTGATGCCCGGAAGCAGTTTTTCAACCGTATTTAACATTTTTTTGGCCAACACTTTCTTCAGTCGATTATAAGCATCAGGACGATTACCACTTTCCGAATCTTCAAACTTTTTAAAAAACTGATAAGGTACAAAGGTGATTGCTTCAATGGTATGATGAATCCCATCTTGAGAAACCGGATCTTTTAAGGTTGGACTTCCCAAAAACATCCCTGGAAAAACATCCCCTTCTGTAGGATTCTGAGTATGGAGTTGCCTGTAAATAGCATTCAAATCTTGATGCTCACCATACCAGATATTCCCGGAATCCATACCCAGTTCCCTCAAATCCTTCTTTACTATCAAAAACATATTCAGAGAAGCAACACTGTAAGTCGTCTTTGAAAGCCTTTTCTTGATTTTACCATCCAAATGATCCTCTTCTACCATCCCTAAATAGGTCTTGTCAGGATCTGCATTGGATACAATCAAGTCCGAATACAATTCCCTTCCATCTGCAAGCCTGACCCCATGTGCCTTCACCCCTTTAGCATTCCTACTGGTTAAAATCTTTTCAACCCTGGCACTGGTAATAATTTCACCCTTGTACTTTTTTATCTCCTTGGTAAATGCTTTTACAATTGCGCCTCCACCTCCGGCAGGATAAAACCCTCCATCCAGGTAATGCCCCATCATCGCAGCATGCAGTATAAAGCTTGAACGTTCGGGAGAAAGTCCGTGATTGCCACATTGGATATTCAAAAATGCCTTGAGCAGAGGATCCTTTAAATGCCAATTGATAACCCTTTGCAGGCTGAAAAGTGCATATTTACCCATGTGCCTGGTATGATATGGAATGGTAATATGCTCCCAAACGGTATCCACTTCCTGAATATGCTGTAGCTCCCTTCGAGCCAAATCAACCAGGTCTACATATCTTTTAATTGCCTTATGCTCATGAGGAAATTGACTTCTCAAACTCTCAATCAATCTTGTCTTACCTGCCGGGAAATCAAAGCGTTTGTTACCTATTCTTCCATGGTCGTATGCCTTTTCATTCTGTTGAAAAAAGGTAAGATGATTGGCAACTCCCAAACCCTCGTACACCCTTGATGCATCCTGTCCTACACCCATCGCTCCTATGTAATGTATGCCAGGACTAAACCTGAATCCATCTACATAAAAACTATGACTCCATCCTCCAGGTACATAATGCTGCTCCAGCACAATCACCTTTTTCCCAGCCCTTGCAAGACATAGCGCAGAAGCTAAACCTCCTGCACCCGAACCAATCACAATTACATCAGCATCTTTCATGCTTCCCAAATTATTAAAAATATGAAGTCGTAAAATATTTATTTTTCTTCAAAATTTATGTGTCCATATTTATCAACCTCTTAAATAGGGGTTAATCCTTTTTTTAATCATCCATAATAATATAGAATTCTTTATTTTGGGTTTATTTCAAAACCATAAAATTCAGAATCATGAGGGTACTTAGTCTTTTGATTTTTGCTTTTTTACTTCAAACCATTCCTAATAGCCTGCAAGCACAAAAGGTAAAGGACATCGAAGGGTCCTTTGAAGCATTAAAGGGGCAAAAAAAGGTAAACGTCTTTTATGTATATGACAACATGGGTGTCGGTGATTTTGAAAAGGAAGCCGATTATGTCAATAAAAAAATTAAAGAAAAAAACGAAGATGAACCCGGTACCGGAGAGGAATGGGCCAGAAAATGGGTAGACGATAGAGAAGCCAGGTTTGAGCCAAAATTTGAAGAATTGATGACCGAATACCTACAGGAACATGGAATGGTTACCGGTCGTTATCCAAATGCAGAATACACCCTCATTGTTGAAACCACATTCACTGAACCGGGTTTCAATGTTGGCGTTATGAGAAGACCGGCTTTTATAAATCTGGAAATAAAACTTGCTAAAACCTCTGACATGAAAAAAATTGTCGGAAAATGCACCATCAAAAAAATCCCGGGAAGAGATGCTATGGGATTTGACTTTGACACTGGTTACAGACTTCAGGAAGCTTATGCCAAGGGAGGAAAAACTTTCGCCAAATATCTTGACAATAAAGTCCTTTAATAAAAAAATCACATCATGAAATTCTTTTTATCAACCCTTTTTGTTGTATTCTTTATTTCAAATATTTCATTTGCCCAGTCTTTTGGAGCATCTGAAATTAAAAAGGCTGAGAAAATCATCTACTACGGGCTCGACTTTTCAAAAGCCAAAATGGTTGGCTCCGAAGGTTTCGCAAACCCCGATGATATCAAAGCACGCTTTTTTAGATCATGGAATATGGTAATAGTCAATGAGGCTGATAAATATGATTTAAAAAAAGCCTTTGATAAAGACGTAATTAAGAAAGACTTCACAGTCATCGATGAGCGAAATGAAATGCCTGACGCCGATGAACTGGTAACCAACAAATCATATAAGCTATCCGAAGAGGAGGTAAAAAATATGATTGCTTCTTACGGTGCCGGAGAATATTCCGAGGGAGTTGGCCTTGTTTTTATCATCGAGACCTTCAACAAATCTGAAGTAAAAGGAACCATGTGGGTGACCTTTTTTAACATTGCAACAAAAGAAGTCATCATCACCAAAAGATATACAGGTGAACCCGGAGGATTCGGGCTTCGAAATTACTGGATAAGAACCGTTTACAATGTAATTCAACAATTAGAAGAAGATTATAGAAACTGGGAAAGAGGAAAGTAATTGTTAACAGTTAAAAAAAAGAGTCGGTGAATCACATTCATCGGCTCTTTTGTATATAAGTCAAAGAAAATTAAGCCCTTATCACCTTTCTATTTGGAAAATCCATTTTCTTTTTTGTATTTTTGGTAACATACACTTAATACTTACATCCCTTAAGCATATTTCACCCGATGTTTGGCACGGAAAAGAGTATGAAACTCTCCTGGGCACCGACACTATTTTTAGTTTGACCAAATTTTATTTTCTTAAAAAACTATAGTAAGTGTCTGGTTTACAAACCTTAGTACATTCCAGCAACTATTTGGACAAGAATTCGTTATTTGAAACTGAGCGCTTTGTTTTTTACTTCTGTAAAAAGTTAATAACTTTGTAGTTCGTTTGGTTTTATAAAAATGAATTCCCCATTTGGCAATAATTCCAGGTTTCATACGGCCAAACAATTTCAAAATACTGAGTGTAAAAGTTCAATAAGACCTTTCTAAAAAGGTTCCTGGTTCTAAGTTTTTATTCAAAATTTGGTGTCAAACAGTTTTCCTGATTGTCACTTTCAATCTAGCAGCAGAAGTCAAAATGATTTACAAAATTATCCTCGTAGGCCGGTTGGAATTTGGTTCGGAGAAGACCCTCAATAAGGTGCTTCAGATGTACCAATTTAGAGTAGAAAATTTTTACAAACTTGACCTCCTTATCAAAGAAGACGTCTTCGACCATGAAAATTTCTACCTAAACGTGCCCCGCATCGTTTGCCATTCCGATAACAAAAATTGGAACAACACCATCAAGTTGATGGAATACCTGGCTCAGTTTGCTGTTGCCGGAGCATTCATGATGTGGAAAATCGACGAATCAGGAGACAAGAAAAAAGTTTCATCAGTTCTAATCGAACCAAAAACCGACAAAGCTGCTGTACAGGAATTTTTGAAAGGACGTGAACTTACAGAGACCAAAGGAAAAGAAAGCGAAGCGATGGAAGCTCTCAATAGAGCCATCGATAAATACGAGCGTCATGCACTTGCCTACGAAAGAAGAGGATATGTTAACCTTCAGCTTCGTAATTACAACGACGCCATCTATGACTTCTCCAAAAGTATTGACCTAAATCCAAATAACAGCGACCCGTATTTCGGAAGAGCGCTCGTAAACATCAACAAAAAAAATTACGAAACTGCGATAATGGATTTTGAAGAAGCCATCAAAAACTCCATTCCGCTTCAGCCGCTTTATTGGAAAGCCAGAAGGATGAAAGGAGAAGTGCTTCTAAAGATTGAAAATTTTGAATTGGCATTGAAAGAGTTCAAATTCTTCCTTGCCCGTAAATTCGACAACGAAGATCCTAACTTTCCATATCGCAAATCAGCATATTACAATTATGGCCTTTGCCTAATCGAAACCGAAAATTACGCTGAAGCCTTAAAAGCATTTGAAAATGCTCTGGCTTGTGAAGTAGGAAAAGATTTGGTTTCTGATGCCGAAATCCTTGTGAACCATGGTTTAGCACTTCACCGTTCAGGTAAAAACGGATTTAAAAAAGATTGGAAAGAAGCCGCTTCAATGGGCTCCAAACATGCCGAAGAACTTTTGGCAACCCACAATTAAAAGAATTATCAAAAAAATATCAAAAGCCTCACCTTAATCGGTGGGGCTTTTGTGTTTTTTCACACCATAATAGTACCTTTAAGTTTCGCTAAAACGTGAATTATTTTTCACATCCGATGGCAAATAGCCATCGCTTTGATACCATTTTTTATTTTTGCACCTTTTTTAAGGCAAACACAACTTAGAACCTCCTTTTATGGCAGTAGACGTTATTCTCGGATTGCAATGGGGCGATGAAGGAAAAGGTAAAATCGTTGATTACCTGGCAAACAATTACGACATCGTTGCTCGCTTTCAAGGCGGCCCCAATGCCGGCCATACTCTAAAGTTCGATGGCAAAAAATACGTACTTCATACCATCCCTTCAGGTATCTTTCGCGAACACCTGCTCAATGTGATTGGTAATGGCGTAGTAATTGACCCCATAACCCTCGAAAGAGAAATTCAATCGCTGGATGCTGCCAATGTAAATTATCAGGGGAGATTGTTGGTTGCTAAAAAAGCCCATCTAATCCTTCCTTCCCATCGTTACCTGGATGCAGCCTCTGAAAATGCAAAAGGGAAAGATAAAATTGGCTCTACCCTTAAAGGAATCGGCCCTACCTACATGGATAAGACTGGACGGAATGGAATGCGTGTTGGAGACTTGTTTGAACCTAATTTTAAAGAAAGGTACGAAGCCCTAAAGGAAAAACACCTTAACCTGGTTGATATCTATCCTTCCATCGACTTCAATATCGAGGAGGAAGAACAAAAATGGTTTGCCTCCCTAGAGACTCTGAAAAAATTAGATGTTGTTGACGGAGAATGGTACCTAAACAATGCACTGAAAGAAGGTAAAAAAATACTGGCAGAAGGAGCCCAGGGTTCAATGCTGGACATCGACTACGGAACTTACCCTTTTGTCACTTCATCTAATACCATCACCGCTGGAGTTTGTATCGGACTTGGATTGGCTCCTCAAAAAATTAATGAGGTAATTGGTATTACCAAAGCCTATTGTACCCGTGTGGGTAGTGGTCCTTTCCCTACTGAACTGCACGATGAAACCGGAGATGCTCTTAGAAAAGAAGGAGCTGAATTTGGTTCTACTACCGGACGTCCAAGAAGATGCGGATGGATTGACCTTCCTCAATTGAAGTACGCCATCATGTTGAACGGTGTGACTCAATTGGTGATTACAAAAATTGACGTCCTCAATATTTTTGAAAAACTAAAGGCTGGTATTTCTTATCAACTCGATGGAAAAAGCACCGATCAATGGCCTTACGATATCGATAAAAGAGATCTTAATCCGGAATGGGACACCCTGGCCGGTTGGAATTCTTCCCTGGAAGAAATCGAACATTACGACGATCTTCCTCCCGCTGCAAAAGATTTCATACATTATCTCGAAACCAAACTGGAAGTACCGGTTACAATGATTTCAACGGGTCCGGATAGAAAGAGTCTAATTCTGAAGGATGTTGGCGCTGCAGTTTAATCAATAATGAATATCAGCAGCTTTTCTGACAGCATCCAAAAGATGAATCAAACGGATACTAAGTTGGTGGGTCATCAAATCACTTTCTAACTTTCCATTTTGAAGACAGTTACATACTTCTTCTATTTCATACTGATATCCAAAGCCAGGATAATCATCTGTCAATTCCTGTATTCCTTCATAATAGGTCCCCCACTCTATGGTTTTTGGATGGTGAAACCTGCCGTGTATTTTCAAACTTCCATTAGAACCGTAAATCCAAGCTTCAACATCCGTCTTGGACTTAACTGAAGACATCAGCTGAGCAACTACCTCTCCCTTATAATGAAGGTGCATAAAACAACTTTCATCAATGCCGGTCTCATTCTTAGGAGCATACGCTTCAATACTGTCTGGCTCGCCCAATAGGAGCAATGCCAAAAACAAAGGGTAAATTCCTACATCCAACAAGGACCCTCCACCTAAGGATTTGTCATAAATCCTACTGCTAGGATCATATGGTTTGTGAAATCCAAAATCTGCACGAACAGACCTGATTTTACCCAACTCTCCACTTTTCACAATGGAAATAGTTTTTTGGATCAATGGAAAAAACCGGGTCCACATGGCTTCCATCAAAAACACTTTCTTTTCACGTGCCAAATCAATCATTTGCCTAACCTCAATCTCCTTCATGGCAAATGGTTTCTCACACAAAACAGGGATACCTTTTTTCAGGCACATCATCGTATTCTCAAAATGTAGGGTATGGGGAGTAGCAATATAAACTACGTCGATTTCATCGCATTCGAGCAATGCCTCATAGGAACCAAAACAATGGCTGGCACCAAATTCATTTCCAAACTTTTCTGCTTTTTCAAGTGAACGGGAAGCTACTCCGGACAATCGAGCCCCTTCAACCAACTGCAAATCCGAAGCAAATTTGTGGGCAATTCTTCCTAGACCGATAATTCCCCACCGTATAGGAGAAGACATAATTTATTTAGAAGTAAAAAATTGAAATCAAAAGATAGCGTTTATCCGCCTCCCATTTCCTTTTTTAAAGTTTTAATTTGAGAGTCCCAAAGTGCTCTCTGATCCTTTTCTTCATCAGAATCACAAAAATCAGTAATCTCCAAAATGGTTTCATCTGTAATGGGAGACCTCGAGATTCTGAACTCCAAAAATTCATCCTCATCATCAGCATCCAACCATTTAAAACGAATCCGTTCTTCTTCGATGTCATCGATCATTTCAGCAACCTCATCTGCACCACTCCATGAAAAAGTATAATACTCACCTTGTATATCCACACCATCACTAAACCATCTTACCAGACAAGCAGGTGTTGTTAAGAACTGATATACAATGGTCGGGGAGGCCCGAAACAAAAATTCCATGTCGATACGGACTCTTTCCATTCTTTTATTGATTTTGACTGAATTATAAGGAATTAAGTGCTTTCTACAATCAAGCAAACATCAGGGCTTTACAAAACATCGTGCCCTTCAGCCCGCGCAATAAAAAGTAAAAAAATGATATTTCCAAAATTTAAAAAATTATTTTCGGCTTATGGACCTCAGGTTTGAACCATTACCCCATATTTAAAACCCGTTTATCCCAATGAAAATCCTCCCTAAATCATTTTACCTTTCTTCTGATGTGCAACAAATCGCACAAAATCTACTAGGTAAAATCCTGTGGACCAACATCAACCATCAGGTCAGTTACGGAAGAATTGTAGAAACTGAAGCCTACCAAGCTCCCCATGACAAAGCCAGCCATGCCTACAATTGGAGAAAGACCAACAGGACCCAAACCATGTTTTTGGAAGGTGGCCATGCATACATTTATTTATGTTATGGCATCCATCATTTGTTTAATGTAGTTACCGGGCAAACTGAATTACCTCACGCAATATTGATTAGGGGACTTGAACCATTATACGGAATGGAGCTCATGGCTGCTCGGACCAACAAACCGGAATCATCAAAAACTTTAAGCAACGGACCTGGCAGTCTTTCAAAAGCATTGGGAATTACGACAAAACAAGATGCTATAAATGTATATTCTCCCGAAAGTGAGATTAAGATTATGGATGATGGCTTTCAACTTTCAAAAAAAGAAATAATCGCAGGGCCAAGAGTAGGAATAGACTATGCTGAAGAGTATATTTCAAAACCCTGGAGGTACTTCATTACCGGAAATAGATGGGTCAGTAATAAAGATGGGATCAAATCGCTTAAACAATAAAATCCTCCTCTTCCAAAATTTTTCCCTGGTGACACCTGATAATTCTTCCCGGAAAATTTTCAAGAATTCGATAATCATGGGTTGCAAAAATCACAGCAGCTCCTGTGTCTTCAGCAAGTCTCCTCAAAAGCAAAAGAATTTCATCAGATGTCTCAGGATCTAGGTTACCGGTAGGCTCATCAGCGATAATCAAAGAAGGCACATTCAATAAAGCCCTGGCTATCACCACACGTTGCTGTTCGCCACCAGACAACATATGTGGCATTTTATCTGCTTTATCTGCCAATCCTACTTTTCCCAAAACTTCAATTATCTTCTTCTGCATGGCATCCTTACTCTTCCATTGAGTAGCCCTAAGCACAAAAAGAAGATTTTCAGCCACATTTCTGTCGTCCAATAAATTGAAGTCCTGAAAAACAATACCGAGTTTTTTTCTCAGTTGAGGTATGGTTCTGCGATTTAATTTTGAAAGATTAAATCCCGCTACAATCCCTTTTCCTTCATTTAGTGGCAATGCAGCATAAAGTGTTTTGAGCAAACTAGACTTCCCGCTTCCTGTTTTTCCAATCAAATAGCAAAATTCACCTTGCTTTATTTGAAGGTTAACCCTATCCAGAACCAGGTGATCTTCCTGGTATATTTTGGCTCCTTCTATTTCTACTACCGTCTGCATCAACTATTAAGAGATTTTTTTAAAAAAAATAATTATTATTTAGTTTCAACATTTAATTCACGAAAGCTTTAAGTTTGATTTTATCAAAGCAGATAAATTTAAAACTTGACTAATTATTACAAATGAGATAATTTGGGTGATGAACTTATGATTTAAGTTTGTAAAATGAATTGTTATTAATTATTTTGATAACAATTTTATTTCACACTTTAGTCCCCTCAAATTTACATTTTAAAACCGACCATTAAAAACAGCTTTAATATAAAGCCCTTTTTCCTGTCACAATAGTTGGTTTTTCCTACAACAGTTTCCTTCTCCCGGTCCTTAAATTTGGCGACATATTCACAATGTGAAGATTTTTACCGTTTTGGCATTATAATTGTAAAATTCCTATAATAAATAATTAAATCTATAAACGATTATAATTCTTGTCCAACGGTGACAAGTTCAAGAATAAGAGTTAGGGTGAGTGTTTGTTCATAGTTTTTGTTTTTTATGCAAGCCCCCGAAAGCATTTCGGGGGACTTTTTTCCCTCACCTGACTAAAGATAAGTGTTTGTTCATAGTGTTTGTTTTTTGTTTTGTCCCTGTCATGCTTTGGCAGGGTTTTTTTATTTTTGGGCAAAACGAATCTTATGAATTCTTCTCAATTGGCCGATATGCGTGAGGCTTATGGTAATCAGGAACTTTCTCTTGAATCTACACATCCTGATCCTATCCAACAATTTACCCTTTGGTTTTCAGATGCTGTTGAAGCTCAATTGGTCGAACCAAATGCTATGACCTTATCTACCGCTAGTAAAGAGGGAAAACCTTCCGGTCGCATCGTTTTATTAAAAGGGGTCGAAAATGGTAAATTCATTTTCTTCACCAATTACAATAGTAGAAAAGGGCAGGAAATACTGGAGAATCCATTTGCCGCACTTACATTCTGGTGGGACGGACTTCATAGACAAGTTCGCATCGACGGTGCTATCTCAAAAATCAGCCCGGAAGAATCAGAAGCATATTTTCAAAGCAGACCTAAAGGAAGTCAAATCGGCGCCTGGGCTTCGCCTCAAAGCAAATCCATCAATTCCCGTGACCTACTCCGAGAAAATGTTCAAGCATTAGAAAAACAATATGAAAATCAGGAGACACTGCCCAAGCCTCCACATTGGGGAGGATACCAGGTGGAACCAAATGCAATAGAATTCTGGCAAGGAAGAGCAAATCGTCTTCACGACAGAATTCTATATACTTTCATCAATGGTGAATGGAAAAAAGAGCGACTTGCTCCTTGATTAATCTTCTTCCTCCTCTTCTCCGGTTAACACTCCGAGATTGACCAGGGCCTTTTCAGAAGCAGTTTGCTCAGCACTCTTTTGTTAAAATCATCTGCAGTAGCCAACTTTTTACCATCAATCATAACTGCTACCTTAAAGCGGTCACGCTTCTCATATTTATACCTGGCTAACAGTTTGTAATTAACAGATTGACCATTTTTCTGGCACCATTCCAGCAACTGGCTCTTGTAATTATCGTCGTAATGTTCCAATTCATGAATATCGACATAATTCATCAATATCCTTTTTACCACATAACGACGTGTCGAGTCATATCCCTTTTCAAGATAAATGGCACCTACCAATGCTTCGACTGCATTTCCCAACATCGATCTACTCAATCTGGTATTGTTGTGCTCAGAAAGGATTACGTCCAATCCCATCTTATCACCCAGCTTATTTAGAGATTTACGCTTAACAATCTTTGAGCGCATTTTGGTCAGGAATCCTTCGTCTGCATTTGGGTATTTCTTGAATAGGTATTCACCCACTATAGAACCCAAAACAGCATCACCCAGATATTCCAAGCGCTCATTGTTTTGCATTGCATAAGGAGCCTCATCAGTCGAATTGGACCGATGTGAAAAGGCAAGCTTAAAAATTGCAAGGTTGGCGGGAGTAAATCCCAATAAAGATCTAAGTCGACCGGCCAATTCCTTGTCCTCCGAGAAGTACAGATTAAAAATCCGTCTAAAAATTGTCACCACAATCTATCCCACAAATTTTTTAAAGATAGTAGAGGAATTATGGCCACCAAAACCAAAAGTATTACTCAACGCTGCGGTTACTTCCCTTTCCTGGGCTTCATTGAAAGTAAGGTTTAACTTACCATCAATTTCCGGATCGTCCGTAAAGTGATTAATCGTTGGTGGAATAAATCCATGATTAATTGATAAAATGCAGGCGATTGCTTCAATTGCTCCGGCAGCTCCGAGCAGGTGTCCGGTCATTGACTTGGTAGAGCTTATATTCAAATTATAAGCATGAGAACCGAAGACTTGCTGGATAGCCTTTGTTTCGGCAATATCGCCCAACGGTGTGCTCGTTCCGTGCACATTTACGTATTGAAGGTCTTCCGGATTTAATTTAGCATCTGCTAATGCCTCTTTCATCACATTCTTTGCACCCAAGCCTTCCGGATGGGGTGCAGTAATGTGGTAAGCATCAGCAGTAGCTCCACATCCGACAACCTCCGCATATATTTTTGCGCCACGCTTCTTCGCGTGTTCATATTCTTCTAAGACAAGAATCCCTGCTCCTTCTCCCAATACAAATCCATCTCTGTCCAAATCAAAAGGACGGGAAGCAGTTTTGAAATCATCATTTCTGGAAGACAAGGCTTTCATGGCATTGAATCCACCTACACCAGCCTTGGTTACCGCTGCTTCTGAACCTCCTGTGACAATCACATCTGCTCTTCCTATACGGATATAATCAAATGCATTCATCATTGCATGAGTAGACGTCGCACAAGCCGAAACTGTTGCATAATTGACTCCCATGAATCCATGTTTAATGGAAATCTGTCCCGCAGCGATATCAGAAATCATTTTTGGAATCATAAACGGATTGTATCTGGGGATACCATTACCCGTCGCAAATTCCTCAATTTCTTTTTCAAGGGAACGTAATCCCCCTATACCTGATCCAACTATTACGCCAATTTTTAGCGGATCTATATTTTCAACTGAAATACCGGCATCTGCAATCGCCTCATCAGCACTGATCATTGCAAACACACTGTATTCATCCAATCTTTTTACTTCTTTCCTATCTATAAATGCTTCAACATCTAAATCCTTCACCTCACAAGCAAAATTGGTCTTGAAATTAGTCGCATCAAATCTTGTAATCAGATTTGCACCACTACGGCCTTCTCGCAGACCATCAAGATATTCTTTCACATTATTCCCTATGGGAGTGACAGCACCCATACCTGTGACAACCACTCTTCTCATAATTATTTGTTTTTGTTCAATTTAAATATAGAAGACCAAAGAATACCCATACGTTTTGGGAAAAGCTTATTCTTTACTTGTTGTGTCAGTTCTACTTCGAATATTTTAGACTGCTTTGATTAGATGGGATGATAGGTTGCAGCCAGACCGAACTATTGGAAATTCATCTCCTATGTGCAATCCTCTGCTCGTATTATTCTACATCTAATTTGGCAATCATCACCTTAAGAATAAGAAAAATAGTGGAGATGTTGAAATGGTTTTTAGAAACCATTCGAAAACAATCACCTACAAACCAAAAGAAGCCACAATCCTATCCAGGGATAAATTTGTGGCTTCTTCAAGGTTAATTAACCGTTTGCCTGAGATTCAAGGAAACTTACAGCTTGTCCTACGGTTTGAATTTTTTCTGCTTCCTCATCTGGAATAGAAAGATCAAATTCTTTTTCAAACTCCATAATAAGCTCAACCGTATCAAGTGAATCTGCACCCAGGTCATTAGTGAAGTTAGCTTCTGTGGTAACTTCTGATTCGTCAACACCTAGTTTGTCAACGATAATTTGTTTTACACGATCTGCAATGTCTGACATAGTAAACTCGCTTAGTTAATAATAAATGCTGCGCAAAGAAAAACAGAACTACCATGATTACCAAAGTTTTTTCTGAAATTTTACACCCTCTAAAACGCAGCTCACACCATTTAGACAGTATTTCCGCCCCTGGTCACTACATTCGTTTGTTTCATATTCATTCCCTTTGTGGCATAAATCTTGAAATTTTACGTTAAGCCGAAACAATCCCTTACTTTGGGGCGTTTCACACTCCTATACTTTTAGGATTCTCATTTTCCAAAAACCTGAATAAACTAAACTAGGTAAATGTCAGATACAGCATACCAATCAGATGTAAAAGCAGTCGATGCACTTGCAAGTTCCTACGCTGAATTAAAAAGTGAAATTTCAAAAATAATTGTAGGTCAGGAAGAAGTAGTCAAAGCAGTAATTATTTCGCTGTTTTCTAATGGTCACTCCCTTTTGGTAGGTGTTCCCGGCCTTGCAAAAACACTCCTTGTCAGCACCATAGCTGAGGTTCTTGACCTGGATTTTAAAAGAATTCAGTTCACACCCGATTTGATGCCTTCCGATATTACCGGTTCAGAAATTTTAGGAGAAAATCGCCAATTTAAATTTAATAAGGGACCTTTATTTTCAAATATTGTTCTGGCAGATGAGATAAACCGTACGCCTCCTAAAACACAGGCAGCTCTGCTTGAAGCTATGCAGGAGCGTTCAGTAACTGTTGCTGGTCAAAGACATGGTTTGCCAAGTCCGTTTTTTGTATTAGCAACGCAAAACCCTATCGAGCAGGAAGGTACGTATCCATTACCTGAAGCTCAGCTAGACCGTTTCATGTTTAATATACCATTGGACTATCCTAGTTACGAAGAGGAGATTTCTGTTGTAAAAAACACCACAACCAACAAGGAAGCTACCGTCAAACATGTTCTAAATGCAGAACAAATTCTTGGCTTCCAAAAACTTATTAGAAAGATTCCAATTGCTGATAATGTACTGGAGTACGCAGTAAATCTTGCTACTCAGACAAGACCAAACACCGATAGAGCAACAGATATGGTAAACAATTATATCTCTTGGGGTGCAGGTCCACGTGCTTCTCAATATTTGGTATTAGGGGCTAAGTGCCACGCCGCAATAAACGGCAAATACTCTCCTGACAGAGAAGATGTGCAAGCCATTGCCAATTATGTTTTAAGACACAGAATTGTTAGAAACTACAAAGCAGAAGCAGAAGGAATTACAGAAGAAAAGGTTATTCAGTCCTTATTTTAAGCAAAACTCTTTATGAAGAAAAAAGAGACGAAGGATATTCAATTCATAAAACAACCTTACTACCCTGGTGGCCAGGATGCTATTACAGCCTTTGTGAGGGAAAATATGAAATACCCTGAAGCAGCTCTTAAGAATAAAACAGAAGGTACGGTTGTGTTAAGATATGATATCAATCATAAAGGCAAAGTAACTGATGCAAAGGTTCTGTCAAGCCTTGGACACGGATGCGATGAGGAAGCAATCAGACTGATCAAACAACTAGAATTCATAGCTCCAAAAAACAGAGGAGGAAAGGTTCTTTTCCATAAAACCATTCAAATTCACTTTAAACTTCCGACCCAAAAACAAACTGTTAATCCACAGCCTACAAATCCTCAACCCCTCCAAATTAACTACCAAATTACCTCCAGCCAAAATCCAGGAGATTCTGCCGGTAAAGATAAAGGAGGTAATTACCACTACTCTATCAAGATGTCTTGATCATCTTACTTTTAAAAACAACTTTGCCAAGCCTAAACCTTTGATTTGTTGCTCTACATAGGTTTGTAGCTCTTCATAATTTCCCCTTGCATGCCTTAAAAAACCGGAAGCTTGTCCATAAATTGCTGGTAATTTGCTCTTTCCTATCAGATAATAACCATCCAGGAAGTTCTTAATTCCGCCTGAAATAATCACCTCTTTACATGCAAACAATCCAGGTTCTTCAGTTACCAACTCATTTAAAAATGAAACCATATCCTCGGCAGAATGGCCTACATGTGTCAATGGATCAAATGCTTTTAAAACAGATTCATCTTCCCGCATTAATTCCAACAATGCAAAGTTTGTTCCTCCACTTGCTGCAAAATCCAACGCAGCCAATGGCAGTTTCATTAATTGACGAAGACTTTCCGGCCCCATCCCCTGACCAACCTCTTTAACGATGATAGGAAAATCCACAAAATCCAGTACACGTTTAATAATTTCCAATGGAGCCATACTATAAACGTCTCCCTCTGGCTGCATGGCTTCCTGTAAGGGATTTACATGAATAATAAGTCCATCAGCCTCGAGCTTTTTTATCAACTCCTTTACACGACCTAATTGATTTGATAAAATCAATTCTTCAAGTTGAGCTATTCCCAAATTTGCATACAATGGCTGGTCACCTATCAAATTCCTAACTGCAAAATCCTGAAGGTGTTTATCATCAAATAGTAAGGAACGACATGAGCCTAAACCCATTCCGAGTCCATATTCATTTACCACTTTAGCCAGATTGTGATTAATCGTACCCGCCCATTCTGTCCCCCCGGTCATACTCGAAACCCAAAGGGGATATCTTAATTTCTTTCCTAAAAAAGGAAACGCTCCCCATTGGTTGTAATCCTGAGGCAAACCAGATAGAATAGGTTCATAGAAAAAGCGATGGTCCACTTCTGATTTGGCAACCTGTGATTTGAAAGCCAGCTCAATATGATCCCGCTTTCGCTGTTCTGCTGTTGGGTCGGATTTATGCAAAGTTTCTTTTTTCAATGATTCAGATTAAGCTTTTGCTTTAAATTTTTGAATAGCCTCTCTGGTAAAGGTAGACAAAACAAGTTCTCCACTCATAGCTGCTCTTTCTTCAAGAAGCTGGTCCCAATTTTCAGTCCCTGTCCAGAAAACCTCTTTTAATTGTCTCATTGCAGCAGGATTTGAAGCAATCAATTTTTCAGAAAGATGAACTATATAAGCATCTAATTGCTCAACAGTATCAAATACCTCCTGATACAATCCTTTCTCTTTGGCCCAATTAGCAGTTTGCCATTCTGTAGCGTTGATAGCCATTTGACTAAATGCTGCAGTTCCAACTTTTCTCTCAACAGCAGGACCTACTACAAATGGACCAATTCCAACTGCGAGTTCACTTAGTTTAACGGAAGCAAACCTCGTAGCCATGCAATAGTCAACTGCTGAAGCAAGTCCTACCCCTCCACCAACTGCCTTTCCCTGAACGCGCCCTATGATAAACTTAGGACATTTCCTCATGGCATTGATAACATTCGCGAAGCCTGAAAAGAATCTTTTTCCCTGATTTAAATCTTCAATAGAAATCAATTCATCAAAACTAGCGCCCGCACAGAAAGTACGATCCCCTGAACTTTTCAAAACAATAACAATAGCTTCATCATTCTCCCCCATTTCCAAAATTGCATTAGTCAATTCTCCCAATAATTTTCCAGGAAGTGAATTATGTGCAGGATGGAAGAATTCAATCGTTCCGATTCCTTTTTCAATAGTTGATTTTACATATCCTTGTTGGGTAATATCCATAGTTTATTTGGTTTTGAAGGCTAAGGTAATAACAAGAAAAAGATTATAACAAAAAAGCGGAACCTGATAACAGATTCCGCTTTTGTATGTTGAAGAAAATCGAAATTATTCTTCCTCCTGAGAAGCTTTTGGTGCAGTTGCTGCTGCCGGAGCTGCAGCTTTTGCTGTAGAGCTTCCTCCACCTCTTCTTGAACGACGAGTTCTTTTTGAAGCAGATGAAGAAGTTGATTTCTCTTTCTTGTAAGTTTCGTTGAAGTCTACGAATTCAATCAATGCTAAATCCGCACCATCACCCCTTCTAAATCCTGTTTTGATAACACGAAGATATCCACCAGGACGGTCTCCGATTTTCGCTGCTATTGGACCAAATAATTCAGTAACAGCCTCTTTGCTTTGAAGGTAACTGAATACAACACGACGTGAGTGTGTGGTATTGTCTTTACACTTTGTAATCAAAGGCTCCAAATGTGTTCTTAATGCCTTTGCTTTAGCAAGAGTGGTATTGATACGCTTGTGTTCAATCAAAGCACAAGACATATTCATCAACAAGGCTCTACGATGGCCTTTCTTTCTACCGAGATGGTTAAATTTCTTACCGTGTCTCATTTTTAAAAAGGGTTAACTTCGCAACACTTTTCGAAAAGTTATGACAGTTGGCGAGTCACTTTTCTACTGGGTTATTGCAATTATTAATAAATTTCTCGACCTATCAGCGTCTGACAGTCAAAGCCAACAGCAATAATTATTCCTCGTCTAGTTTATATTTGGAAAGATCCATACCAAAAGTAAGGCCTTTGTCTTGCAACAGTTCCTCAATTTCAACTAAGGATTTCTTACCAAAGTTTCTGAATTTCAACAATTCATGTGTGTCATATCTTACAAGGTCTGCAAGTGAATTGATTTTTGCAGCTTTAAGACAATTATAAGCACGTACTGACAAATCCAAATCTTCAAGAGAAGTCTTCAATAATTTACGCATGTGCAGGATGTGCTCATCAACGATATCATCCTGACGGCTGGTAGCATCATCAAAAGTGATATTTTCGTCGGTGATCAACATCAAATGCTGAATCAAAATTCTTGAAGCTTCTTTCACTGCCTCTTCAGGATGAATGGTACCATCTGTAATCAAATCGATGGTAAGTTTTTCGTAGTCAGTTCTTTGACCAACACGAGTGTTTTCAACTCTGTAAGAAACATTTTTAATTGGAGTATAGATAGCATCTACCGGAATAACCCCGATAGGTGCATCCTTTGGTAAATTCTCATTTGCAGGAACATAACCTCTACCTTTAGTAATGGTCAATTCCATTTCAAGATTTACAAAAGGCTCCATTCTACAAACCAACATATCAGGATTCATAATCTTGAAAACATTGGTAAACTCCTCAATATCACCGGCTTTGAACTCTTCTTTACCACTGATAGTAAGGTATATTTTCTCAGAGGTTATTTCCTCATCTGTAATTAATTGCTTAAAACGAATCTGTTTCAGGTTCAAAACAATATCAACTACATCCTCTACAACTCCTCTGATGGTACCAAATTCGTGCTCAACCCCGGCGATTCTCACAGCAGAAATTGCAAAACCTTCCAGAGAAGAAAGTAATACTCTACGCAATGAATTACCAATGGTTTGACCAAATCCAGGCTCTAATGGCTTGAATTCAAAAGTACCTTCAAAATCGTCTGCTTTTTGTAAAACGATTTTGTCTGGTTTTTGAAAATTGAGAATGCTCATAATTTTATTGGACTTTGAGATTGATAGACAACCGATGGAAAAGAAAAAAAATAATTCCAGGTAAAAATAGCAAACTTATATATATAACAAACAGATTCAACATGACAACGTACTTGTGCCATGCTGAATCTGTTAAAAAATCAGTTATTATTTTGAATACAATTCGACGATAAGCTGCTCATTGATCTTCTCTGGTATTTGGTCACGAGTTGGGTTAGATAAGAAAACACCTTCTAGTTTATCAGGGTTCATTTCCAACCAACTGTTACGCTTTACCTCTGCTCTACTTGCAGCAACAGAATCGGTAATTGCTTCTAGTTCTTTAGATTTTCCTTTGATACCAATAACATCACCTGGCTTCAAAATATGGGAAGGAATATTTGATATTCTTCCATTGACAATAATGTGTCTATGTGAAACCAATTGACGTGCCTGACGACGTGTTCTTGCTATACCCAAACGGAAAACTGTGTTATCCAATCTTGATTCTAGCATTTGCAACAATACCTCACCAGTTACACCACCCTTACGAGCAGCTTTTTCAAAAGTATTGCGGAACTGACGCTCAAGAACACCATAAGTGTATTTTGCTTTCTGCTTCTCCATCAATTGAAGAGCATAGTCAGATTTTTGCTTACGCTTTCTGGACAAACCATGTTGGCCAGGAGGATATTTCTTTTTTTCAAATGCGCGGCTTGGTCCAAATACCAATTCTCCAAACGCTCTTGATTTTTTGACCTTAGGTCCTGTATATCTTGCCATTAGAAAATATTTGCCTTTTCAAGAATGATTAATTACACCCTACGGCGTTTAGGTGGACGACAACCATTGTGAGGAACCGGAGTAACATCCTGAATCTTAGAAACTCTGATACCTGCCTGGTCAATCGCTCTGATTGCTGCTTCTCTTCCTGACCCGGGTCCTTTTACGAAAACTTCAACAGTTCTCAAACCTGCATCATGAGCTGTTTTTGCAGCATCATTTGCTGCAACCTGTGCAGCATAAGGAGTGTTTTTCTTAGAACCTCTGAATCCTGCACGTCCTGCAGAACCCCAAGAAATCACATCACCATTTTTATTACAAATAGAGATAATGATATTGTTAAAGCTGGCCTGGATAAAGACCGTTCCTTCCGGTTCTACTTTAACCTTCCTTTTTTTAACCTTTTTAGTTGCTTTTGCCATTGTATATAACGGTTAACTTAAATTCAAACAATAAAACATCAAGGATGCGATTACTTAGTTGCTTTCTTCTTGTTCGCAACAGTTTTACGCTTACCTTTACGAGTACGGGCATTGGTACGAGTACGCTGTCCGTTCACAGGCAAACCCTTTCTGTGTCTCAATCCACGTACACAGGCAATGTCCATCAATCGTTTGATACTCATTTGCACCTCTCCTCTTAACTCACCCTCTACTTTGAAACCATTGGTAATCAAACGTGCTATCTCACGAATATTATCATCAGTCCAATCCTGAACCTTAACATCTTCACTGATACCAGCTTGCTCAAGAATCATTTTTGCTCTTGAATCACCAATTCCGTAGATATAGGTAAGACCTATTACACCTCTTTTATTTCTTGGCAAATCAACACCTGCTATACGAGCCATTGTTTATGCTTTTAAAAATAACGAATATCAAAATAATTAACCCTGACGTTGCTTGAACTTAGGGTTCTTCTTGTTAATTACATAAAGCTTTCCTTTCCTTCTTACAATCTTACAATCGGAAGAACGCTTTTTGATTGAAGGCTTAACTTTCATCGTATCAAATTTTTCTTACTTTCTATTTATATCGGTATGTAATTCTACCTCTAGTCAAATCATAAGGTGACATCTCAACAGAAACCTTGTCCCCAGGTAAAATTCGAATGTAGTTCATTCTCATTTTCCCTGAAATTGTAGCAATAATAAGGTGATCGTTTTCCAACCTAACCCTAAACATTGCGTTTGAAAGTGCTTCTTCAATAATGCCGTCTTGCTTTATAATGTTCTTTTTCGCCATACCTTTAAAAATTGGAGCGCAAAGATAATGAAATTTCTGGCATTATCACCCTATGTGATTTAAAAAATCACTCAATTTCAATGAATTAGCCCTTTCTATGCTACAGAAAGGGTTCCAATCTCTTTTAGATTGGGATTCTTCTTTATCTCTTCCTCCAAAAAAGAATGATCACTCAATATTTTTGGACCATTCTCAGTCAAAGCAATCGTATGCTCATAATGAGCTGACGCCTTTCTATCTCGTGCAATTACACCCCATCCATCATCCAGCGTTCCAACTTCTTTTTTGCCAAGATTAACCATTGGTTCAATTGCTATAACCAGTCCTGGAAGCAATTTGATACCGGTTCCTCTCCTACCAAAATTTGGAACTTCTGGCGCCTCATGCAAGGAACGGCCCAAGCCATGCCCTACCAATTCTCTTACTACTGTATATGGATGTTGTCTTTGCACAAAATCCTGAATTGCAAAACTAATATCTCCAAGTCTGTTGCCTACTTGTGCAGCATCAATCCCTTTGTAAAGAGAAGTATTGGTAGCTCTTAATAACTCCATCACATCCTCTTTAACGTCACCTATTGCAAAGGTGAAAGCTGCATCTCCATAAAATTCATTCATCAAAACACCACAATCAACAGAAACAATATCTCCGTCTTTGAAAGGTTCGTCTGAAGGAATTCCATGGACAACTGTTTCGTTGGGGGAAACACAAAGGGTTGCAGGAAAATCATGGTACCCTTTGAAACCTGGAACTGCTTTATGATCACGGATAAATGCTTCTGCCTCTCTGTCAATTTCTTTACCGGTGATTCCCGGCTTTAACATACTCCCAACCAAGGCAAGTGTTTTGGAAACCAAAAGACAACTTTCCCTGATCTTTTCTACCTCTTCATCCGTTTTGTAAATGATCATTATAAAGCCTTATTTTCTACTTCGAACTAAACAACCCCCTAATTCGAGGATTGTTTAGTTTAATATTTCTTACATACCACTACCAATCTGCTGCATTCTGCTACTGGTACGTCCCTGAATTTTACCTGATTTAACAAGTCCATCATAACGACGCATTAATAGGTAGCTTTCAATTTGCTGTAGTGTATCAAGTACTACACCTACCAGGATAAGTAAGGAAGTACCACCAAAGAACATTGCAAAACCTACGTTTACACCCAATGCAGCTGCAAATGCAGGTAGGATGGAAATCAGACCAAGGAAGATTGATCCAGGTAAGGTAATTCTTGTGGTTACAGCATCTATGAAATCTGCAGTTGGTTTACCTGGCTTAATACCAGGAATGAAAGCGTTTTGACGTTTCAGGTATTCTGCATATTGCTGTGGATTCACTATCAATGCTGTATAAACATAAGTGAACACAACTACCAAAACAAAATATATGATATTGTATGGTCCTGATGTAAAATCATTCAATGCACGTAGTATCGGATTCGCTGCCAAATCACCGCCGCCAGCAATAAACTGTGCAATGGTTGCAGGCAAGAACATCAAAGCCTGAGCAAAGATGATTGGCATTACACCAGCAGCATTAACTTTTAGAGGAATGTAATCTCTTGCACCTGATACAGGCATTGAATTCGCACCACGCCCAATCATTCGCTTCGCAAATTGTATTGGAATTCTTCTCACACCCTGTACGATTAATACAGTTGCCATCAGAATAACATACAATAGTGCTAATTCAAAAACAAATAGAACCAAACCTCCACCTTGAACCTGAGTCAAGAATTCAAGGAAAAATACCTGAGGAAGTCTGGCAATGATACCAATCGTGATAATTAACGAAATACCATTTCCAATCCCTTTGTCAGTAATTTTTTCACCCAACCACATGGCAAAAATAGTTCCTGTGGAAAGGATAATAATATTTGAGAACCAGAATACACCCGGAGCAACTTCCGGAGATACTGCTCCCAAACTATTCACGTAAGTCAAATATCCACCGCCTTGTACCAAGGTAATGGCTACAGTAAGCCAACGGGTAATTTGATTGATTTTCTTTCTTCCTGATTCTCCTTCTTTTTGTTGTAACCTCTGAAAATAAGGTACAGCAAATCCTAATAGCTGAACGATGATTGATGCTGTGATATACGGCATTACACCTAGTGCAAAAATGGCTGCTTTATTAAAAGCACCACCCGTAAACACATTTATCAGTCCTAAAATATCTGAAGGGGCACTTCCACTTGTTGCCTGCTCCAACACTACCGGGTCTACACCAGGAAGAATGATATGAGAACCAAGACGGTATACCGCTATCAATCCTAGTGTAAACAGGATACGGTCTCTGAGCTCATTAATTTTCCAGATATTCTGGAGGGTACTAAAAAACTTCTTCATTGCTGAAAATTATACGAGGTTAATACTTCCGCCTTTTTCCTCGATAGTTTGTTTTGCTTTTTCTGAACACTTATGTGCTGATACGGTCAACTTCTTGTCAAGGATTCCATTTCCAAGAACTTTTATTTGATCATTTTTTTTGATCAAACCTTTTTCATATAAAAATTCAGGAGTAATGGTATCTGTACCAAACTTATCAGCAATCTCTTGTAGCCTTGCAAGATTCATAGGAACATAGTAGATTTTATCTACATTTTTGAAACCTACTTTTGGTAAACGCATTTGAAGTGGCATCTGTCCACCCTCAAAGTTACGTTTGTATTTATGACCAGAACGGGATTTATCACCTTTGTGACCACGTGTAGAGGTACCACCTCTTCCTGATCCCTGTCCACGACCTACCCTTTTATTATTCTTGGTAGCTCCTTTAGCTGGTCTTAACTCATGCAAATTCATCGCTATAAAGTATTTGAATTATTTCTAAAATGATGCCGAAAAAAGAAATTGACTATTAATTAAGCCTCTTCAATTTTCAAAAGGTGTGATACCTTGTTCACCATCCCCATAATTTGAGGGTTAACGTCATGTTCGACAGACTGGTGCATTCTACGTAATCCCAGTGCAGCAATGGTATCTTTCTGCTTCTTTGGACGATCGATAACACTTTTTACCTGGGTTATTTTAATCCTTTTCATTTTTATCTAATTAAAAATGCTATGATTAGGAATTGATTAATCTAAAAATTATCCTGCAAAAACTTTATCCAAAGAGATTCCTCTCTGGCGGGCAACATCCAATGGACTTCTTAATTTCTTAAGAGCATCGATGGTTGCTTTGATAACGTTATGAGGATTTGAAGAGCCTTGAGATTTTGCCAATACATTGTGTACACCAGCGATCTCAAGAACTGCACGCATTGCACCACCTGCGATTACTCCGGTACCATCTGCAGCCGGCTTGATCAAGACTTTACCAGCCCCGTATTTTCCCTTCTGCTCATGAGGAATAGTACCTTTATAAATAGGAACTCTTACCAAATTCTTTTTCGCATCATCAACTGCTTTAGCGATTGACTCAGATACGTCACGGGCTTTTCCAAGTCCATAACCTACTGTGCCTTTTCCATCACCAACAACTACAATCGCTGCGAAGCTGAAAGTACGTCCACCTTTGGTAACTTTGGCAACCCTGTTTAGGGCAACCAACTTTTCCTTCAATTCAGTTTCAGTGGGCTTTACTCTATTTTTGTCTCGATTTGCCATAATAATAGTAGATCAGAAATTATTAAAATTTTAAACCACCTTCACGAGCACCTTCTGCCAAGGCCTTTACCCTACCATGGTATAGGTAACCACCTCTGTCAAAAACCGCATTGTTGATATTCTTCGCCACCGCTTTTTCTGCTAGTAGCTTACCAACTGCTTTTGCCTGCTCTGATTTGGTTCCGGAAGGAATTCCTTCCTCTCTTGAATTCGCTGCTACAAGGGTGGTACCATTGATATCGTCAATCATTTGACAGTAGATTGCCTGGTTACTGCGATAAACACTGATTCTTGGTCTTTCGCTATTACCTTGTACCTTATTGCGAATACGGAAGTGAATTCTTTTCCGTCTATTTTCTTTATTGAATTTCATCTTAAAAAAATTTCAACACAAGTTTGAATAAACTAAGGCGATTATTTACCAGCAGCCTTACCTGCTTTTCTTCTGATAATTTCTTCAGCATATTTGATACCTTTTCCTTTGTAAGGCTCAGGTTTTCTGAAGGCACGAATCTTCGCTGCAATCTGCCCAATCAACTGCTTATCAATACTTTCAAGGATAATCATTGGATTCTTACCTTTCTCAGTTTTCGTCTCCAATTTTACTTCATTTGGCAAATAGAAGTAAATAGGGTGAGAATAACCAATGATAAGTTCCAATAATTGACCAGTGTTGTTTACACGGTAACCAACCCCAATCACTTCCAATTCTCTTTTAAATCCTTGAGAAACACCTACAACCATGTTGTTGATAAGCGAACGGTACAAACCGTGTAGAGAACGGTGACGTGGAGCTTCAGAAGGTCTTTTAATCTCAAGTACACCATCTTCAATTTCAAGGCTGATAGCAGGGTCGACTTGTTGCATCAACTCTCCTTTTGGTCCTTTTACAGTAACCATATTGCCTTTGCTAACCGATATTTCTACACCTGAAGGAATGCTTATAGGTGCTTTTCCTATTCTGGACATGATTTAGCTATTTAAAATACCTTTAATATAGTTTACTTGATGTAACACAAGACCTCACCACCTACGTGCATTTCACGGGCTTTCTTATCGGTCATTACACCTTTCGAGGTTGAGATAATAGCGATACCCAAACCATTGATTACACGAGGAAGTTCGCTCGCACTTACAAAGCGACGAAGACCAGGTCTACTTACACGCTCAAGACTGCGAATTACAGGCAATTTAGAAGCACCGTCATATTTAAGTGCAATCTTAATTACACCTTGTGCTCCAGCCTCATCATCGAATTTGTACTTAAGAATATAACCTTGATCATAAAGAATCTCAGTGATATTCTTTTTCAAGTTTGAAGCGGGTATCTCTACCATTCTGTGCCCAGCCATCTGAGCATTGCGAATTCTGGTCAGGTAATCTGCAATTGGATCCGTTACCATCATTATCTGAAAAATTTAATTTTTTACAAATTGTTACCAGCTGGCCTTAGTTACACCAGGAATTTTTCCTTCCAATGCCATCTGGCGAAAAACTACCCTGCAAATACCGAAGTCACGAATATATCCTTTAGGTCTTCCGGTCAATTTACAACGGTTATGCAATCTAACAGGAGAAGCATTTCTAGGAAGTTTGTCCAATGCATCATAATCTCCCTCCTCCTTCAACTTCTTGCGAAGGTCTGCATATTTTGCAACCATCTTCTCACGCTTCTTCTCTCTTGCTATAATGGATTTCTTTGCCATTGTCTATATTATTTTCGAATACTAATTTCTAGATTAATTTGCTGCTCTTTGATTTTTAAACGGCATGCCCAACATCTTTAACAATGCCAAACATTCAGCATCCGTTTCAGCAGTAGTCACGATGGTAATATCCATTCCTGAAATTCTGCTAACTTTATCAATGTCAATCTCAGGAAAAATAATCTGCTCGGTGATACCCATGGAGTAATTTCCACGTCCGTCAAAGCTCTTGTCATTGATACCCCTAAAGTCACGTACCCTTGGCAGTGCAACAGTAATCAATCTGTCAAGAAACTCCCACATCTTATCAGCTCTCAAAGTTGCTCTTGCACCGATAGGCATCTGCTCTCTCAATTTAAAGTTAGATACAGATTTCTTTGCCTTGGTTGCTACTGCTTTTTGACCAGCAATAATAGACATTTCACTTAATGCAACATCTACTAATTTCTTATCTTGAGTAGCGGCACCAACACCTTGATTTAGGCTGATTTTGACAATACGAGGCACCTGCATAACGGTAGTATAACCGAATTGCTCTTTAAGAGCTGGTGCAACTTCTTCTAAATACTTTGTCTTAAGCCTTGGAATATACTTCTCCATTACTGAATAATTTCTCCTGATTTTTTAGAATAACGTACCAATTTATCGTCTACAACCTTTCTTCCGATTCTGGTAGGCTCACCTGATTTAGGATCAATTACCATAAGGTTAGATAGATGAATGGGTGCTTCCATTTCAATGATACCACCCTGGCTGTCTTGCGTAGGCTTCTGATGCTTTTTTACAACATTAGCTCCTTCTACAATAGCCTTATTTTTCTTTGGAAGCACTTGAAGTACTTCCCCTTCGGTTCCTTTCCAGGCACCTGCAATAACACGCACCTTGTCGCCTTTTTTAACATGCAACTTTGGCTGAAAGCGTGTATTTTTTTTATTATTTGACATGACAATAAATTTCTTAGGATATATACCTTAAAATTTCTTCAATTCTGTTGTACTAATATTATAGTACTTCAGGTGCCAATGAGACGATACGCATGTAATCACGCTCTCTCAATTCTCTGGCCACAGGTCCGAAAATACGTGTTCCTCTTGGCTCTTCTGCGGCATTCAGCAATACAACTGCATTGTCGTCAAAACGGATATAAGAACCGTCTTTTCTACCAATTTCTTTTTTGGTACGAACCACAACTGCTTTTGAAACAGTTCCTTTTTTGATTCCACCTGGAGATGAATCCTTAACCGTTACTACGATTTGGTCTCCGATTGATGCATAACGACGCTTCGACCCACCCAACACTCTGATGCAAAGAACCTCTTTGGCTCCACTATTGTCAGCTACTCTTAGTCTACTTTCTTGCTGAATCATGACGCAATAGTTTTGAAAACTCTAAATAGTGATAAAAAAATTATTTCGCTTTCTCAATGACTTCGACCAAGCGCCAGCGCTTACGGGCACTCAACGGACGAGTTTCCATAATACGCACTAAGTCACCGATTCCACACTCATTATTCTCGTCATGAGCCAGGAATTTTTTTGTACGCTTTACGGCTTTGCCATATAAAGGGTGGCGGAAATTACGCTTTACCTCTACTGCGATGGTCTTTTCCATTTTATCGCTGGTGACAACACCGATTCTTGTTTTGCGCGATCTTCTTTCGGTCATTTTATTAAAGATTTGGAATATTCTACCTTAATTATTTCTTCCGGCTACGACGAGCTCTGATTTTAGAGCGGTTTCCTAAGTCGGCGTCGGACATGTTTGATATTTCCCTGCGACGGATCTCTGTGTTCAAACGAGCAATATCACGTCTCATTTCTCTCAAAACTACAGGGTTATCAAGACCCTTCAAAGAATGGTCAAATTGCAGCTTAGTATACTCTGCTGAAGCAGCAGTCAATTCTGCTTTCAAGTCCTCATCAGAGAAATCCTGCAATTCAAGATATTTTTTAGAAGCCATTTTATAAATGCTTTGATGGTTATTCTTAAATCTTTAATTACTTGCCATCCCAATCGTGGCGTACTACGGTCTTGGTCATAACAGGTAACTTCTGGGCTGCAAGTCTCAATGCTTCTCTTGCAACATTCTCAGCAACACCGTCGATCTCAAACATGATACGACCTGGCTGAACCAAAGCTACCCAGTGATCCAAAGCTCCTTTACCCTTACCCATACGCACCTCCAATGGCTTAGAAGTAATTGGTTTGTCTGGGAAAATTCTAATCCAAACCTTTCCTTCCCTTTTCATATGACGCGTCATCGCAATACGAGCAGACTCCAGCTGACGGTTGGTAATCCGTCCCTCATCCATTGACTTCAAAGCAAAGGTTCCGAAAGAGATTTTGCTACCCTTGTAGGCTAAACCTGTGTTTCTACCTTTCTGCTGTTTGCGGTACTTTGTTCTTTTTGGTTGTAACATTGCTACTTAATTTTCAGTATTGACTGATCTTACCACCTTCTCAAGTGCTTTTTGAAAAAGCGGCGCAAAGTTAATTCAATTTTTCTATTGATGGGTGATTTTTTGCTACAACGAGCTCAGAATCACCATATTATTTATTATTTAACGTCTGCGGTCTCTTCTCTCACCTCTTCCACCTCCACGGTTACCAGGTCTGCCACCTCTTTCCTTCTTAGCCTGAGCACCTACGTTTGGAGACAAATCACGCTTTCCAAGAACCTCACCTTTACAAATCCACACTTTGATTCCGATTTTTCCATAAACAGTTAATGCTTCAGAAAGTGCATAATCGATATCTGCACGGAAAGTATGTAGAGGAGTTCTTCCATCCTTGTATTCCTCTGAACGTGCCATCTCAGCACCATTCAAACGACCGGAGATACGAACTTTGATTCCTTCTGCACCGGCACGCATAGTAGACTGGATTGCAGACTTAATAGCACGACGGTAGTTAATTCTTGCTTCCAATTGTTTGGCGATAGACTCACCTACTATAGCAGCATCCAATTCAGGCTTACGAATCTCAAGGATGTTTATTTGAACCTCATGATTTGTAAGTTTCTTCAACTCTTCGCGAATACGATCAACCTCTTGACCGCCTTTCCCGATAATGATACCAGGACGAGAAGTATGAATGGTTACAGTGATACGCTTTAGTGTACGCTCGATAATGATGCGCGCAATACCACCTTTCTGAATACGTGCTTTAAGGTAATTTCTAATCTTTTCGTCTTCAACAACCTTAGAGGCCATATCTTTTCCACCATACCAGTTGGATTCCCAACCACGAATGATTCCCAGACGATTACCAATTGGATTTGTTTTTTGACCCATGTTAAGATCTTATTGGTATAAAAAATTTATTCAATTAATCGTTTGCAGCTTCTACCTCTTCCACTACAGTATCTCCCTCATTTACATTAGAAGGAAGTGGCTTGCGGTTTTCAACAACCAAAGTTACGTGGTTGGTACGCTTGCGTACTCTGTGTGCACGTCCATGTGGTGCCGGGCGTAGACGCTTAAGCATCGCACCGCCATCAGAAAAAGCTGTTTTAACGTATAAGTCATAATCAGCTGCACTTTCCAACTGGTCCAATTTATTTTCCCAGTTTGCAATGGCGGACAACAACAATTTCTCCAACCAAACAGCTGCTTCTTTCTTATTGTATCGCAGGATTGCCAATGCCTCATCTACACGCTTTCCACGGATAGCATCCACTACAAGTCTCATTTTGCGAGCGGACATCGGACAATTTCTAAGTTTTGCTACTGCTTCCATTTTAAATTATTTAGCAATTAGGCTACTTAAGTTCCTAATAAAATTGATTATCTATTTCCTGAGTGACCTTTGAAGGTTCTCGTTGGCGCGAATTCACCCAATTTATGACCAACCATGTTCTCAGTTACATAAACCGGAACGAAAGTTTTTCCATTATGAACTGCAATGGTCTCACCTACCATGATAGGAACAATCATTGACGCTCTGGACCAGGTCTTGATTACTTGCTTCTTAGTTGAGTCTTTTGATTTCTCAATCTTTGAAAGCAACTTATGAAAAACGTATGGGCCTTTTTTTACTGAACGAGCCATATTATTATGATTAAAGTATACTAATTATCTAAATTACTTTTTACGCTTTGAAACAATCAACTTAGTAGAATGCTTCTTATTATTACGAGTCTTCTGACCTTTTGCCATGATACCCGTCCTTGACCTTGGGTGCCCTCCAGAAGAACGACCTTCACCACCACCCATTGGGTGATCTACCGGGTTCATCGCAACCCCTCTTACTCTAGGTCTTCTGCCCAACCAACGCTTACGGCCAGCTTTACCCAAAACGATAAGGCCATGATCCGGGTTAGAAGTCGTCCCGATAGTTGCTTTACAAGTAAGGAGTATTCTGCGAGCTTCACCTGAAGGAAGTTTCACTACAGCATATCTACCTTCACGTCCTAAAAGTACAGCAGCTGTTCCTGCGCTCCTTACAAAAGTAGCTCCCTGTCCAGGATGCAATTCAATAGCGTGAATTTCAGAACCCAAAGGAATATTCTTCAAGTAAAGTGCATTTCCAACATCTGGAGTAGCTTCAGGTCCGGACATTACAGTAGCACCAACCTTCAAACCATGAGGAGCGATAATGTAACGCTTCTCTCCATCTGCATATGCAATCAAGGCAATAAATGCAGTTCTGTTTGGATCGTATTCAATGGTTTTTACAATACCTGGAATGTTCTCCTTATCTCTTTTAAAGTCGATAACTCTGTAGCGACGTTTGTGTCCACCACCACGCTGACGCATGGTACGGTGACCAGCACTGTTACGTCCACCGGTCTTACTGATGGAAGTAACCAGGCTTTTTTCAGGTTCGCAGGCAGTAACCTCAGAAAAAGCATTTCCTACTTTATTTCTGGTACCTGGAGTTATCGGATTAAACTTTTTAACTGGCATCTTTAAAATATTTCGATTTCAGATAAAATCTTTTGAATTCAAGTAGGATTAGATTTCGCCGTATAGGTTGATTTCTTCCCCTGCTGCAAGAGTTACAATTGCCTTTTTGTAGGAGGATTTACGTCCACGGATCAAACCGGCTCTTGTATTTCTGTTTTTGGCCTTTGCCGGCATAACCAAGGTATTCACAGATTCAACAGTAACCTGGTAGAATTCCTCAATGGCTTTACGGATTTCAATTTTGTTAGCTTTGCGATCAACAACAAATGTATATTGCTGTCTGGCAGTACTAAGCGCATCCGCTTTTTCACTAATTACCGGCCTAACTAAAACTTTTTTTGCCATGATATTAAATCTTTAATTTCCCTTTTTGGAATGAACTATCATTTTATCTGGTGAAAGTTTCACTAATCTTTTGAACAGCTCCTTCGCAAAGCACAACAACACCATTGTTTAACACCTGGTAAGTGTTTAGGTCTTGTGCACGCATTACAGAGGTTCTAGGTACGTTTCTGCTGGATAATAGTACTTCTTTTTCCATACCAGCAGTGACCATCAAGCTCTTCTTTTCAGACAATTTCAAACCTGTAAGAATATCTCTGAAAGCCTTGGTTTTTGGTGCATCAAAAGAGAAGTCTTCCAAAACAACCACTTCACCAGCTTTAACCTTTGAAGAAAGTGCAGAGAACCTGGCCAATTGCTTCAATTTCTTGTTCAATTTGGTTTTGTAGTTTCTTGGTCTGGGACCAAAAACACGTCCACCTCCTCTGAAAAGAGGATTTTTGATATCACCCTTTCTTGACCCACCGGTTCCTTTCTGACGGTGAAGTTTACGGGTAGAACCTGCCACTTCGCCTCTTTCTTTGGCCTTGTGAGTTCCCTGGCGCTGATTGCCAAGATATTGCTTAACGTCCAACCATACGGCGTGCTCATTTGGCTCAATACCGAAGATATTGTCAGGAAGCTCTATGCTTCTTCCTGTTGGCTGGCCTTGGATATTTAAAACATCAACTTTCATCTCAATTGAAATTCTATTGTTTCAGGAATTTCCTGGAAATTATTTCTTTTCAAGAACTACAAATGAACCAGTGTGGCCCGGAATAGCTCCTTTTACCAAAATAAGGTTTTGCTCAGCGTAAACTTTTACGACCTTGAGGTTCTTAACTTTCACGCGGTCATTACCCATTCTACCTGCCATTCTCATACCTTTAAAAACCTTAGAAGGATAAGAAGACTGTCCGATAGAACCAGGAGCACGTAGTCTGTTGTGCTGACCGTGAGTAGACTGTCCAACCCCACCGAAACCATGACGTTTTACAACCCCCTGGAAACCTTTACCTTTCGAAGTTCCTACTGCATGCACAGTATCACCTTCTGCAAAAACTTCATTAACCAGGATGGTATCACCAAGAGATTTGTCAATTGCGAAATCTCTAAACTCAACCATTTTAGCTTTAGGTGTGCTACCAGCCTTGTCGAAGTGACCAGCAAGCTGATTGGTTGTATTCTTAGGTTTGGCATCACCAAAACCTAATTGAAGTGCATAATAACCGTCGTTGTCTTCGGTTTTAACCTGAGTTACAACACATGGACCCGCTTCAACGATTGTACAGGCAACGCTTTGCCCGCGCTCATTGAAAATACTGGTCATGCCTAATTTTTTACCAATAATTCCGTTCACGATTGATAAATTTTATAGTAAAATACTAACCCTACGGACAGGTACATTTTTGTACCGCCATATACGGCCAGAAATCTGGAACGTTCAAAAATAAACTTTACGCCCGGAGCCAAGAGTCCCAAGGAAAGTCGAATTCAATAAATAAAACCGTTAGGAAATGCGCCAATTAGCGCCAAGGATAGACTAGGTTAATTTAACCTGAATATCTACACCACTAGGCAATTCCAGTTTGGACAGTGCTTCCACTGTCTTAGCGGTCGGAGTATATATTTCAATCAAGCGCGTATGGGTGCGCAACTGGAACTGCTCTCGAGATTTCTTATTCACGTGTGGCGAACGCAACACGGTGTAGATCTTCTTCTCGGTTGGCAGCGGAATCGGGCCAGTTACGACAGCACCACTACTGCGGACTGTTTTAACTATTTTCTCCGTAGACTTGTCTACCAAATTATGGTCGTAAGAACGGAGTTTGATTCTAATCTTTTGATTCATGCTCAATTAAGATATAAATAAAATATTCTGTTTCTATTCTAAAGGTAAAAGCCTTAAGCTTTTACCATACCTTTCGCTTTTTCAATTACCTCATCAGAGATAGAACTTGGTGCAGGTGCGTAATGTGAGAACTCCATAGTGCTGGATGCACGACCTGAAGTAATCGTACGCAAAGAAGTAACGTATCCAAACATTTCTCCTAGTGGCACTTCAGCCTGGATAGCAATTGCACCACCGATACGAGGCTCCTGACCTTTAGGTAATCCACGACGACGATTTAAGTCACCGATTACAGGACCAGTATATTCATCTGGAGTTACAACTTCCAATTTCATGATTGGTTCCATGATAACAGGTCCACATTTGTGAGCAGCTGCACGGAAACCTTCTTTAGCACAAAGTTCGAAAGCGATAGGCTTAGAGTCAACTGAGTGCATAGACCCATCATAAACTCTAACTTTCATGGCTTCGATACCATAGCCTGCAAGGACACCATTATCCATCATGGCGTTGAAACCATCCATGATTGGTTTTTGGTAATTCTTATCGATAGAACCCCCAACGATATCCCAAACAAACTGAAGTCTTTTCTTACCGTTTTTGAAGTCATCGCTATCTAGGAACTCCTGATCTGCTGGTCCAAGTTCGAATTCCATGTCTGCGAACAAACCGGAACCACCCGACTGCTTTTTCAAACGCTCACGATGTTTAACGGAAGTTGTAAGAGCTTCTCTATAGTTAACCTGAGGTTGTCCCTGGTTACATTCTACTTTAAATTCTCTTCTTAGACGGTCGATGATAATCTCAAGGTGAAGCTCACCCATACCGCTAATAACAGTCTGGTTGGTTTCATCATCGAAACGTACGCGGAAGGTTGGATCCTCTTCAGACAATTTTGCCAAAGCCATTCCCAACTTATCCATATCTTTTTGAGACTTTGGCTCAACAGCCAAACCAATTACAGGCTCAGGGAAAGTCATACTTTCTAGAACGATTGGTTTCGCCGGGTCACAAAGGGTATCTCCTGTACGGATGTCTTTGAAACCTACTGCTGCTGCAATATCACCAGCCTCTACTCTTTCAATTGGATTTTGTTTGTTTGCGTGCATCTGGTAGATACGAGAGATACGCTCTTTGTTTCCGGTTCTGGTGTTGTGTACATAAGAACCAGCATCAAGTGCTCCAGAGTAAACACGCATGAAACATAGACGACCTACATAAGGGTCAGTCGCAATTTTGAATGCCAAAGCTGAAAATGGATCAGATACACTAGGCTTTCTTACTTCAGGCTCTTCGGTATCAGGATTAGTTCCTTCAACTGCTTCAACATCTACTGGAGATGGCATGTAGGTACAAACTGCATCCAACATTGCCTGAACTCCTTTATTTTTAAATGCAGAACCACACATCATTGGAGTAATCGCCATTTCGATCGTTGCCTTACGAATTGCAGCTCTCATCTCTTCAACAGTGATGCTATCTGGATCTTCGAAGAATTTCTCCATCAATCCTTCATCATACTCTGCAACTGCTTCTACCAACTTTGCACGGTATTCTTCTACTGTTTCTTTCAAATCTTCCGGAATCTCGATTACTTCATAAGTCATACCGAAGTCATCTTCATTCCATACTCTTGCTTCATTAGAAATCAAATCAACAACTCCTCTGAATCTCTCTTCTGCTCCGATTGGAACCTGAAGCGGAATTGCATTTGCTCCTAATTTTTCCTTCACGTCGTTAACAACCATGAAGAAGTCAGCTCCTGAACGGTCCATTTTGTTAACAAAACCGATACGAGGAACTTTATATCTGTTAGCCTGGCGCCAAACTGTTTCAGACTGAGGCTCTACACCGTCAACTGCTGAAAACAAAGCAACCACACCGTCCAATACTCTTAGAGAACGCTCAACCTCAACTGTAAAGTCAACGTGACCCGGAGTATCAATAATATTAATAGAATAATCCTGATCCTGCCACTTCCAAGAAGTTTTGGTTGCAGCAGAGGTAATGGTAATACCACGCTCCTGCTCCTGCTCCATCCAGTCCATTGTTGCAGCACCATCGTGTACCTCACCAATTTTATGACTGATTCCTGTATAATATAGAATACGCTCAGTAGTTGTGGTTTTACCCGCGTCAATGTGAGCAGCAATTCCTATATTTCTTGTGAATTTTAGATCCTTGGACATTTCTTTAAGATTTCGGGATTATAGAATTCTATAATTTGATTAATTAAGCTTTAAAGTGAGCAAATGCTCTGTTCGCCTCTGCCATTCTGTGAGTATCCTCTTTTCTCTTCACTGCTGCACCCTCACCTTTAGAAGCTGCAATCACCTCTGCTGCCAATTTTTCAGCAATTCCTTTTCCACTGCGCTCTCTTGCGAAACGAATCATCCATTTCATTCCGATAGAAACTTTTCTCTTAGGACGAATCTCAGTAGGAATCTGGAAAGTAGCACCTCCAATACGGCGGCTTCTAACCTCCACCTGAGGCATAACGTTGTTTAAAGCCTTTTTCCAAATACCATGAGGATCTTCATTTGTTTTGCTCTGAACGATATCCATCGCATCATAGAAAACTTTGAAGGCTGTACTTTTCTTTCCCTGCAACATCAAGTTGTTAACAAACAAAGTAACCATCTGGTCTCCGAACCTTGGGTCTACAGGGGTGATCCGTGCTTTTGGCTTTCTTTTCCTCATGACTTATATAGAATCTAAAAAATTTTAAAATAAAGTGGATAAAACAACTAATGATTATTTAGGACGCTTGGTACCATATCTAGATCTTGCCTGCTTACGGTTATTCACACCCGCAGTATCCAAAGCACCACGAACGATAGTATAACGTACACCAGGAAGGTCTTTAACACGACCACCTCTTACAAGCACGATTGAGTGCTCCTGCAAGTTGTGCCCTTCTCCAGGGATGTATGCAATTACCTCAATACCATTTGTCAAACGAACCTTAGCAACTTTACGCAAAGCAGAGTTAGGCTTCTTAGGAGTAGTAGTGTACACTCTGGTACATACTCCACGACGCTGAGGACAAGATTCCAATGCTCTTGACTTACTCTTTGTGATTACTTGCTTTCTTCCTTTACGTACAAGCTGATTAATAGTTGGCATATCCTACAATTATAAATTATTACCTATTTATTAAGGAGTATTTTAAACTAAATAGTAGTTACCCCTTTTCAAAAGCGCGTGCAAAGGTATTATATTTTAGTTTAAAACCAAAAGGGGATTTAAAAATTTTTTCAAACAAAAAGGCATTAATAATCAAACACTTATATAGGACGGATCTTATTAGCTTTCAAAAGCCAATAAGAATTTGGATTTAGCCTTCATTATGCTAATAAAATTTGTGAATACATGCCCTGAAATGAATTTAGTTGTCAACTGCTATCCTAATCCATTTAAAGCAATTTTTTAAAAAAAAATAAAAATTGACCAGTTCCCATTATCCATCAACTACAAATAATGGTTCTGGAAAACCTTTATATCTTTGCGCGGTTTTTAAAGCATCCATTTTTTCATTAAAATATAAGGTGACGATGAATTTTGATTTGATTATCATCGGCAGTGGCCCCGGAGGGTATGTAGCTGCAATTAGAGCTTCCCAACTCGGTATGAAAGTAGGAATAGTAGAAAGAGAATCATTAGGTGGCATTTGTTTGAATTGGGGCTGCATCCCAACAAAAGCACTTTTAAAATCTGCACAGGTTTTTGAATACATCCAACATGCCGGAGACTACGGTATTAAAATAGCTTCTCCAAAAGCAGATTTTAATGGAATGGTAAAAAGAAGCAGAGACGTGGCTGACGGAATGAGCAAAGGAGTTCAATTCCTGATGAGAAAAAATAAAATCACCGTTATTGAAGGAACCGGCAAGTTGGTTAGAGGAAAAAAAGTAGAAGTAACTGACAAAGACGGTAAAAAAACGGAATATAGTGCTACCAATATTATTGTAGCTACCGGTGGCAGGGCTAAAGAATTGCCCAACCTTCCTATTGACGGGAAGAAAATTATTGGATACCGCCAGGCAATGAGCCTTGACAAACAACCGAAGAAAATGGTGGTAGTCGGAGCAGGAGCCATCGGAGTTGAATTTGCCTATTTCTATAGCACTATCGGAACTGAGGTAACCATAGTTGAATTCCTTGAGCAGGGAGCAGTCCCACGAGAAGATGCTGATATCTCAAAGGAATTGACCAAAATCTACAAAAAGAAAGGAATCAACGTACTTGGAAACACTTCTGTTGAATCTGTTGATACAAGTGGAAAGACCTGTAAAGTAACTGTCAAAAATAGAAAGGATGGAAAAACTGAGGTAATAGAATGCGACGTCGTCCTTTCAGCCGCAGGTGTAAGCCCAAATACCGAAAACATTGGATTAGAAACTTTGGGAATTGCTACCGACAGAGGATTAATTAAAGTTGATGAGTATTACCAAACCAATGTTCCTGGCATTTATGCAATTGGTGATGTGGTTCCAGGTCCGGCATTGGCTCACGTAGCAAGTGCTGAGGGTATTATCTGTGTTGAGAAGATTTCAGGAATGCACGTTGAGCCAATGGATTACAATAATATCCCAGCTTGTACCTATTGCGTGCCTGAAGTAGCCTCCGTAGGATTTACTGAAGCCGCTGCGAAAGAAGCCGGTTATGAAGTAAAAGTTGGCAAGTTTCCTTTTACAGCATCTGGCAAAGCTAAAGCAGCTGGTGCACCAGAGGGCTTTGTAAAAGTAATCTTTGATGCTAAATATGGAGAATGGTTGGGAGCACACATGATTGGTGCAAACGTTACAGAGATGATTGCAGAAGTCGTAGCTGCAAGAAAGCTGGAAACAACCGGACATGAAATCATTAAGAGTGTTCACCCTCACCCTACCATGAGTGAGGCAGTTATGGAAGCAGCGGCGGCTGCATATGGAGAAGTTATTCACCTATAATATATATGGTGTAAAAAATATAAGGAGACTGCTCTGTTATTCGGAGCAGTCTTTTTTATTTTGAAAGCCTGAGAATTATTCTAATATTTAAAGGTTTTAAAATTTTTGAAAGGATGAAACCAAACAAAGTCATTTTAGCAGTTACTGGAAGTATTGCAGCTTATAAAGCAGCTTACCTGGTCAGATTATTAGTAAAAGAAGGAATTGAGGTAAAGGTACTAATGACTCAATCTGCTACCGCCTTTATTTCTCCATTGACTTTATCGACTTTATCCAAGAACCCGGTTCACTCTGAAATTATTTCTGAAGCTTCATGGAACAATCATGTAGAAGCCGGATTGTGGGCTGATATTATGATAGTCGCTCCTGCAACAGCCAATACTATTGCCAAGATGGCAAATGGAATATGTGACAATATGGTTACCGCAACCTATTTATCAGCAAAATGTCCGGTTTACGTCGCACCGGCTATGGATCTTGATATGTGGAAGCATCCTTCTACCATTCGAAATCTTGAAAAGTTGACATCTTATGGAAACTATATTATCCCGGTAGGAAATGGAGAATTAGCAAGTGGATTGCATGGTGAGGGGAGAATGGCAGAACCGGATGAAATTTTAGCGTTCATTTTTAAAAGTTTTTCTAAGGAAAAAGATCTGGAAGGAAAGAAGATATTGGTGACTGCCGGCCCTACTTATGAAGCAATTGATCCGGTTCGATTTATTGGAAATCATTCAAGCGGAAAGATGGGTGTGGAATTAGCTCTGGAAGCTGCTGATCGGGGAGCTGAAGTTCATTTAATTCTGGGGCCCTCAAAGTTGGAAGTTATTCATCCTGGAATTAATGTCGAACGAGTCCATTCTGCGCAAGAAATGTTTGAAGCCTGTAATAGAGAATTTGCTACTTGTAATCTGGCAATTCTGGCAGCTGCCGTTGCAGATTTTCGTCCAAAGCATGTAGCATCTGAAAAAATAAAGAAGTCGGACTCAGACTTAAAAATAGAATTAGAAAAAACGATTGACATTGCTGCCAGCCTTGGCAAAATAAAAAAAGCAGGACAACACATAATTGGTTTCGCTTTAGAAACTGAAAACGAAGAAGCGAATGCAAAAGGAAAATTAGAGCGCAAGAATTTTGATATGATTGTTTTGAATTCATTAAAAGACGAGGGAGCTGGATTCAATCATGATACCAACAAGGTGAGAATATTTTTAAGGGATGGAAACGCTTTTAATTTTGACACAAAATCCAAAAAAGAGGTTGCTTGTGACATACTAAACCTCTACAAAAGTCACTTTTAGGCTAGTGTTGCTCAAAAAAACTATTTTCTTAAAACACTGGTTATCATCATATTATAACTTAACAATATACTTAATTACTTGTATTTACTTGTCTTTTTTACAAGGAATCCGCCTTTAAAATGGTCACAAATTGGTATTTCTTTGTAGTGTCTTCGATTAAAAACCGGAGATACGTTCTTTGTCAAGACGGTACAGGGTCAAGTAGTTCCAAAGCAAACTCCCACAACTTTTCATAAGGAAAAAATTCGAGGTCCGGAGACTGAGGTGATTGTGGCCTAGGCATTAACAGCAGTTTATTGTGATATTTTTTCGCATGCCTTTCTACAGCTACCCGATGGAAATTTCCATTAGGAATAGTAGCCAGCATATTGATAAAACAATTGCTTCGATAGTTTTCGTCTTTTTTAAGATACCGTGACGAATACCTGATTAAAGCATCTGTTCTATCAATGTATTTAGAGAATTCTTTCCGTTGCAAGAATAAGAGCACCTGGATAATGATAATAGAAATATTACCACCTCTTTTATCTTTTGAAAAGGTTGGAGTTTCGTTTAGGAATTTTCCAATTTTAAAATCTTTCAAAACTGGTTTTTCACCAGATTTGAGGAGGTCAATTTTTCCTAGTTGGATTAGAAAGTAAACATAGGCACCATAAATCCTCCAGGATTCTTGATGTGCTTTACTTTTAAACTTAAAGTCTTCACTGGAGATAACAGATTGATAAATATCATAGGCTTTATTGTATTCGCCAGTGTGTATTCTAAGTGCAAAGACATGCATCAACAAGGCGCTAAAATAGATGGTTGTCCTTTAGCTATTTTCAATATTTATTAGCTACCTCATTTGCACGCTCTATAATTTCCAATTTTTACAAGGTTAGAAATTAGAGGCCTGGCAAAGTTTACCATAATAGACTTATGTTTAAATGGTTTTTTATCCAAAAGGAATCCAAGGCAGCTTCGCAATGTTTAACTGATGCTTCATTGTCATTTTTCAATTCAGATTCTACCAAAAAATATGGTATGAGCATAATAAACTAATTGGTGGGTCTGGTATTTTTCAAGATATGGCCTGACTTCCTTTAGAAATTTTCGATGGCATAAGAAATTAACTTTGGATCTGTCGCTCGTAGTATTTACAAAATATTTTCCCACTGCTAGCAAATAAGGTCTTCAGCTTCTTGTTCCTTCAACCAAACATCCCTATACTTAGTAGATATTTCATGAAAATACCTATACTTTTTTTCATTTGCATTAGATAGTAAATAATACCTGGTAAGAAATCTTGCGAATTGATAAATCAACTCAGAGTATTCATATTTAATAAGTTTAGGGAGATACTTTTCAGCGATTTCCACCGCACTCACTCTAGCAGCCCGTCCCGTCAAAATTCGAATTGCAGCTAAATATTTATATCCGTTGTAATATGCTTTGTTATAGTCTTCAAAAATTGGGCTATTCAAATCAATGAAAAACAGCGTATTGATTAACTTTTGTTTAAACCGATTCAAAAACCTTTTAAAATTTGAACGCTCGTCAAGGTCTTCATAAAGAAGATTCATTGCATCTTCTTCAGTGTCTACCTTGCCTTCTAAAAGATTATGAAATAGTATCTCAGACTTTGAATTGCTAGAGTTTCCCGGGTTACCGAGTACTTCAATCCTGCTCATTTTATAATGTTTGAGCAAAAAAGTCATTTCTTTTATCGACCTCATTTGTCCTGAATTTCAATTATTCGGGTAGTAAATTATTTTACAAATGGTTGATTTTCAATAATATTCGCAAAAAGCATGCCTTTTCTGCAAAGAAATTTTCGTGTCCGATATACTGATTCTTTGCCTAAAAACTATAGCTCGTCCGTCTTAAATTTGTATCGTATTTAAAAACAAAAACTATCGAACTATGGTAACGGCACTAATCATCGCAGCGATGATCCAATTAGGGATTATTTCAGAACAAAGTCAATTTAATGATACACTGTATCAACAACACAAAACAACTGTTGACATAATCATTGAAGATGACCAGATGAACTAACCCTCAGACAATACAAAAACTACTTTTTTATTATTCGAGAGAGAGAATCAAACATCTAAAAAAGAGATTAACATCAAAACTACAAAAAAAATCGAGAGAGAATCAAACATTTGATTAATAAAGAAACGCTATCTCTTTTTAGTTATTAAATTTTAGTGCAACACGCTCCCTGAGGGAGCGTGTTTTTTTTTGCCTACAATGCTTCAATCTGCCGAAGCAGCCAATTCCTTTCTGTCGATGCCATTGGTTTGGCATTTTCAACTTCCTCCTTTAATCCTGCAACCTGTTCCTTATTAAAAGGATTAATTTTAATCAGTTTTTTAGTCAGCTTTATAAGGTTGGTAAAATTGGACTTATGGTACCCCATTACTTTTTTCCTTTGCATATAAGTTCGCATGCTTTCTAACAAAGACTCAAGCGCATCCATTTCTTCTTCCTCATAAAACATACGAATCAGCATACTCTTGGCATTTAAGTTCATCAACAAATCATCATATTCCACTTGCATGAGTAGTTGCATGGCTTCATCATAAGCTTTTTTTTCAAAATTTAACCTTGCCATACTGTAGTGAACGATGGACTCCCGATATTTCTCCTCCAGGAATGGAGCATTGTCCGGAATAAAACTCTCCACCCATTTATAGTCCTTTAAAATTAAACCTAAGGAAACTACATTTCTGAAGGTAAACCTGCTAAGTGTTTCGTTTTCAAACAAGACTCTTTTTTCAATGCCATTTTTATAAAACTCAAACAACTCTTTCAAAGCGCTAGAGTCCCCGGAATTCATCCGGTTGATCAAATAATTGATGGCCATAAGGTAAATATCCCTTCGCTCGTGTGCCGGAAATAATTCTTCGTTTTCAAGAATGGTTTTTTTCAGATTTTGAAAATGTTCAGGATTTTCTTTTTCTACATTGGCTTTATATCCATAATAATAGACTGCTATTGCAGGGATATCTTTAAAATCTTTTGATTCAACATAATTCAAAACCGCCTCCAACATTCCGAAATCATATTCTGTCTTGTAAACCACCTGGTGGGCAATCATCAGGTAACTGTATCGGAGCTTATCCGCAAGAAAAGTTACCTCGAGAGCATTTCCCAAATCCTGAAGGTTCATTTCAGCGGTCCTTTTTTGTGTTTCCCGATAAGAATACTCTTCTAATTGGAGGAGGAAATCATTTCTGTGGTAGTGCTCATTTCTAAAAGGATGCTTTTGCTGTACATTGCGAGCATCTCGCATGGCAGCACTGAAAGCTTTTGGGATTTTCTTTTTCCTATACACCCTGGCCAATCCAGTTTTAGCTCTTACCTCGTCACTTCTTAATTCCTGATAAATAAAAAACTCTTCAATGGCTTTTAAAAGAAAATGAGAAGATTGGCGCAGCTTTGCATCGTCAAACGCCTCTTCGGGAAATAATTTTTCGAAGACAGATTCTTTTGAAAGCAGGTTTTCATCGTCTGACTTACCAAATTCGACCAGATATTCGAATAAATCCTGGACATCCTGACGTTGATTATGGGCAGGAGAAAGGAGCCATTTTCGCAGATCCCGTATCTCTTTTTTAGAAAAAGTGTTAAAAACCTCTAACAAGCGGCTGTTTTCCATAGAATAAAAATAATCTTTTTCAACAAATGTAAAAATTAGAACTTTTCATATTTGTCATATTTTTCTGTTTTATAGTTACTTATAGTTGTACATTTATCAAATGTTTCGATTTCACCAAAGAAAACTGTTCAACAAATGCCTTTTTTTGTCTTTGTACTAGGTAAAATGTATTCGCACATTTGTATCGTCATTAAACAACAACACAGAATACAACCCATGAAAGGAACCAATAAGATCATGTTGTCGATAACCTCACCGCTTTTGCAGGTCGCGCTGTGGATGGTGATGGTTTGTGGGACGGCAACCAACTTAGAGGCCCAATTGTGGGAAAAGTTCTTTGAAAATCCTAACGGAGATCAATTTTTTGAAAGTGTTCAGGCGGATAATTCAGATTTTGTACTTGCTGGATTCACTGAAAGCGGAACACCAAATCTTGGATTTGAAGCATGGGTCGTTCGATTTGATATCGATGGCGATGTTTTATGGGACCAAAGATTTGGAGGCTCTGGAAATCAGAAATTGTACAGTATTATTAAAGTTTCCGATGGATTTGTAATGGTGGGAGATTACAATGAAATGGCAACTGATCCGACTGACATCTTTCTTGTAAAAATCAACAATGCCGGAGAAGTAATTTGGACTAGAAATTATGGCAATGTTGGATTGGACAAAGCATCGAAAATTAAAACAACTTCTGATGGAAATTTTGTCCTTGTGGGAAGGACCGAAAATCCAACCACTGGAGACGCCGACATGTTTATCCTAAAAACCGATTCAAATGGCGATTCTCTATGGATGCAGACTTTTGACAATCAATCTGAAATTGATGAAGCTTTTGATGTAATTGAAATTTCAAATGGTTTTGTTTTGCTGGGAAATTCCGGAAACGTGGGAGCGGATATATTCCTGGTTCAAACTGATGAAAATGGAAATGAAGTCAGAAGAAGTACCTTTAATCAAAGTGGATCCTTCAAATTTGATTCTAAAGCTTCAATCCTCAGAAACGGTGATAATTATTTAATTGCCGGTTCTTATTTTGAGAATGGAATCAGAGCCTTTATTGCTGAATTTGACAATCTACTTGATTTTTCAAAAATCCGCTTTTACGGAAATGGAATCGAACAAGGATTTACTTCCATGATTCCAACATCTGATGGCAACTTCCTTGCGGTTGGATTTCAACTTAAAGTGCCATCTGATCCATCACAAGTATTTATGGTGCAAGTAGACCCAAACTTGGATCTGCTAAGTTCAAGGGTTGTTTTTGGAGACCCAGTTAGCGCCACAAATGTTTATGGTGTAATGGAAACTTCTGATAATGGATTTGCCTTGACAGGCAATTTTGTTTCAGGAATCTTTCTCGAAGACGGATTTTTCCTAAAAACTGAACCTACACTGTATGCACCGAAAAAGCTGATAGAAGGAAAAGTCTTTTTTGACGCTACCGGAGATGGGACTTACAACAATTTTGAACGAACACTGAACAACTGGATTGTAAGCGTAGAAGATGAAGCCGGTCAAATTAGCTACTACACCACTGATGCTCAAGGAAACTATGAAGCAAGAGTGGACAGCGGAGAATACAAAGTCTCTGTGATAGTAGACAACCCAACCCTTAAACCGAGAGACACCGGCTCTTACACCGTAAGGTTCATTGGCAACCTTGACACACTACACACACACTTTCCAATCGTACAACAGTACGAATGCGCTTACATGGAAGTAGATGTTTCTACTCCTTATTTGAAAATATGTGAAAATACCGATTACACCATCAAATATTGCAACAAAGGAGCCGAAGACACCGATGAGGCAATCGTTGAAGTAATTTTTGATGAAAACCTTATCGTGAACAGCACTTCCATTCCAGGCACCGCAGCAGGAAATCTGTTCACCTTTAATCTTGGGGAAGTTAAAGCGGGAGATTGTGGGAAATTTACCGTGAATGTTACCCTTGATTGCAACAGTCCGATATTGGGACAGAGCCATTGCGTTCGGGCTCACATTTATCCGGACACTGTATGTACACCGATTAATCCAATTTGGGATTTTTCAGACATGAAGGTGGATGCTGTTTGTGAAAATGACACCATTAAGTTTACTGTTACCAATACGGGAACAGGACCAATGGTGCAAGGAAGAACAGCTTTGGTTATCGAGGACGAAATCCTTGGTAAATCTGCCCCGGTGGACCTTGGCCCAGGTCAAGACACGCTGATTGCAGTACCAGCAGATGGGAAGACCTACAGAATCATCATGCCACAAGCCCCTGGACATCCGGGCTTGAGCAGGCCGACCATAGCCGTGGAAGGTTGTACAGATGGTTCTCCGATTAGCATCGGAAAAGTGACTCAATTTGAAGAAGATGAAAAAAATTCATTTGAAGCAGTTGAGTGTATTGAAAACATTGACCAAACTATTTCAGAAGAACTTAGAGGCTATCCCAAAGGCATCTATGACAGTCTTGTCACGACCAAAACCGATTTTGAATACCACATTCAGTTTAGCAACACAGGAACAAACACTATCAACCGGGTGGCTATCAGAGACACTATTGATACGGAACACTTAGACATAACCAGTATCCGCCCGGGAACAAGCAGTCACCCATATGAGATCCGGGTTTTTCTTGATGGAGTTGTAAAAATTATTTTGGACTCTCTCGAGCTACCGGCCTCAGCCTCAGGATTTGTAAAATTCAAAATAGCACAAAACCCTGGAAATCCTGAAGGTACTGTTATCCCAAACAAAGCAGTAATCAGCTACGATTATGATTTGCCGGTTACTACCAATGAAACCAGACACTACATTGCCGGAGATTCTATCTCAGATATGATTCAGATTATTTCCGGAACAAATGATGTGCATTATGCAGGAGTTGAGATTAAGGTTTATCCAAATCCATTTATGACTTCTGCGACCATGGAAATAAAAGGAGAGCTTTTCAAAGACTATATTTTCGAAATTTTTGACTTGAAAGGCAGGCTCCTTAGAACCCAAAAATTTGAAACCAACAAACTAAACATACAAAGAGGTGATTTACCTGAAGGTATGTTCTTATACAGAGTCAGTGGAGAAGGACAGTTACTGAATACCGGAAAAATAGTTATCCAGTAATAGTTCTTATTCCCTGTAGACTCCCAAAACCGAATTTCCCAATACGACGGGCCGCCAAAAAGTTGGAGGCCAAAGATTTAATCCTAAAGACCGAGTGATGAGTTCCCCGCCCCTTAAAAAGGATGGGGAACTCACAAAAAAGAAATTTAAAATTGAAATGCGTTCTTAGTTTTTATTTAATCATGGGATTTCCGCAAAAGTGCGGATGGCTTGGGAAGCCAAATTATGTTAATCAGTTAGTACGTGGCTCAGAAAGAGCTTTTAGCAGAGTTCCCAACTAAGAAACCTCCCGAAATCGATAGATTTCATTAATTGAGAACTCTGCTAAACTAACTTTTGAAGGTCAAAGGACCTTCCACCAAATTGAATTTTTCATGAGATTTTTTTAAGATATTTTTTTTCATTTTTTTTTCATAGGGATTATAATTTGTTAATAAGAATAGTCGTAGTGCATGGGGTACTACGACTTTTTTTTGTGCTGGGGGCTGGGTGCTGGGTGCTGGGTTCTAGGTGCTGGGTTCTGGGTACTGGGTTCTGGGTGCTGGGTTCTGGGGACTGGGTTTTGAAAAAGGGCATAAAAAAGGCGTCCAGACAGGACGCCCCTAACAAACGCTATGAAAATACTATTGGTGATATTTCAATTAGAAGGTTCTTTCAAACCAATTTTCGACCTCATTTAGGGTTTCATCCGTTTCTTGTTTGAATTCATCCCAATTATCGGCCATTTGCATTTTTAGTTCTTTTTGCTCTGCGTTTACTTTCTCTTTCCAATCTTCCAAATCGTCGATTTGTTGTTGGTATTCAGCCTTCATGTCGGCAGAAGCGGTTTCCATTTTATTTTCGAGTTCATTGATTTTCCCATCAATTCTCATCTCAAGATCTTCTGCTCTGTCTTCCAGAACAGCTTTTTGTTCCTGGAAATCTTTTTTCATCTCATCAGAAAGGTCTTGCATTTCTTCCTGAACATCTTCTGCTTCATCTTCTACAGATGAGTTATTCTCACAAGCAAAAAGTCCTGTTAGTAATACTAGTCCAAAAATGGACAACATTGAAAAAAGTCTGTTTTTCATGATTTTAAGTTTTATAAGTTTCGGAATATTGAGGTTATTCTTTCAATTGACTATTGAAAAAGTTGTTGAAGAACAACACATAATAATTTTGTAATACCCGCAACGATAACAGCGCCTAAAAAGGCAATGAGTAAAACTTCCCTTAATCTTGCGGCAAATGGTCTTTTCATCGTTTGGGCTTACAGACTGCATCAATACAGTCGTCAATTTTTAGATGTCTATAAATTGACATTTGTTCAAACCCGATGAATCAGAATTGATCTTTTATAAACAGGTAAAAGGCAGGCTTCTAATCTGAATTTGCCATTTCGTCTTTATTGATTCCCAGTTTTTTCATTTTACTAAAAAGGGTTTTGTCATGAACTCCCAATAGCCGTGCTGCACCTAAATCACCGCTTACTCGCCCATTGGTAAGTTTAAGCGCTTTAATAATGTGATCTCTTTGGGCTTCTTCGAAAGTAGGAAAGGTTTTTCCGTTTTCTGATTTTCCTTTTTTCTTCTTTTTTAAAAAACCAAAATCTACTTCCAGCTTGTTTCCTTTGGTAATAATGACAGCCCTTTCAATAATATTTTCAAGCTCACGAATATTTCCTGGAAATTGGTATTGATAAAACTTTTCTATGATAGGTTGAGGAATTTTATCAATAGACTTATTCATTTTGTCGCTGTATTTCTGCACAAAGTGAGAAACCAATAATGGAATATCCTCTCTTCTGTCACGAAGCGGAAGATTAAAAATGGGGAAGACGTTTAATCGATAATACAGGTCTTCTCTGAAATTTCCGTCTTGCACCTCTTTCTCAAGGTCCCGATTGGTGGCAGCGATTACCCTTACATCTACTTTTATGGTCTGTGTTCCCCCTACCCTTTCAAATTCACCTTCCTGCAAAACCCTCAATAATTTGGTCTGCATATCCAGGGGCATCTCACCGATCTCATCCAAAAATATAGTTCCTTTATCTGCCAACTCAAACCTACCGGTCTTGCGCTGATAGGCTCCGGTAAATGAGCCTTTTTCATGACCAAAGAGCTCACTTTCAAATAAATTTTCAGGAAGAGCTGCACAGTTGACCTTAATCAACTGCTTTTCTCCTCTTGAACTAAGTTTATGGATTGCCCTGGCCAAAAGTTCCTTCCCGGTACCAGTTTCACCCAAAACCAAAACTGTAGCATCCGTATCTGCAACCTGTTCAACTTTCGAAAGGATTTTCCTATAATTTTTACTGGATGAAATGATATTATTGAAATTGTAAGAAAGATCGATCTCAGACTGGAGGTAGGTATTTTCCATTTCTACCTTTTGTTTCAATTCTGAAATCTCTTCCAAGGCGTTTTTCAATTCTTCTTCCCTTGCTTTCCTTTCTGAAATATCCCGGATAATTCCACAGAAATGATGTTTTTCATCGGACATCCAGGTTCCAAGTGAAATTTCAACAGGGAAGTTTTCTCCTGATTTTCGCCTTCCTTGTAATTCAACAACTTTACCTATAACCTGTGGCTTTTCAGATTTTAGGTATCGATCAAATCCATTTTTGTGGCTTTCCCTAAAGTCAACAGGCATAATCTCGGTGAGATTTTTGCCCAAAATTTCAGATGCCTTCCAGCCAAATACCTTTTGTGCTCCTTCATTCCAGGTTAAAATATGTCCGTTTTCATCAGCAGTAATGATGGCATCAGTAGCTGAAGAGACTACCGACCTGAATCTTTCCTCACTTTTTCGGATGGTTTCTTCCGTTTTTTTTCTGTCTGTAATATCTCTCAGGTAGGCGCAGGCAAATTCTTTATTGTCGAATTTTACCAGAGACACCAAGATTTCTACAGGAATCATTTCCCCCTTTCGGTTTTTCACTTCTCGTTCTCCTCTGATGGTTACACCTGCTTTTAGCTTTTTCCAGGCATCAGCATAAGTCTTTTTTGTGGCATTGGGGAAAAAATCAAACACATCAAGGTTGGCTAATTCATCATCTGAATAGCCGAAAAATTTCTTAAATGAATCATTGAAGTAATGGAATTTAGTATCTTCTGTTAACCAGTAAATCATGTCGAAGGACTGGTTAAGTGTATGCATGGAAAGCTGGATCAGCGAATCCTTTTCCTTTTTTCTCGAATAGTCTCTGACAAATGCACAATGATATTCATGGCCGTCAAACTCCAAATGTTGTGCTTCAATAAAGACCGGGAATTTTTCTCCGGATTTTCGCTGAAAATACATTTCCTTTGAAAAAGAGCCTTCTTCCTTAACTTTTTGCCAATGGTCTTTCCACTTTGCTTTGGGAATTTCGGAGTTCAAGTCAAAAGTTGACATGGTAAGGAGTTCATCTTCGCTATATCCGGTTATTCTGGAAGCTGCTTTATTCGCATAGGTTAATTTTCCTTTTTCGTCCATCCAAAAAATCATTTCGACAGCATTGTCTACTGTAAATTTGGCGGATTCTAATTCCTTTTTACTGCTGTAGACATCAGAGATATCCCTTGCATATTTGCACATGAGAGTCCTTCCTTCATGTTCGATGAAATTGATGACTACTTCCACAGGCACCGGTGTCCCATCTTTTCTATACTTAAAGGTAATGTGACTGGATTCCTTTTGTTCCTTTAGCTCCTTCCATTGTTTTGCCCATTCCTTTTTAGAAATTCCTAAAATGGTATATTCATTTAAAGAATGTGCTTCAGACTCTGAATATCCTAAAGTTTTGAGCGCCGAGTTATTGATGTATTCAAAAAGCCCGTCTTCTCTAACCCAGAAGATCATCTCACTGGAATGATCCATGGTGAATTGGGTCAATTCAAGAGGTTGAATTTTTTCTTTTTCTTCAGAATTGTTTCTTACGGAGCCAAAAATCTTGGTAGTACCTCCCTCAGAAAAAATTGGTTTAGCTGTTATTTCGACAGAAATTGAGGTGCCGTCGGCATAATTCACCTTCAATTCCGTCTTAGTCGGTTCCTGGTCTTTAATACATTTGGCAATTTCTTCGTACAAATAAGTATAGCCATCTTCACCCAAAAGAGATTTGGCAATTTGCCTGGCATTGGAAGAATCAATGGTAGTTTCTTTTGGATCAACACCCATTATTTGATACATCTGATCCGTTACAATCAACTCATCATTAAGCAGGTCCCATTCCCAGCCTCCAATCTTTGATAATTGCCCTAAATGTTCGAGCAAATCTTTGTATCTTGAAGCTGAGAGCAGGTTAACCACAAATGCGCAACATAATTTTCGGCCTTTTATCTCCGTTAGGATACCACGCAATCGAATAGGATACATTCTACCATCTCGATTGATGTGTTCTGACTCGAAAGATACTTTACCATTTGAGAGGAGCTCTTTCCAGTTCTTTTTCCAGGTAAAAAGGTTTAAAAAAGGGTTGATTTCAAAAATCGTTTTGTCTTTTAAATCTTCCCTTTTATATCCAAGTTCATTGGAAATTTGCTCGTTTACCGCTGCTATGTGTCCATTTTCATCAAGGAACATCATTCCGACCTCCATGAGGCTGGAAGCTTCCATAAAAACGTTAAGTATGTTCCTTATTTCCGGCATATGGTTTTTTTGGTAATAATTGTTTGGCCTAAATTAGACCTAAAATTTCTTAATATTCATACTTTTCTGAAATATAAGAATTTTATTTTAAAAAATAAATTATAAGTACCTGATTTTTAACACTTTACAAACTGGCACGAGCTTTGAATACTTTAATATGTCGCTACAAATAAAATCAAACGAGATTTTACACTTTTGAGAAAACGCATTTCTACGATAGACAAGGGAACATTACATAACCCCAAAAATAATTAACTATGTCTACAGTAGATTTCAAAACCAAATTCTCTGAAATAGAGAAAATTCTTTTTGGCCTTGCAATGAAGATTACAAGGAATGTGGATGACGCCAAAGATTTGTTACAGGAAACCTCAATGAGGGCTTATTTAAACCGCCACAGGTTTCAGGTAGGGACCAATTTCAAGGCATGGATGTCCACCATTATGAAAAATGTATTCATCAATGGATATCGAAAAAAGAAGAGAAGACCAAGTTCAGATGTAGCCATTGAAGATCTTTATCCTTCCAACGATAGGGAAATGGTAAACAATTCTGCTCCGTCAAATTTGATGATGGAAGAGTTGAACGGTATTCTGGACAATCTTGATCCGGAATATAAAACTCCATTCAAATTGTACTTTGAAGGCTACAGGTATGAAGAAATTTCGGAAACCATGGAAATTCCACTCGGAACCGTTAAGAGTAGAATTTTTTATGCCCGCCAAAAATTGAAAAATCAGATCTCAAGGAGATTTTAAACAGCATTTAAAAATAAAGGAAATTCAGGTTCCAAAAACCAATTTAAAACTCCAAAAAATCTGAACCTGGGTTTCTGCCCATAGATTTTACCAAAATCAACCCCAAACCACCAAAAACGACAGTTGCAGACCGGAAGGATTTATTTTCCTCCGGTTCTGCATTGTTTTCCCAATCCATTTAAGCTCAAAGAACATATTGCTTCTTAAAACTGAAGCCACCATTCAATTAAGAATGGCAGCTGCAGATAATGATAAATAACCTTTAAAAACATCATCTGTCTTTAAAAGTCATTTCCACTTGAATGTTAGGAAACAATAGAACAAGGTAAGCTTATACAACCTGACAAAATGCCTTGAAAAGGAGAAAAATCGCCTCGATACGAAGTTATTCCCCAATTTCAAGTCCAGGCTGATTGTTTTCCATGAATGATTTCTTGAAGTTTTTGGGATATACTCCGTAGGATTTTTTAAACCATTTGGTAAAATTACTTGGATTGGAATACCCGACTTCGATAGCAACATCTCTTACGGACTGGTGGTTTTGAAGCAATAACATCTTCCCTAGCTTTAGTCTTTCACTTCTGACAAAAGAACCAATGGTCATCGCGAAGATGGACTTAAATCCGGATTTTAATTTTTGCTGATTGATTCCAACCATTTTAGCCAGCTCCGGAATGGTAGGGGGATTTTTGAGATTAGACAGTAATATTTTCTTTGCTTCTACCAGTTTTTCAATATCATACTCCCTTAGCACCTTCTGCTCGGAAGGATTTTCCATATCATCAAAATATTGTTTTAACTGCAAAGAAAGCAAACGTACAGCCTGACTCTCCAGAAATGTAGCACGAACCAAATCCTTATACTCATTTTCCAACATGTCGTTTAAACATTCAGCTATGGAAACAGAATAATTTGATTGGTGGATAAATGGCTCCGTACCCGTTTTCAATTCAAAGACTTTTTGGAGATTTTCGGGCAACTTATCTACTTCACATCCCAGTTTTTGATTGAATTTTTCAAGATCCACTATCAATATTGAGAATAGAATATTTTGACCATCAGGAAGAATGAAACTTTGGTTTTTCCCAACCGGATTTAGTGTCAGGGAACTTTGCAAGGTGGAAAGATTGTATTGAATATTGGTTCCATCCAGAATATGAGTCAGCGCACCTTCTTTACAAAAATTAAAGAACATCCTACCGGTATGCTTTTCATCGAAATACAAGGTAAACTCTTTATCGACATTTCCTTTTAACAGCAATAGGCTCAATCCTTCTTTAAAGTCCATTCCTGAAAAGAATAATTGATTATTCCGTTTTCCGGTACTAAAGGACATTTCCATGCAATCGAGAGTCGCATGTTCGCCGAAACCTTTAGCGATTTCCTTAATTATTTCTTGTGCTTTTTTTGACTGGATTAAAACTTCCATCTTTAAAAAATTTAAAAAATAGGGGTTAAACAAGTGTATTGCTCACTCATGTTTTTAGGATTTAAAAAAATTATTAGGAATAAAAAATGGGAGAGGTGCCTCCGAGTAGGAGGCACAAAATTTTCATTATTTTCTAGAAGCCATTACGGCTCCACCAATGATTGCCAGTCCGGACAAAGCAAAAATAATTAGCGTTTGATTAGATGCTTCCTGGTCTTTTGCAGACAATTCAAGATCGCCGATTTCTATACTGGCACTATCATCGCCCATTTGGGAGAATCCGTAAGCGCCTAAAGCAATGCCTACGATAACCAGAATTATTCCGATGGTCTTTTTCATGATTGGAATTTTTAGGTTTAAGTTGGTTTAACAGAATGACTTAATTACCATTCCTATAATTAGAATGTTAAATTTTGACTTGTTGTTCAGCTTTGTGAAAATGTTTTACACGGAATGTGAAGATGAATTACATTATTATGACAATAAACAACGAGAAGGCTTTCTTTTAACTGTACTGAAAACTAGGAGGCCTTTTTTATTTCAAACACAGATTTCCTATTGCGGTATTCAGAATAAACTGCAATAAAAGCACCACCAAAAAGGAAGATGGCAGAAGCGTAATAAACCCATAATATTAAGACAAGTACATTTCCGGCTGAGGAATACAGATCTACCATCGTACTATTACTGAGATAAAAACTTATTCCATATTTACCTAATTCAATAAGCAAGGCAGTTATAAAGGCACCCAAAAAAGTATTGCGCCACCGGAGATTTCTATCAGGCAGGAATTTAAAAATGAGTACCAACAGGCCTACTGAAACTCCCAGAGAAATTAAAAAAGTAAATACACTCGCCAGTACTGCAGAAATATTTGGCAAAAAACCAACTGCGTAATTAAGGAAAACACTGATGGCTGTTTGGGCCAGTAGCGTAATCATAATTAAGAAGGCAAAACCGATGATGAGGGAAAACGAAATCAATCTGTCTTTTATGACCTTTTTTATACCCCAACCTTCTACTTCGAAAGTTACCTGAAACAATTGATTTAAGGCGTTTTGAATACTGACAAAAACGGTTGTTGAGGAAAAAACCAGCGCTCCTACACCTATTATGGCCATGATATTTGAATCAGGAGACAAACTGAGGTTTTTAACAGTTTTAGAAAGTTCAAGGGCACTTTCAGGCCCAATAAATTGAGCGATGTTTTCAAAAATAATTTTATCAACAACCGATTGATCATAAAAAAGACCCGCAATATTAATGGTAATCAACAGCAATGGCGGTAAGGAAAAAAGGGTGTAATAAGAAAGTGCAGCTGCATGAGTCAATGCATCTGAATCTGAAAAGCGCGAAAATGCATTTTTCAACAGCTTGAAAATTACTTTGTAGTTTTTGATAGATACTTTCATGAAGGGATAAGTTAGGCTTTTCGCTTTTCGACCTTCGCTTTTTGTTTTTTTTGCTAATTGGATACAGTAAAAAACCAGAACTCTGCGGGATAAACCCGACTATCATGTTCATTTTCTTATAAAAATGGAAATTCCTGTTTGGGAATTATCGAATTCCAGCTTTCTTAAAAGGCCTCATCTTGATATTCTTCAGAAAACTTATCGTAGATATCCAGACCGTACTTAATTCCTTTTAATATGGAAGGAATTGAAGAAGCGAACCCATTGGATCCTTCCTCTTCACTTTCGCTGGTTTCAGAAGAAAACATATGAAGAGCTGATGTAAATGTCTTGGCAGCAACCGGGACCAAAAGTGCTTTCAATCCAAGCATACCAAGATCATGTTTAAGACCGGATGAGGTAGTTTTCATCTCCTCCTTCAATAATTGCATTTGAAGTTGAAGCTGGAACTTTTCCATTTGAAGTTCTTCGAGGTTATTAAACCTATAATCCTTATTTGAAAAAATGCCCATTTTAATCGAATAATTCGTTGATAATCATTTTTACCAGAGGGGTAGTAATCCATTTTTCTCTAAAAACAAACAAAATCAATCCCGCCACCAAATAGAAGCCTGTAAGGATAAGAAATGCCAGTGGATAGGAATCCATTTGTTCTCCCAGATAAAAGCCAGTTGCCAGGCTAAACATGAGTAGAATAAAAATGAATACCACTGACAAAATCCCCATCGTAATAAGAGAAGAAGCAACTTTACCGGTTTTCTCACCCATCTCTAATTTAAAGTATTCCAACTTGAGGTTTAAATACTCTCTAGCGTAGGTGTAAATCTCACCGGATTTTTCCAATAAGCTGTCTCTCTCTTTCACGATTAAGGTCTATTTAGGTATTAGAATTGATTTTGTAGGGTTCGGAATTTCCCTTATCAGGATCCAGAACCGTTTGATAATGCTGATTTAGCTTTAGCAGCGTTTTCAGTTATGGTGTTTTTTGCTTTTCGGGTACCTTTCTTAAAACCTTCTGCTGCTTCGTCGGTCCATTCCTCGGCAGTATTACCTGCAGTCTCGACGGCAGAACTTGCTCGGGTTATCAAACCATTAAGAGAGGTTTTAGCATTTTCAATAATTTCATTTGCTCTTTCTGAGAATTGCTCAGATTGCTTTTTGAAATTTTTTCTGGCCTCTTTTTCCATTTTGGCCATTTTCTTTTTGGTATTTTTTCGCATTACACGACCTTCATCAGAATTGAGGTAATATCCCGCAATTCCTCCAGCCAATAATCCGAATCCAATTCCTAATCCTAATTTCGTGCTCTGTTTCATTTCTAAAAATTTTAAAGTTCAACAATGGGTTTAATGGGGTTTGGGTTGTATGAAAAGAGAAGGCTGGTAAGTTTTGGTGAAAATCACCAGCCATCTAAATTTTTTTTGTTTAAATCAGGCTCTTCGAATCAATCCCAAAACTGCCAGAATAACTGCTCCGACAATTAATATGTGAATAAGGTTTCCAACCAGGTCGCCAAATCCAATAAATCCAATTAACCATCCTATCAAAAGGATGAATACAATTAACCAAAGCAGATCTCTCATGATATATGATTTTTGGTGATAAAATAGCTGCAAAGGCTATTGCCGATGCAAATGCTTTAAAGAAAAATATTCTGTTAAAGGATTTTGACTCTTGTGATTTTAAAGAGTTTTCAAAAAAGAGCCTTATTGATTACTATTTATAAAGTATTGATAAACAGTATCTTTTTGATTTGAATCTCTATAATTTGAACATCAGTATTTTGACCTATGTTCAGAGCAAAAGAAATATTTTGCTGATTTTTTTAATTTTTTTGGGAGTACTGCTGAAATTCCACTTATTATATATGGATACTCTTTCATTTTTGGCTAACTAGCACATTATGATGAATAACCTATCAAAAAACCTCAAACTTTTACGCAAGCGGAAAGGATTGAGCCAAACCCAACTTGCAGAAAAAGCCAACATTACCAGGAGCCGACTAGCTGCTTATGAAAGCAAGAATGTTGAACCCAGAATGGAAATTTTGATTTTTATGGCCAACTTTTTTGAAGTCAGTCTGGATGATTTGATTATAGCAGATATTTCAACTCAAAAATCTGAAATAACGGTCGGAGGGCCAAAAAGGAGCAAATCTGAACTGGAAAAACGACTGAAAGAATTGGAAACATTGTTGGATAGCCAAAAAAGAATGTTACAATTTAAGTGGAAGTCATCAGAACCGGTTAACCCGGATTTACAGAAAGCCCTTTATGAGTTAGACAATTTTGCCATGATTTCGGAGCAGGCAATTCTATTATGCCACATGGCCCTTGAGCGGTAATTAAACTTCTAATAAATTTTCAATGCGGGATCTGATAGAGTTTTTTGAAATCAGACCCTCAAACCAACCGTATATTTTTTTTCCTTTTACAAAAATGGTCACGGGCAGATTTGTCAGTCCCTGATTTTTTAAAAATGGATCTTCAGCAGAAGTTTCAGTTTTAAAAAACCTTACTTGCGGAAACTCATCTGACAAAGCCTTCATTACCAATTCTATCATCTGATGGTTAGCTTTATCGGCATCGGCAAAAGTGATAACTGCTTTCGCATTATTAAGGTTATTTATTATTCTGTGAAGATCATCAGATTGTACTTTTTCATATTTATTTTCGATTAACATAATTAGGGATTGAGTTAGAAAATTACACTCTTTATAAGTCAAAATGAATGCCAAGTGTTCAAATTCTCATAAAATACTTTTTATCAGGCTATTACATATTGATTAAAAAACATTTTCCAACTATCATTTTCCTATATTTAAGAAATTTATGAAATATTAGAATTTTAAATACAGTAAATTCCCTTCCGTTACAAGCCAAAAACCAGCCTTTTTCGAGCCACTTTTGCATCGATTCACCTACCCTTCCCTTCTTATATTCCAAATCTCAATCAGGCCTTGAGGACAAACATAAAAATCTTGCTTAAAATCGAGTCAAAATGTTAAACAATTGCCAATTTTAATTAAACAAATTGAGTGAATCATAATGACATTTTTTTCCTAAATAAAAGAATTTTACGAAATAAAGGAAAGAAATCATTTCAAAAAAGCCTAATAAATAATTGATTTTCAGATACTTATAAAATTGGCACGCCGTTTGCAATACCCATATTGTGCAAATGTGAATTTAATTATCATTTTAATGCACACCCTTTAAACAAGTAAACGATTCGAAAAACCAACAAACCATGAAATCAATGCCCCAAAACCAAATTCAAGAACCACCTCTTCTGAAGGCATTTTTAGGAGAACAAGGAGAAGGGCTGATATATAATCAGTCACTCCTTGAGGTTCAAACAAAGGAACTACAAATTATATCCCTACAAACAAGCTGTAATTTTTTGAGCGCTACCATTAAAGAAGATTTAGAAAAAGTTAATCACAAACTTAGTAGCCTCAACACCTTAGAATCCGAAACGATTGACAGCCTAAAAAGAAAGGAAGTTTTAAAACTCCTAAAGAAGGCATTTAAACTTCAACGAATTTTTAAAACCTTTTTATTAAAAATTCAAGCCTTCGAAGAAAACCTGAAATCCTGCGTCAATCAAATTACAGCATCTGAAATTCAGAATCTTAATTCAAGATATAGAGACCTCCAAACTGAAGCAGGGGTCTATCAAGAAATAAGATTTCTGATTGGACGTCAGATTTTAAAAATGTAAGAACGACAGCGTCCAACCTTAATTAATTCTACTTAATACTTAAAACATAACCAACTCATGACTACACATGAATTTACAGCTCGTTTTACCGAGTTAAACAAGACCTTGTTTGGAATCGCTATGCGAATCACAAGAAATGTTGAAGATGCAAATGATTTGCTACAGGAAGCTGCTATGCGTGCCTTCAAAAACCGTGAACGTTTTGAGATGGGTACGAATTTCAGAGCCTGGATGGCAACCATTATGAAAAACACCTTCATCAACAACTACCGTAGGAATTCCAAGCGTAAACATCTGGAAATGCCTTATGAAAAATTCAGCTTTGCAATCGGTAATGTAAAAAGTGAAGCAAATGCGACCTCCAACCTAATGATGGAAGAGCTGGATAAAATGGTGGACGAACTTGGCGACGGCTACAAACAACCATTCAAGATGTTCAATGAAGGCTACCATTATGATGAAATTGCCGACCAGATGGACATCCCGATGGGAACAGTAAAAAGTAGAATCTTTTACGCACGTAAACAATTGAAAGATAAGATTAGAGCAAATTTCCCACATTCCTACCCAGGAATGTAAACTATATTTAGTACTGCTTTTACAAGGACCCGTAGATCTGAAAACCCCACATTCTTACGGGTCCTTTTTTTAACAAACTTCCCTGTTTTAAAGTGAACATGCACCTGGATTGGTGCGTTCCCATTATACACAAACGATAAATATTATTATCAAAACCCGGCAAAGGGATGCTGTTTGTACCTGCTACAAGCCAGTAATTTTTTTGCAACAAAAGACCACAACATGAAAAATTTATTTCTCATTCTGGGATTAGTTTCCCTTGCAAGTCTTGCTACCGCACAAATAGGTGTAAAAGGAGGAGCTACCTTTTCAAGTATTGCAGATGCTCCTGAAGAAGTTGAAGAAGAAAATATTCGGGTAGGATTTCACGCCGGCTTAATGGTTGACCTGCCGATTACAGATTTCTTTTCAATTAGGCCAGAGTTTATGTATACAAGGAAAGGTGCAAAGTATAAAACTTTGGATACCGAGGTGAAATCTAGATTAGATTATATTGATATACCCGTATTGGCTGTCCTGAAACCACTTGGAGGCCCCTTTCAAGCATACATTGGTCCACAATTCTCCTATTTAACTGCTGTAAAATATGAATTTTACAACAACACGTTTAACGAAGAAGGTGTAATTGAAGACGACCGTGACGATTTTGAAAATTGGGATCTTGGTCTGTCTGTAGGTGCTGGTTTACAATTTGAAAAAGTACTTTTTGACATCAGATACACCAGAGGACTAAGAAATTTGGAGAAATCCACTTCCCTTGGAGGAATAGAGTTTAGCGACCCGGCCAAGAATTACAATCTACAGGCATCAATTGGATTTTTCTTCTAAAAAAATCCTCCCAAATAAATAATCCCTAATCCCATTAAACCAATTATTTTTTAACCCATAAAATCATTTATCATGAGTGCTATTTCAGATAAAATCAGAGGAAACTGGAACGAAATTAAAGGAAAAATCAAACAGGAATACGGTGAACTTTCTGATAATGATTTGGCCTATACTGAAGGTAAAGAAGATGAACTCATCGGAAGACTTCAGCAAAAGTTAGGTAAATCAAAAGAAGAAGTGAAGAACTTCATCGACAACCTGTAGGGTAAACCTCCCTTAAAATATTTTTTAACCAAAAAGGACTTACCATGACTACATTGCGCAAATATTATATGTTGTTACCTGTCTTTGGTGCTTTGTTTTTCATAGCATGTGACACTGACTCAAATTCGGGAACAACCGACAACGACCAGATTGAAGTAGATGATTATTCACCGGCAACTGAAAACAAACGAGCGGGAACGTATCCTTACGAATTGAGCCTTAATCCTCAATTGGATCCAAAAACCGACAAGTTTAGTTACAGGCTAACCAAACCTGTAGTTACTCCGGAAACAGATCAGGGTGAAAATCCTGAAGCAAGAATGGTCAAAAACTCCACTGAAGACGCATTTGATGCTAATGAAGTTGATGAAGCTCCTGTTTTTGGTGAAAAATGTTACACAGAAACCAACACAATGGATTGTACCAATGCCGAAATTCAGGAATATATTTTCAATGCAATTGAATATCCTGAAGAGGCAATGGAGAAAAAACAGGACGGAGTTTACATGGTAACTTTTACTCTGGACAAAAATGGAGAAGTTGGCAACGACTTTAAAGTAGTAGCCAAGGAGAAACCATGTGATGGATGTGCCCAGGCTGCAGTTAATGCAGTAGCAGAAATGCCTAAATGGAAACCCGCCATGAAAAATGGCAAAGCGGTTGCCATTGAACTGACACTCCCCGTTAGGTTTAACTACGAAGCGTATTAAGAAAAATAAGTATTAAGGTGTATTAGGTTGCCCCGATACTGAGGTCCAGGCCTTTATTTCGGGGCTTTTTAAAACCCTTTTCTACTTTAGAAAAAAAAGATGCTGCCCAAGTGAAATTGTGGCAGCATTTTTTTTTGCGGTGTGCGGTGTGCGAGGTGCGATATGCGGTTTACGGTTTACGGTTTACGGTTTACGGTTTACGGTTTACGGTTTACGGGCAATGAAATAGTTGAGTTTTTTGTTGTCTAAAATCGGAGATAAAAGCCTTTATTTATGCATCTGGATTGAGGAAATAATATTTGACCCTGGCCTTTAGGTTCTGGATGGGAAACTCCCATAAAACAAGAGAATACCAGGTTAGAGGAGCTTTTCAACTGGTATTTGTGGTATTTACGGTTTACGATTTACGTGGCCTTCAAAAAACGAAAAGCGAATGGCGAATGGCGTAACAATCAGATAATCAATAATTTATTCAAGCTGGAATATGATAGAATAATCCGAATTTTTTATGGATTTCTTTTGATCCACATAATCTGCTGCAAATTCTCAATCACTTCGTCGATCCAGGTTGGCGCAGCCAACCCCTACAAAAGCCAAAGGCCAATAGCCAACAGCCAACTCAAAGAGCATCCTTTCTTTTCTTAGACAAATGGCTGCTGACTTTGTATTTATCCTCATCCCATTTTTCCAATAAAGTATCAGGTTCATCAGCCAGCTTATCGCCCACCAGAAAACCAAAGGGCTGTGTAATTTCGATATGGTCTAAAATTACTTTTACTATAGCCAAAATCGGTAATGCCAAGACCATTCCTGCAATCCCCCAAATCAATTGCCCCAATAGCAAGGCCAGGATAGCAGCAAACGGATTTACCTGAACACTATTTCCGACAATTTTGGGTGTAATCAAATTCCCTTCTACTGCCTGAACGGTAACAAAAAGACCAACTACAGCCAGTGGCTGCCAGGTACTATCCATCGTAGCAAGTGCATATATAAAAGGCAGGAAACCACCAATTGCAGTTCCAACGTAGGGTATTATAGCAAGGAAAGAGGCAAGGAATCCCCAAAAAAATGCATAATCTACTCCTATAATCAACAAGCCGATGCTATTCATCAAACCTACAATTACAATGACCATCAGCAAGCCGTACAAATAATGCTGGGTCACTTCCTGGATGCCTTTTACCATGTTTTGAATATTCTCTTTTTTATCCTTTCGGGTTTGTTGTAAAATGAAATTTTTCAATCCACTTTTATACAACAGAAAGAAAAAGGCAAACAAAAATGTCAATAATAAATTCGCAAAAAATCCGGTTGATTCAGACAACCCGTTGGCAAACATTTCTATCGGCTGGTCAATTGAATTGGTAACTTTTTCAGTGATAAAATCCATTCCCTCTTTCTGGGAAAACTGAAATTTGCTATTCACCCAACGAAAAGATTCGTTGACAAATTCACCCAACCTTTCTGTAATGAGAGAAAAATCATCCAGTGCACCTTTGAGTTGTAATCCGAACAGGAAAAAACTAACCAGCACAGGTATAATCACTACTATAAATGCAAGAATAATGGCCAACCACCCCGGCTTCACCAATCCGTAAATCCAGGTTTGAATGGGGTTTAATAATAATGCCAATAAAAATGCGAAAACTAAAGGAAGGAAGAATTGCTTACCCTCAATAAGGAGAAAGCCTGATAAAACCATAAAGATCAGGAAGTGACTGAGCTTTCTTATGTCCATCTATTTGTTTTTTGATTGTTTGCAGTCAAACTCAAACGATAGATGCTTGGAGGATGTTCAGGATATACATTTGACCACCTATTTAGTATTGATGGTCAAATGTATTGGCTTCAGCCTATTCCATATGTTTTTTCAAAAACTTGATGGCCATTTTGTTTGCTTCTTGAGCAGCTTCTTCATTGTAACGATCTCCGGAAGGATTGGCAAATGCGTGATCTGCGTCAAAGCCTTTTACTTTTACATCCTTTCCGGTTGCCTTTGCCAATGCTTCAAAATTATCAATAACTTCTTCGTTGATCCACTTGTCCTGTTCTGCCCAAATACAAAGCACATCGGCTTTTAAGGGTGCCAGGTCTCTTGCCTTTTCTACCGGCATTCCATAATACATTACACATCCTTTTCCCTGGCTACCTGCTTGTATCGAAGCCCGCAATGACCAGCCACCACCAAAACACCAGCCTATTGTGTAGATATCAGCTTCCTTCCCGGCCATGTTGATGGCACCATTGATGATTGCATTGGCTCTTTCTTCAGTTACAGCGCCCATATATTGTCCGGCTTCGTCACGATTGGTGGCTACCTTACCGTCGTAAATATCAAGTGCAAGCACGTGAACATCGCCTAGTTCAGCTTTCAGGCGATCTGCTTCTCTTTTGATATGGTCGTTTAATCCCCACCATTCATGGATTACGAATAAATAGTTATTGGAAGTTGCATCCATTCCAACGGCGTAGGCTGAGCCTTTTTTCCCATCAGGAGTGTCGAAAGAAACCATTTCTCCTTCGTGTGTAATTTCAAGCTTTTCAGGAGCATTGTGTTTTTCCTGGAATTCTTTGTCCGAAACAAATTTTGCCATTCCTTCGGCATCATTTTGTTGACTTGTTTTTTCGGTCTGGGTAGTACAAGCTCCAAAGAACAGAGCTATAGTGAGTGTCCATAATACATTTTTCATGTTTGTTCGATTTTATGTGGTTTGAATCAGACTATTTCTTTGCAAGAATCATATAAATCTTTCCAGTCTTTTCGTCCTTTGACAACCATCTCCAGATATTCTTGCCAGACTTTTTTATCCTGAACAGGATCTTTAATAACCGCTCCATTGATTCCTGCTGCCAAATCTTCCGCCTTGAGTTTTCCGGCTCCAAAGTGCGTAGCCAGTGCCTGGCCGCTTTGGATAACTGAAATGGCTTCAGCTGTAGAAAGTGTACTACTCGGACTTTTCAATCTTGTTTTACCATCGACCGTTTTCCCGTCTCTTAATTCTCTGAAAATGGTTACCAATCTTTGGATTTCTTTTACCGGAACTGCTTCTTCAGGCAATTCAAGACTCTTTCCGATTTTTTCAACCCTTGTCTTGACAATACGTACTTCCTCCTCCAAACTTGCAGGCAAAGGCATTACCACCGTATTAAACCTCCTTCTTAAGGCGCTGGATAAATCATGTACTCCTTTATCCCTATCATTGGCAGTCGCTATGATGTTGAAACCTTTTTCTGCTTGAATTTCAGTATTCAACTCCGGAATAGGTAGAGTCTTTTCAGACAATAAGGTAATAAGGCTGTCCTGCACATCGCTTGGAATCCTCGTCAACTCTTCTACTCTTGCAATCTTTCCCTCCTTCATTGCACCCAAAACCGGACTTGGAACCAATGCTTTTTCAGATGGACCTTCTGCAATTAACCTTGCATAGTTCCAACCGTATCGAAGTGCATCTTCCGACATCCCTGCAGTTCCTTGCACCAGTCTTTTGGAATCACCACTAATAGCAGCAGCCAGGTGCTCGGAAACCCAGGTTTTAGCGGTCCCGGGAATCCCAACCAACAACAAAGCCCGATCTGAAACCAAAGTCGCCACAGCAATTTCCATCAAACGTTTGTTTCCAATATATTTTGCCTCGATTTCAAATCCATTGCTCAACTTTCCTCCCATTAAATAAGAAACTACAGCCCAGGGAGAAAGCTTCCAGTTAGAAGGCTTAGGCCGATCGTCAAGTTTGGACAAAACCTCTAACTCTTCTGCATAAGCATCTTCGACGTGGGGTCTTAATATTTGTTGGTTTTCTTTCATTTGAATGTTAGACTAACTTATTCGACAAATAAATCTTCAAAAACTTCATCCAATTCGTCAAAGGATTTGTATCCAACCTTCTCCTCTTCGCCCCCTTTCAAACACAAGCCATTTGCCGGATAGGTTTCCAAAAGTTCATTCCATTCTTCACTATTGAAGTTTCCAAACATCCACACAGGATATTTATCACAAAACTGTTTCAGTTTAGCAGAGAAATCAGAATTGTTTTGGATTTCCTGCAAACCGACATCGTTTTTAGAGAAGTCGAATACAAAGTAATCAACATATGGTGCAAATTGTTCCAGAATAGGCTCAATAAATCCTGAATCAAAAGCGTCATCGAAAACGATTTCTTTGAAAACCACTACATCTGACAAGGCCATCGCCACATCTAAGCCTGACAGAAATGGCAGTTGTACAGCTTGCAGATTCAGGCTTTTCACCTGTGTCATAATTTCCTCTGCAGTTTCCATCCCAAATTCTCCTACAAAAGAAAGACCGTCTAACCATTCCACCATGGCAGCTACCATTTCAGGCGCTACAAAATCTTCTTCTCCACTTGCAAGACAAAAGCCCATCCATTCGACTTCCCAGGCTGCGAAATACCTGGCATCGGTCAAATTGGTGACCGCATTTATTTTCACTTTTCTTTTTAACATATTTCAACTTTAAAAACAGAAAGTCCCAAAGGTACAAAGGTGGAAAAGAATAGGATTAAACCTTGCATAAAATCATTGTATGAATTTTAAGAAGGTATCTTTGCTTTTTAAAATCTTGATACTTGGCCGGAATTTACCTTCATATCCCTTTTTGCAAACAAGCTTGTCATTATTGCAATTTCCATTTTTCTACTTCGCTGAAGTTGAAAACTTCTTTAGTTGAAGCGCTTTTAAAAGAAATTGAATTACAAAAAGACTACTTGCAGGGGCAAAAAATTGAGACTGTTTATTTTGGAGGTGGCACCCCTTCGCTTTTGGATGAAAATGAGTTGGATGCAATATTTAAAAAATTGGATCTACACTTTGACATCCATCCTGATGCTGAAATAACTCTGGAAGCAAATCCGGATGATCTAAAGCCGGATAAGATTCAGATTTTAAAAGACAGTCCGGTCAATCGTTTGAGTATTGGCATTCAATCTTTCTCTGAGGAAGATCTGAAATTTATGAATCGGGCACACAATGCCAAAGAAGCAATAGAATGCCTTGAGTTGGTAAAAAAAGCAGGATTTGACAATTTGACCATTGACCTCATTTATGGTACACCCACCATGTCGGATGCTCAGTGGGAAGAAAATATCCAAACCTCCATTGACCTGGATATAAATCATCTTTCATGTTATTGCCTTACTGTCGAGCCTCAAACAGCACTGGATCATTTCATAAAAAAAGGGAAAGCAGAGCCGGTTGATGATGCAAATGCAGCCTACCATTTTCAGGTTTTGATGGAAAAGACAGCTCAAGCCGGTTATGAGCATTATGAAATTTCGAATTTTGCTAAGCAGGGTTGGCATTCCAGGCACAATTCCAACTATTGGAAGGGAGCTCATTATTTAGGGCTGGGGCCAGGTGCTCATTCGTTCAATGGAACCTCTCGGCAATGGAATCTTCCCAACAATCCAAAGTATATCGCCGCCATAGGAAAGGGAGAACTTTTATTTGAAAAAGAAGATTTGAGCAGGGAAAATTTATACAATGAATTGGTTATGACTGGCTTAAGGACCATTTGGGGAGTAGAGAAGGAAAAAATAATTGCTTTTGGACCTGACATTTTAGAACATTTTCAAAAAAATATACATCCTTTTATGGCAAGTGGAGATGTTAAGGAGCAGGAAGGCAATTTCATTTTAACTCCATCAGGAAAATTGATGGCAGACCGCATAGCCATGGAGTTGTTTATGGATGAAGCATAAAATCCGGTCACTTTTATGTACTTAAAAAATAATATCTTGATTTAAACCGTTTGGCTGTTCCTATTCATTGCGAGATACCAATCTATGAACGAAAGCTCACAGGACACTTTTTTTTCAAATTTGAAACTTCAATTGGCCTCTTTTAAAGAAAAGGTCCAAAAGAAATATGCCCAGCTTAAGGAGAAGCATCCGCTTGGCGTGAAAGCAATGTGGATCCTCTCAGGCACTTTTGTAGCAGGAATTATAGGGATCCTTATTTTTGTCTTAATGGTTTACAAAGGAGCTTTTGGACCTATTCCTGACTATGCTGCCCTTAAATCCATTAGAAACAATACCGCCTCACAGGTCTATTCAGACGATGGAAAATTGCTTGGAAAATTCTTTATCGAAAACAGGTTGCATGCAGATATTGACGAAATCTCTCCTTTCGTAAACAAAGCCCTGGTAGCAACTGAAGATGCCCGATTTTTTCAACACAGTGGTATTGACCTCAGAGCATGGGGAAGGGTTTTTCTTAGAACAGTATTGATGGGTGATGAATCAGGTGGTGGAGGAAGTACCTTGAGTCAGCAGTTGGTTAAAAATCTATTTCCCAGAGATTATGAAGGTTGGTGGAGTATCCCTGTTTTTAAGATGAAAGAGGTGATAGTTGCCAGAAGGTTGGAAAGGTTGTATTCCAAAGAAGAACTATTAAATCTTTATCTCAATACAGTTCCTTTTGGCGAAAACATTTTTGGAATCAAAGTAGCCTCTCAACGATTTTTCAATACTACTCCTGCTAAATTAGGTCCCGAACAAGCTGCAACCCTCGTTGGGATGCTAAAAGCCAACACTTATTATAACCCTGTTCGAAATCCTGAAAATGCAAGGGGCCGACGGAATACAGTTTTGTATCAAATGCACAAGTACGGATACTTGAAAAAACCTGCACTTGACTCTCTAAGCAAACTACCGCTTATTACAGATTACCAACCTGAGGGAGACAACAAAGGTCTGGCAACTTATTTCAGGGAACAAATCAGACTGGAAGCCCAGGAATTGATTAAGGATGCAAAGAAACCGGATGGCAATCCATACAACTTATATACGGATGGATTAAAAGTTTATACGACCATTGATTCCAGACTTCAAGCTTATGCAGAATACGCCGTGGCCCAGCAAATGAAAACCTTACAGGAAAAATTTGATACCCATTGGAAAGGCAGGAATCCCTGGGGCTCGGATAAAGGGCTGAAGGTTTTTGTAGAAAAGACAGAGCGATACAAAAACATGAAGGCGGCTGGTTTTTCAGAAAGTCAAATTGACAGTGCTTTCAATGAGCCCATTCAAATGACTTTGTTTTCCTGGAAGGAAGATTTTGAAAAGAAGAAAATGAGTCCATTGGACAGTTTGAAATACAATCTGAGTCTTTTGCAATCAGGTTTCCTCGCAATGGATCCACATACAGGAGAAATCAAAGCCTGGGTTGGAGGAATTGACCATCGATTTTTCAAATATGACCACGTAAAATCAAGGCGACAGGTAGGGAGTACGTTCAAACCACTTGTATATGCCGCTGCTTTGGAAAACGGCATGCAGCCTTGTGAATATTTTGAAAATCAACTATTTACTTATCCAGATTATGAAGACTGGACGCCGGAAAATGCTGATGGGGAGTACGGTGGTTATTATTCCATGGCTGGAGGACTAAGCAATTCGGTAAATACTGTATCTGTAGCAGTCTTATTAGAATCAGGAATAGAACCGGTAGTAGAACTGGGACATAAAATGGGCATCCAGAGCGACATACCGGAAGTTCCCAGTATTGCATTGGGAACACCGGAAATTTCACTTTGGGAGATGGTCAATGTTTTTGGAGCATTTGCAAATGAAGGAAAAACGGTGCACCCACGATATTTAAAAAGAATTGAAACCGCAGATGGTATTGTGCTAAAAGATTTTTCAAAAGACCTACCTAAATCAGAACGTGTTTTAAGTGAAGAAACGGCTGCAATGATGACCCACCTATTGCAATCCGTTGTCGACAGCGGTACCGGAAAAAGACTTCGTTATGAATTTGGCTTATCAAATGATATAGCAGGAAAAACCGGAACCACCCAAGATCAATCAGATGGCTGGTTTATTGGATACTCACCTGATTTGGTAGCCGGTGCCTGGGTTGGTGGAGAATTTCCACAAATTAGATTTAGAAGTTTGTCTTTAGGACAAGGTTCTGCAACTGCCTTACCCATTTTTGGAAGATTTATGGATTTAACCTTAAAGGATAAAAACTATTCCAGGTGGAAAAAATCCACTTTCCCACCCTTACAAGACAGCCTTTTGGCAAAATTAGACTGTGAACCATGGCGAGAAAATCCGCCTTTGGAACAACAAATTGGAGAAGATTTTGAATGGCTTACGGACTTGTTGGATGTTTTTAATAAAAATAAAAAAGACAGTCTTGAACAGGTTCAGTCAAGAGAAGTAAACCAGAAAAGCCCCGGTCAAATGTCGGAACGTTCCAGAGAAATAAAACGCCACAATGAAAGGGTGGATGAAAAGCGTGAAAAGAAAAAGAAAAGAAAAGAATTTTGGGACAAAGTATTTGGAAGGGATTAAATCCTTTCCAAATACTAAAGCCTTATTTGAAATTAACTACCTGCTTGCCTGCTCCCTGGCCATATTCAACATTGCTTTCATCAGCATTGGTTTCTGATAGTTTGATAGCATTGGATAGATCACCAAGCACCTTTACATAAGCTTCCTTTTCATTTTCAAATACTACTTTATCAAGGGAAGCATTTTTTGTATTGTAAAAAGTAAAACCAGAACCTTTCTTTTGTTTCAATCGAATATTGCTAAACTGTAGCCCGTCGCCGTCGATTACTGTGATTCCATGTTCCGCCTCAAAGATTGCATCTTCCAATTGTACATTGAGCAGATTCATCTCAGGAAGTCCCTGAAACATTGCTGCCGTTTTTGAATCGGCAACTCTGATTCTTTTCATGAAGATATTTTTAAAAGAAGGCGTCTCAACAGTCACCGGAACCGTCTTTTCGTCTCTTGCTTCATCTTCCTCATCCTGGTCTTCTTCCAAAATCGGAGAATTCCCTCCATAAAACATATTGAATCGAATAGCTTCGGCTGGAATACCCACCATGTCGATATCAGAGATATAAATATTTTCTACTACCCCTCCCCTGCCTCGGGTACTTTTAAAACGGAGTCCGACATCGGTTCCAATGAATGTACAATTGGTAACTTTTACATTTTTTACCCCACCTGACATTTCAGAACCAATTACAAATCCTCCGTGGCCATGATAAACAATATTATTATTGACGATTACATTTTCAGTTGCCATACCTCTTTTCCTGCCATCTTCATTTTTACCTGATTTGAAACAAATGGCATCGTCCCCTACATCGAAAGTATTATCGTAGATCAACACATTTTTGCAGGATTCCAGATCCAGACCATCACCATTTTGGGCATACCAGGGATTGCGAATATTGCAATTTCTGACAATTACATTTTCGCTCATCAAAGGATGAATATTCCAGGCAGGTGAATTTTGGAAAGTTGGTCCGTCGAGTAATACATTTTTGCAATTCTTGATGCTCACCATTACAGGCCTAAGAAAGTCTTTAATGGCTTCAAATTGCTGTTTTCGTGTAAAATCCGGCACGTTGAAATTGCCCGGCATGTCTCCTTTCTTAGATTTTTCAGAAGGGTACCATATTTTTTTGTCATCACTGAGCACTCCTCCGGAATTGACCAGTTTTTTCCAATTGGAGGGTGCCATCTTACTGATTTTTACCGGCCTCCACGCATCTCCTGAACCATCAAACACACCTTCGCCTGTAAAGGCAATATTTTCAAGACCTTCAGCATTGACAGGTGAAATACAACGGTAAGTTTCCAAGCCTTCAAAGCTGGTACCAACCAATGGATAATCGTCAAAATCTGAAGAGAATTTTACAAGAGCACCTGCCTCAGTGTGAATTCTGATATTGCTTTTGAGTGTAATGGGTCCTGTTAGCCAAATTCCTCTAGGGACAACCAAGGTACCGCCACCTTTAGAAGAAAGTTCATCGATGGCAATGGCAAAGGCATTGGTATTTTTAAATAAGCCGTCTCCTATGGCTCCAAAATTCTTAAGGTTGACTTCCAGGGAAGGAAATACCGGGTCTTCTACCATTGTCATTTGAAATGGCAGATTGGAATAAAGTGATTGCTTTTTTTCTACACTTGAAACTGAAGGATTCTGTTGATCAGTGACCTGAACGCTTTTGTTGTTGCAAGAAATTGCAACAACAATTGAAAGTGTCAGGCATAATAACTTAAGTTTAGGAAAAGAAGAATTGCCCATTTGTACTCGATTTCTTGTTGAGTTTCAAAATTGGGCAATAAAGAAGGATTCAAACCTTCCAAATTTTAACTTTCATATTCATTTTTAACCATTATGGATTAATGCTTAGTTTCTTTTGACCAGCTCCCATTTAATCTCCTCCCATCTTTTGACGTTGGTGGTATCATTGGTTGCAATCACCAATCCGTCCTCAAGTCTGTATTTATCAAACGGGTCTCTCGCCAATTCCCAAACCTGCATTTCATTGTTAGCACTAACAACATCAAATTGGTCAAAGGTTGTAGTTAGAGAAGAATGTGTCCTGGGATAATCAATCACTACCTGATTTGCACTGTCTATTTTTTGCCAAATAAAGTCAACTTCAACAGTGTAATTAGTAATTTTTTTTCCTGTATTATTTTTATAAAACTCAAGTCTAAATTCAGGAGCAGTTGTGGCAACCATTTGTTCCACTCCATCTTCATAATAATGGTACTCCTGGGTAACCTGCCATCGTCCTACCAAAGGATCCTCTGAGGCGAATAGATCATCATCTTTCTGGCAAGACAAAATCGTAGCTACCATCAAAAGGCCAACAAAAAGTAAATTAACTTTCATACTCAACTTTTAAGGTTTAAGAAAAATCGGGTAGCCAAGATAAGATTCTCTTTCAAATACTTTTAAATAATAAAGCCCACTTTGTTGTCCGGAAAGATCCAAATACAAAGAAGTTTCATTTTTGAAATCTTTTTCCAGGATGGTTTTTCCTTCAAGGTTAATTACTTGGACCTTCCCGGATTTCTTTGCATGAAATTGAATAGAAATGTTACCGTTTGTAGGATTGGGGAATATAAGGGCATCGTCTCTTCCTTGAACTTTTAATGGATTTTGAATAGAAACTATTCCTTTTTCCAACATTTCAGGGCTAATTAAGAAGTCGGTCATAAATCTGCCTCGCAAAAAGTTATTAGGTAAGACTTCTGTAACCATTACAGAAACCAGATAATTCTCATTTTCTAATTGTACCATGCTTGCTGGCACTATCTGATAATTAGGAACAGAATGTCTGAATTGAAATTTCAATTTAATAGTTTCATTCTCGGACTTGTAAATGTCCAGGGAATATTTACCATTCTCTTTTATTCCACTAAGTGGGAAAATTAAGGATCCATCCTGATTAATAATTGGGTGATTGACATCAATATTTTTATCAATTCGGTATTTTTGAATGAGAGCTCCATCTTCCTTTGCAATCAGGTAATAATCCACTTTGTTTTCAAATAATAATGTGCCCATTAATAAATAATCCCCTTCTACATCCAGAATAACCCAGCTTTGAACTAATTCAGGATCAATGAAAGGCAACTCAATAATCCTTTTATCACCACCAGGCTCCAATACCTTCATATGGGCTCTTGCAGTATCCGTAGTAAAATCACCTGGCACGTAGAAGTCTATCCAGTAAATATCGTCTTCCTCATCCTTCATTACTTTGTAGGCCTCAGTCCAATATGAATCCAGCCAATCCACATTCTTTATATCAGAATAAAAGGTATCAGACTGATTTACATATCTCCCTTGATAATCAAGGGTGTCGATCATAAGTCTGGAACCTGTTGAATCGTCTAAACGATAATCCAACACTTCTAAAAGGCTGTCATTTAAAATATTCAACCTGCATGAAAATTGCTCCGCTGATTTAATTTTTTTCACAGTTGGATCATTTGAATCGGCATCAATAAGCTTTTCTAATTCACCAGTTTCTAAATTATAATACCTTATTTTCAAAACTCCTTCTGTATATAAATCAGCAAAAGCAACTACAGGCAATGGAAAGACTGGAAGAACTGTTGTAATTCTTATATTAAAGAGAATCAACTGATTTCCTTTAATAATGGATCTAGCAATAAACTCCCTATCATTTTCTGTTCTTAAATCGAATGTATTATTCCAAACTACCTGCCCATTAGAAAGGTCAATTTTTTCAATCAGCCCACCTGAAACATCCGCATCATAAATGGTTTTAGAAACTTTATAAAAAAAACCATCTTTAATCAAGGGTCTAAGCTCAATATCATGACTGGTATAAACATGGCCATACCCATCAAATTCAGCGTTCAAATCACGTCTGTTTGGAATTTGATGACCTATGATGGTACTATCATAAGAATAATGCACCCATAATGGTTCGATAGAATCAAATGTAAGGGGAACAAAGTTGCCCAAAGTTTGGCAATACAATCTCCCAACTACAAAGAATAAAATAACTAAAGTTCCTCTCATTCAAAAATTATTTATTGGGGTATGGTTTCTTCAATACAGTTTCTTGGAAAACAATCTGGATTTTTGAATGGAAAATCTATATAATTGTTACAAGGTATTGGACCTTCAGAACACAATCCAATTTGGACATTTCCACCTGAGGTAATTTGAATTTCACCATTTTGATCCTTACACCAATATTGCTTTTTTACACAACATGCTGTACTTTGTCCACACTGAATTATTTCATAAAAAATAAAGTCACCCTCTTCATAGGAACAAGGGAATACACACATATTTTTGAAATAATTGGAAATTGCAGCATTATAGCCATTTCCACAATTACTTTTTTCTCCCCACCAATCAAGTATTAAAGGCATCATATAATTTACATATGATGAATAAAACTTATCTGCTATGCAATCCCAATCATCAGTATGTGGATTTCCCGTAATACAATCTCTAGCATGTGAAAATACGTACTCAGAAAAATTCACTTCAAGATTTTGCCCAAAATTGTCCTGGCATATCACAACTTCCATAGTTCCGCTGACATCGCAAAGACCGGAAATATTTGTAGAACATTCGGTAAGGTCTAATTCAAGGGTTATGGTTTGACTAAACTGAAAGCAATTTGGACCAACGTTAATACCACAAAGTGAATCTTCAAAACTTTCAACTAAAAGTAGGTTAGAGCTTGCATCCTGTATTTTTTTAATGATATTTAACTGTTCTGAATCGGAAGAAGAAATATTTTCTACTTCAAGATTTGAACAGGATAAAATGAAAATGTAAAATACAGAGAATAGAAAAACTGTAAAAGGTTTCATAATTTCATCGATTTAGTTAACAATAAGCAAACATAACAATACTATTGAAATAAAAAAAATTATGATAAATTCTCCTTACTTAAAATTGATTCTACCCATAATATTCTTGAACATTAATTTTAACACCTCCCAAGCTCAATTCATCAACCTCGATCACTTCGAGGCCATGGCTCCCAGGAACATTGGACCAGCAGGAATGAGTGGCAGGGTAACCGCCATTGATGTTGATTTGAAAGATCCCAACAGGATCTTCGTAGGAACTGCAAGTGGCGGAGTATGGATGAGCGAAGGTGGAGGGATTGATTGGAAACCGGTATTTGATGAGGTAGATTGCCAATCCATTGGTGCTATTGCTATCAATCAACAAAATCCGGCAGAAATTTGGGCAGGCACCGGAGAAGGAAATCCAAGAAATTCTCACAATAGTGGCATCGGTATTTTTAAAAGTATCGATGGAGGAAAAACCTGGAAATCAATGGGACTGGAAAATACCAAACTCATCCATCGTATCCGTATCAATCCACTCAATCCAAAAGAAGTATATGTTGCCGCTCTTGGTTCTGCCTGGGGACCAAATCCTGATAGAGGGGTTTTCAAAACCACAGATGGTGGAAAAACCTGGGAAAATATTTTGTCTGTAAACGATTCTACCGGTTGTGCTGACCTGGTTATGGATCCTCAAAATCCAAATAAACTCATCGCTTCCATGTGGGAATTTGGCCGCAAACCCTGGAAATTCAAATCAGGAGGAAAAGGCTCGGGACTATATATTACTTACGATGGAGGAGAAAACTGGAAAGAATTATCAGAAAAAGAAGGACTTCCTAAGGGAGAATTAGGCAGAATTGGACTAGCCATTTCACCAAGCGAGCCTGATATCATTTATGCGCTTATTGAAGCAAAAGAAAATGCCGTTTACAAAAGCATAGATGGTGGTGAGCATTGGAGCAAAATCTCCGAAGATCCCATTGCAGGCAATCGACCATTTTATTATTCCGAACTTTATGTTGATCCTTCAAACGAAAACAGAGTTTACTCCCTTTGGACCAATGTGAGCCGAAGTGAAGATGGTGGAAAAACATGGGAAAATCTATTGCCTTTCAAATGGAACTCCGGTGTCCACCCGGATCATCATGCTTTTTGGATCCATCCGGAAAATCCTGAATTCATAATTGATGGAAATGACGGAGGGCTGAATTTTAGTTACGACAAAGGCAAAACCTGGCGCTTTGTTGAAAATCTTCCTGTAGGCCAGTTTTATCATATCAATATTGACAATAGCATTCCATATCAGGTAGGAGGCGGATTACAGGACAACGGCAGTTGGGTTGGTCCATCCGATGTTTGGCAAAATGGGGGAATACGAAACCATCATTTTCAAGAAGTAGCTTTTGGCGATGGTTTTGATGTAGTTTTCAGACCCGATGATCCCAGATTTGTGTATGCTATGTCGCAAGGAGGAAATGTAAGTTACATAGATTCAAAAACCGGAAAAAGCACCTATATCCAACCAGTTCACCCGGACAGAATCGATTTAAGGTTCAATTGGAATGCAGCCATTGCCCAAAATCCTTTTTCAAATTGTGGCGTCTATTTCGGTTCTCAATTCGTGCATAAAAGTTATGATTGCGGCAAGACCTGGGAAGTCATCTCCCCAGATTTAACCACCAACGATTCTATCAAACTAAAAGAATCGCGCTCCTCCGGAGGACTTACTCCTGATGTAACAGCAGCGGAAAACCATCTGACCATCCTTGCCATCAGTCCAAGTCCGCTTGATTCGAATGTAATATGGGCTGGAACCGACGATGGACAATTGCATCTTACAAAAGATGGAGGCAACACATGGACTGAGTTGTCTTCAAAGTTGCCTGGTTTCAAAAAAGGTTCCTGGATTCCACAAATTGAAGTATCGAGTCATGTGGCGGGAGAGGCATTTGTTGTTGTAAATGATTACCGAAGGAATGATTTTTCACCATTTTTATACCACACCAAAGACTTTGGAAAAACCTGGAAAAGATTGGCTAACAATGATTCAGTCGATGGTTATTGCAGAGCTGTCAAACAGGATCCGGAAGTACCCAACCTTTTGTTCTTGGGCACAGATCATGGATTATTTTTCAGTTTCAATTATGGAAAAGAATGGCAAAAGTGGAATAAAAAATTCCCATCCGTTCCCGTTTCTGATTTGAAAATCCAGGAGAGAAGTCATGACCTGGTGATAGGTACATTTGGCCGAGCCATTTGGATAATGGATGATATCCGTCCATTGAGAAATTTGGCAAAGGAAAATGAACTCAGCGATTTGCAATTATTCCCTGCAAGAGATGGTTATCAGGTTAGTACCAAAGGTGTGGATGCCTTGCGATTCAGTGCTGAAGCTTATTATACTGCTCCCACCTCCTACAGAGGAGTGACCATTCCTGTTTTTAAAAAAGCAAATAAGAAAAAAGAGGAAGAAGCAAAAGAGGAAGACACTGATAATAAGGACAAAGAAGGCGATTCAAAATCGGATAAAAAGAAAAAAAAGGATGAAAAACTAAAAATAATCATCCTATCACCTACTGGAGACACCATTAGAAACTATACTTCAAAATTGGATACAGGCCTAAACCTGGTTAGATGGGGAATGGAAACCAATGGAGTAGAATTTCCAAGCAGACGTGATCGTAAAAAAGATGAAGATCCACCAAGTGGACCAAGGGCATTTCCGGGATTGTATCAAATACATGTGGCAATGGATGATTGGAAGGATTCTACCAATGTAGAATTACATTCTGACCCCCGTCTACCTTATAATTTTCAGGATCAAAAGGCAGAAGCTGAGGCAAGAGAGGGAGTTTATGCTTTAGCAAAAAAAGCCGCGGCTGCATACGACCGATTGAAATCGGCCAAAAAATCCATTCAGATTATCAATTCAAATATGAAGGTCGCTCAAGACACTTCTGCTGAAAATGTTTTAAAATTAGGGAAAGATATTTCTAAAAAAATTGATTCCCTTGATCTGATGTTCTTTCAAAAACAAGATCAAAAAGGAATCACATATGATGAGCCCAATTTGAACTCAAAACTTTGGAGAGCCATCACCTACATCAATAATTCTGACGGACCACCTACTCCCTCTGCTGAAGTTAAAATAAAAGAACTTGAAGTGGAATTGGAAAAAGTAGAAAAGGCAATTAGCGACTTCTTTGAAAATGACTGGTCAGAATATCGCGAAAAGGTAAAAACAGTGAAGGTAGACTGGTTTGACTTAAAGGAAGAATAAGTCTTTTGGAACCAAAGGGGTTTGATACGTGTATTTAGGTATATTTGCAGCATTATTTAAAAAATTAGACCTGGCAAGACGCCATTGTAAGTCATTTCGATTGTATGGGAAATATTGTAGCAATTGTTGGTAGACCGAATGTTGGAAAGTCCACACTTTACAATCGTTTGATTGGAGAACGCCAGGCCATAGTTGACGACATCAGCGGAGTAACCCGCGACCGTCAATATGGAGTATGTGAATGGAACGGTAAAACCTTTACCGTAATTGATACCGGTGGATTTGTCCAGGATTCAGAAGATGTTTTTGAAACTGCCATCCGCGATCAGGTAAAAATTGCCATTGAAGAAGCAAGTGTAATCGTCTTTATGACCGATGTTACTACCGGCATTACCGACCTTGATGAAGATGTTGCAAATCTGCTTCGCCGATCTGAAAAGCCGGTCATTCTGGTAGTTAACAAAGCAGATAACGGTCAAAGAATGCTGGAGGCTAATGAATTCTGGAGCCTTGGTTTTGACAACACCATTTTTGTTTCTTCCATGACAGGAAGCGGTACCGGAGAATTATTGGATGCTGTGACCGAAATGGTAGAAGATACGCCAGAAGAAGATTCAGACCTGCCCAAATTTGCGATTCTGGGACAGCCGAATGTTGGAAAATCATCTTTGGTGAACGCTTTGCTTGGCTCAGACCGAAATATTGTAACTGACATTGCAGGAACTACCCGCGATTCTGTTCATAGTCATTATAATAAGTTCGGAAAAGAATTCCTGTTGGTAGATACCGCCGGGATCAGAAAGAAATCAAGGGTAAAAGAAAACCTTGAATTCTACTCCGTGATGCGTGCTATCAAATCCCTGGAAGAAGCTGATGTATGTATACTGATGATTGATGCGACCATGGGAATTGAGTCTCAAGACATGAGTATTTTCAGACTGGCACAAAGAAGAAATAAAGGAATTGTGATCCTGGTCAACAAGTGGGATTTGGTCGAAAAAGAAACCAATACCGCCAGAGACTTTGAAAGATCTATCAAAGAAAAGATTTCTCCATTCAATGATATTCCAATCGTTTTTACTTCTGTTTTAGAAAAACAAAGGATTTTGAAGGCAATAGAAGAAGGCTTGCAGGTTTATGAAAACAGGAATCGCAAGATAAAAACACATGAATTAAATGAGACCTTATTGCCAATTTTAGAAAAGACCCCTCCCCCTTCTCATAGAGGTCATTTTATTAAAATAAAATTCATTACGCAATTGCCAACTTATTTCCCGGCCTTCGCATTTTTCTGCAATTACCCCAAACATATAAAAGAGCCCTACAAAAACTTTATAGAAAACCAGCTGCGTAAACATTTCAATTTTTCAGGGGTTCCAATAGGGATATTCTTTAGACAGAAGTAAAACCGTATTTAAAATTATTTCGTAAATTTCAGTGCAAGGGAATTTGGAATCCCTTATATTTGCACAGTTTAATCCATCCCTGTAACCGGTTGTTATTCAGACATCTATCTCATAACCGAGAAAATAATTCACACGAGGAAGCACTTCACCTTAAACCTTTTGACATATAGTCAAAAGTACTAGGCTTTGTTGGTTGTATATCACAACTAAACACATTAAGGTAAATAAAATATTTATAATTCCCATAGAACAAAACTTACACGAAATGCGTATTAGAATTTTACTCGTGTTCGCAGGAATGATGCCCCTCTTTCTTTCGCATGCCCAAAATGCAAGGTCAATAGACGGAAAAGGGAATAATCTGATTTATTCAGATTGGGGAGCTGCTCATTCTGAAATAGTAACCAGGACATCCCTTGGTTTTGAAGATGGATTTTCTGAACCAGGAGGAACTGACCGACCCAGTCCCCGATTGATAAGTAATTTATTATTCAGGCAAGATAGTATCCTTCCTGATGTTATGCACCTTAGTGACTATTGTTGGGTCTTTGGCCAATTCATTGATCACGATATCACGCTCACCGAAAATAATGGTGCAGAGCCTCTCATGATTCCTGTTCCTCAAGGAGACCAATGGTTTGATCCTTTTAATACCGGCCAAATGGTAATTCCTACTTCCAGAAATCAAATTATGCCTGGAACAGGAACCGATATCAACAATCCCAGAAGATTTCCAAATTCCATTACTGCCTTCCTGGATGCATCAGCTGTATATGGTTCAGATTTGCAACGTGCAAACTGGCTTAGAACATTCGCTGGCGGTAAAATGAAAACTTCTGAAGGAAACCTACTTCCATACAACACCATTACCGGTGAATATGACGATGACATTGACCCAAATGCGCCGGGGATGGCTGATGATGTAGGGTTTGCAACCCGTTTATTTGTGGCAGGAGATGTAAGAGCCAATGAAAATCCATTATTACTTTCATTTCACACACTTTTCGTAAGAGAACACAATAGAATTTGTGACGAGCTTAGACTTTTACACCCAAACTGGAGAGACGAACAATTGTATCAGGGGGCCAGAAAAAGAGTGGGTGCACTTATGCAAGCAATTGTATACGAAGAGTGGTTACCAACAATGGGCGTGAATGTTCCATCTTATAATGGATACGATTCCGGAATTAATCCTGGAATATTCAATGTCTTTGGCGCAGCGGCATTCCGTATGGGCCATACACTTTTGAATGGAAATTTAATCAGGCTGGACAACGACGGTCAAGTATTGCCTAATGGCAACCTTGAACTGAAAGATGCATTTTTCAATGTAGATGCCATAGCAGAAGTAGGCGGAATAGAACCTTACTTCAAAGGTATGGGAATTCAAATTCAGCAAAGTTTTGATGCAAAAGTAATCGATGACGTTAGAAATTTCCTTTTTGGACCTCCAGGTTCAGGTGGACTTGATCTTGCTTCCATTAACATTATGAGAGGCCGTGAAAGAGGTTTACCCGATTACAATACTGTGCGTGAAAACTTTGGATTACCAAGAGTAAATTCATTTTCTGAAATTAATTCAAACATTGATATCGCCAATGTTTTAGACTCTTTGTATTCAGATGTTAACAATATTGACGCCTGGGTGGGCATGTTGGCAGAAGAACGCATGAACAATGCATTGTTTGGGGAATTGGTTATGAAAATCATGGAAGAACAGTTCCGTGTTATCCGTGATGGCGACAGATACTATTATGAAAATGATCCAACCCTTACCGCTGCTGAAAAAGAAGAAATCAAAAATACAAGGTTATACCATATTTTGATGCGCAACACCAATTTGAGTGTTATGCAAACCCGGGTATTTGAAGCCATGCCACATGAAGACATTTGTAATGCAAGCGGACCATTGGCAGATCTCTTCGGGAATGTGCAAAGAGAAGATGGAGCTTTGCTTTCTGATGTTACCATCACGGTTGTAAATGAAGCACAAGATACTTTCACTACCAATTCAAGCGCAGGTGCCTATGCTGTGGCAGATCAGGCAACTTGTGAAAATTATTTGGTAGGTGCCGAAAAATCAGGTATTGCTGTAGCAGGTGTTAGCACATTAGACCTTGTTTTGATTTCAAAACATATCCTTCATGTAAGAGACTTGGATTCACCATACAAAGTACTTGCAGCCGATGTTAACAATTCAAATTCTGTAACGACACTTGATTTGGTTGGAATCAGAAAATTGGTTTTACGAGTTGCAGGTTCATTACCAAATAATCAAGTATGGGGATTTGTTCCGGCTGACCTGGAGTTCCCGGATCCAATCAATCCTTTCAATGTTTATGCTTCAACTGCTTCTGTATCTAAATTTACAGGTGCTGATTCATATGACTTTATTGCATTCAAATATGGTGATGTAAACAATGATGCGCCTACAAGTGCAAACAACATCATCAATCGCGATTTTGCAAGCCTTGACTTAACTGCCGAAAATCGTAATCTGAAAGCTGGCGAGGTAATTGAAATTCCTGTTTATGGAAATATTGAAGATATTGAAGGTATTCAGTTCACTTTGCATTCATCTTCAGCAGTTGAGATACTTGATATCCAGTCATCCATTTTGAATAATCTCAGCTCAGAAAATTATGCTTCCATTTCCACTCAAGGTATTACCACCTTTAGCTGGAACGGCAGCATGAGTTCAGTAGCGGATGCACCAATCCTTACCATTCGTTTGAAATCAAAAAAAGACCTTGCGCTGAATGAGGCACTTCAACTGAGTGGCCAGGTAACGGAAGCATTGGCTTTTGACAATGAGCAAAACACCTTCGAGGTTAAATTGAATATTTCAGGTGAAAATGCAAATTCATTTGTAATGCTTCAAAATCAGCCTAACCCATTCCAGGGTGCTACTATGATTGGGTTCAAAATGCCAAAGCAAGGTGAAGCAATTTTATTGGTACATGACCTTAATGGAAAATTGATTTATCAGCAAAATATGCAGGCAGAGTCAGGAAACAATTTCTTCAACCTTCCTGTAGGTGCTATTAAAGATAATGGAATTTATACCTACATGATTCAAACTCCATACGGATCAGGAGTTAGCAAAATGGTTAAATTCTAATTCCCTTTTTACTAAGGTAGAAAATGGAAAAAAGGTGGATGCCGCAAGGCATTCACCTTTTTATTTTACTCTTTTATCTTACTATCTATAATAATGGTAACGGGGCCATCATTCACTAATCCTACTTTCATATCAGCTCCAAATTCTCCTGTTTGCACATCTCTTCCAGATAAAACTTCCAGAGTTTTAACGAACCTCTCGTAAACCGGAATTGCAAAGTCTGGCTTTGATGCTTTAATATAGCTGGGTCTGTTACCCTTTTTAGTACTTGCGTGTAACGTAAACTGACTTACTACCAACAATTCCCCATTTGCATCTTTTACAGAAAGATTCATTACACCTTCATCGTCATTGAAAATTCTCAGATTGGCAATTTTATTACACAGCCACTCAATGTCCTCATGTCCATCCTCATCTTCTATTCCTAGTAAAACCAGAAGGCCCGGGCCAATTTTTGATTTGACATTTCCGTCAATAGTTACAGAAGCTTCACTCACTCTTTGTATGACAATTCGCATATCTTTTTTTTCAAATGTAAGAAATAAAAAAGGCGGTCAAAAACCGCCTTTCATTTCAAAACTATATTTTAACCGCCCGGGCGCATCCTACCCTGTTGGCGTTTTTTAATTCTTTCCAACAGCTTCTCCTTGAATTGTCGTTCTGCTGCTCCGAGTAGGGCAATCTTTTTAGCAGGAAGTACATTTTTCAAGCGCAACATATAATTGCGTTTCAAATCAAGCTCACGCTGTTCTAAATCCAAATATTCTGCGAGGAATTTTTCAGCCTCTGCCTCAGACATGTCCTGGACGGGTCTGTCCGGTTTGCCTTGAGTGCGAAGTTTTTCCCGCTCATTGGTATATTCATTAAAAATAGGCCAGAATTGTTGTGATTCTTCTGGTGTCAATTGAAGCTTTTCAGTAATAAAGGCAATTTTAAGGGCTTCGATCCGATCTTCTGCATCCTGAGCATAGGCAGCTGCCCCGACCCCGAAAACCAAAACCAATAGCAATGTGAAATTTTTCATTTTAAAAATTTTTCCAGGATTTAAAAAGAGTCGTTAAAAGGTTTTATTGGTTTTAAAAAATATTTTCAAGTGACTCTTCGTCCAAGTCATCTATAATTTTGTCCAGGTATTCATCTACAGTCTTATCGTCCAATTCTACATCTTGAAGCAAATCTACTTCACCATTGTTTCCAATTGATGCTAATTCCTCCGCTTCAAAACTTGAAATATTCTCTTCAATATAATTGAGGATCTCTTCCTGACTTACGTCCTCCATGGCAATGGTTTCTGCAGGCAGATTTTCCTGACCAGACCACCAGAATATTCCCAGGCAGACAGCAATGACTGCAGCATACGCAAGGGCAAATTTTGGTTGAAAAATCCTTTGATACCAGGGAATGGAATCCTTAGGTGTTGCAGAAACAGGATTAGGTTCCAAATCTTCTTTCAGCTTATTCAAAACCTCAAACTGCATATTGTGAAAGTAATTGCCGGGTATTTTTGGTTCCGGCTGCTCCCCTTCTTTCAATTTTGAAAGCAGAGGAGAAAGATCGTGAAGTTCCTCCTTCAGGGATGTATTCTTTTTCATCGTATTTTGATTTACCAATTATTAAAATTTAACCTCCGGCCGTCAGTTCCTGCTCAACTTTTTTCACTGCATGATGAAAGGATGCTTTCAATGCACCCACCGAAGTCTCCAGAATCTCTGACATTTCTTCATAAGGCATTTCATCATAATAACGAAGCTTAAAAACAACTTTTTGCTTCTCCGGAAGCGTCTCAATTGCCTTCAGCAACCTTTTTTGAGCATCATCCCCATCAAAATAATCATCCGATTTGAGATTATTTGCAAGGCCGGATTCACCATCATCCAAAGAAGCTGTTGCTTCTTTTTTCTTTTTGTTTAAAAAGGTAATGGACTCATTGATTCCGATTCTGTACAACCAGGTAAAAAGCTTGGCTTTCCTTTCAAATGAATCGATATTCCTGTATGCCTTGATAAAACAGTTTTGAAGAATATCGTTTGCATCATCATGCGACATCACCATTTTCCGGATACTCCAATACAAGCGCTCCTGGTATTTGTCCATCATCAACCGCAATCCTCTTTCTACATCGGTATGACTACCGTTTTGTAATAAGGTCAGGATCTGTTCATCAGATATATTTGCGGTGTTAAATGCCAATGCTTCTCTAATTTTGATACTATGACTGTCCTTGCACCAAAAGGTTTAATGTAAATTTAAAAAAATAAAAAAGGCCCTATAGCAATGCATACTGCTATAGGGCCTTTCAACGAATTTGGTTGGGTTAGTTTGATTCCCTGACCAATTCTATATATCCGCTCAGCACTGCCGATGAAGGTAATACTCCATCGATTCGCTGTTCAAAAACTTTACAAGTATAATAATAAACGCCATCTGAAAGTGGCTCATCTCTAAGGTTGGTTCCGTCCCAATTCAAATCTGGATTGGTAGTTTCAAAAACCAAACCTCCCCATCTATTGAAAACCTGAAAATCAACAGACTCTATAAATCTATATGGATAAGGAATGAATAAATCATTTTGTCCATCACCGTTGGGAGTAAAGACATTTGGAAGTTCATATTTTGGACAATTGTCTTTACAGATTATTTCACCAAAATTACTTTCATTCCTCAAAGAGTCAAAAGCTGTCACAGCATAACATCCGGCCAGTCCAAGTGGAGTCTGATTGTAAAATACTGTTTCTGTTTCGTCTTCTATAGTTGCAATCAATTCAAATTCAGCATCTTCACTGGTTGCATAATAAATATTGTATCCCAAAACATCATCTACCCCGGAGCAGGCAATTTCAGGATTGGTCCAGGTCAACCTGTTTTCTAATAGATCGATCAACTCAGGATCCGGTTCTTCCGCGCAGAAGTTATCAACTGTAAATGGAGGAGGACAAGGAGGAACAGTATCCAAAGGAACTCCACACGCAATCTGGGAATGATTGATAAGCGGGTCAGCTATTCCATCAATCCCATAGGTGCCAGTCGCTTTTATATAATAACAGTATTCCTGCCCATTATTCAATTCAGGATCATTATACATTGGCTGAGTAACCAGCGCAATGGAATCATAAACACCATCAGCATTGTCATCCCTGTAAACTGTATATTTTTCATTCAACCAGGGAACCTCAAAATCCCATGATAAAATATTCAAATTATCCGTTGAAGCAACATTTAAAAAGACACTCGAAGCATTTTCGGTGTCTCCAAGTGGTTCAGATTCACCATTTACATAGAATTCAATCACATAACTGTAAGGATTGTCCTGCGTATTGATTCCGGTTGTATCTATATATATGGTATCGTTTGCATTGGCAAAATCATTGGAAGTAAAAACACCATCAGGTTGATCCAAAAAGCCTGCATTGGTAATACCAGTTGCTCTTTTGACGATATAGGTATAAGGGCCGGGATTTTGAAGAGTATCGAGATCTTCCGCCCTTGGCTTGGACCAGGCTACCATTATTTTTCCATCTGTTGAAGAGGTTTCAAGTACATCCACATTGGTTATCAATGGGATATCCCGACTTAATTGCACACAAACCTCCTTTGAAGGCAAACTTTCCACAAGGTTATATGGCTGTCCCGATGTGGTAGTTTTAGCAAATCTCGCCAAAACCCTGTAGCAATAGGTTTTCCCCCTTTCCACATCTTCATCAACATAAAAATACCTGCCATTTTCCAATTCACGAGTCCGGAAACGAATTTCAGTATATCCCCGACCTTCAAGTCCGGGCGAACAGGTATCAATAGGAAAAGTAGTAGAACCCTCCTTCCGCCATACAGAGAATCCATAAAAATAATTGTCTTTGGCATCTTCGCAAGAATAGGGACTGGCCCAGGAAATCCTCACCTGGCCCTGGCCTGATTCTGCCTGGACATCTTCCGGTGCCGGACCAACCACTTTTATCCGGGTGGTCTGCAAGGTTGATAAGAAAGAGGTATCATTTCGGGCAGTAATAACAGGAAAGTTATCCTGAGCCCGAAAAATGACTGAATAAAAATTATCTGAGATGTGGTGACATTGGGTTTGCCATTTAAAAGTTCCTGTTAAAGGTTGATCCTGGAATCCTAATGCAACATTAAATTCTGCCGGGTCATCTATAACCAAAGGGCCCCCAAATGCCTGAATCAAAACTTTTTGATCGGCATCATCAATAGGAGCTGTAGCAACCACATCAAACTCAAGGGTTTCTCCTGCAACTACACAAATTCTATTCTCAGCGACTACCTCAGGTGGAAGGTTGTCACAATTTTCAATTCGAATTTGCATATCCCTGATCACCGTATCGATTGGGGAACCATTCCGATATTCTATTATAAGAATCGCAATATTATAATCACCTTCTGCCTGTGGAGTCGCCCAGGTCAGGTCACCTGTGACCTCATTGAGTTCAAGGAGATTATTGGGTCCGGGGTTAACCTGAAAGGGATATAAATAATTGGGAACTTCCTGGCCTGCCACCTGTAGTGGAATGGCTAGTTTATAAGAAAGACTATCACCATCAGGATCAAATGCATTGGGATTGTGTCTGAATACCTTTCCTACACATCCTACATCAATAGGAGGTTGCAATAACACAGGAGTGCTATTACATCCCTGAAATTGTGAATTAAGGAAGGTGTAAACCGTTTCTATATAAAATGGAATTTGGACAGAACTTCCACCATTGATATTGATAATTCCTTCAATCCTGTTGGGGTCACTCATCGAAATCTTATAGGTTCCCCTTCCGGCATAACTATGTGTTGCTGTATAATAATTAACCTTTGTATCGTTTGACAAAATTTGCCCGAACCCATTTGACCTCGGCACACTTTCACAAAATCCATCGCCCCAGCAAATAGTCAGGGAATCCCTGTCAGCCATCGTACTACTTGCCTTGGTATAAGTTGTAATAGTTGCCCGTATAAAAAGCTGATCACAACTACCGATTTGTTCAACAGTAATATCACCAGCCCGATTGTGAGTAGCAAAAGCATTTGTCGACAAAAGAAAAAAAGCAACCAGACTGAAGATTAGAATTTTGGGGAAGTATCGTTTATACATATTCACATATTTGAAACAGCATTGCCGGAATTATGGGTGTACAACTCAAAAAGGTTCTGAAGGTTCCAAAATTTTTGGTGCTAACAAATTTAACTTAGCCAAACCAAAGAATTCTTTTAAATAAAGGCAATATCCATATTAAAGTTTAAAAATGTCAGATTACGGAAACAGAAATCCAGCATACCCGTATATTTGCGGCCAACTTTTAAAAAAAATAAGCTCATGATACAGCGCATACAATCTTTGTTTTTATTATTGGCGGGAGGAGCCACCTTAAGTTTGTTTGGACTTCCATTTGCCAGCACACCGGTAGCAATTCAATCTTCTCCATTGTTAAATGATTCCGTATTCAACCTACAGGATAATATTATTTTACTTGTCCTTTTCATTTTAGGTGGATTATTAAGTATAGGCGCGATATTTCTCTTTAAAAACAGACCCTTACAAATGAAATTGGCCCGGGTTTCTCTTATTGCAAATTTATTGGGAATGGCTGTAGTCGCATTTCTTTATTTAAATGATGCATCGAACCAGGGAGATGTTGAACCGTCTGATGGCATAGGAGCCTACATGCCTGTGGTTGCGATGGTTTTTTTATTTTTTGCAATTCGCTATATCAAAAAAGACGAATCTACGGTCCGGTCAATGGACAGATTGAGATAAAAAAAATCCCGTTCAACAAATGCTGAACGGGATTTTTTTATGATTGAAACTATATTTATCTGCTTGCTCTTGGTCTGGCAGAATAATTCACTTTAAGTTGTCCGGATTTTCTCAATTTGGTTTTCACATCCTGAACAATTCCCATTGTAACTCCTCCATCTACACGAAGAGAAGTCATAATACGACCATGCATCGCTTCAGGAACCGTAGTTTTGTGCTGCTCCAAAAAGATAGGAATATCAGCGATGTCAGCGAATTTATCACCTAACTGAATCCTTGGAGAGGTACCATAAACTTTGGTGTACTTATCTGTAGGACGACCAATATAAATATAATTCACGAGCGATTTTTGCTCTAATTTGGTTAGCTCTGTTGCTTGTGGTACGATAACTCTTACCATCAATTCAGACTCACGCATTACTGTTACCACCATGAAAAAGAATAGCAACATAAAGATAATGTCCGGTAGGGAAGCCGTAGAAATAGCTGGTGTGGACTTACCCCTCTTTTTTGAAAATTTTGACATATCTGTTTTGTTTGAAAGATTTAAATCTGCTAGAAATTAATTCTCCTCACCGAAGGAAGTAGATTCCGCTTCAGAAAGTACCATTGGAATTTTACCCTTAATGGCTTTTCTGATGTCAAAAGGCAAATCTTCACTGTAGGGAAGACCATGCGTTTTGCGGCTTTCTTCATCCCAAAGCTCATTGTATGCGCCCATCAATTCGTTGTAGACCTCGAGGTAGGTTTCGTAATTCGTACCACGGTCATTTTTTAAAGAGATGATTGCTTTGGTAGGTCTTTCGGCCAGATCTTCTCTCTTTGCTGGGTTCATAATGAACTCCTTAGCGCGATCTCTAAGATCTTCAAGAGTTGCCGGTTCACCTCTTACGAGCAATTGGTTATTGGCATTCACCAAAACGGAGAACACGTTTCTAGTTGCCATCTGTTGGATTTCCGGTGGCTCTTCCGACCAAGGTGGAAGTTTCACCAGGATACCTTTATCAACATCAATGGTGGTAGTTACCAAAAAGAATATTAGTAGCAGGAATGCGATATCCGCCATTGAACTGGCATTGATCTCGTTTGCCATCCTGCTTCGACTACTATTTTTAGCCATGAGTCTTTATTTGAAAAAGTTTCTTACTTCTGCGAAAATCAATGCAACTACAGCAATTGCTCCTAAAATTAAAGAAGTAGCCATTGCTCCACTTACATATTTACTTACGCCTTCAGTTACGTCAAAATCTGTTGCCCATTTTTCTTTTACAGTAGCATCTCCCATGCTGTATGCAATGAAAAATACAATCACAATTGCAACGATTCCAATAATTCCTTTGAGAGCCCCCTTAGGATTGGTTGCCATCTGAAAAACTCCAAATGCAATCATCAAACCGAAAGCAACAATCGTCAATAAAATGGACGCATAAAGACCCAGATTGAACGCGGAAGTAGTAAACTGCTCCTCTTTTGGCAACTGGTCATATCCATCAGGAATATTGCTAAAAGCAATCACGATAAACAGCACAGAAATTAAGGCACCAACTACAAAGGACAGAAGCTGTCCATTCTTAGTTAAAAATTTATACATGATTTGAGTGCTTTATTTTTTGAAAACATTGTTTGCAGCCATGATGTCTACCAAAGCGATAGAAGCATCTTCCATTTTGTTAACAATACTGTCAATTTTAGAAACAATATAGTTGTACAAAACCTGAAGAATGATGGCCACAATCAAACCGAATACCGTAGTCAAAAGGGCTACTTTAATACCCCCTGCAACGATACTTGGAGAGATATCTCCTACTCTTTCGATTTCGTCAAAGGCACCAATCATACCGATTACCGTACCCATGAAACCAAGCATTGGAGCAATAGCGATGAAAAGTGCAATCCAAACCAAGCCTTTTTCCAAAAGACCCATTTGAACGCTACCATAGGAAACAATGGCTTTCTCAACCGCAGCAGGTCCGTCACCCGCATTACGCAATCCTTCGTAAAGAACGCTTGCAGTAGGTCCCTGAGTTGATTTACAAACTTCCATTGCACCATTCACATCACCAGATTTAAGACTTTCGTCAATGCGGGCGAGCAATTTGTCTGTATTGGTACTTGCAATATTCAGGGTAATGATACGCTCAATACAGAACGCCAATCCCAAAATCAAACAGACCAAAACGAAACTCATGAATAACCAACCTCCTTCAATGAATTTTTCTTTCAACATTTGGAAGCCAGATTGGTCCGAACCGCTATCTACCTGTTCAGTGGAGGTAGATGCATCATCTTGTGCCAGAACAACATCTGCAGAAAAAACTGTCAGGCTAAACACAAGCAGAAGAGCTAACATCTTTCGCATAGCAAAGTTAGTTTTTACGTTGTTAATATATTATTCAAAAAGAAACAAATATCAGTAAAAATAATTGATATTCAGTCTGCGGAGAGGGTGGGATTCGAACCCACGATACCCTTTTGGGGTATACACACTTTCCAGGCGTGCCTCTTCAGCCACTCGAGCACCTCTCCGAAAGATTTTAGAAGTAAGCTAGTTTTTAACAGGTCAACAATACTCAATAATCTACCTGTCGTCGCAAAAATTGTAAATTAAAGTTACAATTCAAAATTTTTTAATTTGGTAAATATGCTTATTTATATTTCGAATACATTCATTTAAAAAACCCTTTATGTTTATTTTACACAATCACTACAAGCTAAAGAGTTTCTGAGCATTTTCGGTTGTAACTTTTTCAATCTCCAAAATGGAAGTCTGTTTTACTTCCGACAATTTTTCTGCCACCAATCTTAAAAATGAACTTTCATTTCGTTTTCCTCGATTAGGGGATGGTGCCAAATAAGGGGCATCCGTTTCAAGGATTAAACGATCCAAAGGAAGCTTTTCAACGACCTTGTCAAGACCGGAATTCTTGAAGGTAAGGACACCGCCAATCCCCATATAAAACCCTAAATTCATGATTCTTTCTGCCTGTTCCAAGGTTCCTGTAAAACAATGGAATACTCCTTTCAATTTAGGCGAGGCTATGGGCTCTAGCAAATCCAAAATCAAGTCAATAGATTCTCTTGAATGAATAACAATTGGGATGTTAAACTCAAGTGCCCAGTTGGTTTGGCGCAAAAATGCATCCTTTTGTTCTTGTACAAATGTTTTATCCCAGTACAAATCAATCCCAATTTCGCCGACCGCCAAAAACTTTCTTTTTTCTAGCCATTGTCGCATTTCTGCCAACTCTTCTTCATAACCGGCTCCAACAGAACAAGGGTGCAAACCAATCATTGGGAAACATTTTCCAGGGTATTTTTCTTCCAGTTCCATCATTCCAACAATGGAGGCCCTGTCGATATTTGGTAGCAACATTTTTTCTACCCCGGCTTCCAATGCACGTTGAATCATTTCTCCCCTGTCTTCATTGAACTGCTCTGAATACAGATGCGTATGTGTGTCAATCAACATTTTCCTTTCAGTTTTAATCAAACCCAAGGATACTACAAAGATTAATATTTATCAAAAATGGTTGGTTACCTTTTTTTAAATTAGCGTCTGTTAACTACTATTTTATTTTTCATCCTAAACAAAAACAAACATGCTAAAAGAATTTAAAGAATTTGCACTCAAAGGAAACCTGATTGACATCGCAGTTGGTTTCGTAATGGGAGCTGCCTTTGGCAAAGTCTCCACTGCATTTACCCAGGGTATTATCTCTCCTTTGGTTGGAATGCTAACTGGTGGAGTGAATTTTGCAGATATGAAAATGGTTTTGAAAGGAGCTGTAACCAACGATGCTGGCGAAGTTGTGACACCTGAAGTTGCTATCCTTTACGGTGATTTTATTACAGCGGTTATCGATTTTATCATTGTGGCTTTTGTAATGTTCATGGTTATCAGAGCCATCAACAATGCCAAGAAAAAAGAAGAAGCTGCTCCGGCTCCTCCTCCTGCACCAAGCAAGGAAGAAGTACTTCTTACAGAAATACGAGACTTATTAAAGAAATAATAATTAGAAAGGAAGGTTGGGGTAAAGTAATTGCCTCAACCTTTTTTACTTTAAAATCCCTGTATCAAGTTTATTAAACTCGTGCACTCTTTTTGCCATAGATACTAATAATTCAGGATCCTTTTCTATGGCATTTCCTACTACTACCAAATCCGCCCCAGCTCTAAGTTTTTCTTCAACCTGATCTGAATTTCTGAGGCCCCCTCCAACAATAATGGGAATATCCACATTTTTTGAAACCGATTTTATCATCTTATTGGATACAGGGTTCTTTGCTCCACTTCCTGCGTCTAAATAAATCAATTGCATTCCCAGCATTTCTCCCGCCATTGCAGTGCAAACTGCGATGTCTTCTTTGTCAGCCGGAATAGGCTGGGTATTACTTATGTATGAAACTGAGGTTGGATTACCGCCATCAACCAGCATATAACCGGTTGGCATTACCTCCAAACCAGATTTTTTTAGATAAGGCGCAGCAATTACATGCTTTCCTATCAACAATTCAGGATTCCTGCCTGATATAAGGGAAAGCAATAAAATGGCATCTGCGTTTTTACTTATTTGAAAAGTATTCCCCGGAAATAAAATGGTAGGAACTTTTGTATGCGTTTTGATATGACGGACACAGTGATCCAGTTCATTATTCAAAATTAAACTCCCCCCGATAAAAAAATAATCAACATGACCTGAAGCTGCAAGAAGAAGGATTTGATCGAAATGCTCTAACCTGAGTTGATCTGGATCAACCAAAACTGCAAATTTCTTTTCACCGTTTTTTCTGGCCTCCTTTAGGGTACTGTAGAGCAATTTATTGGTCATAAGTTATTAGCTTACCACAAATATAGATATAAATTACGGCCTCCTGTTGACTAAAACAATTTTGCCTGTTTGTGCTTTTTTAGCTTCCAATAGAAAATCTCTGTATTGATTGTAAGCTCCTGCAAAAACTGAAACCTTTGAAATTCTTAGTTTTTCAACAATTAAGATTCCGCCATCTACTTCTTCGGCTTTGAAGTCGTAAGTGCCAAATGCCTTTTTTATGCCAATTGTTTCATCAGGAAGGTTTTCAACCTCATAATTAGGTGGCAATTTTATAAATGTTGAGTCTATTAATGTGTAACCAAAATCCGGTGAAAAAGGAAGCTTTCTGTCTTTGTTTTCTTCCGGTACTTCTATTGCCGATTTATAAGGTCGAACATCTAAAAACAATCTGGAACCAGTCTTGGAAGCAAGTCTTGCAAAGTTCATTTTCAATTCAACTTGAGCCTCAGGTCCATCTTTTCGTAAATCATATTTAAATAATTCAATATCTTTTGGAGCAACTTTGTAAGCACTTGTGTAATAATCTTTTACATCATCTTTCTTAGAATTAACTGCTATGCCTCTAAATTGATCCTGCATGATACCTGACATGCTTTTCAATTCTTTCACCTGTGCATTTCCATCTTGATCCAAGTGAATTTCTGCAATGGTTTTAGACACATTTTTAATATAGTTATACGTAGGAGTAAGTACCAATTTCCCTCCCGAAGGTGCTATCAATAATGCTTTTCTGTCATGAGTAAAACTACTTAAATAGCCAGTAGGAAGATCGGAACTGGTACATTCCAACCAGAGATCTTCACCCGGAACGTATAAAATCATATGATTGAAAGATGACTCTGTAAAAACTTCATTGAATTCAAAGTTGTCATCGCCGGCATCCACCAAAACCAAATTGGAGGGAATATTTACAACGCTAAGCATTCCTTTCATGAAATTGGAGAGTGCTTTACAATCTCCATACTTATTTTCCTCAACATAAGATGCAGGAAAGGTTTGCCATCCACCAATTCCGATTTGTACACTAACGTATCGCATATTCTTCTGTAAATACCTGTAGAGAATGTCGATTTTTTCTTTGTTGGAATTTGCATTTTTTACCATTTCTCTGATTTGGCTCTGCAATTCCGGACTGATTTCATCGCGATCCTTATTTAACTCATACATGAACCGGGAGAAATCTTCCCATGTGGACATGTTTCCCTTCAAACCTCCATATTCAAATGCAGATGGAGAAAGTCTGATAGCAGGCAGAACCAAACTTGATACAGGAGCATGATTTTCATAATAAATCACATCAGGATTTGTTACTTTCCATCGATAAACATCTTTTTCTCCCTCAACATCCTGCGAGGGCACTTCCTCCGTATTCATCCTGTGAATATTCAGCACATACCCATTGGGGACTTTACAAATGAAAGAATTCTCTAAGGTTTTGGTGTTGTATTGTTGAATGGTCCAATCAGGAAAACCATATATTCCTTCCATTTCAATCTCCATCTCCACCTCAACTGTATATGGAAAAGATGGATAGGAAAGGTCCACATATTTTATTCTGGTATCTACGAAAATCGAAAACCCATCGTAAACAGCCTGGTCTTTAAAATCCTTTTTCTTAAAGGACTTTACTTCGTTCCCTGAAGCATCAAGAATGGTCGCTTTTATATCTTTTATTTTATAAAAAGAGTTATAGTGTGAACTAAAATATTCCCCAGATGCATCAGAGTTCAACCTGGTATATTTCTTATGGATAGTATAAGTGGCGTGACCGGGATCCTCCAATTCAAACATTTCATTATTAAAATGTACAATGGTATGGACCTCCTGCATGGAATAAAGTGAGCCAAACCATCCAAGGGTAAGAATTAAAAACGGTAAGATTTTTTTCATAAAAGTCATTATGATTTTTCAAGCCATTTGTCAGGGACCTCTGGCGTTTTATAGGCTTCCATTTTATTCAACAAGGATTCAAAATCGGTGTCAACAATTACCAAATCACGATTATCAGGATGCAAAAACCCATTATCGACCATTACATCCAGGTGTTGGATTAAGTGGTCGTAATAGCCTTTATAATTCAACAAGCCAACTGGTTTTTGATGCAATCGAAGTTGTTTCCAGGTGAGTATTTCAAAGAATTCATCCAGGGTGCCAAATCCTCCAGGAAGTACAAAAAATCCATCAGAGCGCATTGCCATTATCTCTTTTCTTTTGTGCATTGTCTCTACAACAATCAACTCTGTTAAGCCCTGGTGACAAACCTCCATTTGTTTTAAAAAATCTGGTATTACTCCTGTCACCTGTCCACCTCCTGCCAATACACTATTGGCCAAAATCCCCATCAATCCAACATTTCCGGCGCCATAAACCAACTCCCAACCTCTGGTAGCAATTGACTCACCAAGTTGAATGGTAATATTTTCGAAATCGGCACCTCTTCCTTTATTGGCACCACAAAAAACACAAATACTTTGCATAAGCAGGATTCTTATAAATTATTTGATACTGTTTGCAAAGATGGGAAATTCAGAATTTTTTATATACTCTTTAAAGTTAACGCCGGAAAGACCAAAAGCTACATAAACATGTTAAATTTCAGGATGTGGAAAAGTAATTCAAACTTAATTGGCAAAATGGTCTGAAACCAATAAAATAGAGGTTATTTTTGCCGGCTTTTCGGAAAAAGGGGTTCAAAATCCTCACGGGAATCTTCCGTTTATTTTTTCGATTTTAATTACACATTTTATTTATTCATAATAAATTGAATTTCAGTTAAATGCATATGCTTTTGAGGAAGGTCAAATCTTTTTAAAAGCAGGGCATTTTTATTATCTTTGTACCCATGGAGACAACCGAGAATAAGCTTACAGAAGCAAAGGAAAATCAGAATACCCAGGGAAATTACGGCGCAGAAAATATTCAGGCTCTTGAAGGGCTTGAAGCGGTAAGAAAAAGACCGGGTATGTATATTGGTAGCACCGATTCAAAAGGTTTGCACCACCTGGTTTGGGAAGTAGTAGATAACTCTATCGATGAGCACCTTGCCGGATATTGTGACGAGATTACACTAACCATTAAAGAGGACAATTCCATTAGAGTTGTCGACAATGGTCGTGGTATTCCTACAGGAATGCATTCCAAACTTAAAAAATCAGCGTTGGAAGTCGTAATGACGGTTCTTCATGCTGGTGGTAAGTTTGACAAAAACACCTATAAAGTTTCCGGAGGTTTGCACGGGGTGGGTGTATCCTGTGTGAATGCGCTTTCTTCCCTATTGGTGGCAGAAGTTCACAGAGAAGGTAAAGTATTTACCCAGTCTTATGAGCGTGGAAAACCAGTTGAAGATGTAAAGGTAATTGGCGATACTGATAAGACCGGAACCATCATCACCTTCCATCCGGACAGTGAAATATTTGACACACTTATTTACAAATATGAAACCCTTGCTTCCAGGTGCCGCGAATTGGCCTATTTGAATCAGGGTCTGACTCTTATCATCATAGATGAAAGGGAAACAATGGAAGATGGTTCTTTCAGGACTGAATCTTTCCATAGTGAAGGTGGTCTTAAAGAATTCGTAAAACATTTGGATGAGGCCAGAGCTCCATTAATTGAGCAGCCAATCCACGTAACCGGAAAAGAAGAAGATGTTGAGGTAGAAGTAGCCATGCAATACAATACTTCTTATACTGAACACCTTTATTCTTATGTAAATAATATCAACACTTCGGAAGGAGGTACCCACGTTCAAGGATTCCGTATGGCAGTAAACCGTGTTTTCAAACAATACGGGGAAACCAATGGGCTGTTCGCAAAACTGAAATTTGATATTTCAGGTGAGGACTTTCGTGAAGGTTTAACTGCTGTAGTTTCAGTAAAGGTTCCTGAACCACAGTTTAAGGGACAGACCAAAGGAGAACTTGGAAACTCGGAAGTAAAAGGAATCGTTTCCCGTGCAGTTGGAGAAGTACTATCTCACTGGTTGGAAGAAAATCCCAGAGAAGCTAAAAAAATCGTTGAAAAAGTTATCCTGGCAGCCACTGCACGCCATGCAGCAAGGAAAGCCAGAGAGATGGTTCAGCGTAAAAATGTATTGACAGGAGGAGGTTTGCCAGGTAAATTGGCCGATTGTTCTTCAAAAGATCCCGGAGGCTCAGAGATATTTCTTGTCGAGGGAGACTCGGCAGGTGGTACTGCCAAACAAGGTCGCGACAGGATGTTCCAGGCTATTCTACCATTGAGGGGTAAAATACTGAATGTGGAAAAAGCAATGGAGCATAAAATTTACGAAAACGAAGAGATAAAAAATATTTTCACTGCCCTGGGAGTAAGCATTCAGGAAAATGAAGATGGTGAAAGGGTTTTGAATACCGAGAAATTACGTTACCACAAGATAGTCATCATGTGTGACGCCGACGTCGATGGTAGCCACATTACCACTTTGATTCTAACTTTCTTCTTCAGATATATGAAACGCCTGATCGAGCAAGGCCATATTTATATCGCTGCTCCACCATTGTATCAGGTACGAAGAGGTAAAAAAGCTGAATATGCCTGGACGGAAGAACAAAGACAGGCTTTGATTAGAGAGTTGGGTACAGGTAAGGAAGATAGTGTGACTATACAACGATACAAAGGTCTTGGAGAGATGAATGCTGAACAGCTTTGGGAAACCACCATGAATCCAGAAAACAGAATTCTGCGTCAGGTTACCATAGATGATGCATTCAATGCAGATCAAACCTTTACCATGTTGATGGGAGATGAGGTCCCACCTCGTAGAGCATTTATCGAAGCCAATGCAAAATATGCGAATGTTGATGTGTAAGCATCAGTTATTCAAATCTTAATAAATCACCGCTGTGATTGTCAAATAGAGCAGAATTTTTATTTTGCATGACAATTACAGCGGTTTTTTATTTAATACCAGTCTATGAAACTTCTAACCTACTTACTTCTAACCGGGCTCCTCTTACCCATCATCCAACCTTCTTCATACGCTCAAAAACGAATAAAAACGTTTAATGATGAGCGTGTAAAAAGAGTCAAAAAGAAATTGGCCAAATCTGAAAAGGTCATTTATTATGTCCTGGATTCTGACCCAAACCTATTCCATGGTCCATTTTTAATAAAAGGAAAAGAAACTGATTGGGTTTCAGGCCAATATGATCAAGGCAAACCAATAGGGAAATGGCAATTTTCAAATGACCATGGACTCTTTCAGGAATATGATTTCACAACAGATAGTTTTACGCTTAGAACTTTTGAAGATAAAAAGATCCCATTTGGAATGCCGATTGGTTTGGACAGTACCAATTTTTCAAAATTTGATTTAGAAGCCACTGCTATTGGCGGATCAAATAGGGTAAATGACTATATACAAAGTCATCTCAACATTCCTATGAAGGTGCGAAATAATGATAATTCATCCTATTGTTCTTTTCTGGTCTATTTGAATGAAATTGGAGAAGTTACCAAGGCTGAAATAATTGATTGTCCACTTAAAGAATACGAAGCTGCCTGCAAAAAAGCTATTCAAAGCGTGACCGACTTGAAATTTTATCCCGCTGTCCTTGACGGAAAAGCAGTCGAATCTGTATTTGGCATGACCTTGATTATACCGGGACAATATTTAAAGGAAATAAATACCTTTTATGTACATCCTATCATCAGTAGTGGTACAAAAAAAGCGCTGCATGATTAACCTGCAGCGCTCTAAACTCATGATTTAAGAATTTACACTATTTATTTCTCGTCCTTTTCAGGTTTTTCCGGAGCTCCGTTTTCACTTGCAGGGACTTCTTCCAATCCATTATCAGGTATTCGCACTGACTCAGATTTTTCAAAAACAAGACCTAATGGATTTGTAGAAACTGAAATCGTATCACCAGGACCAACATTTGCACTCAGGATTTCTTTAGAAAGCTTATTGACCAATTCTTTTTGAATGACTCTTTTCAGTGGTCTGGCTCCAAATTGTGGGTCATAACCCAAATCTGCCAAGTAGTTTTTAGCAGTTTCATCTAGTTGGATATGCATATCCTGTTTACCCAGCATTTTTTGGACACCACGCAACTGAATTTCAAGGATCTTCTTGATTTCATCCTTAGTCAAAGGAAGGAACATGATCCTTTCGTCTATTCTATTGAGAAACTCTGGTCTTAGTTGCTCCTTCAGTTTTTCAAACAATTCAACCTTTGTAGTTTCCACAATTTCCGTTCTGTGCTTGTCACCAAGTGCATCCAGATCTTCAAAATTCTCCAAAATCGTTTCAGCTCCCATGTTGGAAGTCATAATGATGATGGTATTCTTGAAGTCCGCTACCCTACCCTTATTATCTGTCAATCGACCATCATCCAAAACCTGCAACAGAATATTGTACACATCCGGATGGGCCTTTTCGATTTCATCCAATAGTATAATTGAATAAGGCTTCCTTCTAACTGCTTCAGTCAATTGTCCACCCTCTTCATAACCTACGTAACCCGGAGGCGCTCCAACCAATCTTGACACTGCATGACGTTCCTGAAATTCACTCATATCGATACGGGTAATGGCCCTTTCGTCGTCAAAAAGCACATCAGCAAGTGCTTTTGCCAATTCTGTTTTACCTACTCCGGTAGGACCAAGGAAAATGAAAGAACCAATAGGTCTGTTGGAGTCTTGTAATCCGGCGCGGCTTCTTCGTACTGCATCAGAAACAGCAGTAACAGCTTCCATTTGACCAATGACTCTTTTACCCAATTCATTTTCAAGGGTAAGTAATTTTTCTCGCTCACTTTGCTTCATTTTCATCACAGGAATACCAGTCCATCTTGAAACAACCTCAGCGATATCGTCTGCATTTACTTCGTCATTGGTGAAGCGTTTGTCGTCCGGAAGTAGATCCAACTTCTCTTCTGCAACCTTTAGCATGGCTTCCTTCTCTTTCAATTGGCCATACCTGATTTTTGCAACCGCTTCATAATCACTTTCACGCTCGGCTTTGTCGGCTGCCGTTTCCAGGCTTTCCATTTCCTTTTTAATATCCTGAATGGTATCTACAATCTCTTTTTCATTTTGCCAGGCTGCTCTTAATCCATCCAAGGTTTCGCGGGCATTGGCTATTTGTTCGTTTAAAAGAGAAAGCTTTTTTTGATCATTTTCACGCTTAATGGCTTCACGCTCAATTTCAAGCTGTCGTACTTTTCTGTCCCATTCATCTACTTCTTCAGGCACAGAATCCAGTTCCAATCTCAACTTCGCAGCAGCTTCATCAATAAGGTCGATTGCTTTATCCGGCAATTGACGGTCAGAAATGTATCGATGTGATAATTCCGCAGCTGCAACCAATGCCTCATCCAGAATTTCAATTTTATGATAAACTTCATAACGCTCTTGCAATCCACGAAGAATGGATATCGTATCTTCTACACTTGGCTCATCAATGATTACCGTTTGGAAACGTCGTTCCAGCGCTTTATCCCTTTCAAAATATTTTTGATACTCATCCAAAGTTGTTGCTCCAATGGTCCGTAACTCACCTCTAGCCAGGGCTGGTTTTAGAATATTGGCGGCATCCATAGCCCCACCGCCACCTCCGGCACCAATCAGCGTGTGTATTTCATCAATGAAAAGCACGATTTCACCATTGGATTCGGTTACTTCTTTAATAACAGCTTTTAGTCGCTCTTCGAATTCTCCTTTGTATTTAGCGCCGGCAATTAAGGCTGCCAAATCCAGGGTAAAAATTCTTTTGCTACGGAGATTTTCTGGTACGTCTCCTTTAACTATTCTCCAGGCGATACCTTCAATGATGGCAGTTTTACCAACGCCTGGTTCTCCAACCAGAATCGGATTGTTCTTTTTCCGTCTGGAAAGGATGTGAAGAACTCTTCTGATTTCTTCGTCACGACCAATGATTGGGTCTAGCTTGCCGGATTCGGCGAGTGCATTTAAATTAATGGCGTATTTGGAAAGCGCATTGTATTGATCCTCCGCAGAAGGATCCGTTACACTCCTTCCTTTCCTCAATTCCTGGATGGCCGCTTTCATTGTTTTTTCAGTCGCACCATTATCTTTTAAAAGTTGTGCTCCTTTATCTTTTCCGGTAAGGATACCCAGCAAAATCATTTCAACAGAGATATACTGGTCTCCAAATTCAGTCATCAATTTTTTCGCTCTTGAAAGAGCATTATTGGCATCGGTTGTCAGGTATTGCTTCTCACCACCTGTAACTTTCGGATATCCTTTTACTGCCTCATCCAATTGTACTTTTAAGGCTGCGGTATTGACCCCCATTTTAGAAAAAAGGAAGTTTGGAACACTTTCATCGGTATCCAAAATTCCTCGGATCAAGTGGGGTGTATCTACAGATTGCTGCTCTAGTCCTCCAGCCAACTGTTGGGCTTTCAAAATGGATTCCTGAGCTTTTATAGTGAAATTATCGTAAGTCATATCTTATTTGATTTTCGGTTTGTATTTTTTGATAGTCCTAAAGGTAAAACCTGGACAACATTTATTAATCAAAACTTCGACCAAGTAGAATTTTTGCACGATTTGTCAGAAAAACCCAAAAACAGCCTGACAAAATGTCTATGCAACTCAGTGAATTTCAATAAATTAGGATCATTTAGCAGGTGTCACTCTCCATAATTTATTATTCTAGTTTCCTTACCCATCAGCTTGACCTGTAATTTATTTTTTAAAAAATCTATTTTAAAAATAGCTCTTCAAATAGTTGGTCCATCTTTTTAAAAGATACCTTTGAAAAGGAAACCGGAATTTATAAAAATGGAAATTGTAATTAAAAAAATTGAGGACTTAAAGACGGTGGTTGAGCAGTTGGAAGCCTTTGCACCAAAGACAAAGATATTTTTTCTGGAAGGGGAACTTGGAGCAGGCAAAACCACTTTTGTAAAAAAATTCTGTGAAGAAAAAGGAATTGAAGACCTGGTATCCAGTCCAACCTTTTCGTTGGTTAATGAATACCAAAAGACTACTGATAACGGGAATACCTTGCGTGTTTTCCATTTGGATTTGTACCGTTTAAAAAATACAGAAGAAGCTCTTGAGATGGGCATTGAAGAATATCTATATAGTGGTGATTATTGCTTCATAGAATGGCCGGGGGTTATTGAGTCCATAAGTCCGGATGATGTAGTCAGGATTCAAATAGAAATGCTCGAAGATTCCAGTCGGAAATTTCTATTTTTGTAAGAACCATGCTAAACTATTTCACACATTACCAGCATTATTTCGAATAAAGAACCAAATGAGCGAGAAGTCAAAAAAAATACCCATTCCTAAATCATTGACTGAGGGTCAATATGCTACTCAGGAAGAATTGCTTGAAGTTCCACGTAAGCAGGAGGATCTTTATATTGGAGTGCCTTGTGAAAATTCTTACCAGGAGAACCGGATTGCATTGGTACCCTCTTCTATTCGAACTTTAGTGGGAATCGGGTACAGGGTGTTGATAGAAAAAGGAGCAGGGGAAAAATCAAATTTCACAGATAAAGACTTGTCGGAAGCTGGCGCTGAAATAGTTTATTCGAAAGAAAAAGTCTACGAAGCAAATATCATTATAAAAGTGTCTCCCCCGACTCTGGAAGAGATTGATATGATGCAGCCCAATCAAATTTTAATTTCACCCTTACATATTCCTTTAATTTCTGCAGAATACATCAACAAATTAAAGAAAAAGAGAGTCATTGCTTTGGCGATGGAATACATCCAGGATGCCTCAGGTTCTTTTCCTGTTGTACGTATTTTGAGTGAGTTGGCAGGAGTAGCAGCCATGTTGACTGCAGGAGAACTTATGTCTATAACGGCAGGAGGGAAAGGAAGCCTTTTGGGAGGTATTTCAGGAGTTCCGCCGGCAAAAGTTGTTATACTCGGTGCAGGAATGGTGGCTGAATATGCCACAAGAACAGCCTTGGGATTGGGAGCAGATGTAAAGATCTTCGACGACAATATTTATAAACTTAAAAGAATCCAGGATCAGGTTGGTCGACAATTGTTTACTTCTTCCATTAATCCTGTTTACCTGGAAAAAGAAATTCTGGATGCAGACGTGGTAATTGGAGCTATTCATTCTGCATTGGCAAGGACACCGGTTGTGGTAAGCGAAGATATGGTTATGAAAATGAAACCGGGAGCTGTAATCGTAGATGTAAGTATTGATCAGGGCGGATGTTTTGCTACCAGTGAAATAACAACTTTAAGCCATCCAACTTTTGTAAAACACGATGTGATTCATTATTGTGTTCCCAACATGGCTTCGAAATATCCTCGTACTGCTTCTATTGCCTTAAGCAATATTATGGCTCCATTATTATTGAAGGCAGCAGAGTTTGGTGGAATGGAAAGGCTAATTGCAAACCATATGGGCCTTCGCCACGGAGTATATGTTTACAAAGGCTCTTTAACGAATTCGTACTTGGGCCAAAGATTTAAAATCAAAACAACCGATTTGGAATTGCTGATTACTACCAGTGCTTCTTAATTGGCATTAAATATCGCGTATGAAATATTTAATTACAGTCTTTCTGTTTGGAAGTTTTCTTACCGCCAGTTTTGCACAATTAGACAATAACCTGATAGCACGGTATTATTTCAATGCAGGAGATGCCAGAGATGAATTTGGAAATAATGACGGCACCGTTGTAGATGCTATTCTTGTAAAAGATCGTTTTGATAATCCTCAATCAGCCTATTTTTTTGATGGCAATGGATACATAACTTTTGGAGACCTACCTGAATTTCAAATGGGAACCAACAGTTTTGCCATCTCCTTCTGGATGAAGAAAGATGAATTCACGCTTAAAGGCTATCCCATCGTAAAAAGAGCAATTGGAGCCAACAACCAAATGCAGGCTGCTTATGGCGTTCATTTTACAGGAGATGGAAAAGACATGGAAGTTTTAATAGCCTATGATGATTTTACATCAGATGGTCCTGCGAAGGCCTTGATAAATAATCTTGAATGGCATCATTATGTTATTTCTTATGACCGCAGAGATAAGATGAAATTATATATTGACAATTATCTAATTGACGAGATTGACATCAAACCAAATTTTTTTCAAACATTAAATGCTACTCCAGCAGCCCTTACCATGGGTGTTGACGCAAATGACACCGAAAATTTCATAGGAACAGTTGATGATGTCAGGATTTATAAGCGTACGCTCAAAGCCAGTGATGTAAGGCTCCTTTTTGAGGAAGAATATATTCCAACCTCCAATAAAGAAATTCAAAATATTGATCTATCTTCTTATTTATATCCCAACCCTGCAGACAATTTCATTTTGGTTACTAACCCTTTATATTCAAATGGGGTAATAAAGGTTTTTGATTTAACCGGCAGGTTTATTTCTGCTGAAAAAATCAACGCCAGAGACAATATTCAAATCAATGTTTCTCCATTGGAAAAAGGCCTTTATTTAATAAAATTACAAACCGAAAATGGTCTGGAAGCAAATTCCAGATTTGTTGTTCAGTAAATTAATTCACTGACTTATCCGGGGCTGGTGCACTGGCATGGAAATCATTTTTGATGGTATGTGCATATTGATCCAGTAATTCAAGGACCCGTTCTTTTTTCTTGGAACGTACGATTAGACCCACATGATATTCTTTGTTAATTTTCCACTCAACTTCCGGTTCATTGAATACTGACATATCCGGCCATTGCTGGCGAGCAAGCGAAACAATAATTCCTGCGTAATCCTTTCTGACTTTTGGCATTTTATAGGTTTCTCCTTTTGCCATAGCTGTTTCAATTCTAGCCCATTCTGCCCATAAATTCACTCCCGAAGCAATATCGACCATATTGGAAAGGTGTGCTCCACCTACTCTGGAAGAAGTTTCCAGGAAATAGAATTTTCCATTTTCATGGGATTTGATGTATTCGGTGTGGGAAGCTGAGAACTTCATTCCAAAGGCATTCAAGACTTCTTCATTTAATTTTTGAAGTGACTTATCGTCTTCACTTCCCAATTCAATGGTGTAAGACCTAAAGATTCCACCACCATGTGCTACCTCAAATGGAGGACTCATGTATTTTGAAACTCTGCAAAACTTCATTTTACCATCAACGGAAAGGGCGTCGACATGAAATACATCGCCTGGCTTGAATTGCTCTACCAGATACTTATATCTATCTTCTCCCAAACCATGAATCACCTGCCATAATTCTTCTCCGGAATGTACCTTTTTGATGCCTGTAGCTGAGGCTTCTCCTCTTGGTTTTACTACCCAGGGTGTAGGGGTATTTTTAATAAAAGTATTAATAGCCTCATCATTGAACAAGGCTGTAAAAGGAGGGACTGCAATTCCGGACTCGTCTGCTTTCATACGCATGGCGAGTTTATCCCTGAAATGTCTTGCAGTTGTTTGACCCATTCCAGGAAATCTCAACTCTTCCCTTACCGCTGCTGCTCTTTCCACATCAAAGTCATCCAGGGCTACGATTCTGTCAATTTGTTTGCTTTGCATCAGCCAGGCGATTCCACCGATTAGATGGTCAATGTTCCAATCTCCGTCATTACCGGTGAGATAAAAGACATCATCGATGTGTCCCCAGGGCCAATTTTTATTTTCCAGTTTTTTATCTGTTACCAGAATGACTGTATTTCCTGCTTCTTTGCAAGCAACAAGGAATTCTTCACCTTTAAAATAGCTGGCGATACAAAGGATGGTCAAGGGTTTTGACATAATCGTAAAATTGAATGGGTTCAATAAAGAAATAAGGCAACCTAAAATGGTTACCCAATATAATTCAATTTTATATGGCAGGGCATTTTTCTAAAAAAGCAAGACAAATTATGGCTGATAATTTTCCATAAATGTCGTTAATAGTCGGGGACCGAAACCCGTTGCACTTTTTTGACTTGTAAATTCAGAATCTTGCAAACAAACTCCGGCGATATCCATATGTGCCCAACATGCGTGATTGTCTGTAAAAACTTCCAGAAATTTAGCAGCACTGATAGCACCTGCGGTTGGACGCATACTCAAGTTTCTCACATCAGCTACATCAGATTTAATTTCATCCGCATAAGAATCCCAAAGTGGTAACCTCCACAATCTTTCGGTAGTTTTTTCTGAAGCATTTAATAGCTGACTGGCCAAATTTTCGTTGTTAGAAAACAAAGCTCCGGCATGAAAACCAAAGGTCCTGACAGCAGAACCAGTCAGTGTTGCCGCATCAATTAGCACATCGGGATTATAATTTCTTACCAAATAAGAAAGCCCGTCTGCAAGGATCAACCTTCCTTCAGCATCTGTGTCAATTACTTCAATTGTTTTGCCACTATAAGACTGGATCACATCACTTGGCTTGATGGCTTTGGCATCGATACTATTGTCTGTGACCGGGATGGCGGCTACAATATGCACTTGCATTTGCAATCTTGCGGCAAGTTCTACTGTTCCCAACATGGCTGCAGCACCCCCCATATCGCTCTTCATCAGGTACATATTGTTGGAAGGTTTGAGCGAGACTCCCCCGGTATCGAAAGTCACTCCCTTTCCAACCAAGCCAAATTTGGTCAGCTTTTCAGCAGTTTGATTTTTGGGTTTATATTCCAAAAGAATGAAAACGGCAGGATCTTCACTTCCCCTGTTTACAGAAAGTAATCCATGCATGCCCTCTTTTTCAATATCGGCCTTGTCAAATACTTTTACATCATAGCCATGTTCCCTTCCAGAATCAAGTGCCCAATTGGCAAGATCCTGAGGGCGTTTTTTATTTGCAGGTGCATTTACCAAATCCATGATACTAATCTGGGTTCTTGCAGTGCTAACTGTCTTCTTTGCCAAAGCATCAGCCCAATCCAACCATTCTTCTTGTACCAGACCAGTTACAAAAACATCTTTTTGGTCGATGACCTGAAGGTCTGTTTTTTCAGTTTTATAAAATCCTATCTGATAGCGGCCCAATTCCATGCCCAGGATGGCACCTTCCAATACTTCACGCGCTGTGTCAGCCTCATCAATATGGCTAACTATCAGGCCCAATTGGCCAGGCAGTTTACTTTTATGATTATGGATAAGGTATCGAAGTGCTTTATTGGCCGCAGTAAATTTATCTTCATTGCCCAAGCCAATAAGAAATAAGGTCTTCCCATCAAAAGGAAGGGTCATCAATTCTTTAGGTTCGGCAGTGAAATTTTGTTGGAACCATGAAATGGGAATTCCTGTTAGGTTGGATGCAAATGCAAATCCGTTTTCCAGACTTCCATTTTTCGAAATAGGTAAAAGAAGTGTATTTGGTAGTTTTTCAGGGTCTTGGGTAAAGGAAAATTGCATATTGCCATTATTATTTTTCAAAATAAAGCCACTTCAGGGCTTTGGGGAATGCTCGTCCCCAGTCATTCTCATTGTGTTTTCCCAGAGGTTCTATGCATTTTTTGACCTCAGCCTGCCATCCTGTTTTTGTTCTTTCCAGAATAGCTTTTTCCAATCTGTCTGTGAGGGAAATAAGGCTGGCTCCTTCCTGCATACCGGCATAAAGATATAGCTTAAAAGGAGTTTTATCATTAATAAAGCCAGATTTTGAGATCAAATCCGGGTCGACCCAAAGTGAGGGCGACATGATCATCAACTTGCTGTAAACTTCGGGATACAACCAGGCCGCATAAAGGCTAATGAGGCCTCCCATTGAACTCCCCCCGATACCAGTAAATCTGCGTTCTGGTTTGGTTCTAAAATTCTTATCGATGTAAGGTTTGAGATTATCGGCAAGGAAACGGGCATACTTTTTACCATCCCCTATTCCCAGTTTGGTATTATGAGAGGGTGTAAATTCTGATATCCTTTGCTCTTTGGCGTGATCAATGGCAACTACAATGACTTCGTGTTGAAGTTTTTCGGCAAGAACGGCCAATTTTTTATCTACCGCCCAATTTCCAAAAGGAGCATAATCGTCAAATAGATTTTGCCCATCCTGAAGGTATAAAACCGGATAATGTTTTCCACTGGTTTCATAATCATGTGGAAGGAGAGCGGCAATTCTTCTGGTTTTAATAAGGGAAGGCATCCCTAAATCATCAGGAAGTATCTTTATGATTGGCAGTAGAGCTTCATCATAGCCTTTACCATCACTTAGCCATCTGCTCACCTTGTCTTCAATTGTTTTTCCAACTTTTTTGAGGTCAACTTTTCTTTCAAAAGAAAGGGTACCATATTCATCCGCCTCCAGATCATCCCAGTCTCCTTTGGTGTATTTGTAGATCATTTCTCCATGATCCCGAAAAAAAGGAGGTAGAAATCCACGGTATTTTCCC
>JAWKLG010000017.1:17500-167404 GCA_041392845.1 Saprospiraceae bacterium | reverse complement strand
GCCATTGTCGGTTTTGTTTTCGCTGCCATTTGGTCTGGCAGGAAGTTTCTTATTCGCATGGTTGTTTAAACTAGATAATAACATTTATTTACAGATTTCCCTCATTATGCTTATTGGCCTTCTTGCAAAAAATGCCATCCTGATAGTTGAATTTGCATTGCAAAGAAGAAGAGCCGGGATGTCTGTTTACGAATCTGCTTATGCAGGTGCCAGGGCAAGGTTAAGGCCTATCTTAATGACTTCGTTTGCCTTTATATTTGGTTTGATTCCTTTGTTGCTTTCAACCGGAGCCGGAGCCGTAGGGAACCGATCAATAGGAGCCGGTGCTGTTGGAGGTATGCTGATAGGAACGTTGCTGGGTGTACTTGTTATCCCGATCCTGTTTATATTTTTTCAAAGTCTACAGGAGAGAATCAGTGGACCTCCAAAAGATTATGACAAGTGGATGGATGATGAAATCCAGGCTACAAATCGGACAAATTGATTGTAATATTTGAAATGGTAAAAATGGAAAAAGCAAAATATAATTGGAGTTCATTTTTTCTTATGGGTGTGGTAGTACTTGTCGGTGTTTCCAGTTGTAAAGTGGTGAAGGATTATCATCCGATTGGAGTGGAAAAAGACATAAGCTACCGGGGAGTTGAAACTACGGATACCAATTCAATAGCTGAGATTCCATGGAGAGAGATTTTTAAGGATAGCCTCCTTCAAGAACTTATTGATGATGCGCTCCAATCCAATTTGGATTTGAAAGTGGCAACTGCCCGAATTAAAAGTTCAGAAGCATACTTATTGCAACAAAAAGGGACATTACTTCCCCGATTGGATGCCAATGCAGGAGTTTCGATTGCTGATTTGGCCAATGTTCCTTCTGCTGCTTCAGGGTTTGCAGCGCAGCAATATCAATTATATCTCTCTGCTAGTTGGGAGGCTGATATTTGGCAAAAACTCAGGAGTGCAAAGAGGGCAGCAGTTGCTGATTTGCTTGCAAGTGAAGCCTTCAAAAGGGGTGTTCAAACCAGAATTGTTGCAGATGTAGCCAATGCCTACTATAATTTAATGGCCTTAGACCGCCAATTAGCAATAACTCAAGCGACTGTGCAAGCGAGGGAAAAGTTTGCAGAAACTGTGCAATATTTAAAAGATGCGGCTTCTGTAAATGGTGCAGATGTGGAGCAAAGTAAGGCCAATCTTCATTCTGCCAGAGTCATGATTCCTGATTTAAAACAAAGAATTCGGGAATTAGAAAATAGTCTCAGTATTCTTCTGGGGAAAAGCCCTGGATCTATTCTGAGAAACGAGCTTGAATCTCAAGACAGCATTCCATTTTTGAGTGCAGGGGTGCCAGCTCAGTTATTAGCAAATCGTCCGGACGTTTTGGAGGCTGAATACAATTTGAGAAGTTCTTTTGAAATGGTAAACATGGCTCAAGCTTTCTTTTATCCTGGTTTGAATTTGAATGGCGCCGCAGGACTTAATGCCCAGGAAATAGCCAATTTGGTGGATCCCACTTCCTTTTTTGCGAATATAGCAGCAGGTCTGGTACAGCCTATTTTAAATAAAAATATAAACAAAGCCAGATTGGCAGCCAACAAAGCTGCTATGGAAGAAGCCGGGGCATATTTTCAGCAAACCGTTTTAAATGCTAGTGAAGAAGTAAGCAATGCATTGTTTGCCTACGAAATGGCAAATGAGAAAATTGATATTCGGGCAGAGCAATTAGACGCCTTGGAAAATGCAGTGAGCTTCAATCAGGAATTACTGCAGTACGGAGAAAACAGTTATGTTGATGTTTTGACATCCGAACAGAACCTATTGGCAGCAAAACTGAATGCAGTTTCAGATGAATTACAAAAATATACAGCAGTAGTTGAATTATATCGAGCGCTAGGTGGAGGCTGGCGTTAAATTTCAAACCCCCATTTTTCTCTGAAGGCCTCTTCTCGCTCTTTCAAATCCACTAAAAATTTCTGATGAGAGGGCGTCTGAGGAAATAAAGCACGATGGGATTGACTAAGCTGGATTTTTTGGAGTTCTGAAATGAATTCTTTGCTTTCATTGTCCATGTAAGTCTCCATGAAATTATTCCAAACATAATCCACTGCTTCCTGGCTGGGGTGCATCTTGTCAGGGGCGTAAAAGCGATAATCGCGCAAGTCATCCATCACCAATTCATAGGCAGGGAAGTATTCTACCTGGTCAAATCTTTTTTCCAACCACTCCGAAGCTAATAATAGCGTAGCCTTACTACGATTGTTGGATACCAGACCGTCCCTAAGATGCCGGACTGGACTCACCGTTAAAATGATTTTTAAATTTGGGTTTATTGAGAGTACCCTATTAAAGGTTTCTTCCAGAATGGATTGAATAGATTCTGTTTCTGTTCTCTTTTTTTGAAATAGGTTTCCCGGCATTTTATGACAGTTTGCCACAACCTGATTACCTTTTTCTAAAAGGAAGCCATTAGCTGTGCCGAGCGTTAGGAGCAAAAAATTTGTTCTTTTTAAAAAATGGGCGGCATGGTCCTGTCCTTGATTCAGGCCTTCCAGCATCACAAAAGGGTCAGGATGTGAAAAACTACCATGATGCATCCAGCTATGCCATAAATCGCCATTTTTAAAAATATCCTTTTCAGTAAACGGGTACGGATTTGTCAGTCGATTTAGCATGTTAGCTAAAGGAATCGGATGATAAATGATGCCAAAAGGATTTACCAGGATAGGAATTTTAAGCGCATCCAGCTTGTTGCCAATGTGTTCAGCGAAACAGCTTCCGGCAGAAAGTATTGGATGCCTGAAATTGATATTGAAATCTGATTTTTTTGCCTTTAAAACTGTTCTGAATTCAATCATCCGTTAAAAGAAAGCTTTTTTCACCTTTTTGAAGATAGTTTTTGTATTCGGAATATGCAAAAATAAACCAGGAGGCGAAACATCCGATGCCGATTATCCCCCAAATCAGTACAACACTATGATACGGCCGATAGAGTTCAGGAAGTAGATAAATTCCATACCACATTAAGGTAGAAATTAGACCGGCAATTGCAAGGCCATAAGGCAACATTACTCCCAATATCTGGAGATTCTGCTTCCAACCGACTGGGATTTTGTAAAAAATTGCATACCATTTTTCTGGTTTGCCAAAGAATAAAAAGCCTGAAAAATCAAGGTATCCCATACCTTTTTCAGTGGGAAATTTAAAATCCTTTTTAAAAACATGGATGTAATAAAGAAAGATAACCCCAAGGGTAAGAAGACTTAAAATTATTATCAAAACAGTCCAATTGTTAAGCCCAAGTACACTGACCAATGGATTGGCTTCTCTGGTTAAATCTGGCGTAAATTTAAATGTCGCATATACATCTATCACCCTTGTCACCACCAACCAAACCGTTACCAGTAAAAATTTGTACCATTTTGAATTCATAATTTTAGGATTTAGGTTTCCTATAAAAATAATAGTCTTTTAGAAAATAAATACTATCTATCTACCAGTTGGTTTATTCCATAGATAATATTTTCATTGATGGCTATTTGGTTTTGGCTTTTGGCCATTGGCCGTTGGCTATTGGCTGATTTTAAAGTTCTTGTAAATCGTTAACTCCACAAATATCGGATCAAAGCTCCTCCAATCATGTTATTTAACTTAAAATGGGGTATTCCCATCAAGGAAATAATGGTTACTTGGTAATTGACTGGGCTGGTAAATAATATTCGACCCGCAGGGTCTCATCCCCGTAACAAAAAAACGACCCCCTAAGGGGTCGCATATTTTGATTCCTAATTGTAATTTTAAACAGGTTACGCTATTCGGTATTCGCCATTCGTTTTTTTAAATGGCCACGTAAACCGTAAATCGTAAACCGTAAATTCCACAAATAACTGGTCAAATCAATAATCAACAGCCAACAGCCAATTAAAAACAATAATCGTTTGCTTCCAATAAGGTATCTGCGATCAATCTTCTCGATGCTTTAACATTTACTGGTGGATACTTTGTGAATCGTTTTAAGCCCATCAGAAATGTTCTTTGAAGGTCACCTTCTGTGAAGGAGGCGATGGCATCAGAAGCGTTTTTCTGAATTTTATGTTGAACGTCGCTTACATAAGTTTTAAGAATGGCGTCATAGATTTCCTGCTTGTGCGGTTTTTCAGACATCCCATTCAATTTTTCAACCCTCAACAACAAGGACTCTGCTACAAATACATCGGCCATCATATCTGCCGTATTCATCAGGATTTCCTGTTCGTCTTCCATTTTTAATTGGCCGTCCATTTGCATCTTTGCTGCACCTCCGGCTACCATTAAAATGATTTTTTTGAAATCCTGGACGGCTTTTTTCTCTTCGCCATATTCGCCTTCTGTTTTTTCAAATCCCGGCATACTGGCCAACTCTTTTTGAACTGCCCATGCTGGCCCTACGATGTCAAGGTGTCCTTTCATTGCACGTTTCAATAACATCTCGACAGAAAGCAGGCGGTTGATTTCATTGGTTCCTTCATAGATTCTGTTAATTCTGGAATCGCGGTAGGCTCTAGCCGCTGTATACTCTTCTGAAAATCCGATTCCACCCAATACCTGCACAAATTCGTCGACTACGTAGTCCAAAGACTCCGAACCTGCAAATTTCAACAAAGCACATTCGATAGCGTATTCCTCAGCAGCTTTCATGCTGGCCATGGCTACATCCATGCCCTCATCCATCAAATTCTGTTTCTTTTCTTGTAATAATTGCGAAGTTCTGTACAATGCAGATTCGACAGCGAAGTTTCTGATGGTCTGCTCGGCAAGTTTGTATTTGATGGCACCAAAATTTCCAATGGGTTGATTGAACTGGTGCCTTTCATTTGCATATTGAATGCTTTTTTCAATCGCTCTTCTGGAACCTCCCATACACATGGCGCACAATTTGAATCTTCCGATATTAAGCGCATTGAATGCAATGAGGTGACCTTTTCCTATTTCTCCTAAAACATTATCGGCTGGAACTTTTACATTTTCAAAAAATACCTGACGGGTAGAAGAGGCGTGAATTCCCATTTTATCTTCTTCTTCTCCAAGGGTCAATCCTTCAGAACCTTTTTCAACGATGAAGCCTGTGAATTTCTCACCATCTATTTTTGCAAAGACAATAAAGATGTCTGCAAAACCAGCATTGGAGATCCACATTTTCTGACCGTTTAGGACATAATGTTTTCCGTCTTCGGTAAGATCTGCTCTGGTTTTGGCTCCCAATGCATCCGAACCGGATCCCGGCTCTGTCAAACAATAGGAAGCTTTTAATTCTCCATTGATAAGACCTGGCAGGTATTTTTCTTTTTGTGCTTCGGTTCCGAAATATAAAATCGGCAACATTCCAATACCTGTATGCGCTGCAATTGAAACGGTAAATCCTACCGCCATGTAACCTAACCAATCGGTAATGAGGGTATTGGTATTGGTATCTAGTGCCATTCCCCCATATTTTTCAGGCATGTGTGTTCCTAGGAGACCAAGTTCAGCAGCTTTTTCAAGTAGAGAAACACTAAGCCCGGGTTCCTGCTTTTCTAATCGCTCTGCAACGGGATCAATTTCGCTGGCAATGAAGTCTTTCACCATCTGTACGACCATCTTTTGGTCTTCAGACATTTCTTCTGGAATAAATATGGTATTGGGTGTAGATTCTTTGATGAGGAATTCTCCTCCTTTCAAGGCAAGTGCGGAAGTGGCAGTATCATTCATGATAGTTGGTTTTATTTTAGCGAATATTCGCTATAAAGGTATAATTTTTAAATATTAAAGGAAATACCCTCTAAAAATAAAGCGAATTTTCGCTAAAAAGTTTTTTATTTCGAATCTTAATATATATTCTAACGATAATACTGCAAAGAGGTTGTTTCAGGATTGATAATTTTTCACATCCTTTGTAATGCTTTATTTTTAGAAAAAATCAAAAGAAAAAAACAGACAAAATGGTCGTCAGTATGACTGCGAATCCGGAGATCAAAATCATTTTGGAGACGGCCAAGATTCATTACCTTTGGACGCCTTTTTAAAAAGACCATAAATCCAAAATAAATGTCGAGATTTCATAGCCTGAAGGTAAAAGAGATAAGACCTGAAACAGATTCCTGCGTTTCCATTGCCTTTGATGTGCCGGAAAATCTAAAAGAAGCATATGCCTTCGAACCAGGCCAGCACCTTACGCTTAAAGTAGATCTGGATGGAGAAGAAGTTAGAAGATCTTATTCCATTTGCACAGCACCTGAAGACAATGACCTCAGGGTTGCAGTTAAATGGTTGGAAGGTGGAAAGTTTAGCACCTTTGCGAATAAGTCCCTTGCAGCAGGAGGAGAAATGGATGTGATGATTCCAATGGGAAATTTCACGGTGCCCATCAATCCTTCCCATCAAAAGCAATATGTTGCTTTTGTGGCCGGTAGCGGAATTACTCCTGTTATGGCACACATGAAAACCATTTTAAGAAATGAACCTCAAAGTTCATTCACTTTATTTTATGGAAATCGCACATCAAGAGAGGTCATATTTTTAGAAGAAATTGAAGCTTTAAAAAATAAATACCTCGGTAGACTGAGTGTTTATTATGTTTTAAGTCAGGAGCATCCTGGTAGCGATTTGTTTTATGGTCGAATCAATGAGGAGAAATGTGAAACTTATTTTGATAAAATCATTTCACTTGATGAAACGGACGAATTTTTCCTTTGCGGTCCGGAAGAATTGATTTTGGAAGTGAAATCGATTTTAAATAAAAAAGGCGTTGACAAAAAGAAGGTACACTTCGAATTGTTTACTACACCGGGACTACAAAAAGGCGGTGGACCTGTTAAAAAAAGATCCAAAGAGCGTGGTTATGCATCTGCAATAGAAATAACCATCGATACCAAGACCTTTAAGTTTGAAATGGAGTCTGACGAAGAGACCATTTTGGATGCAGCTTCAAAATTTGGAACTGATTTGCCATTTGCCTGTAAAGGTGGAGTATGTTGTACCTGCAAGGCAAAAGTTTTGGAAGGAGAAGTGGAAATGGATGTAAATTATGCACTCGAACAGGAAGAAGTAGAAGCAGGATATGTTTTGACCTGTCAGTCTCATCCCGTTTCAAAAGAAGTAAAATTGAGTTTTGACGAATAAATCCCAATAGCTTGTTTACAGGAATCATAGAATCAGCCGGAGAAATTATCGAAGTTAAAAAAGAGGGAACCAACCTTCATTTTACCATTGCCTCAGCGATATCTGACGAGCTGAAAATAGACCAAAGCCTCAGTCACGATGGTGTTTGTCTCACAGTTGTTGCTCTTAGTCCTGGCAATCATACGGTAACAGCCATTCAGGAAACCTTGGACAAAACGAATCTCGGAGGCTGGTCCAAAGGACGAAAAGTAAACCTCGAACGTGCCATGCAAATGGGAGGAAGATTGGATGGTCACATCGTACAAGGACATGTGGATACAAAAGGTGAAGTTATTGAGATCAGGGAAGTTGAAGGCAGTTGGTATTTCACTTTTCAATTTGACAAATCCTTCGCTCATTTATTGGTGCCCAAAGGTTCTGTCACCATCAATGGAGTAAGCTTAACAGTGGTAGATCCATCTGAGAATCAGTTTTCAGTAGCAATTATTCCTTACACTTTCGAGCATACCAATTTTCATCAATTTAGAATTGGAGATACTGTTAATCTGGAATTTGACATTATTGGCAAGTATTTAGCTAATCTTGTAAAGCCATATTTGGAAAAAAACAATTAGTCTTTTTTCAATAAAACAATCCTTATCTCCCTTCGTAAAAGGAGAATTAGATAATTTTAGGTTTCGCTCATATACTACTTCAAAATGGATTTATCCCTGGTCATACCTTTATACAATGAAGAAGAATCCCTTCCTGAGTTGGAAGCCTGGATCAAAAGGGTAGTTGACAAAGAAGGTTATCAATATGAAATCATCTTTGTTGACGATGGTAGTAAGGATGCTTCCTGGGAAGTAGTTCAAAAATTATCTGCAACCAATCCAAACATTCACGGGATTAAGTTTAGGAGAAATTACGGTAAATCTGCTGCCCTACATGTAGGGTTTGAAGCTGCAAAAGGTGATGTAGTAATTACAATGGATGCCGATTTGCAGGATAGCCCGGATGAAATTCCGGAGCTGGTTCGAATGATTAGAGAAGATGGATTTGATTTGGTTAGTGGTTGGAAGAAAAAACGACACGATCCGATATCCAAGACTTTGCCATCCAAATTTTACAATGCAGTGGTTAGGATGGTGAGCGGAATTACATTACACGATTTCAATTGTGGTTTAAAGGCTTATAAAAATACCGTTATAAAAAGTATAGAGGTGTATGGTGATATGCACCGTTTTATTCCTTTGTTGGCCAAATGGGCCGGATACAAAGAGATTGGTGAAAAAGTAGTCGAGCACCGCGCCAGGAAATATGGTTATTCCAAATTTGGAATGGGCCGTTTGATTACCGGTTTCCTTGATTTGTTGTCGGTTGTTTTTGTAGGTAAGTTTAGAAAAAGCCCGATGCAGTTTTTGGGAGCTTTGGGTACGCTTTTCTTCTTTATCGGCTTCGTTATTTTGGCCTACCTCAGCTATATGAAGCTTTTCGACAATGTCTATAAAATCCATGAAAGACCTATCTTCTATTTTGGTATTTTAACCCTTATCATTGGAACCCAATTGTTCGCAACCGGTTTCCTTGCAGAATTGGTTTCAAGAAACTCACCCAACAGAAATTCCTATTTGATCCAAGAGGAAATAGGGAAGTAAAAAAGAATCTTTGAATGACCGGAATTTGAATAGCTCCAAACTGAATTTACGGTTTACGGTTTACGATTTACGAGGCTAAAAAAACGAAAAGCGAACACCGGAAAGCGAATAGCCTAACTAATAATCCTACATTTTTGTTTGGGTCAAAAGAAGGCTTTCCTTCCCTTTTACGCATTTTATCGTATTGCCCTTCCTTTATAAAATTTCCAATCTTGCATTGCTTTCCAGTTATGATGATAATTGGATAGGAGTATCAATTAATGTTATCCAATAGCATAGGGTCGGTGGATAAGGCTTGAGGTATATTTGTAAATTTACTGATACAGGAATTTTTAATAGTGTTTCAAATCCTGAAAACCCAAATTTGATGAGACCTGTCTACGTACATATTACAGAAGACCTTCCCCGCCTGGCTCAAATGCTTTTGGATAACCTTTTACTGGACGATACTTTTAAAAATACAGGAGTAGCCAAAAACGGGAAGGAGCTTTTGGACCAGCTTGCAGGTATGCCTCATTTGCCCGATGTGGTTTTGATGGACATTCAAATGCCTGAAATGGACGGCATTGAAGCAACTGCTAAACTCAAAGCAAAGCATCCACAGGTGAAAGTAGTAATGGCTACAGTATTTGATGATGAAGAAAATATTTTCAATGCGATATTGGCCGGTGCAGATGGCTATCTTTTAAAAGATGACCCACCGGAAGCTTTACACAGGGCATTGAGAGAAGTTATGGAAGGAGGTGCTCCCATGTCACCCTCAATAGCCCGAAAAGCATTACAACTGCTACGCCGGAGTCCTCAGACCCCCCGGGAGCCGGCATCACATGACTTGAGCGACAGGGAGGTAGAAATCCTTGAGCAATTGAGTAAGGGACTCCGGTACCAGCAGGTAGGTGAAAACCTGCATATTAGCACCGGTACGGTTAGAAAGCATATTGAAAATATTTATCGCAAGCTGCAGGTACACAACAAGACTGCAGCTGTGATAGAAGCCCGAAAGAAGGGTGTGATTTAGGCTATTTTTTTTAATTCATATTTCGTGGTTTTTGTAAAGCAATCAACCCCCAAATACGGAATATATCGTATTGATATAGCGAGTATTTACCCCCATTTTGCATTTACAATTTCTAATTTTTCGAATTAAGGCAGGCTTGCGAGGGCTTGCCTTAATATTTTAAGGACTATTTTTGAAAATTCTTCCAGTTCACTTTTCAAAAAATCCTGATTTAATGAATCTCCTCAAGGCAATTTATTGCAATCAATACTACGAACTCAAACAAAAAGGTAAGGAAATTTCTGCTAGAGAAAATGGAACAGCCCTCACTGCAGTAGCCCTAATGTTGTCCGTATTTGCCTTACTTCTCCTATCCATTTTATTTGTTCCGGGCCTGGAAAAAGATATCAATCATTTTATAAAAGACCTCTTTGGAATGCGCTCCGGCAAAGCCGCAGGTAAATACCTTGGCATCGGAATCATAGCCATATGCTGGCCCATCATCCGATTCACCCTTGGTACCGAAAGCTCCTACAATAAAACCATCCATGAATTTGAGTCTTTAAATAAGGTAGAGCAATTAAAAATATCCAAAAAGGGATTGTATACCTTTATTGCAGGAGTAGCTTTTTTTGGGTTAGTCTTTTTGCTCTTTCTTATTGGCCATTAGCTGTTGGCCGTTGGCCATTGGCTGTTTACGTTTATAATAGTTTCGGAAAGTAGCAAAAAAGAATGTGTGGCTGGAGTTCATTAGATTTTTCAGAACCCAAAATCGAGCAAACGAGAACCGAGCCCCCGAGCCCCCGAGCAACCAAAGCCAACGGCCAACAGCCAATAGCTAACGGCTACCTCAGCTTCTCATTTCCCTTATGCCTTTCCCCATCCCTCTTCGTCTTTTTATCCAGACTTTTTTTCAAAGCATCGGTGAGGTCTACTCCGGTTTGATTGGCCAGGCAAATCAGGACGAAGAGGACGTCGGCCATTTCTTCTTTTAGATTTTCGTGGGCATTGGCTTCGTCTTCACTTTTTTTGAAGGATTGTTCCCCATAAATACGTGCCATCAGACGGGACATTTCCCCTACTTCTTCCATTAAAATCGCAGTATTGGTCAATTCATTGAAATAACGAACTCCAACTTCTTTGATCCATTTGTCAACAGTTTCCTGGGCTTCTTGTAGGGTCATGCGCTTAATTTTTTCATATAAAAATCGACTCGAGGATTCATAATTCTGAACCAAATAGGAGGGAATAAAGCAAGAATAATTGCGCCGGGATAACCTACTGGCAATTGAGGGCTATCGTCAAAATGACGAAGATTTTGATATTTCCGTGTAGCCTTATAGTGGTGATCAGCATGTCTGGTAAGTTCATACAGAAAAATTCTTCCCATTTCATGATTGGAATTCCAGGAATGATAAATCTCCACTCGTTCATATTTGCCGGAGGGAAGCATTTTTCGTCTGAGACCGTAATGTTCAATGTAATTTACCGTTTCCAATAACAGGAATCCGATGGCAGCGATAATTAGAGCGAAAATCAATCCTTGACTACCAAAATACCAGCTTATTATGGCCAAATAAGCCATTTCAAAAAGTGTAAACCGTATCATTTCGTTTGATAATGAAAAGGTACTTTTCCCTTCTCTCTTCATTTTTTTTGCTTCCAGTTTCCACGCATTCAGATAACTACCAACAACAGATCGAATCCAAAAGAAAAAGACCAACTCTCCTTTTTTGGCTGATGCTGGATCTGCGTCTGTTCCTACATTTTTATGATGGCCCAAATTGTGTTCTATTATAAAATGCATGTATAGGTTGGGAAGCAAAAGTGTCTTGGCCATTATTCTTTCAATAGGCCTTGTACGATGGCCTAATTCATGTGCTACGTTGATGCCAAATCCACCCAAAAAAATACCCTGACTGGCGGTCAATCCCACCATTTCAAAAGTGCTAAGTGTGCCCGAAGTAATTAATTGTAGATACCAAAATGTCAAAAGAAAAAGAATGGGAACATGTGAATACAATAAGAGGTCAAAAAACCACATGCCTTCACGGCTGGATTCTTCCTCTTGATTCACATTGGAGGTATCTCTTTTTATAAATAATTCTAAAACCGGAAGAATTAAAAAAGACTCAATGGTGAATCCCCAGGTCCACCAACCATTCCAATTAAGACCTAAAAAGACAAGCAACGGACCTGTGTACGCCAACAAGTATTTTAAGTCTTTCATGGTTCATTATTTTTAGTTGGAAAAGCAGCCTAACAAATTTACAAAATGCCAGGCGTCTTCAAAAGAGTTGTACATCGGTACTGCTGCTACCCGGATGACATTGGGTTCTCTCCAGTCGCAAATCACTCCATTCTCACTTAAATAATCAAAGAGCTGTTTGCCTTCCGGACCTGTCAAGATGGATAATTGTGCCCCTCGGTCTTTGACGGTCTTTGGAGTTATGATATTGAAATGATGGCCATTTTCATTCAGGTTTTCAATCAATTCTTCCATGAAATTGGTCAGTCGAATGCTTTTTTCTCGCAGTGCTTCCATGCCTACCTTATCAAACATATCAAGACTAACTTTGTGGGCTGCCATACTCAGCACCTGAGCATTGCTCAATTGCCATCCCGCTGCTCCTTCCATAGGAATAAATCCTTTCTTCATAAGAAAGCGGGAAGATTCATCATGACCCCACCATCCTGCAAAACGAGGTAATTCTGGATTGTTACCGTGTTTTTCATGCACGAAACATCCGCTTGGTCCGCCAGGGCCGCTATTCAAATATTTATAACTGCACCAAACGGCAAAATCAACCCCCCAGTCATGCAATTTTAATGGAAGGTTTCCGGCAGTATGTGCCAAATCGAAACCTACAGTAGCACCAACATCATGGCCTGCTTTTGTAATGGCCTCTAAATCAAAATACTGACCGGTGTAATAATTGACGCCCGCAAACATCACACAAGCTACTTGCTCACCTTCACTTTTGGATGGTGTCCAAAATATCTTCAGTGCGCAAGGTGTCTTCTCCCGTTCTTGGTTTTAATTCAATAATTGCGTCTTCTGGCTCATATCCATGAAATCTAACCTGGCTCTCCATGGCATATTGATCACTAGGGAAAGCACCGGCTTCCATGATGATTTTGTAGCGATTTCCTTTTGGGCGATAAAAACTGACCATCATCAGGTGCAAATTGGTGGTCAGGGTATTCATAATGACAACTTCTGATTCCTTTGCACCTACCAAATTGGCTGCTTGTTTGGACAGGAATTTATGATAATACATCCATGGCATTTCGCCTTTAAAATGACCTTCTACTCCGTAGTTTTTCCAATGGTCCAATTCAAAATCCAATGCTGCTTTTACACCTTTTGGTTGCAATCCTAAGGAATTTCCACATAGATAGATGGTATCTTTTCCATTGTGTTGCGGAAAGTAAAATTCGTTTCTCCACTTATGCAATGGATCTTCCTGGTCCATCTTTTTGGCTTGGTCAAGGCTATATTTCATATCTGTCTTTTTAAAATAATTTTTGTTGAATGGCATCCGGCAATAAACGGAAAGACCTGCGGTGGATGGGTGAAACTCCGAAATCACGAATGGCAGCCCTGTGTTTTTTAGTAGGGTAACCCATATTGGAATCCCAACCATAATGCGGATATTTTTCTGCCATTGATTCCATGTAGTCATCCCGGTAAGTTTTGGCAAGTATCGAGGCTGCCGCAATGGATGCAAACCTTCCATCACCTTTTATCATGCATTCATAGGGTGTTTCGCCATAATTTTGAAAGCGATTGCCGTCCACTAAAATCAAATCAGGTCGAATTTCCAATTGGTCCAAGGCACGATGCATGGCCAGGAATGAGGCATTCAGGATATTGATTTCATCAATTTCCTTGTGGTCGACAATACCGACAGCCCAGGCAAGGGCTTTTTTCTGGATCATTTCCCGAAGTTCATTTCTGACTTTCTTTTTCAACTGCTTTGAATCATTCAAAATCGGATCGTCAAAATCAGGCGGTAAAATAACAGCTGCAGCATACACCGGTCCGGCAAGGCAACCTCGCCCTGCTTCGTCACAACCTGCTTCTATGGTATCTTTTTTAAAAAATGGAGCCAACATGCTGTTTCATTTTTACTGCTCCCACGAAGGTAAGGAATGTGCTTACTTGGAGGGCAATTTTTTAAAATGAAAAAAGTCTTCAAAAAAGGACAAAAAGGAATTATTACGACTCAAAATGCTTAGAAACTTGATTTTCAAGTGGTTATTTGGCGAAAAATTTGACTTTTTGAAAAAAAATGCCTATAATAAGGCATCAGGTGTTTAATGTTGATACCACATCGGAGCTGTTAATGCCGATGATTCCGCCGAAAGTAATTGAGATTACATCCCTAATCACACATGTATTATTAATACATACCCTATCTAAAAAGGAAGGCGGTTAACCCAATGCACCTCGCACCAAAAGCGACTAAAGCATCTGTATTTTGTTTAATTAAACCTTTCAGTATTATGTTAGAAGAAAAACAGGTCTATTTCGATAAGGCATTGAGATGGGCAGAAAGAAAAGGCTTTACCGACATCAAAGCCAACCAGGATGAATATGACTCACCCAAAAAATATCTGAAGCAGAAGGGCAAGGATCAGGAAGCTTTTGTGCCTGACTTATCTGGAAGGAAATTGGGCTCCAAGAGTTTTATAGAAATAGTATTGAAATCCGACAATATGCGTCGTGCAGTTACCAAGTGGAAATTGCTTTCCACACTTGCGGCCATGAAGCGAGGAAGGCTTTATTTATTGGCACCGCATGGCCATAGAAAATACGCTGACGAACTGGTGAAAGAACATAACATCAGTGCACAGGTTATTTCTATTAGATAAGTAATTACTGAACTAAAATTTTCAATCAATCATACGCCTCTCTCAGGCTTTTTTAAATTCTTTTTTACAATGGCATACAACAGAAAAAATTTCACAATGGGTCCCGGCAAGTATTATTTTCAAATCAGATCGGGTCAACAGCTAATAACGATTTGCAGAAAAACCAAGGATGCTGCAGAACAAGCATTCTCAAAATACCTTCAGGTTGGAAAAAATGTAGACTGGCTCGGCAAGTGGAACGGAAAAACCTTCGTGGAAACATCTGAACCCAAACTTGCTACCAGTTAAAAATCTTACACAAACTGATGCACAAACCCACCCGTTGGAATACAATATTCCAACGGGTTTTTTAATTTCAGGCTCGAACAAATTGTGAAAAACTGCTTTTTACTTTTCATATCCACATTGTAAACCACAAAATCAAAAAGATGAAAAATCTGATGTTCCTGATAATTGCCGTTAGTCTTGGATTGACTTCCTGTGGTATTTTTAAAAAGACCAACAAAGCAGGGAACTTTTTACCCGAAGGATTTGAAAACCTCGAATTGGGAATGTCGGAAGCCAAGGTAAAATCCCTTCGTCCCGGTCTACAACAGGAATCAACAGAATATGATTTTAGAAAAGTTTATGTAGAGAAAAATCCTACAGTAAATATCCCACAAGCAGTGTACTATTTTGATACTGACAATGACCATCCTTTTTACGAAATCATACTTGAATACAAAGACATGGAATCCCGAGACATCGCCGCAGAACTATTACTCGGAGAACCAAATACCGGAGGAGAATGGTATTTTGAAAAAGGAACTCCCTATCCAATCAAAGCCTGGAAATTTAAAAATAAACTGGTAGTAACTTCATTAATACCTCAAACAGAATGGGCGGAGGAAGCTGCCAGAGATAAGGAAGATTATTGATTGGCTATTGGCTATTAGCCGTTGGCAAAGTTGAAGGTGCTGGTACAAGTTTTCAAACTTGTATCCAGGGTACATGCAGGTCTTCAGACCAGTAAGATTCCATGGATCAAGTGAAGAGTACATTAAAAGCCAATAGCTAAAAGCCAATGGCCAATAGCCAATAGCCATTTAATTATTCCTTAATGCCCGGCTGCTGATGAACTCAAAATCCAATTGCCCTGTTTAACGCGTATATTGTTTAAAATAAACTCAAAATGAAAAACCTTTTAATTCTTGTTAGTCTCTTTTTTGCAGGTGGATTGTTCGCTTGCAATAATAACGTAGCAAACCTTCCAGCTAAAGAACCGGTATCCCATGATATTTGGGATGGACTCTTGAAAAAACATGTGAAGTCCAACGGGTTTGTGGATTACAAAGGATTTATAAAAGACAAGGCAACTTTACAGAAATACCTTGATTTGCTTTCTTCAGCACATCCGCAGGATTCTTGGTCAAGGGAAGAGCAAATGGCTTATTGGATCAATGCTTACAATGCATTTACTGTTAAACTTATAGTCGATAATTATCCGGTGAAGAGTATAAAGGATATTAAAAACGGGATACCTTTTGTGAATACGGTTTGGGATATCAAGTTCATTAAAATACAAGGAGAAGAATACGACTTAAACAATATCGAGCATGGTATACTAAGAAAGGATTTTGAAGATGCAAGGATTCATGCAGCAGTAAATTGTGCTTCAGTTTCCTGTCCTGTTTTAAGAAATGAAGCATTTGTAGCAAGCAAGCTCAATGCTCAACTGGACGATGCTATGAAAAAATTTATAAACGACGGAGAACGAAACAAAGTCTCTGCCTCAAATCCAAAGCTATCTTCCATTTTCAAATGGTTCAGCGGAGATTTTAAAGATGATGCAGGAACAGTAAGAAAGTTTGTCAATAAATATGCTAAAACAAAAATCAATGAGGGTGCAGATATTGAGTACCTCGATTATGATTGGAATTTAAACGACGCCAGCAAGTAAGAATAGGCACTAACTATAAAATTTTATCCCCTAATCCCTGTCAAGTCCCCCTTTGGCAGGGATTTTATTTAGTTAAGGGAATAGAAAGGTGAATTACATCCAAATCATTGAGTAGCGTCCGTTGCGCTTAACCTTGGCGTCCGTTGCGTGAACCAAAAATTTTAGGAATTGAAATACAAAAAAAATTGAATATCAGTCAATTACGATTTTGAAAACAAATGACGCTGCTTGAGTCGGCGGGTCCTCTCCGAGAGACCCACCTTAGACGGTTGTCTTTTCTTTCTTAATTTAATGACATTGTCTTTGGCAGGGATTTTATTTTAAAATCTTACCGTAAACCTCTCTCAATCTATCTGGTTTTGCAAGCCCTAGTTTCCAAAGGTTGAAAACTACAAAATTGGCAAGTTGAACTCTCAGCCAGCTGTTGTTATCATATTTTCTCGCGGATACTACACACTTTTGAGGTAGGGTAATGATTTTATGTCCCGCTTTCGAGGCTCTTTTTACAAAATCATATTCTTCCATTATCGTCCAGTAAGTATTGTAAGCTCCCAATTCAAAAAACAAGTCTTTTTTTATAAAAAAGGTTTTATCACCACCTTGACATACCAACCAGGAGTACTTAGTGAAATAGGCATTCATGGCTAGCAAAGTGTCAGGTTTGTCAAAATCATATCTGAAATTTCCCATTTCCCAACCTTCACGAATTGCTTGCATCATTTTATCTCCATAACCAGCGGGAACTAAGGTATCGGCATGGACAAAATGCAAAATATCGCCTTTTGCATGGCGGGCTCCCTCATTCATTTGAGCAGCTCGACTTCGTTCTTTACAATGCACCACTTTTGCTCCTTGTGCTAAAGCGATGTTGCAGGTTTCGTCTTTGCTTCCACCATCTGCAACGATAATTTCCAACAGATTCGAGCCACCATACTCTTTTAGTGCACGGATGGTCTCACCAATATTGGCGGCTTCATTTAAAGTTGGAATAATAACCGAAAATTGCATAGTATATATTAGCTGGTAAAAGCTTTGTATTTACGAATTTCTTATGGATTTGGATTTTTAAAAAGCTTCTCCAACAGTGAGATATGGAAAAAACTCTCCTTGTTCATTTCCTGCATAATCCAATCCAAGGTTCACATGATCTTTTTTACCAATGGTAAACCTCAATCCTGCTCCATAGGTAAAATGGACCTGATTTTTAAAAAGGTCTGAAGGCTGATTCCCAACTGCACCTGCAGCAGAAAATAAATTAATTCCAATCCATTTCCAGATTATCCTTCGATATTCAGCCTGGGCTATCCAATTATGATTGTCTCTTAATCTGCCTTCAAAATATCCCCTCATTTTTTTTGCTCCACCTAAAAATGCCAATTCCTGAAAAGGTGGATTTCCAAAAGTATAGGTATTGACCAGATTGAAAGCAAAAATATTTTTTTCTCCTTTTGAAAAATAAGCAGCTGCATCAAATCCAAGCCTGGTAAAATTAAAATCACTGCCTAATTCTTTCCTGTTGAAAAATCCCTGAGCCTGGATGAAATATCCTTTTGAAGGAAAAAAAATCATATTTCGGCTATCATAATTCCAGATCAAACCAGCGCCGGAGACAAAGCCCCCATCAGCTCCGGTAAATCGCCTTTCATCCAAAAATCCTCCTTCTTCTACCTTGGTAATGTTGTAATCGTCCATCCAATACCGCAATCCGGCATATTGATAGGGAGCAATCTTTTTCATTACATCCAGCCTCAACCTTGGAAAGGTTACATCGTAGGCTTCTTTGTTACTTTCCAATGTATTATTTCCAACTCCAAAAAACTGATACACGTATCTGTAATAGCCCAACTCACCCTTAATTTGCCAGTTTTCTTCATCAAAAAAGAATTGAAAAGGCAGGTACGAAAGAATTTGATTTTCCTGAGTGTATGCAAATCCTAATTGGAGCTGTGAAGGCCGTAAAGTGTCACTCTGGCCTTGCCAGCGAAAAGCATAAAGACTGGCTCCCCCAAAAGCAAATCGGGTTTCAGGTGTGTAATAAATGATAGGAAGTACTATGAAACTACTTTTTCGAATGAAGGCTTCCTCCTTATTACCAGAACTATCCTGAGCCAAAAGTTGGTAAGCCGTCCCCGTCATCAGGAAGAAAAAAATGGAAAGCAGGAAGAGCTGAAATGCTTTTTTCAAATTGATTTATCTGGTTTTATTTGTCGGGGCAAAATAGTATTCTTTTAAAGATACGAAATTAATAATGGTGTCCGATTTGTCTAATTGGCAATGAATATGCATTTTTTCGCTTCAACTGTCTTATTTTTGATAAAATCGAAAACCTACCTTAAGATATGTTTGCCGAAGGTCAACACAAGTTTACCAGTTATATCCAGCAGTTTTTTCTGACCCTCTTTCATTATAAAGAGGCTTGGGAATTTATAAAAGAGCACCGGATTTGGAGAGGATTGAGAAAGTATGGATGGGTGGTTCGTTTCATGATTTTTGTAGCCATCGCCTTTGGTTTCCACATGTTTTCCAGTATTTATGAATGGTACCATCAGGTGAGTATTTCAGAGGGCGAAGTTACTTTTCAAGCCGGTATGAGTTCCTTTTTTGATAAAGTAGCTGTTGAGAATTTCAAATGGGCATTTGATGGAAGTGCCAAGTACCTCATTCTGATTTTGTTGGAAGTGGTGGTATTTCATTTCACCAGAAAGACACTTGAAATAAAAACCGGGGTAAAGAGAAATTCAAACTTCAATGCTTTCATCAAAGCTGAAATGCGGATGATCAAGGTTGCGATTTACTGTTTCGTTCTTGAAAAAATGAGTTTCATTGCTATTGCAGTAATAACGGCTTTCCTTCCATTTGAAGATTTCTTGAAACAGATTTTACAATTTTCAGCATCCTGTTTCTTTCTTGGATTTGCCATTATGGACAATTACAATGAAATCTTTGGATTGAAAATTCGAGAGAGTTTCAAGGCTACATTGCCAATGTTTGGAATTGCACTTGCGGTGGGGATGATCACCTATATTTTAATCTACATCCCGGTGGTTGGAGCTATCGCAGGAACCATTTTGGGAGCAGTGGTAGCTACTATCATTTTGGAAGAAAATGAAGAGTTGATTCCTGAGATAATGGTGATAAGAAAGCGTGAAGAAGCAGAAGTGAATATTGAGTCTAATGTTATTGAGGCTGGAGAATAAAAAATATTGAGTCCTCTATTCCCTTTATCGTGGAAAGAGCTCCACTGATTTATCACAGGATTCAATGCATGGTTATTTTAAATACAGTAAATCCTGTAGTTTGAACAAATGTCTCCTTAATTAACATCCTTCTATTAACAACCTTCCCATCATGACAAAAAAAAATATTTTAATCGCCTCATTTGCCATTTTGATTTTGGTCACCTTGTCCTCCTGTGCACCCGAAGGATCAACAGCGCAGCAGTATGGCTTTTTGTTTGGAATATGGCATGGCATCTGTTTTCCCTTTGCTTTGATTGGAAAGGTGCTGAGTATGGATGTGGGGATTTATGCTGAAAACAATACCGGACTTTTTTATTGGGTAGGTTACATTCTTGGCTTGTCCATCATTTTTGGAGGTGGAGGAGCTTCCAGCCGAAGGAGAAGGTGAAAATCCCCTGTTTTAAAGACATTCCCGAACAATTCATGCTAAGAATACCTTTTAATTGAAAATACTTTTTCAATTAAAAAGATAATGATGAATACCCTCAGGCAGTTAAAAAATGAACTCAGGGAAGAATATGAAACCACTAAAAGATTTTTAAAAAATTATCCTACTGATAAAGGGAATTATACTCCCCATCAAAAAAGTATGCAGTTAGGTCGACTTAGCAATCACCTGGTAGATATTTTTGGATGGCCGGATTTAATGTTACGTACCAGAGAGTTGGACGTAAGCGTACCTTCCGAAAATAAACCGCTTGAGACCAGAGAAGAATTGGAAAAACGTTTGGATGAACAGTATCAGAAAAGTTTAGAAGCACTTGAAAAGGCTGAAGAAAAGGATTTAGATCCGAAATGGAGTCTTACTAATAGGGGAGAGAAATTAAAAACATGGAGTAAATATGGCAGCATTCGCCATGCTTTGAATCAAATTACTCATCACAGAGCTCAGATTGGAGTATATTTTAGATTGAACGAGATACCAGTGCCTGGAAGTTATGGACCCTCTGCGGATGACCAGTTTTTTGGATAAAAAAGAAAAGGGAACAATTTCCTGTTCCCTTCCAAATATATTCACTAACAAAACTTAACCAATTTATCATCCTGTGAAGTAGGCAAGAATGGCAATTACAATCGCCAACACAAACAATGAAGCCGCTACTTCAACCCAGGTATAACTGTCTTTATTTGCACGTTTTTGTTCCAGGGTAAGTGTACCATAAGTTAGTCCCGATAATTGCGATTCAGGTGGCTTTGGTGTCATAAAACTTACTGTCAGACAGATAATAACACAAATGAAAAACAAGAGCACACAGAAATGAAGGAAGTTTATACTTGCCCACTGATACAAAATTCCAGATAAGTCATCTTTATATAATTCAGCTATCAATCTTGACATTCCTAAAGCAAACCCTCCTATCAAGGTAGCCAAGGCGCCTTGTTTATTGATTCTTTTATAAAATATTCCCAATAAGAATACCGCAGTAATGGGTGGAGCAATGTAACTCTGAACCGATTGTAAATATTCATACAAAACACCTGAGATTCCTTGCATGATAGGAATCCATGCTATTCCTAATAATACAATGATGCCCGTGGCAATTCTACCTACATTTACAAGCTTTTTCTGATTGGTATCAGGCCATAATTTTTGGTAGATATCTATGGTGAATAGGGTAGAGCAGGAGTTGAAAACTGAAGCCAGAGAACTCATAAGTGCTGCCAATAATCCTGCAGCTACCAAACCTCTTAATCCGGATGGAAGCAATTGTGCCATGATCGCCGCAAAAGCCTGATCCGAACTTTCAACCTGTAATTGTCCACTTTGAGCCAATGCATAAGCAATCATTCCAGGCACCAAAAAGATAAATACCGGAGTTAATTTCAATAAACCGCCAAAGATGGCTCCACGTCTTCCTTCCTGGATGTTTCTGGCTGAAAGTACTCTTTGGACAATATATTGATCGGTACACCAATACCATATTCCTACAATAGTCCCACCAAACAACAAACCTGTCCATGGAAAATCAGGGTCACTCATCGGGCGCCACATATTAAAATGGTCGCTGCCGGCCATTACCTTTAAATTATCCCATCCACCAATTTTATCAAGTCCAATGAATGTCACGGAAGCAGCTCCCAAAATCAAGATTACTGCCTGAATGGCTTCTGTATAAAGTACTGCCCGCATTCCTCCCATGATGGTGTACAAACCTGTCAATACAACGGTAATCAAAGCTCCTAACCAAAAATCTATTCCCAACAGGGTAGTAATTACAATTCCACCTGCATAAATGGTCACCGACACCTTGGTCAAAACATATCCTACCAAGGAAATTACACTTAGAAACCATCTTGCAGTCGGACTGAAACGTTTCTCCAAAAATTCTGGCATGGTGAATACCCCACTCCTGGCGTAAAAAGGCAAAAACACCCAACCCAACAACAAAACTATCCAGGCATGCAACTCGAAATGTGCCATGGGCATTCCACTTTGAAATCCGGTTCCCGCCAATCCAACCACGTGCTCTGAACCAATATTGGATGCAAAGATGGAAGCTCCTACCATAAACCAGCCTACATTTCGACCGGCCAGGAAGTAGTCCTCCGTATTTTGTTGTTTTTTCAAAATAACCCAAATCGCCACACCAAAAAGGGCAGCAAAGTAGATTGCAATTACAATCCAATCCAGGGTTTGAAATGTTGTCATGGTCAGGTTTTGTTAGTTAGTTGATTATAGGTACTGATTGATGATATTCTCAAACAGCTCTTGTTTTCCGCTTTTCAAAGCAGGTTCTCCTGCTTCCTGAGCCAACTCAGAAAGCATTTCCATCGTTATTTTCCCCTCTTCAAATGCTTTTCCGTTGCCACTGTCAAATGAGGCATACCTGTCGGATCTCAATTTTTTATAAGAAGATTTTTCTAAAATAGCATCCGCAGTGACCAGTGCTCTGGCAAAAGCATCCATTCCTCCGATATGTGCATGGAAAATGTCCTCCAGATCTGTAGAGTTCCTTCTGGTTTTTGCATCGAAGTTGATTCCACCTCCTTGCAAACCGCCACATTCTAACAATACCAACATGGCTTCTGTCAACTCATACAGATCTACCGGAAACTGGTCTGTATCCCATCCGTTTTGATAATCCCCACGGTTTGCATCCATACTTCCTAAAAGTCCGGCATTGGCTGCTACTTGTAATTCATGCTGGAAAGTATGGGAGGCCAAAGTCGCATGATTCACCTCGATGTTCAATTTGAAATCGTCCATCAAATCGTACTCCCTCAAAAACGCTATACAGGTCGCCGCATCAAAATCATACTGATGTTTGCTCGGTTCCATTGGCTTAGGCTCAATGAAGAAATGGCCTTTGAAACCTTGACCACGTGCATAATCCTTTGCCTGGTGTAAGAACTGGGCCATGTGATCCAATTCGCGTTTCATATCGGTATTCAATAGAGACATATATCCTTCACGGCCACCCCAGAAAACATAATTGGCACCACCCAATTTGATGGTCATATCGAGGGCATTTTTGACCTGAGCTCCGGCATGGCATACCACATTGAAATCCGGATTGGTCATGGCACCATTCATATATCTTGGATTGGAAAATAAATTGGCAGTTCCCCAAAGCAATTTTACTCCGGACGCTTCCTGCTTCTCCAGTGCATAATCCGTGATGATTTCGAGGCGTTTTCTGCTTTCCGCAATGGTGGAAGCCTCATCAACCAAATCAAAGTCATGGAAACAATAAAAAGGGAGTCCCATCTTGGTCAGAAACTCAAATCCTGCATCCATTTTGTTTCTTGCAATCTCGTTGGGATCATTGCCTTCCAACCAGGGGAACTGTTTAGTTCCTACTCCAAAAGGATCACCTCCAGTTCCGCATAAGGTATGCCACCATGCCATTGCAAATCTGAAATAATCCTTCATGGTTTTGCCCCTCACTACCTTGTCTGCATCATACCATTTGAAAGCCATCGGATTATCCGAATCCCTTCCTTCGTAGGCTATTTTTCCAATTCCTTTGAAATATTCTTTGTCTCCTAAAATGATCATATCTCTAATTTTATAGTTGTTCGTTCAATTCAGTTTCCCATTCATGGTAATAGGCCAGGGTCAGGTCAGCAGCATCATTGGGTTTAAATGATTTGATGGTATGAACTTTATTTACGGCCTCTTGCAGACTTTTATAATATCCTATTCCAAAACCACTGCCTTTTGCTGCCCCGACTGCTCCTGTCGTTTCAATCATTTCAATTTGGCAATTCATACAATTGGCAATGGTCTGAGAAAAAATTTCTGATTGAAAAAGGTTGTCATTACCTACGCGCATCAATTCCACCTTTATACCCATCGATTGCATGATTTTCATGCCGTACACCATGGCAAAGGCGATTCCTTCCAATGCGGCTCTGGTCAATTGTTTTTTACCGTGCCTGTTGAAATTTAAATGTCGTATGCTTCCTCCGGGAGTTTTATTTTTCAGCATGCGTTCTGCTCCGTTACCAAATGGAAATATTTTAATGCCATCAGAACCTACCGGAACACTTGCAGCTTCTTTTTCCATACTTTCATAAGTCCAACCCTCTTCAGCCATTATTTTTTTCAACCAACTGTATTGGATGCCGGTGCCATTTATACATAATAAGACTCCGATTCTTTCCTTGTCATTACCAGGTAGATATTCTGACTGATGGTTGACATGAGCAAATGCATTCACCCTGGAATCTTGATCAAATACTGGTTTATTTACTACCCCGTAAACCACTCCGGAAGTTCCACCTGTGGCTGCAATCTGCCCTGGTTCAATTACGCCAAGTGACAAGGCATTATTAGGTTGGTCTCCTGCTCTATATGAGATGGGAATGCCTGCCTTCAAGCCCAATTTTTCAGCGGCTTGTTCATTTAATTTTCCTTGTTCTGAAAAAACAGGCCTTATTTCCGGCAGTAAATCATTGTCAAATTTAAAATGCTCCATCAGAGAACGGGAAACTCCATTGGTTCTGAAATCCCAGAATACACCTTCTGACAATCCTGAAGGCGTGGTTATTATTTCACCCGTCATCCGATAAGCGATGTATTCTCCCGGTAACATGATCTTATGGATCTTGGCAAAATTATCAGGCTCATTTTCCTGAACCCATTTCAACTTTGCAGCGGTAAAATTGCCTGGAGAATTCAATAAGGAAAAAAGGCAAAATTCCTTTCCTATTTTTTGAAAAGCATTTTCACCCTGAGAAACAGCCCTGCTATCGCACCAAATAATGGAGGGTCTAATCAATTCGCCTTCTTTGTCCACCAGCACCAGTCCGTGCATTTGGTAAGAAATTCCAATAGAAAGTATTTGGGAAGTATCAATTTTTGTTTTTTGAAGAAGATCAAAAGTTGCGGTGGCAAGATATTGCCACCACATTTCCGGATCCTGTTCAGCCCAATCGGCCTGTATTGCATCAATTGGCATTTCTGTTTCCGGTGCATGCGATATTCCCATCACTTCGCCGGATTCAGCATGTACCAAAGCCGCCTTTATAGAGGAGGAACCAATATCGTAACCCAAAAGAAACATACCAATGATGATAATTGAAGAAATAAAATTTGCCGACTATTTCAGATTGCCAGCAAATATCTTGTATTAGAATTGAATCGTCAGTATTTATTGGTACGTCAAGAATACCTGTATTTTAAATAATAATACGTCAAAACTACGTCAGAAGTTGGCTATGAATTGAGACAGGCTTTCTTGGGAATTTAGTTTTTTACCCAGACGATAGCGGCGGGTTTCTACTCCTCTGGTTGAAAGGTTGAGCTTTTGGGCAATCTCTTTGGTGGATAGTCCCATTCTAATAAAAGTACAAATCTTTAATTCAGGAACACTCAGGTTGGGATAAGCGAACTTCAATTTTTTAAAAAAATCGTCATGAATGATGTCGAAATGGTCTTCGAAAGAATCCCATTGTTCCTTTTTCCTGGTTCTGTTTTTTAGATCTGAGAGCAAGGATTTCCAGTCTGTTTCTTTTCCATCCAGAACGGAAGCCATTCTTTTTTCAAGGTCGGAAAGAAAATTTTGTTGCTCCATAAGGGCAAGTTCCTTCGCCGCCAGTTCCTTATTCAATCGATGCATCTCCTTTTTGAAAAAACCGGATTTTTCTTCTTGATGGCTTGAAAGATTACTTTCTGAACCAGCCATCAAAATCTCTAATTGAGACAACCAGTAAGAATATGCTTTTTCATAATTACTGCGATTATGGTCAGGTCGGATGATTTGAGCCGGTTCTACATCTGAAAAACCTTCATCAATATTGGCATAATATCCAATCCCTATTCCACTGGCTTTAGCCGCTCCGATGGCCCCATTGGTATTTACGACTTCAATCTCGCAATTGATCAGAGTGGCTATGGTAGTAGCAAAGGTCTTTGATTGAAACATATTGTCATTTGCTACCCGGATCACATCTACATTGAGGCCAATTTCTTTTAAAATTTTAATTCCATATACAAAAGCAAAAGCAACTCCTTCCAATGCGGCCCGATACAAATGGCCCCTCGAATGCCTCGTAAATTGCAGGTTATGAATGTGAGCACCAATGTTTTTATTTTCCAACATGCGTTCAGCTCCATTTCCAAAAGGCAAAAAGCAAACCCCTTCAGAACCTACAGGCACGGAACCAATCATACGTTCCATGTCCTGATAACTATGGCCGTCTCTGGCAATCTGATGTTTGATCCAGCTGTATTCAATACCGGCGCCATTCAAACAAAGTAAAATACCAATACGATTCCAGGCAACTTCATAGTTGACATGCGCAAAGGCATTAACCCTGGTTTTTTGGTCAAATACTGGATGATCTACTATTCCATACACAACCCCAGAAGTGCCACTGGTAGCAGCTATTTGGCCTGGATGTAGTACTTGTAAAGACAAGGCATTGTTTGGTTGATCTCCTGCGCGATAGGATAAGGGAGTTCCCTTAGCCAATCCGGTTCTTACAACTGCATTTTTAGTCAATTTACCTTGAATGGAAAAAGTAGGAACGTCTGGAGCCAAAACTTCCTGGTCAAATCCAAAATGGTCCAGTAGCGCCCTGGAAATTTTCTTCTCTTTAAAATCCCAAAAAATCCCTTCTGAGAGACCTGAAATGGTAGTATTAATTTCGCCGGTCAACTTCATTGCTATGAAATCACCAGGCAGAATGATTTTGTCAATTTTATGAAAAACATCCGGCTCATTGTCTTTGACCCATTTTAATTTGGATGCGGTAAAGTTGCCGGGAGCGTTTAGAAGATGATTTTCGCAATAATTTTTTCCCAGGGCTTCATAGGCCTCTTCTCCTATACCAACACTTCGACTGTCGCACCAAATAATGGCAGGCCTCAAAACCTGTCTATCCTTATCTAGCAAGACCAATCCATGCATCTGGTAACTCAATCCTATTCCCAATACCTCTTCAGGATTAATCTTGGTTTGCTCCAGCATCCTGTTGGTTGCGACGCAGAAGTCTTGCCACCATACTTCAGGCGATTGCTCTGCCCATCCGGTTTGTCTGGAAATGATGTCCATTTCCTGTTCCGGATAATTGCTTTGCCATACGACAGATTTATCGCTGGCTTTGATCAAAGCGATTTTAATGGAAGAACTACCGATGTCGTAGCCTAAAAGGTACATGAAGTAAATTTGATTACGTCAAAGATACTTCAAAAGAGAAAACTTGAAAAATGAAATTCCTTTCTTAAGAATTCGCAAGTGCTTGTGATTCATACCACTCTTTGAAAATGGCTTCTACTTCTTCGCTGTTCCATTTTTCCTCCACATTTTCGATGTTAAGGATTTTTTCAAAAAGGGCATCCTGGCTAAAGCTCTCTTCCAATGCTTTGTGGTAAGGAATATGACTAAAGGAAACCTGGGAATAGACCGGTAAAAATTCAGGGAATTTCTGATGCAAGTGACCAGCTATTTTCTTCCTTAAGAGGAACTTTGGATCCGCTACCAAATCCCGCATTTCAATAAAATTCCTAAGAGCTAGATCAGCAATGGCATGCCCATCTTTTGCCCTGATATTGCTGTAAGCTTTTATTGCTTCGTCCCAATTGCCGTTTAGGTCATTTACAAGATTATCCAAAACGGTACAATCTTCAAAACCGGCATTCATCCCCTGACCATAAAATGGTACAATGGCATGAGCTGCATCTCCCATCAAAGCTACAGAATGGCCATATTGCCATGGACTACATCTAACTGTAACCAAAGAAGAAGTCGGATTATTTTTAAAATCTTCCAACATGGTGGGCATCAAAGGAATGGAATCTGCGAAATAGGTCTCGAAGAAATCCATTATTTCCTTGTCGGTATTCAAATGTTCGAACGAAACCTCGCCTTCAAATGGTAAAAAGAGGGTACAGGTAAAGGTTCCGTCTGTATTAGGAAGGGCAATCAGCATAAACTTTCCCCTTGGCCAAATATGCAAGGCATTGGGGTCCATTCTAAAACTTCCATCTTCAAAAGGAGGAATAGCCAATTCTTTATATCCGTAATCCAAATAGGTTTGTGAATAATTAAAACGGTTGGTCTTTTGCATGGAACCACGAATGGTTGAAAACGCTCCGTCTGCTCCAAAAATCAAATCTCCTTTAGCAGTGACGTGCTCACCTGTTGCTGTATTTTCAAATCGACAGGTATTGGTTTCTAAATCAACACCTCTTCCTCTATGATTGAAATGAAAAGTAACGTTGGGATATTCATCAGCTAATTGAATCAACTCCAAATTCAACCCGCCTCTTGAAACAGAATAAATTGCTTGTTCTTCTGTTCCATAGGCCTGAAAGGTAAGTTGGCCGTCCACGCTGTGCATCATTCTACCTTTCATCGGTATGGCCACGTCTCTCAATTTATCGGCAACTCCGGCTTTTTCCAAAGCTTTCCAGCCTCTTTCACTCATGGCCAGGTTGATGGAGCGACCGCCTACAAAACCGACCTTACGCATATCACCTCTTCCTTCATAAACATCCACTTTCAATCCTCGCTTGGCCAACATTACAGCCCACAAGGAGCCAACCAATCCTGCTCCGACAATGATAGCGTGGTTCTTCATAGTATTTTACTTAGGTTTTATTTTTTAAAAAAACAGAGCATTGGAGAAAAGTAATTCTCCCTCATGCCAGAATCCTCTGAAAAGCGGATCGTCTAAGAGATAAATAATGGAACCTTCTCCGGCATCTTCAACTCCAAATACCATGGTATGCGGCATCTTTTTCAATAAACCGGCACCGATAAATCCTTTTTTTTCAATCTTGTCTCCAAGATAACCTACATTCCAACCCTTCTCCAAATAAGGCTGATGAAAATCATTCGTTTTCAAAGAGTAGTAAAAGGAACCCAGGCCATATGATAAAGGATGGCTGGTGTCCAATTTTACTTTGACAATAGCGCCGGGCGTTGCAAGGCTTATGCTGCTGCGCTCTGTTTGTCCATAAATATGAATATCCTTGATGGCTTCAGATTCATTTTCTTCAGTGGAATCTTCCTTCAATTGAAATCCTTCCTTGCCAACAAATTTTTGATGAGCGCTTCCGATGCAAATCACTTTTCCACCTTCATTGGTCCAATCTTTTATTGTTTTTAAAATCGCATCAGAAAGTTCATAAGGCCCTTCAGGCAAAATCAGCACATTGTATTTATCCAGACTTCCATTTTTCAATTGGGCATAGGGAATGGTGTTGATACCATAATTCAAACTCTGTTCAAAATAACTCCAAACAAATCCATAAGTGTAACTATCTACTTCCTCTCCATAAATCATGGCAACATTCGGAGCTTTGACCAATTCCATCAGATAGGAACCCAAATCTTTTCCGGTATCTACAAATCCGGTTGAAATCCGCATGATGGCTTTACCCTGCTCATTGGCAATTTCCTGCATGGTTTGAGACCACCCTGTCTTGTTACTATTGTCTGCTTTGGTAACCACCAGGCTACCCTCGTGAAAAGATTTTCCATCAATGGTAAATGCAGTTTTTGCATACCTTACTTTGATACCTTCCTGCAAAAGAGCTCCCAAAAATCTTGCATCAGAGACATCTTCCCATCTTGCTACCCAGGCATAAGGTACATCTGAAGTCATGCTTCGGGCATTCGATCCTCCCTCGTAGTTTGCTGAAGGCAATATTTTGGTGGTCGTAGCATAAGCTTCCAGACCATAAGCATAAGGCAAGGCCCATGCGGTGATATCGTAGGTCAAAGAATCAGACAAGACGCCTTCAGGTTCAAAAAGGACTTGGGCAAGTACCGATTTGGGTTGATAAGCAGAAATTACAAGGTCATTTTCATTGATAAAAAAGGAACCGGTTTTGTTGTTTTGATAATCAAATCCATTGATGCCGCTTTTGCTGTTGGCTGCTTTTCCATATTGGATTTTATGTCTGTCTAGTAAGGTCAGTAAGGCCTTGATTTTGCTGGCATCCTCCTCCTTATTTCGGATTACAAAGGTTTTGTAATTGCCTTGCGGATTATTTTTTCCTTCATCAAAATAGGCTTTAAAATTTTTCACTACCCTGGAAGCGTTTTTTGAAGTCATCTCAATGGTCGACATGCTGGTGGTATGGTGATGTGCCATCCTGTCTTTTAATAGGAGGGTGTCTCCATTGCGCATGCTTGCTGCCCTTCCAGCAGTTGAATGCCCAGCTTGCTCGTAGGTCATACCAATAGCGCCATTGAAGGTAGGGTAAGTATCGCCATAACTTGGATAGAACAAATCAAAGATTTCTCTTGTGAAATACAACCAGCCATTTTCATCAAAATACCCGGCGTGGTTTTTTCCGATTTCCGTTTGAAAATCTCTTTGCCATTGGGTAATGTACTGGTGAAAAGGTTCGGCAGCCGGAGCAAAGTAATATGGATTATCAATGTATTGTTCATGCACATCCGGGTGGACATGGGGCATCCACTCCTGGTACAATTTTAATCTTTGCTGGGTTTCGATCTGGGTAGCCCATGCCCAATCTCTGTTTAAGTCAAAAAGATAATGGTTAACCCTTCCTCCCGGCCAGGGTTCATTATGTTCGCGACTGTCCAGGTTTGGATTGGCTAATTTATTGGCTGCATTTTTATACCAGTGGGTGTATCGCGAATAGCCATCCGGGTTGACGGATGGATCTATTATGATAATAGTATTTTCAAGCCATTCCTTACTTTGAGCATTATTAGGATCTACCAAATCATACAATACTTGCATGGAACATTCAGAACCGGAAGGCTCATTGCCATGTACGCTGTAAGAAAGCCAAACTATGGCTTTTGCATTATCCAAATTTGCCTCACCGGACTCCATTCCTGCCAATCGTAAATTATTGAGTCGAATAGATTCCAGATTTTGAAGGTTGGATTCTGAACTAATCAAAGCCACCATCAATGGTCTTCCCTGATTGGTTCTGCCGTAAGGAATCAGCTCAACCTTTTCACTGTTTTCAGCTACATACTCAAAATAATCAACCAATAAATGGTGCGGAGTGAATTGTTCTCCATAGTTGTGTGGTAAAAATTGGTCCGGAGTCTGCAATTGTCCAAAGAGTTGGACAAAAGTAAGTAGACTTATAATGCTTAAGTAAAATCTCATTTTGGCTTTATCTGATTCGGTCTAAAATGTGGCTTCAGCTATTCTTCTAATGGTTTCGGTATCGCCCATCGTATAATAATGAAGACAAGGCACTCCTGCTTTTTTCAACTCTTGTGATTGTGCAATACACCATTCAATTCCAACTTCTAAAACTGCTTTGTCATCCTTTGCATTGGTAACAGCATTTACCAGGTCATCGGGCATATTAATATAGAAATTCCTGGGGATGGAAGTCAACTGATATCTTTTGGTCAGTGGTTTTAATCCTGGAACAATAGGCACATTGATACCTATCTTTCTGCATTTTTCAACAAAATGGAAGAATTTTTCATTGTCAAAAAACATCTGGGTAACGATATATCCGGCTCCGGCATCTACTTTTTCTTTTAAATATTTTAGGTCCAAATCCATATTGGGAGCTTCAAAATGCTTTTCCGGATATCCTGCGATACCTATACAAAAATCGGTCTTTTCTCCATTGATGATATTGGTATCGAGATAATGTCCATTGTTCATTTCTCCCATTTGCCTTACCAGGTCTATGGCATATTTATGTCCATCTGGTTCTGGAACGAACTTGCCGTCAAATTTTCGGGCATCACCACGTAAGGCAAGAACATTATTGATATTTAGAAAATTGAGGTCAATCAGAGCATTTTCGGTTTCTTCTTTGGTGAAACCGCCACAAATCAAATGTGGAACTGCATCAATACCATAACGGTGCATGATAGAAGCACAAATCCCTACAGTGCCCGGACGTTTGCGGATGGCGATTTTTTCATAATAACCACTATCCCTTTTCTTATAAATAAACTCTTCCCTATGGTAAGTTACATCTACAAATGGAGGTTTGAACTCCATTAGTGGATCCAAGATGTTAAAGATGGCAGCCATGCTTCCTCCTTTCAGTGGAGGTAAGACTTCAAATGAAACCAGGGTTTCTCCTCCGGCATTATCAAAATACTCCGTTACTTTCATGCTACTTTTTGAAATACTCCGGTACAACACCGGATTGAATAATGGGTTGAACCATTCTTAATCAAAAGAAGAGCAAATCTATAAATAAAGCGATAAAAATGCTGAAAGATTCGGAAGCTCGTATGCTCGGGTTCTCGTTAGCTCGTAGCTCGTTAGCTCGTTAGCTCGTAGCTCGGTGGCTAGTGAAAAGAATATAAGCAGTGTCCTCCGCGACCGTAGTGGTGAGAAATTTAATTATCTTAAACCGCATACCACACCCCGTCAACCGCAACCCGCCAAAAAAAAACAGTCCAAAGGCTTACTCCATTGCCCTTGGACTGAAATGTGTTTATTGTGGATTAGAAATCATAACTTACTGATCAGTTCAGTAGTTGTGGTATGCTTGTAAACTACCTGTAGATAGTAAGTTCCTTTTTGAAGGTCAGACAAATCCAAACGGATGGATTCATCCATATCATTTACATCGTAAGTAAAGGTCTTTACAAGACTTCCAAGACTATTTACGATGTTTATTGATTTTAGGTTTTCTTTATTGTCACCAAGGCTAACATATGCGAAATCAGTGAAGGATTAGGATATACCTTTACATTAGGATCTTTAGGATCGTTGAATACAGAAACAATAGCTGAGTATTCATAAGTACCATCAAAGTCAACTTGTTTCAAACGGTAGTAAGCAAGTCCTTTGGATTTGTTTTCGTCAACAAAGAAGTAGTTGATAATCGTATTGGAGTTTCCGGCACCGTCTACTTTTCCTATCACCTCATAATTTTTTCCATCAACACTTTTCTCGATAATAAAGACTTCGTTATCTAATTCAGTAGCAGTAGACCATTCCAGTGCAGTGAAGTTTTCGATGTTTTTGGCTGAGAAGGACAGGAGTTGGATTGGGAGTGCAAGGATATTGTACATTGCTGAACCAGGATAAGTTGTACCCCCATTTACTGCAGTTGCCGAAATTGTTATAGTTCCTGTCGTGTTAGCTGGAGTAAAAGTAATAGCCGTACTGCAATTGTCCGAACTTTGACTACCGGTTTTTTGAGTTTTACATGTACCCTTATAAGGAGGAGTGCTAATGCAATTACTACATGTTGCATTAATATCCCATACTTTACTTCCATTTATATCTGTAGTGACAATAAAAGTTACACTAATATCCTGACCCTCCGTTGAAAGTTCCACTTGAAGGATTTAAGGATAACCCAATTTGGCCAAAAGTATAAAAAATACTAGTAAGTGTAAAAATAATTCTCATTTCAACCTAATATTTAATTGTAAGAAGCTTATTTTATAAAAACCAGATACAAAGTAACCATAAATGGGTATATAAAACAAGGGGATAGTGTATTCAGAAAGCTCTTAATCAAAAATTAAGTTATCGGAAATATTGAATTACAGAATTTAATTTCGAGGCGCTTTGTATTTGGTATGAATTGAGCTAATAATATTGTGTTTTTTGAGGTTTTATGTTTAAAAAAGAATGTTGTTAAAAATTTAAATTATTTGAGTTGACAAAAAAATAAGGGTTTCGATGATTCGAAACCCTTATTTTTTAATGATTTAAAGAATTTATATCTTTTTGCAATCTGGTCGAAATGGTTTCCCTGCCAAACTGAACATTGATCATATAAGAACCTCTTTGCAATTCAGAAAGGTCTAATTCTACCCTGCCGTCCAAATCCTGGCCGGTAGTATTGATAGATTTTACCAACTTACCCAATGCATCAAAAATATTGATCTCGCTTGGGTTCTCCATTCCTTCATCGAAGGCAAGATATGCAAGCTGATTGGAAGGATTTGGATAAATATTAACTCCATCTCCTTTTTCACTATAAATCACACTCACTACATCACTGTATTCAAAAGAACCGTCAAAATCCATTTGTTTCAAACGGTAATAATTCAATCCTTTTTCAGGATTCTCATCAATAAACTGATAGTTCTTTTGAACCTGAGAGTTTCCTGCTCCAGCCACCTTTCCGATGGTTTCAAATTTATTGCCATCAGGACTTCTTTCTATCTCGAAAAACTTCGTTTTCAATTTCAGTGGCTGTAGCCCAAGAAAGACTTACAATACTACTTTCAACTTTTGAATCGAAATAGATTAGTTCGACTGGTAATGCTGAAATCTGACATTAGCATTATAAGTTGCAAATATAGGTTCCACAAATTTCTTCCAGCAGCAGCTCCGGTAAAGTTTACAGGTGTTCCAGAAGAAATATTATTTAAATTATAAACAACAGTACAATTTCCAGACGAGCTAATGTAAATTGGGCATGCTCCAGCCATTGGAGCACCTATCACAATTACGGTAATATCAAAAATTAAAGATTCGGCCTTATTATGATAAACGTAATATGTTACACTTACTGAATTTCCTGCATAAATAGGAGTTTGAATATAAATTTGGATTCTACCGAAGTGATCCAGGGCCAAGTTGGAGGCTGCGCAATCAAAAACAAAGGACTCGCCAACATTATGGCAAGCAGAAGGGTTCTAATTTTACTTTTCATTGGAGGAGGATTATTGGAGTTATTTTAACCTAATTAAATTTTAACACAAAGATAATAAAAAATCGGTATGAAGTTTTGTGGAATGTGTAAAATCAGTATTCCATATGACTTATGAAGTTTTTCAACATCAACAATGCATAATTAGAACTGTATTCTATGTTTTTCATCCGGTCTTTGCCAAACCTGATTTTCTCAGCCTTGGTTTCATACCGATCTCCAACTGCCAACCAAACGGTTCCTACCGGCTTTTCCTCCGTTCCTCCTCCCGGACCTGCAATGCCGGAAACTGCAACTGCGACATCTGAATCAAAGGCAATCAATGCACCCTTCACCATTTCTCTTACGGTTTCTTCACTGACTGCTCCGTGATTGGCCAGTGTATCAGGATTTACATGCAGCATTTTCTCTTTTATAAAATAACTGTAAGCAACCATGCCTCCGGTATAATATTCAGAAGACCCTGGAATGGCTGTTATTTCATGTCCAATTCTTCCACCGGTACAACTTTCGGCAGTACATATCGTGATTCCTTTTTCTTTACACAACCTGCCTATCAATGCTGCCAGGGAGTCGTTTTCTTCTCCATACACATGCATTTTTACCAATTCAAACATCTCTCCTTTGAGTTTGTCCAGTTCCTGACCTAGTTTAGTTGCATCTTTTGCCCTGCCGGTCAATCTCAACTTCACCTGTCCAAGACTAGGTAAATATGCCAGTTTGATATGTTCAGGCAATTGATTTTCAAAATCCTTCAACAACTCAGCCAGCTGGGTTTCTCCTGCTCCTGCCGTCAACAAGGTACGGTGCTCGATGGGTGAAGATGCAAATTTCGCTTTCAAACGAGGGATCGCCTCATGCTCCATAATCGATTGCATTTCATAAGGCACACCAGGCATTGAAACCACGACCTTCCCTTTCCATTCAAACCACATACCCGGAGCTGTACCCATTTTATTAGGCAAAAGCTCTGCATTGGAAGGAATCATGCATTGAACCCGATGATTGTCTGTAATCGGTTTTCCAATGGTCTCAAATATTTTTTGAATTCTGGAATAAGTCTCTTCACTAAATTTCAAATCCACTCCAAAGTATTCAGCCAGGACTTTTTTGGTAATATCATCTTTAGTAGGACCAAGTCCTCCGGTCATCAACACTATCTCCACTCCATCCAAAGCAAGATCTAAACCCTTTTTAATTGCCTCTCCTTCATCGGCAACAGTAGTAATTTGAATGACTTCAGCACCAATCAAATTGAGTTGTTGGCCCATCCATGCGGAATTGGTATCAATGGTTTGACCTATTAAAATTTCATCACCAACGGTCAATATGTGGACTTTCATAAAAGAAATTTAAAAGTGTATTCTATAATTAATCAAAAGCTAAAGTCCCGGAAGATTATTTACCTGACTTTACTTTATATATTCGCACCTGAATGAGTTTAACCAAAAAACAAGCAATTAGTTATGCACTCTGATACTTTTGAGGTTATAGGCGGGAAAAAATTAAAAGGCGAACTTACACCACAAGGTGCAAAAAATGAAGCCCTGCAAATTATTAGTGCAGTTTTATTGAGCCCCGAAAAAATTACGATTTCCAATATTCCAAATATCCTGGATGTCAACAACCTTATTGATCTTGTAAAAGGTTTGGGTGTAAAAGTTGAAAAACATGCGGAAGACACCTACACTTTTGAAGCTTCAAATATAGATTTGGAATACCTCAATAGTCCTGAGTTCAATACCAAAGCAAAAAGAATCAGAGGTTCCGTAATGCTGATCGGTCCATTGCTGGCTCGTTTTGGAAAAGCTTATTTACCCAAACCTGGCGGAGATAAAATCGGACGCCGTCGTTTGGATACCCACTTCCTTGGTTTCGAAAAACTGGGCGCAGAATTCAAATATGACGACGATAGAGGCCTTTTTTATGTACAGGCAGATAGATTGAAAGGTGGACACATCCTTATGGATGAAATTTCTGTAACCGGTACCGCCAATGTGGTCATGGGCGCTGTGCTTGCCAATGGTACCACTACTATATATAATGCCGCCTGTGAACCCTACGTTCAGCAACTTTGTAAAATGTTGGTGCGAATGGGTGCAAAAATCCAGGGAATCGGTTCGAATCTCCTAACTATAGAAGGAGTAGACAACCTTGGTGGCACTGAACACCGCCTCCTGCCTGATATGATTGAAATTGGAAGTTTCATAGGGCTTGCAGCAATGACCCAATCTGAAATCACCATCAAAAATTGTCAAATTCCTGAGTTGGGTAACATCCCATCTGTTTTTGAAAAAATGGGTGTTACCATGGAATACCGCGGGGATGATATTTTTATCCCGGAACAGGATGAAATGGAAATCCATACTTTTATCGACGGGTCCATTTTAACGATTTACGATTCACCTTGGCCAGGTTTCACACCTGATTTGATGAGTATTATATTAGTAATGGCCACTCAGGCAAAAGGTTCCGTGCTAATTCACCAGAAGATGTTTGAAAGCCGCTTGTTCTTTGTCGATAAGTTGATTGATATGGGAGCACAGATAATTCTTTGTGACCCACACCGTGCTACCGTAATAGGTTTGAATAGAAAGTTCCAGCTGCGTGGCATTGAAATGACTTCTCCTGATATCCGTGCCGGTGTAGCTTTGTTGATGGCTGCCTTGTCGGCAAATGGTAAAAGCACTATTCACAACATTCACCAAATAGATAGAGGGTATCAAAATATTGATGGCCGATTGAATGCAATAGGAGCTCAAATCAAGCGAGTATAAAAGGCTATTAACCTGACCATTTTTATTTTTAAAAATAGCCAAAAACAAAAATGGAAATATCTTCCGGTAAAAGAATTTTGATCAGTCCACTAAACTGGGGACTGGGACATGCTACGCGTTGTATTCCTATTATTCGCGGTCTGCAAAAACTCGGAGCAGAGGTTATGGTAGCAACTGATGGTGGGCCTTTGGATTTATTGAAAAAGGAATTTCCGGGTATTCGTGCTTTTGAATTGCCGAGTTATAATGTCAATTACAAGGGCAACAACTTTGCCTGGACCATGATGCGGCAGTCAGCAAAAGTCCTTTTGGCGGCAATAGCGAAAGAACAGCGGGCGATTCAAAAAATAATGAAGGAAGAAAAGTTGGATGCAATTATTTCCGACAATCGATTTGGATGTTTTTCTAAAGAGATTCCTTCTGTTTTCATTACCCATCAGGTCAATTTGATTTCACCTTTAAAGGCGTTTGAAGCGCCGGTCAATTTGGCCAATCACCAACTGATCAAAAGTTTTGATGAGGTTTGGATTCCGGATTTTCCCGGTGAAAATAATCTATCAGGAAGATTAGCCTACCCTGCCAAATTTAAAAGACCCGATACCTTGGAGCACTTACCAGAATGCATGGTGGATTTCAAGAGAAAAGCTTCGATGTCATTGCTGTAGTTTCAGGCCCTGAACCTAAAAGGTCAGAATTTGAACATCAAATCTTTGCCCAATCTATCAAGATGGATAAACGGTTCCTGGTCGTTCGCGGATTGCCAGGGCAATGGGAATTTTTCAACCTTACTTCAAATGTAGAAGCAGTTGCATTCCTAACATCAAAAGCCTTAAACGAAGCTATATTATCAGCAGATGTACTGGTTTCGAGGTCAGGTTATAGTACTATTTTGGATTTAGTACAATTACAAAAACCAGCATTATTGGTACCGACTCCAGGCCAAACCGAACAGGAATATCTTGCTAAAGTATTGGATGAAAAAGGCTATTTCGCTAGCCAGTCCCAAGAAGAATTTAATCTTGCAGAGGAATAGAAAAAGCACTTCAAAGACCGGGCTTAAATCCTGGCTTGTTTCCTGAAGTTGATCTTGATAGTGAGTTGGAAGATTTTTTGAGGAAAATCTAGAAAGTGACGAATTACGAGTGACGAATTACGAGTTTAAATTCGTCACTCGTATTTCGTCACTCGTCATTTAATTAAGCTAATTTCTGCTTAACCTCAATGATTTCATAGGCTTCAATTACATCGCCTACTTTTATATCGTTGAAGTTTTTGATGCCGATACCACATTCCATACCGGCTCTAACTTCTTTTACATCGTCTTTAAATCGTTTCAAGGAAGCTAGCTCGCCTTTGATTCCTTCTCTGGTTGGATAAACAACGATACCGTCACGTATAAGTCTGATATAGTTGTTTTTCATAATCTTGCCTTCCTGTACAAAACATCCGGCAATAGTACCCACTTTCGAAATCTTGAACACATCTCTTACTTCTACCTGACCAACAATCTTCTCTTCTCTTGTTGGTTCCAACAAACCTTCAATCGCAGATTTGATTTCGTCGATTGCTTCGTAGATGATAGAGTACATTTTGATTTGAACTCCTTCTTTCTCAGCAAGCCTTCTTGCATTCAAGGAAGGACGAACCTGGAAACCGATGATAATCGCATCAGAAGCCGATGCAAGCAATACATCCGATTCAATAATCTGACCTACTGCTTTATGGATAACATTAACCTGTACAGTTTCTTGTGAAAGTTTCAACAAGGAGTCAGACAATGCCTCGATAGAACCATCCACGTCCCCTTTAACGATAAGGTTAAGTTCTTTAAAGGTTCCAAGCGCAAGACGTCTTCCGATTTCATCCAAACTAATACGTTTGGTAGCACGGTTGGCCTGTTCTCTATTGATTTGAGCTCTTCTGGATGCAATTTGACGTGCTTCCTGCTCACTTTCATATACTTTAAGTCTTTCACCCGCTTGTGGTGCTCCATCAAGACCCAATACCAATACCGGAGTTGAAGGACCTGCTACTTTTACACGCTTACCGCGCTCGTTAAACATGGCCTTTACCTTACCGGAATATTCACCGGCTACCATGGAATCTCCAATTTCAAGGGTCCCGTTTTCAACCAACATTTTGGTTGCGTAACCACGACCTTTTTCAAGCGATGCTTCCAGGATGGTACCTGTTGCAGGGCGGTCAGGATTGGCATTTAGTTCAAGTAATTCTGCTTCAAGGATGATTTTCTCCAATAAAGCATCAATTCCCAAACCAGTTTTTGCTGAAATGTCTTGAGACTGGTATTTACCACCCCATTCTTCTACAAGGATATTCATATTGGCCAAAGCCTCTTTAATCTTGTTAGGGTTGGCTCCGTCTTTATCGATTTTGTTGATAGCAAAAACCAATGGTACACCTGCTGCCTGGGCGTGACTGATTGCCTCCCGGGTTTGTGGCATGATTCCATCGTCTGCTGCAACAATAATTACTGCTATGTCCGTAACCTTGGCACCCCTTGCACGCATGGCGGTAAAGGCCTCGTGACCAGGAGTATCCAGGAAGGTAATTTTCTTTTCGTTTACTTCTACTTCGTAAGCACCGATGTGCTGGGTGATACCACCGGCCTCACCACCTGCTACGTTTGCTTTACGAATATAATCCAGCAAGGAAGTTTTACCGTGGTCAACGTGACCCATCACGGTAACAATTGGAGCTCTTGGTTCCAAATCTTCCGGGTCATCTACAATTTCTTCCTCTTCATCATCGATATCTTCAGCACTGATGAATTCAATTTCGTGACCGTATTCATTTGCAACCAACTCAATGATTTCAGCATCCAGACGCTGATTGATGGATACAATTACTCCCAGATTCATACAGGTAGTAATCACATCTGCAGGAGAAACATCCATAAGGCTGGCCAACTCAGATACCGAGATAAACTCTGTAACCTGTAAGTTTTCCAATTCCTGTTCCATTTCGCGTTCTTCCTGTTTTTCACGAAGACGCTCACGGGTTTCTCTTCTTAATTTCTGGCGTTTCTTTTTGCTACCACCCTGAAGACGGGCCATGGTAGCCTTGATTTTATCGTCAATTTCCTTTTGGGAAATCTCTTTTACTTCGTCTTTTTTAGATTTACCACCCTTATTTTGAGCAGGTCTTCTGTCGCCGGTACCACCTGTAGTGGTAGTCACTTTTCTCCTCTTTCTACGACGGCGGCGTTTTGCATCGTCGCCACCTTCACCATCTGCCTTCTGTTTATCATCAGTTTTAGCAGTGGTTTCCGGTTTGCCTGGTTCCTTTTTCTTTTTCTTCTTAGGACCCTTAAGTTTATCGGCATCGATTTTACCCAGAATCTTCAGTCCGCGAAGTTCAGGAGTCTCAGCGCGAATCAAACCACCTTCAGCATCTGTTGCAGGTTCACCCTCTTTGGGTGCCTCAGTTGCTGGAGCATCACTTTTTTCTTTATCTGATTTAGGAGTTTCTTCTTTGGCAGGTTTTTCTTTTTCTTCAGATTTCTCCGGAGCTTTTTCTTCCTTGGCAGGTGTCTCCTTAGGAGTTTCTGCTTTCTCTTCTTCTTTTACCGGCTCTTCTTTCTTAGGCTCTTTCTTTTTTGGTTTTGCGTCCAAATCTATTTTGCCTACGACTTTCAATCCCGGTCTTTTGGTTTCTTCTTCTTTAACTTCAGGTTTTTCTTCCTGAACAACTTCCGGCTCTTTTGGAGCTTCTTCCTTTACGGGTTCCGGTTCTGGCTCAGGATCCGGAGTCTTGGTCTCAGGACGAAGAGAGAAAGGTTTGGATTTAAACTCGTCTCTATTGAAAGTAAGTGTGGATTTTTCCTTTACTGGAGTGCCTTCTTTTTTCTGGCTTGGGCGGGTTCCGATGACAAGCTGATCTGCTTTGTCTTTAATCGCCATGTCGTTGGAGAACTGTTTGACTAACTCATCATACATTTCATCCGAGATCTTGGCGTTGGGTTTGTTGTCTATATCAAACCCTTTGTCCAGAAGATGCTCAACGATTGAGTCCTTCCCTACGTTTAATTCTGTTGCTACCTTTACTAATACCCTTTTGGCCATTCCAGGTTTTTTCGATAAAATAAATGACCGGTTTGAGGCAGCCCCAGGCTTCTATTTTGATTTTCCTACATGTTTCATCAATTTTTTGATTGATAAAAGATTTAAAAAAAACCATTACGCTTTAGCCTAAGGGCATCCATCGCAACCAGTACTTGAAAAATTAATTCCGGCTTATCCGGTTTTATTTGAAAAATGAAGATTTTCATGACTTCATCCCACAAATACTGTACATATTTTCAAAAGACTCGCAAAGATAATTGAAAAACAAGGATTTCCATTTACTGCAACACTAATTTGCCTTAAATAAATTCCCCTGATTCAATTTTTTTTAAAAAGAAAAGAAGAATTAAGCTCCTTCCCCTTCTTCTTCAAACTCCGCGGCCAGAATTCTCAATACTTCACTTACAGTTTCCTCCTCCAAATCTGTTCTTCTAACCAACTCGTCAACTGTCAGATCTAACACACTTTTTGCTGTATCACAACCGATGGCTTTTAGCTGTTCGATTACCCAGCCTTCGATTTCATCTGCAAATTCGTCCAAATCGATATCTTCGATTTCTTCAACCTCATCCGTTACACGGAATACATCGATTTCGTAATTGGTAAGACGGCTGGCCAATTTGATATTGGTACCACCTTTTCCGATTGCCAAAGAAACCTGATCCGGTTCTAAATAAACATTTGCATGTTTTTCGTCGGTATCAAGGTCAATGGTAGAAACCTTTGCAGGGGTTAAAGCTCTTTGAATATAAAGACTTTCGTTGTTGGTGAAATTGATGATATCAATGTTCTCATTTCTCAATTCCCTTACGATTCCGTGGATTCTGGAACCTTTCATACCAACACAAGCTCCTACAGGATCAATTCTGTCGTCATAAGATTCAACAGCAACTTTTGCACGTTCACCAGGTATTCTTACGATACCTTTCACACTGATCAATCCATCTTCAATTTCAGGAACTTCCTGTTCAAGGAGTTTTTCAAGGAAACGTTCATCAGTACGGGAAACAACAACAATTGGCGTATTGTTTCTCATCTCTACCTTTTTAATGATACCTTTTACCATATCACCTTTTCTGTAGAAATCACCGCGAATCATTTCCTCACGAGGCATCAACAACTCATGACCGGTGGCATCGTCCACGATAAGTACCTCTCTTTTAACAATCTGATGTACCTCTCCGATAACGATATCGCCTTCGCGGTCTTTGTAGCTTTTATAGATATCATCTTTCTCCAATTCCATCAATCTGGAAATCAAAGTCTGACGTGCTGCCTGAATGGCTCTTCTTCCAAAGTCAATCAAATAAAGCTGCTCATAACACTCCTCACCAATTTCATAATCTTCATCAATGGCAAGTGCTTCAGAAATAGAAATTTGACTTCTGTCATCAGTAACCTCACCATCGGGAACAATCTCACGCACACGCCACAACTCCAAGTCTCCCTTTTGAGTATTTACAATGACATCAAAATTCTCATCCGACCCGTATTTTTTACGAATCAATGTACGGAATACATCTTCCAATACACGAACCATGGTTGGTCGGTCAATATTCTTTCCAGCTTTAAAGTCAGCAAAAATATCCGCCAGATTCATATCTATATTTTTTAAACTATTAATTAAACCTTTTCCGGTCTTTATTTGCTGCCTGAAATTTGATTTCAGAACGAGCTTTCCGGACTTATTTAAACGAAACTTTTACTTTGGCCTTCTTAATGTTGGAAAAGGGGATTTCCACATTTTTCAATTCCATTCGTTTTTTCCCTTCTACACGCATCTTTGCTTCGAGCAGAATTTTTTCTTCTGTAACCTCCAACAACTTCCCTTCCAATTTCTTTCCATCCTCTGGAGTTATTTCAAGGTTTCGCCCTACATTGTTTTTATACTGTCTAAACAAAGTCAAGGGTCTTCCAATTCCGGGAGAGGAAACTTCTATGGTGTATTTTTCACCTAACCAACTTCCTTCGTCAATATAACTTTCAAGGTACCTGCTAATCAGCCTGCACTTGTCCAGTGTTAGGCCGTTATCGCAATCTACGAACACTTCCAGCTTTTTGGAAGCTGATAACTGTATGTCGACCAAAAAACAATCTGCAAATTCTGGTTCCTCAAATTTTTTGGCCAAAAGGTTTTCAATCCGTTCTGTCATGTAGACTGAAATTATACATAATAAAAAGAGGGAATCGTTGTAACGTTCCCTCTTTGAGTGTTATCTAACGTGGCGCAAAGATACGATTAATTTCTATTTTCCAAAACATCTTTCCTCGAACCATTGTTCTCCCTTTTAACTATGAAAAAAGCCAACTTTAAAATATTTTTATGACAATTTAATTATCAAACTACAGGCAATAGTTATTAATTTTGCTTCCCAAATTGTCAATTTTCAAAACGAAAAATTGAAAAAATATGTTGACCCTTCAACCTGTCGAAAGAAAAGCGGGACTTACAAAAGAGGAATTCAACGAACAATACCTTGAACCTCAAAAACCAGTGATCCTTACAGATCTAATGGACCAGTGGCCCGCAAAAGAGAAGTGGACAATGGAATTCTTTAAAGAAAACTATGGCGACCTTCTGGTTCCTGTTTTTTCTGCAAATTATTCCAAGCCCGGAAAAGGCTACATGACTCCGGATAAGAAAATTCCTTTCCGCGAGTTCCTGGAAGCTATTGAACAAGGACCAACCGACCTTAGGATGTTCCTATTTAACATCATCAACCATGCACCGGAGTTGAGAGAGGACTACCGCTATGTCGATGTAATGGATGGCGTGTATAAGGAGTTTCCTTTTATGTTCTTTGGTGGACAAGGTTCTAAAGTTGCCCTACATTATGACATTGACCTGGCTCATATTTTCCTTAGCCAGTTTGTAGGAAGAAAACGAATTGTTCTGTTTCCACCTGAAATGTCTACGAGACTCTACCAACATCCGTTTACAGTTGCCAGCTACATCAATGTAAACGATCCGGATTACGACAAATTCCCTGCTTTGAGAAATGCATGGGGGTATGAATGTTACCTGCATCCCGGAGAAACCATCTTTATGCCGAGTGGACACTGGCATTATATTGAGTACACCGATACCGGTTTCTCTATGAACCAGCGTGCCAACGAATCTTACGTTCGTCGTGCAAAAGGTTTGGTAAATATCGCTCGCCACTTTGTAGTGGATAAAGGTATGAACCGACTGATGGGAGATGACTGGAGAAAAATGAAAGAAGACTTGGCTAAAAAACGTGCAGAAGAAGCTCAACCAGCTTAAACTCGTTTTTTACAAGACTGAATATTTCTACATTTGTAGAAGCTTCCGAAGGATTCGCTGACCCGCGAATCCTTCGGTCTTTTTTGACAAAACATACCAGTGAGCAAACTTCTTCAAATCTACACCTTGGTGTTGGCTTGTTTTTTCAGCCTGCACGCTGTCGGTCAATCTGTAATGGATAGAACCAATAAAGTGCCATTTGAAGTAACTTACTCTCTTCGAGGTGGATTTTATGATGAAGCCATTCAGGTTAAGTTAAGCAGTTTGCCGGGTGCAGTAATTTTATATACTACCAATGGTGATGAACCAAACAGTGCTTCCGCCAAACGATACTCAGCACCCATTTCCATTCAGGAGAATACGGTCTTGCGAACGGTGGCCATTCGCGGAAGCGAACGCTCTGTTAGTTTTCTCGAATCCTATTTTATAGGCGAACCTAAGGGAACTTTTCCCATCGCATCCCTTGCTATTCCTCCTTCTGTGTTGTTCGATCCCATAGATGGAATGTATCGCAGTGGACCAAGAACTATAGATTCGCTTTACAAGAAACCTGGCGCAAATTTTTGGACCAGAATAGAAGTGCCAGCGCATATTCAGTTGTTTGAACCAAGCGGAAATGATTGGTTTAATTCGCGAATTGGTTTCAGAATTTTTGGAGGATTGAGCAGGCTCCTGCCTCAAAAATCTTTTGCCATAGTTGCCAGAAAACAATATGGAAAAAAGAGGATAAAAGAAAAGGTGTTTGGTCCTGATCAGCCCAAGAAATACAAATACCTGGTCTTTAGAAACAGTGGAGGAGATTTTGGACATACCCATTTTAGAGATGCTTTAATGACCAGCTTGGTGGATGATTGGGATTTGGAAAAACAAGCATCTACTCCTTCCCATGTGTATATCAACGGAGAGTATTGGGGCATTTACAATATCAGGGAAAAAGTGAACCGTCATTTCCTTCAATCCCATTCAGAAGTAGATAAGGATAGCCTGGAGATTATGGAGCACAATATTGAGCGGAATTATGGTAGCCGAAAACATTATTTCGGCCTTTTGGACTATTTAAAAAGTCATAATCTCAAAGACTCCGTTGCTTTCGATTCTGTCGCTACCATGATGGATGTGGACAATTTTATGAACTATAAAATTGCTCAGATTTATTTTGATAATAAAGATGCCGGGGGGAATATCAAGTTTTGGCGACCTGCCACTCCAGATGGTAAATGGCGATGGATATTATACGATACAGATTGGGGATTTGGATTACACAGGTCGGATGCTTACAAAGAAAACAGCCTTGCATTCCATACTGCTGCAAATGGCAATTCCTGGCCGAATCCTGCCTGGAGTACTTTTATTTTAAGGAAACTTCTGGAAAATGAAGACTTTAGAAATGCTTTTTTGAACAGGTATTGTGATCATTTAAATAGTTGCTTTTCTGAAAAAGTAGTCTTGGCAAAAATTGATTCTTTCTATAATTTGTACTTGCCGGAAATGCCGCGCCAATTAAAACGCTGGCGACTTTCTGAATCCAAATGGAAAGATGAAGTTCAGGTTTTGCGTGATTTTGCTTTGAATCGACCTGCATATTGTCGTCAGCATTTGGCAAGCTTTTTTAAAAAAGAAAAAGCAGTCGAAATTCAAATTGAAACATTGGAAGGCGGCCAGGTATATTTGAATCAACATTTGCACCTAAAGCCCGGAGTTTTTAAAGGATTTTATTTTAAAAATACCCTTCAACAAATAGAGGCAAGGCCCAATTTTGGACATCGATTTTCTCATTGGGAAGGAATAGAAGGAGATGCATTTAATCCGATTTTGGATTTAGCGATTGAAAAGGATATTTATAAAATTAAAGCAATCTTCGAGCCTTATCGGCATCCCCTCGAAGGAAAATTGATGATCAACGAAATCTCCTGCAACAACAACAAGACAGAAGACTGGATTGAGTTGTACAATGATTCTGACTCAACCATTCAGCTTCATAACTGGATTCTTGCGGATAAAAAACATGCCATCCGATTGCCTTCATTTTTGATTCCTCCAAAAGATTATGCGATAATATGTGAAGACTCTGCAGCTTTCGTAAAAGTTTATCCAAATGCCTACGGAGTGGTAGGCAGTTTCAATTTTGGACTGGATAAACGGGAGGAAAATATTTCCCTTTTTCGGATAATGGAGCCTACATCGATTCAGTACATTACGATTTGCAACCGATGGATTCCATTTTTACCCTGGCTTTATTACTGCCCAGTCTGGACAACAGCCGAAAAGGAAATTGGGAGTTGAGAAAAGGATGGGGCACTCCTAATACAGGGAACCCCTTTTATGTTACCAGCATCATCCAGTATCAACAAAAACTTTGGATGGAGATAGGTGGATTGTTGGCTATAATACTTTTAAGTATTCTGGCCTTGTACCTTCGAAGCAGGCGTGTTTTTTAGTGCTCTAACTTTTCCAAAGTGTTCAGCATCAACGATTTTAGCCATTACCGCTTCACGGGTTTTGTGAACCATTTCTTTTTTGTCTTTTGACTTTTTCTCCTTCACGTTCAATTTTGGGTTCACCACTTCAAAGTCGATTTCATTGTATTCAAACAAAGTCCATTCGCCCCAATTGTACTCAAGCGCTGTAAGGTTTTCTACCCAATCGCCTGAATTCATATAGCAAACATTCCCTTTTGAGGTTTTAACGGTTCGCATTTGAGGACGGTGGATGTGTCCGCAAATTACACAATCATAATCCTGCTCAGCTGCCAGTTGAATAGCGGTATTTTCAAAATCAGCAATGAACTTTACAGCTTCCTTTACACTGCTTTTTACCTTTTTAGCAAGTGAAAGGCGAGACATACCAAACTTCACTCTGATGTTGTTGACAAAACGATTGAAAACTATCAACCAGTCGTAACCTTTGCCGCCCAGACGAGCCAACCAAGGAGAATACTGAATGAACACATCAAAGATGTCACCATGGAAAATCCAGTACTTTTTATCGTTGAGTTGAAGAATGAGCTTGTCGCGCAAGTGAATATTACCTGATGAGAAGTCAGAATATCTGCGAAGGGCATCGTCGTGGTTTCCTGTGATGTAATAAACCTTGGTCCCTTTGACCGACATCTTCAGGATTTGTTGTATAACCGCTATGTGTTCTTTTGGAAAGAAACTCTTTTTAAACTGCCACATATCGACAAAGTCTCCATTGAGGATCAACTTGTCCGGCTTGATACTTTTTAAATAAGCCAATAACTCTTTTGCATGGCAGCCATAAGTACCTAAATGTACATCAGAGATGACTACAATTTCAAGTTCACGTTTCATGGATACGTCCGTTAGATTTTAGGACGCAAGTTGGCAGCTTTTTGTTAAGCTAGTATGAACACCTGATTATCAAATGATTAATAATTCTATTTGAAAATCATTAGGCCTTAACCAATAAGGGCTCCATTTCCTTTTTTAAATGAGCATATGTGTCTTCACCTACAGGTACCAGTGGAAGGCGAAGCTCATTTTCACAGAAACCTAAAATATTCATAGCAGCCTTTATTCCACAAGGGTTTCCATCGTTGTACAACCAAGGATGAACATCCAGGAGCATATCGTTGTACATCTTTGCTTTTTGGAAATCTCTCTCCAATCCTGCTCTTACCATAGTAGAAAACTGATAAGGGAAAGCATTGGCAATTACTGAAATTACTCCATTAGCTCCACAGGCCAGCAAAGGCAAGGTCAATTGATCATCACCTGATAAAACCTCGAAACTGTCTGGTTTGTATTTCAAAATATGCATGGCCTGATTCAAATCTCCGGATGCTTCTTTAACTGCGATAAATTTTTCACTGGCATGTGCCAAACGGACAATGGTTTCTCCGGAAATATTAGAAGCCGTCCTTCCCGGAACATTGTAAATAATAACAGGAAGTGGAGCATGCTCCTGCATGGCCATGAAATGCTGGTAAAATCCTTCTTGAGTCGGTTTATTGTATGCTGGTCCACTAGACATCATGGCATCGAAGCCGTCAAAATTAAAATTGTTGATTCTCCGAATGAGGTTGGCAGTGTCGTTTCCTCCAAAGAATCCTACTACCATGGGCAGGCGACCATTGTTTACTTTCAAAGTGAAATCAAAAACCTGTCGACACTCATCGGAGGTAAGTGTAATGGCTTCTCCGGTTGTACCCAAAGAAACCAAAAAATCAACGCCACCATCGATACAATGTTCGATCACCTTTTCCAGCGCATCAAAATCTACTTTGCCATTTTTAAATGGTGTTACAAGTGCTACTCCTGTTCCTTTAAGCTGGCGTTGGTTCATTTTGTGGTGTCATTTTATTTAAGAAAAATTCCATTTGCTGCAGGAAGTACTGAATGTCTTCCGGTCTTTTGGTATCAATCATCATATCGTAGGAAGAAGTCCGTTCTGAAGCCGGGCCAATTCTGAATCCTGCTTTGGAGCAGGAGGCGATATAATGCATCGGCAACAATTCCCTCGTGTTGATACAAATTAAGAGGTCAAAGTTAGTATTAATAAAGCTTTTTACGTCTTCACTTTTGGGGCGAAGAGCAAAGTCAAGGTCTTTTTTATTGAAATGGGAAAAGGGAAAGTTTTCACTCTCTTGTTTGGAATGGAAATAACCCAACAGTTCTACCTTTTTCTGTTCCTTTTTTAAGCGGGCAGCAAACTTCTCGACGATTTGTTTTTCGTCCAAATGGGTTGCTTCGAAAAGGATGCCTATACTTTTGGCCTGTTGGAGGCTGAGGGATTTCCGCTTTACCTCCGGACCCTGCAATGCTTTTTTGAGGTAATACTCATAAAGCCTGCGTTTTATTTTTTCAATTGAATTCATGTTGCTAACGCATTGACAAAAAGGTCAGGAATGTCAATTGGCTTGGGAGGGTGTCAGAGCAGGTGTTTCAATCCAAGTTCCTTCCTTTCAGTTATTATTTTGATTTTGCTTCTGCTATGGGCAAATCCATGATCTCGTATTCCCCGATAGCAGAATATTTTGCAATTCTTGCATCAATTCTTTCTTCCGGCGTCATTTCATTGAGCTCAGCAATTGCTTTCTTCAGATAACGCTTCAGTATTTTGGCCATGCTTTCAGGCTCTGTATGTGCACCACCCACTGGTTCGCGGATGATGTCGTCGATGATGCCAAATCCTTGCATATCATCGGCAGTCAACTTAAGTGCTTCTGCAGCTTGTTCTTTATAGTCCCAGCTACGCCATAGGATAGAGGAGCATGATTCTGGAGAAATTACGGAATACCAGGTGTTTTCCAACATGAAAACACGGTCTCCAACACCGATTCCGATGGCTCCGCCGGAAGCACCTTCACCAATTACACAACAAACAATGGGAACTCTTAGTTGAGACATCTCCATCAGGTTTCTGGCGATGGCTTCAGCCTGGCCTCTTTCTTCAGCCTCGATACCAGGATAAGCACCCGGAGTATCGATAAGGGTAACCACCGGGAATCCAAAACGCTCAGCCAATTTCATCAGGCGAAGTGCTTTGCGGTATCCTTCCGGGTTGGCCATTCCGAAGTTGCGGTATTGGCGCAATTTGGTATTGACTCCTTTTTGATGTCCGATGATGACTACAGTCTGTCCGTCAAGGTTTCCGATACCACCGATAATGGCTTTATCGTCTTTAAAATAACGGTCGCCGTGTAGTTCGACGAACTTGCGGCACATCTGGTTGATGTAATATAAGGTGTAGGGACGTTCGGGATGGCGGGACAATTGTACTTTTTGCCAGCCATTCAGGTTTTCGTATATTTCTTTTCGCTTAGCTTTTATTTTTCCTTCGAGCTCCTTTACCATTTCCGTCACATCGATCTCTCCCTCTTCTCCCACTTGTTTGATCTTCTCCAATTGTTCAAAGAGGATCTCGAGTGGTTTTTCAAACTCCAAAAAGACCATGATACACAGTTTTGTGGTTAATCCGGTTTGCTTCATTGGAAGCAGACCTTTTGAAAATAAGTTTAGGAATTGAGCCTTGAACGCGTGCGACTCAATTATCAAGTCCGCAAAATTAGCAAAAGGACCTCAGGTATCGGTCATCGAAAAAAAAATTTTAAAAAATTTATGATACCTATTGCAATGTTTAAAAAACCGTTTTACATTTGCCCTCGCTTTTGAAAAGAAGGATAGAAAAAGTTCTAATCTGAAATAATAATTGGCACGAAAATTTCCTAATAGGAAATGCTGATAAAGATAAAGGTCCGGTAGTTCAGTTGGTTAGAATACATGCCTGTCACGCATGGGGTCGCGGGTTCGAGTCCCGTCCGGACCGCTGAAATAAAAAGCTCAATCGTAATTTCGATTGGGCTTTTTTTTTTTGGCTACAAAAGGAATTATTTTTGGTTTTGTATCTGCTTTTATAATACGCAAGGGAAAGATTTTGAATGGTATCTAAGTTTCCATATTGGTATTGGAGAATTTACTATTATGGTTTTAAATTAGGTTATTAAGGCCTATAAGTAAGTTTAAAAACTCCTTCTGATATTCTTAATGTATCATTACACTCATTCAAACATTCAAACTGGAAAGTGCCTTCTATAATCTGCAGAGAAGTATTTATATCGGTAACCTTGACGAAATTGTTTTCAGGTTTAGCAAAATATCTAATACAATTTCCTGATTCATCTTTATTTAATACCCTGTTGTCTTTAATTAAAGAAATTTCTTTATTTAATTCAGTAATTTCTGATGTGACAAAAACTGTATAATTATTTACGTTAGCACCGATATTTAACCACCTTATAGAATCATTTGGATAAAACTGACAATCAACAGGGTCGCAACCGAAAATAATATTTTCCCCTTCGCAATTAGCACACCATTCTTCACCATTTATTTTACACTTGAAAACATTCCATTCGCAATCTCTACAGCTTTCCCTTGGGACACCACAATCTTGATTTGGATTGACATCTACTTTTTCGCAAGAAATTAGAAAGGGGAGAATTATTAATAAAAGATTTACACCGAGTAATGTCATTTTTCTCTTCATAACTTGATTTTTCTTTAGAATTAGTAACAATACAAATACTATATTAAATTATAGAATTCCAGCTTTTTCATCGATTCGATCATCATCAAAATTGCAGAAATAATGGTTTGTTACATTTGAATCTGCACTTAATGAAGCTGTGCCAGAATCATATTTACTTTTGATTTAAAACAAGTTGACTAAGGCCTGTAGGTTAGTTTAAAAATACCGTCAGTTACTTTTGTTGTATCCCCACATTCGTTTAATGCTTGAAATTCAAATGAACCTTCTATCAGTTGTTCTTGGTGGTCTATTGAAGTTATTTTTACAGAATTAGCGAATGTTGTATCAGGTGCAAAGACTTTGCATTCTCCGACCATTTTTCTGTTGAATAATATACTTTTTCCGAGGAATTCACATTTTTCATCAATCTCAAAAATTGAGGATGTGATATTTATAGTGTAGTAATCATTGTAGGCGATGGTATTTAACCACCTAATGGAATCATTAGGATAAAACTGACAATCAACAGGGTCGCAACCGAAAATAATATTTTCCCCTTCACAACTAGCACACCATTCTTCACCATTTATTTTACACTTGAAAACATTCCATTCGCAATCTCTGCAGCTTTCCCTTGGGATACCACAATCCTGATTTGGATTGACATCTCCTTTTTCGCAAGCGAAAAGAAAAAATAATGTTAATAAAAGAAAAAATGGATAAGAAAGTGAAAGTTGAATTTTCATAAGCTTTAGCTTTACATATTGTTATTTGAAAACAAAGCTATGTTAATGCTATAATGGAATGGAGCAAATTTCAATTCAAAGGAATTTATTTTTATTGAAAGTCGATAAAAATCTTAAACGCAGAGTTTTTTGTCCATTTATTCTAAAATCTGAAAATGTCGAAAAAATGCAAGGCGATTTTATATTCGGTTTCCAAATATTTGGAGTGCTTTAAGGTTTGATGAATGGGCTAAGTATTTGCACTTTTTTAGAATAAATCCTAATTGCAGTAGTGGAAATAACTTTATATCTTTGCACTAACATGCTTACCCCGCTTCTCGTAAGATCAGCGCGCTTAGGGTAAGCTTTCTTTTTTTATGGCTAAAACTAAATACAATAAACCACCATTAAGGTACCTCGAACAGCTTGAACTTTTGGAGTCAAGAGGTTTGATTATTGAAAACCTAAGCTAATATAGATTAAGTGAAGACTTGCGATCCTTTATTGGTTCCATTCTTCAAAAAGAGTACCTCGTTTAAGTTCTATCAGATCGTTCCTCATTGTTTTGCAGGGTTTCGTGTAAATCTTCACCTCAACTTAATTGAATTGCTTACCTCTTCAAAGTTTAAGCAAGTAGAATTTTAAATTCTGCTTTTAAACACAAATCTGAATTTTGAAAAGCTGCAAAATAATTATATTGAATTTCCTTTCTTGCCAAGGACATCCTTTTCTCATTTGAAATTCAAAAAAACATTGAATCGGTTTTAATTAAACAGTATTTTAGCAATCCTTGATAATTACTTTATTGCTTGAGCATAAATCTTAATAGGAAGTTTGCATGCATATTTTTGAAGCTATTACAAACCTGATTATGAAAAAGCTATTTTTAGAGGTGCTACACCAAGCATTTACTAGGAAAATCAATATTCACCAATAGGAAGTTTACCTGATGATGATGGAAATATCCAGCTGAACCAGGGAAGGAAAATTAATTTGACTACTCATTCTACTATTCTTTCCAGAGAAGATGTAATTAAAAATTCTGGAATTGATGTGGATTTGATTTAATGTAAAAAATCATGAAGAAAAATATTTTTGTAAAATCATTTTCTGAAACCCTGACACAAACAGATTTAAAAGGTTTAGCAATTGATTATTCTGAAATAGGGTTGGATAGTATGATAGAAGATGGTGTATTGAGCGAAATACCAGTAATAAAAACAATCGTCGCTATAGGAAATACAAGTATTAAAATTTCGAACTACTTCTTCATTAAAAAAATTGCTTCCTTTTTAAGTGATTTAGATAGATACTCCCCTGAAGAAAGGAATGAATTAATTTCCCAAATTGATAACGATCCAAAAACAAAAATAAAAGTTGGGGAAAAGATTTTATACCTTCTTGAAAAGGCCGAAGACCATTTGGATGCGAAATTGATTTCTATGCTATTTTGTGCTTTTCTATCAAAGGAAATAAGATATGAAGAGTTTTTGAAGGGAAGTAGAATTATTATTTCTATTTCTTATGAGGATTTAAGTGAATTTTTACTTAGAGAGAAAGAGCACCTTAATTATTATGGCTCAATGGAAGAAATACCAAATGAGGATGATTTACCTCTCATAAATGCTGGGTTATTAGGATTTGGTTATAATCTTAATAATAGATCTTACTATCAAGAAGAGATAAGTGGGATGGGTGAAATCTACATTACTTCAATTGGGTATACCTTAAGGAAAATTTTAGACTTGGAAAAATTATGAATTGGACAAATAATCTTTTATCGTTCCTGCAGCCTATTTCAATTATTATAGCTGCAGGAACGGCTATTTATGGGATTGACTCCTGGAGAAGGGAAGCAAGGTGGAAGATGAAAAATGAAGTATCTCAGGATACACTAGAAATATTATATTCTGTTAGGGAGTCCATAAAGAAAATTAGGGATCCAAGAGTTTTTCCTCATGAACAAATTGAAGTTAAAACATTAAATAATAATCAGCAATCGCTTTCAACCTCTCAAGTTATTCATTATAGGATAAACAATGAAATGGAAAAGCTCAATAAGCTTAGTAGTCTAAAATTTAAATATATGGCAGTTGTTTCTCCTGAATCAGAAAAGGAATTTGGAAGTATTTTTAAAATAATAAACAGCATTGGTTTTAACGCTCAAATGGTTGATGAATTAAGAGCAGCCAGAACACCAGGAAAATTTGGAGACGATAATTCTTTATTAGAAAGGTTGGAGAGGTCAGAAGAAATTATCTGGCATATGGAGGGAGATAAAATTGAAAAGGATATAAACCAATTAATTTCAAAATTTGAAAGGAGGCAGGTTGAATTAAACAAAAAAACATTTATTCTTCCTTGGCGCTAAATTTCTTATTAAAATCTTCAATTCCTAAAACATCAAAAATAAATACCTGGCACATTAAATTTAAAACTTCATTTGCCTTACCCAATAATTCTTGATTCCTGGCTAAGGGTGCTCCATGAAAAATTTCATCTCTCAAAGATTTAATTTTGGAGAGGTCAATTTCAAATAAGCCAAAATCCATATTGCGGAACTCTAAATAATTATTCAACTGTTCTTTAACAGGTAAAAAGAAAATCGTTTTCTGATGATTCATTACATGAGCTTCAAATTCATTTTTCTTTTTTGGATCGACATAAATTGAAAACCTCTTTAAATCATTTTTTATTTCCTCTTTTATTTCGTCTTTTAAGCGGATTAAATCATAAGATTCTTTAATTGATTCTGATTTTAAATTTACTTTTCTAAGATTCTCAAAAACATTGAATAATAACAAAAATTTGGATTCATTATTAAGCTTTTGAGAGAGTAAATATTTTTGAACAATACCATTAAAGGAATCGACACTTAATTCTTTATGTAGAGAAATTTTCTTTAGGAACTCTTCAAAGCCTATGCTGTATTTTCTTCGGATGAAATATGATGATGAAAAGTGATATTGATCTTTAATTCTGATGGTTTTTTGAACAGTAATTTTTGAGGTACTTATCCTATAAAAAAAATATTTTATTTCTGTCCCAAAATAAAAGGATGCAAAACCTAAAATAAAATCTGCTACTTCTAATATTTCCTGTTCACTTTTCTCTTGGTGGTATAAAACCAACTTTGGTATTTTTTGGATAACCTCTAATCCTTCTTGATTTTTTTCTGTAGAAAATCCTAATTCAAAAACCATTTTAATGTTCTTGAAAACAAAAGGTTCTTTCCATTTATGTTCTGCTTTCAATGCATCAGGATTAGTAAAGAACTTATCTATTACGTAAAAATCCTCAATTATCTCTACAGCGCCATCTTCTAAATAGAAACTTGATTTAAAATCACCCTCTGAATTAGTTTCATTTTCAGCGATGAAACTAATTTTCAGGTTACTTAATCCTAATTCAAAATAATCCCCGTTTCTATCATAATCATTACTTGCATCTCTATATGAAATTATTTTAGATTCTGAATAATCTATTGATTCAATATCTGGTTCATTCTCATGGGATAATTCACAAAATATTTCATTGAGGTCCTTAATACCTTTTGAAGAATACAGGAAATTAAATTTCATATGTAAAAAACGATCCCTATAGATTTTCATCCATACTTCATTATCCTTTTTGGTATAAATATGAGCATGGTAAGAAACATTTTTATCCTCCTTGTCACCTAAATACTGAGGATTCAATTTTAATTGGATGCAAATTTCAGTATTCACTAATTCACTTTATGAGTTCAAATTACTTTTGTTGTAAGAGTAATAAAATAATATCATTTGAAATTATTTTTTTTACAAAATTGAGTACAATCACCATAATGATTTTATAAAATTCTGAATTTCAATAAAATATGATAGAATTTTTAAGTCCCGTCCGGACCGCTGAAATAAAAAGCTCAATCATGTTTTTGGCTGTTAGCCGTTGGCCGTTGGCTATTGGCTTTTCTTCCATGGCTCTTTGGGTTGATTAAAATAAATTTTCCTTCAGAGTTTCCTCCTTTTATACATTATCCCAAAACAAATTCCTGTTCTAAACCAATCAACAATCCCATCCCCATCTGTGAACAAAAGAAATTTTCATAAGTTAGGGATCCGATGGATTTACTACAGTTTACGGATAAGGGTATTTGGTGTGAACCGGCCGGGATTTATATCGATCCCTGGAGGCCGGTGCAGAAGGCTTTGATTACGCATGGCCACTCGGATCATGCTAGGTGGGGACATAAGGAATACCTATGTACGGAGGCTGCTGCACCTGCCATCCGTTACCGCCTTGGCGATATCAAATTACAAACCACACTATTTGGAAAAACTACCACCATTAATGGGGTGAAGTTTTCTTTTCATCCGGCCGGACATGTACCTGGATCGGCTCAAATTCGCGTGGAATATAAAGGAGAAGTTTGGGTGGCTTCAGGAGATTATAAACTGGAAGATGATGGACTGACCGAAGCGTTTGAACCGGTCAAATGCCACACTTTTATTACGGAATCTACCTTCGGATTGCCTGTCTACAACTGGAAACCCCAAGCCGAGGTTTTTGAAGAAATCAACAATTGGTGGTATGCCAATGCGGAAGAAGGAAAAGTGAGCCTTTTATCCTGTTATTCCCTGGGTAAAGCACAGCGTATTCTTTACGGATTGGATACTTCGATTGGGCCCATTTTTACGCATGGTGCAATTGAAAATACCAATAAGGTACTTCGAAAACAGGGAATTTTGCTTCCTGAAACACAATTAGCAAAAGCAGACATTCCAAAAAGTGAATTCAAAGGTGCCATGGTTCTAGCTCCACCTTCTGCCATCAATTCCTCCTGGTCTAAAAGATTCAAACCTCTTTCGATAGGAATCGCTTCCGGATGGATGACCTTGCGGGGTGCAAGAAGGCGAAGAGCCGCAGACAGAGGATTTGTACTCAGTGACCATGCTGATTGGAAAGATTTAAATACAGCAATAGAAAATACTGGTGCGGAAAGGGTTTTGGTAACACACGGATATACCAGTGTTTTTGCCAAATGGCTTAGAGACAAGGGACTCAATGCAGCTTCGGTTCAAACGGAATATGAAGGAGATGCCGCTGAAGAAAATGATACCGGGGAGGCGGAAAAAAGCTAATGCACTTCGCTACGCTTTTCAAACAGTTGGATCAAACCACCAAAACTACCGTCAAGGTAGAAGCCTTGGTTGATTTTTTTAAAAAAGCACCCGATCGGGATAAACTTTGGGCCATTGCAATACTTTCTCATCGTCGCCCAAAACGTACTGTTAAGACCAGTGAACTAAGGGCCTGGGCAGCTGAAACTGCCGGAGTTCCAGCCTGGTTGTTTGAAGAATCTTATCATGTGGTGGGTGATTTGGCAGAAACCATTGCATTGTTGCTTCCTCCGCCTAAGGAAAAACTGGAAACCAGACTTTCTGATCTTATTGATATTATAAAAAATTTAAAAGGAGCGGAAGAGGAAGAGAAAAAGGAAACGATAATAGAGATCTGGTCCAAAATGGATGCCATCGAAAGGTTTGTTTTTAATAAACTCATCACCGGTGGATTCAGAATGGGGGTTTCTCAAAAACTCATGATGAAGGCCCTCGCCAAAACCACCTCCCAGGAAGAAAGTCAAATTGCTCATCGACTAATGGGAAATTGGTCACCGGATGAAACCACTTTTCAAAAACTGATAGTTGAAGACCATCCTTTGGACGATGTTTCCAAACCCTATCCCTTTTACCTGGCCCATCCACTGGAAGATGGTCCGGATGATTTGGGTGCAGAATCTGAATGGGTTGCCGAAAGGAAATGGGACGGAATCAGAGGGCAATTGATAATTCGCAAAAATGAATGGTTTCTTTGGTCGAGGGGAGAGGAATTGGTAACAGATAAATTTCCGGAGCTTGAACCACTTTGCGATGCTATTCCAAATGGTACCGTACTAGATGCTGAAATTTTACCTTTTAAAAATGGCATTCCCCTAACTTTCAATGACCTTCAAACCAGAATTGGAAGGAAAAATGTCACAAAAAAAATATTAGAAGCAGCACCTGTGGTTCTCATGGCTTATGATGTATTGGAATGGGAAGGAAAAGACATCCGGGATCAGCCATTGGAAAAAAGAAGGGTAATTTTAGAAAAACTCACTTCCAATCCTCTTACCTCCGACCTATTAAAACTATCCGAAAAAGTTTTCTTTTCAAAATGGGAAGAACTAAAAGAGGTTCGCGAAAAATCCAGGGAATTTCATTCTGAAGGTCTTATGCTAAAAAGAAAGGATTCGCCATATCTGGCAGGTAGGAAAAGGGGAGATTGGTGGAAGTGGAAGGTAGATCCTTTGACGGTAGATGCAGTCATGTTGTATGCGCAAAGCGGACATGGTCGAAGGGCAAATCTTTATACGGATTTCACCTTTGCGGTTTGGGATGGAGACAATCTGGTGCCCTTTGCAAAGGCATATTCAGGCTTGACCGATAAAGAATTCAATGAAATCACCCGCTGGGTGCGCAAACATACCAAAGAGCGTTTTGGTCCGGTGAGAAGTGTGGATCCGGAGCTGGTTTTTGAAATCGCCTTTGAAGGCATCAATGAATCCTCCCGACATAAATCGGGTATTGCACTCCGATTTCCGCGCATGTTGAGATGGCGAAGAGACAAACCGGCCTCCGAAGCCAATACTTTGCAAGATTTACATCAAATGTTGGAACAGTATGGCTGATTGGAATATGGCGCTGGATTGGTTTTCAAACCGTGAATGGACCGTTTTCCCTTTTCAAAAAGAAGCCTGGGAAGCCTATGAAAATGGACTCTCAGGAATTGTAAACGCGCCTACCGGAAGTGGAAAAACCTATTCCCTTTTGGTTCCTTCTATTCTGGATATCCATCAAAAAAAATCAAGCGGCCAGGAAGATTTGGGCTTGCATACTATTTGGATCAGTCCCATCAGAGCTTTGACCAAAGAGATTCAAAAAGCAGGAGAAAGATTTAGATCCGGATTAGAATTGGATTGCGATATAGCAGTTCGCTCAGGAGATACCAGTTCGTCAGAAAGACAAAAAATCAAGAAAAACCCTCCGAATATTTTAATTACCACGCCTGAAAGTTTACACTTGCTTTTGGCTACTCCCGGTTATGCAGATTATTTTAAAAATTTGCATTCTGTGGTGGTGGATGAATGGCATGAACTTATTGGTTCAAAGCGTGGAGTTTTGATGGAATTGGCTCTTTCCAGATTAAAGTCTTTACAAAAAGGACTTAGAATTTGGGGCATCTCGGCCACCATTGGCAATATGGAAGAATCGATGGAGGTGCTTTTAGGGCGGCAGTCTGAAGAAAACAATTGGAAATTAATCAAAGCCGACATTGATAAAAAGATAGAAATCATCTCCCTCATGCCAGATGAAGTGGAAAAATTTCCCTGGGCCGGGCATATGGGGATTAAAATGTTGGAAAAGGTCATTCCCATCATCCATCAAAGCACTACTACAGTCATTTTTACAAATACCAGAAACCAATGTGAAGTCTGGTATCAAAAGCTGATGGATGATGCACCGGAATTTTTGGGTATTATGGCCATGCATCACAGTTCAATCGATCGGGAACAAAGGGAATGGGTGGAACAGGCTTTGGATGATGGTCGATTGAAGGTGGTTATTTCTACTTCTAGTCTGGATTTAGGTGTTGATTTTCGTTCTGTTGAAACTGTTATTCAAGTAGGAAGCCCAAAGGGAGTTGCGCGTTTTTTGCAAAGAGCAGGTAGGAGTGGCCATCAGCCTGGAGCAACCAGCAGGATTTATTTTGTGCCAACGCATAGTCTAGAGTTAATTGAAGCTTCAGCCTTGCGGACCGCTGTAGAGGAAAACAAACTGGAGCAACGGATTCCCTACATCCGATCTTTTGATGTGCTATCGCAGTATCTGGTGACATTGGCTGTATCCAACGGATTTGTTCCTACTGAAATATTTGAAGAGGTAAAGCAAACCTATTGTTTTCAAAGCATGAGTCCCGAAGAATGGAATTGGATTCTTTCTTTTATAACGACAGGTGGGCCGGCTTTGACTGCTTATGATGAATTTAAAAGGGTGGATTGGTACAAAGGTAGATTGCATATAGTAAATCGAAACCTGGCCACAAGGCACCGATTGTCTATAGGCGCAATTGTTAGCGATGCGACCATGACTGTGAAATATATGAGTGGTGGCCGAGTCGGTACCGTTGAAGAACGATTTATTTCGAATTTGAAACCCGGAGATGTGTTTTGGTTTGCCGGAAGAAGTTTGGAATTGGTGCAGGTAAGAAATATGGAAGTGCGCGTTAGAAAAAGTAAATCAAAAACCGGAAAAGTACCGGCATGGGCTGGTGGCAGGGTTCCTCTATCTTCGCAGTTGGGAGATGAATTGCGTCATAAAATAGCCGAAATCAGTGAAGGACTGGTTGGTTCAGAAGAAATTGAAAAGATTTTGCCCTTAACTGAGCTTCAAATCGAACGTTCGCATCTTCCCAACGAAAATGAATTCCTGATGGAATATTTTCAAAGCAAGGAAGGGTTTCATTTGCTTTTTTATCCGTTTGAAGGCCGCTATGTGCATGAAGGAATGAGTGCATTATTTGCATGGAGAATTGCCCGATTAAAGCCTATTTCCTTTTCCATCGCTTTCAATGATTATGGATTCGAATTGCTTTCGGATGTGGAAATTCCAATTCATGATGCACTGGAAAAAGGACTTTTATCCAGCGAAAACCTACACGAAGACATCAGTAAAAGTATCAATTCAGTAGAAATGGCCCGTCGAAGGTTTAGAGATATTGCCTCTATTTCTGGGTTGATTTTTAAAGGGTACCCCGGCAGGATTAAAAAGGACAAACACCTGCAATCCTCCTCTCAACTTTTCTTCGATGCTTTTTCAAATTACGAACCGGACAACCTGCTGCTACAACAAGCTTACGAAGAAGTTATGACCTTTCAATTGGAATCGGAACGTTTGTACACTGCTTTGAATCGGATTTCTTCCCAAAAACAATTATTGAGCAAACCGGACAGGGCTACACCTTTGGCTTTCCCTATCATGGTGGACAGATTGCGTGAAAAACTAACTTCGGAAAAGCTGGAAGATCGAATTGAAAAAATGAAATTACGGTTGATAAAAGACTGATATGGAAATCAGGCAAGGGGAACAGTTGGTAGAAAAAGCGGGTCAAAACTTTATTCTCAGTCCTCACAAAGCAGCTTTTTGGATTGAGGAATCCATTCTATTGGTAGCAGATGTACACCTCGGAAAAGAAACTCATTTCAGAAAAGGTGGTTTGGCAGTTCCGGGCCATGTCCTTTATTCCAATCTTGAAAAATTGGACCATCTCGTCAATGACTTCCCTGTAAAACGACTCATCTTTTTAGGAGACTTGTTTCATTCCCGATACAACGATGCCTGGCAACCCTTTTCGGCCTGGATGCATGGCTGGCCTGATGTTTCGTTTGAATTGGTATTGGGGAATCACGACATCCTCGACAAACGATTGTACGCTGGTGCAAATATGAAAGTGCACAAAGAACCTTATGAGTGGGAAGGAATTTTTCTGTCCCACCATCCAATGGAGGAAATAGAGAAGGGATACAACTTTTACGGACATATTCATCCTGGAGTAGCATTTGAAGGACCTGCCAAGCAGTATCTAAAATTGCCTTGTTTTTTATTGGGAGAGCAGGCAGGGATTCTACCTGCTTTTGGACAATTTACCGGCCTTGCCATGGTTCAACCAACATCGCAAGACCGGGTATTTGTTATCGGAGATGAAAAGGTAATTGCCCTTTCTTAAAAAAGAGAACCTTGTCCGTCCCCATCAATATCAAATTCAATTGTGTCGCCGGGTTTAATAGGAGTTCCCGGACCATTTGGATTATCTCCACCTTCATCTGAATCTTCATCGTCTTCTTCCTCGTCGTTCTCGACAGGCTTAATCTTTGAAATTTTGGAATCTTCCAGTTTATTTCCCAAAGCTTTCCAGCCTTTGACATCGATAAATTCTGCAAGGTTGATCTGTTCGGTTTCCTTGTCTTTTCCTCTTTTTACTTCATATTCAACTACCGGCTCATCTTCAACAGTTACATATAGAAGTGAAGAGCCTTTTGAATCGGAAATGAAATTGAATTTCTGATTCAGAGAGGAGGTTTCTATTTGGAAACGTTTGACCATGGTCCATCCTTTGCTGCCTTCGAAATGAACTGCAGTAATGGCGGCTTCCGGATCCAGCTTGCCGATGTGAACCAGATTTTTAACATCATATCGATTGGTCAGCTCGGCATCTGTAACTTCGTAAGTTCCATCTTTGTAGAGCACCAAAATATTGTCCCCTGTATTGAAAGAACCAAGTAATATTCCTCTTTGGTCGGTATTCAATCTTCCGCTTGCTTCGTCCATCCAGATTTTCCAGGCGCCCAATGTAGATTCACCCACTTCTTTTTGGGTGATTTTCTTTACGGGATATTTTGTAAGTGTATTCCCTTGAGAAGACCTTCCCTTTATTGCCAATTCACCAAAGTCGAAATCAAAATCCTTGATTTTTGCACGGCAATTGGGTGAAAGCAAAACTCCGATGGTTTCTGCCTCTGCATTTGCATTCACACTTAGATACAATACCTTGCTATGAGGACTTCCTTTGGTAAGGTCGTATTCTTTTTCCCTGGTGATGGCAGTAACATTGAACCTTTTGACAAAGGTCTTTCCTGTTTTTCCATCCACATACACCATATTATAGGTGGTACGGTCGTCTCCTTTCTTCCATACTCCGACATGGAGGATGTCCTTGCCAACAAAAACCTTATCTGAAATTCTGACGACTTGAAAAATACCATCTTTTCTAAAAACAATGATGTCGTCCAGGTCAGAACAATCTTCAACAAATTCATCTTTCTTAAGACCTGTACCGATGAAGCCTTCCTTGCGATTTACATACAATTTTGCATTGGCTGCAACTACCTGAGATGCTTGAATGGTATCAAACTGGCTGATTTCTGTCTTCCTACCACGATCCTTTCCATATTTGTCCAAGAGGTTTTGGAAATAGGCAATAGAGAAATCAGTTAAATGCTCCAAATCGTACTGAACCTGCTTTAGGTCCTCTTCTATTTGAGCAATCAACTCATCTGCTTTGAAAGCGTTGAATTTGGAAATTCTCTTGATCTTGATCTCCGTCAGGCGCACGATGTCGTCCATGGTAATTTCCCGCATCATTTTGAGACGGGTATCACCAGGTTTTGGTGTTTCTGAAGGCGTGATAATGTATTTTTTCAGTTCCCGGTCGATGGTTTCCAGAACTGCTTCCCAGGTTTCACATTCCTCAATTTCGTGGTAGACACGATTTTCTATGAAAATCTTTTCGAGGCTGGCAAAATGCCATTTCTCTTCCAGTTCTGCCTTTTTGATTTCCAACTCTCTTCGAAGTAAATCCTTCGTGTTAAAAGTTGAAATCTCAAGGATTTCCTCGACCGTCAAAAAGTGAGGTTTGTCTTCAATGATCACACAGGCATTGGGTGAAATGGAGACCTCACAATTGGTGAAAGCATACAAGGCATCCATGGTCACTTCCGGTGACATGCCAGGCGCCAGTTCGACAAAAATTTCTACCTCAGCAGCAGTATTGTCTACTACCTTTTTGATTTTTATCTGGCCTTTATCATTTGCTTTTACAATGCTATCAATAAGCGTTCCTGTGGTTACTCCATAAGGAAGGTCTTTGATAACCAAAGACTTTTTATCGAGAATTTCAATTTTCGCTCTGACCTTGATCTTGCCACCTCTTTTTCCTCCCTGGTAGTCTGATACATCTACCAGGCCTCCTGTTTCGAAATCAGGATAGATTTTCACCTTCTTTCCTTGTAGCAATTTAATGCTGGCCTGGATCAATTCCACAAAGTTGTGGGGCATAATCTTGGTAGAAAGACCAACAGCGATACCTTCTACTCCCTGCGCCAACAGCAATGGGAATTTCATCGGCAGGGTAACCGGTTCTTTTTTTCTACCGTCGTAGCTTATTTGCCAATTGGTCGTTTGAGGATTAAAAGCTACTTCGAGTGCAAATTTGGTCAATCTTGCCTCAATGTAACGAGAAGCGGCTGCTCCGTCACCTGTTCGCGTGTCCCCCCAGTTTCCCTGGGTGTCAATCAAAAGGTTTTTTTGACCAAGGTTTACCAGTGCATCACCAATGGCGGCATCACCATGAGGATGGTACTGCATGGTTTGTCCTATGATATTGGCAACTTTATTGTAACGGCCGTCTTCCATCTCACGCATTGCGTGAAGAATTCTCCTTTGTACCGGTTTCAATCCATCTTCAATGGCAGGTACGGCCCTTTCAAGTATTACATAGGAGGCATAATCCAGGAAATAATTTTCGTACATCCCCGTAAGGGTAATGACGCTGTCTTCCTCCTGATGATCTTCCTGATTTCCGTTTTCGAGGTGTTCGCTCATGAAATCCTTTAGTTGTTAACTGTTTGGCAAATGCGGCACAAAATCCGAAATTTTGCCAAAATTAGGAATTTAGTTTTTAAAACAAAAAGTTTTAAAAGTAAAGGATTTGTTTTGAAGCGATTAAATGCCCAATTGACCCAGTGCCCATCTCAATTTGCTTTTGGTTTTATTGAGTTCGGCTTCTGTTTTAAAAAGTTTGAGTCGGGATTCCAGCAGTTTGGTTTCGCGTGAATTGATCAGGAAAAGTGAGCTTTCGCCGATGGAAAATTTCTCTTGCTCCCCTTCAAAAAGGCGGGTATAATTTTCAACCAGTTCCTGCATATTGGCAAAGCTCTGCTCCAGGTTGTCCAATTCTGTAGAGATTTGATTGATTTTATTCTGTATTTCCAGTTCCTTTTGTTGGCGACCCAGGTCATTTTCCAATAATTTCAATTGCGCCAACTGGTATGATCCACTTGCTTTTCTTAAAAATAAGGGGAAAGAAAAAGTCGCACCCCATTTGTAATTATTATAAAAAGGAATATCGGAAACATCATTTTGAAAAGAAAATCCACTTCCGAGGAGGTTGTATTCCACATCCAGTTGTGGTTTGAATAGCTCCCTTTTTAATCGCAGGTCTACTTCCAGCTCCTTCTGTTTGAAAATGTATTTCCTCAGACTTGGATGTGTCTGGGTAATATTGTTTAGAATTTCGGGACTCAAAGCAGACTCAAACCCCGGAGATTCGTCCAAAGGTCTGCTTTCAGGTGAAAGTGTAACCGGTTGGCCCTCTTCATTCCAAATGAAATTTGAAATTTCCAGGAGGGTTTTATTCAGTTTAATATTGGCATTAAACAGTTCATTTTGCCAATTCTGAAGTTGGATCAAAGCTTCAACTGTATCAATGGCTGGTTTGTCACCAGCAAGGAATCCTTCTTTAACTGCTTCAAATCTTAGCCGGGACACCTCGATTGCTTCCTCAATAACTTCCATACCTTTTTTAGCATTGTACCAATCCCAAAAGGCCACGGTAGCATCAAAAATCAAATTGTTGACTACCTCGTCTCTTTTCGCTGCGTTCAAATTTGCGAGGTTTCTTGCTTTAAAAAGATCGGCTCTTCTTTGGTCAATAAACAGCCCTTGAAGTAAAGGAATTTTTAAGCCTAATACCGGCTGGCCATCTGCCGGCAAGTTATTTTCCGGATTGAGATAGATTCCTGAAGTGTAATTGTAAGCTGCTTTGATTTCAGCGCCAAACCAGGCATCCATTTTTAAACCAGCCTCACCTTGTTGAAAATAATTTTTATTATCGAATGACTTGGCATTCCAGTCTCCGTAAAGTTTTGGATCAAAGGCTCCACTAGCTTGTCTCCGTTCAGAAACGGCCATTTGATTGAGTATATTTGCCTGCCTGACGATGGGGTGATTTTGCAAAATCCAATCAGTCATTCTTTCTTCATTCAATACCACGATCGTGTCATAAGACACTTGTGCTTGGATGCTTCTTTCGGAAAAAAGAATGATAACTAAAGACAGACAAGTAATGATATTTTTCAAAATAGTTGGCTTCACTTCTTACTTCGCTGATTTAATAGGGGCCTTGTTTTCAATTTGTTTACTTTCTTCTTTTTCCATTTTAGTGCCATTGTAAAACTCTGGTGGAAATCCGTTGAGTTTTCGCCACAATTCATACCAAACAGGAACGTCTTCCAGCAATGCAATACACTTTGCCCCGGAACCTACCCGAAGTGCATCCGGCCAGTCTTTATCGTTTGGTCCTTTTCTAACCAGAACCCTGTAAGTATTGTTTTGACTGATTTCATTATCGATGGCTACTACCTCTCCTGAATAGGTTCCAAAAGTTAAATTGGGCCAGCCTGAAAAAACAAAAGCAGGCCATCCATCAAAAATAAAATTCACTGAATTTCCTTTATGAATCAAAGGCAAATCAATAGGTTGAACTTCCATTTCAACCGCTAGCGTAAATTCTTTAGGCATAATACTCACCACCGGTTGACCTTCTTTAATGGTTTCTCCAATACCGGTAACCATTGCTTTGGTGACGTAACAATCCTGTGGTGCAGTAATGAAATAGAACCCTGACCTGGTCTGATAATTTGCCAATTCAGATCTCAATTTTGCAGCTTTTGCTTCTTCTTTATACTTTTCTGAAAAAGTACTGAAGCGGTCAGAACTCGCTTTTGAAATTTTATTTAAATACTCGTTTTCAACATTGGTCAAGGCGATTTGGGTATTCAAATATTCATTTCTCGAAGCTGCCAGTTTGTTTTGAAGACTGGTTCTCTTTGCAAAAGCTTCCTGAAATTTTAGGTTTTTATCTTCCACCTCGGTAAGAGATTTCAGCCCTTTTTCTTCTAGCGCTTTGGTACGATTTAATTGCCTTTCAGCAATTTGAAGATCTATGATGGCTCGCTCCAGGTCAATACTGTCAGAATTGATTTTCAATTGCTGTTGCTCAATTTTATTTGCCAATTGTTGTTTCTTCAATTGAAGCTCATTTCGCAAAGCACCAATTTGTTGTTCCAGCGCATTTGCCTTCTGTTGGTAAAATCCAATGGTTTGATCTGCAGCATCAGCCTGTTGGCCGGTTCGCTCTACCAACATGGGGTCAAAGTATTCTGTCTTGATTTCAGAAAGATGCACAATGGTGTCTCCCTTCTTTATCAATTGCCCTTCTTGTACATACCATTTTTCAATCCTACCTGCAATAGTACTATGTATAGTTTGAGGTCTGTGCTCAGGATTCAAGCTGGTTACAATTCCTTTGGACTGGATGTTTTGTGTCCAGGGGAAAAATAATATGATAAGCAGGATGATAAAAGTGATAATTAGCCATCTTTTGAAAAATACATTGGCTCTTGAAAGGCTGATTTTATTGTAAGATGAAAAATCTTCCAGCCTGATATCGTCCTTAACTGTGTTGTCAGATATGTTTAACATGTTTTCTTTTTAAAGTCTTAGGCAATTTCAGGGTGGTAGTTTTGAAAAATTTTGTTCAATTTTTGGTCTTTTGATATCTTATCAAAGCTATCGTCTGCAACAATTTTCCCGTTTTCCATTACCAATACTCTGTCGCAGTGACTGGCAAGAATCGGGTCGTTTGAAATTGCGATAAGGGTGCAATTGGTCTGCATGGTGGTCAATAACTTGGATAGTCTTGTTCTTTCCTCCAAATCCATATTGGCAAAAGGTTCTTTAATTGCCAATAGGGCTGGTCTGGATACAATGGATCTGGCCAGAATTATTTTATTTACAACACTTCTTGGAAGATTTTTTCCGGAAGGAACCATCAAAGTATTTAAACCCAGGGGGAGTTTTTGTACAAATGATTTTAATCCTGCTTTTTCAACAGCATCCAATGCATTTTGTAAATTCAAATTCTCCTTACCCAGTGTAATATTTTCATATAAGGTTCCTTTAAAAATATCTTCCTGAGGCATAAAATCCCCAATCTGCTCTCGCAGACTATTGAGGTCAAGGTTTCCAATTGGAACATCATTAAAGAGTAAAGCACCTGAAAAGTCACTATAAAATCCGGCAATTAAATGCATTAAGGTCGTTTTCCCGGAACGGTTAAAACCGGTAATGCAAACCTTTTGTCCAGCCGGTATTTCAAGGTTCATATTTTGAAGGGTAGGGGATTCTGCATCCTCGAATTTATATCCTACATCAATTAATTTGATAGCCAGGCCCCCAGGCTTTCTTATTTCTTCATATTTCGAACCTTCATCTTTCTCCAATTTTAAGTCGGTGAAAGCCCCAATTTTTTCAAGACCGGTCAATACATCATAAATGGTCTCCATGGTTAGAATAAGATTTTCCACGGAGTTTAAAATAAGGATGACAACAATTTCAGCTGCTACAAACTGCCCCAGATTGATTCGGTTGTCAATCACCAGAATACCTCCTAAAATCAATAAGCCGGCTGTAATAAGCGTCTTGAATCCAACGATGCTTCCAAATTGCATCAAAAGCACCTTAAAGTGAGCTTTCCTGTATTTTAAATAATTTCCAACGAGGATATCTGTCTTTTTAACAGGTAATGGAGAAGAACCAGCCATCTTAAAAGTACCTTGAGTCCTGGCGATTTCTTCGAGCCAGGATGCCACTTCGTATTTGTATTTTGATTCTTTAAGACTCGTGGCTAAACCGCTAGGCCAGGTGAACCTGAAAATCAGCACCACCAGAACAATCAATATAAATCCGAAAAAGATGAAGAAAGGATGGTAAAAGGAGATTAAGATGAGTCCAAAGATGATTTGTAAAATAGAGGAGGAAAAATCAAGTAGGATTTTAGGAATTCCTTTTTGAATGGTAATGGTATCAAAAAATCGGTTCACCAGTTCCGGGGCATATTCCCTGTAAATGGCTTCGATTTTGATTTTGGGAATACGAAATGCAAAATCAAATGCAGAACGAACAAAAATCCGCTGTTGGATAACCTCGCTTACACTTAACTGCATCACTTTCAAAACACCTACCAGGAAAGTTCCGAAAGTAACAATGCCCACCAATAAAATCCATGAGTTTGAAATGGCACCTCCGGCAATCAAACCAATGATGGCCTGAATACCCAAAGGAAGGGTCAATGAAATCAAACCTCCAAAGATGGCATATATATAGATGTAGCTGATGTCTTTTTTATCAAGCTTCAAGAGCCTGAAGAACCTTTTCAAAGGATTCATATTCATCGAGTTTTCAACATAAATTCCAAAACGGTCCTTAAGTTTTCTAAAATTAATGCTTCTAATTAAATTCTAATCTCTCTAAGGTGGTTTTAAATTAAAACGCCCCGAAAGAAAGTGCTTTCGGGGCGTAAAGGGGGAATTAATTCAAGAATAACTTTAACCTAAAAATCTATGCTCTCAACATATTTGAATCTTCATACATTTTCATCAATTTCTTACGAGCAAAGAAGATTCTACTTTTAATGGTACCTAATGGAGCTTCAAGCTGCTCGGCAATTTCATCGTATTTGAATCCTTTGTAAGCCATCCAGAAAGGACGTTTGAAGTCTTCCGGTAGTTTACTTACCATTCTTAGCAAATCTTTGTAAGCAATCAGGGTGTCACCGCCATTTTCGACTGAAACATCTCCTGAGTTGATGTAGTAATTATTAGGAGTCTGGTCTAAGATTGTATTTCTGCGAACTTTCTTTCTGTAATTATTAATAAAGATGTTTCGCATAATGGTCACCGCCCAGGCTTTAAAATTAGTACCCTGCTCGTATTTGTCTGTATTGGCCAGAATACGGTATGCTGTATCCTGATAAAGATCTTCTGCATCAACCTCGTTGCCTGTCAAGCTCATGGCGAAGGCTCTTAGGGATGAAGTAATATCTTCCAGCTGTTGTTGGATTATGGGTAACATTTTTGAAGGCTTTATATGGTGATGTAAATATTTTTTACAAAATCTACTACAAAAGTATAAAATGTTAGCCCTTTTTGCAAATTCTATTTACTATTTAGACTGATTTTTGACTCATTTAATAAAATTTTAACTCAAATTAAAAAGGTCTAAACCATTCAGTTGTTAAAGATGTTATTGATTTTGTCAAAAGGCGTAACTTTATCGAATAATCCCCCGTTTTTATCGAATAATTTTAATGTACCCATGATTGAGCAGCAGGAATACGTTAATGGTTTTACCACCCTCCACTTGGCAGGGAACCTACGAGCCATTAGAAAAAGGATGAACTTTAGCCAGGAGGATCTTGCTAATAAAGTCGGATTAAATAGAGGGAATATTGCCTCCTATGAAAATGGAACTGCAGAACCGAAAATCTGCAGCCTTTTAAAAATAGCTCATGTTTACGGTGTTTCTATCGTAGATCTTGTTTTGAGGGATTTAAAAGAAGAAACCAATTACGAACTTGCAGCAACCGTTTTCCAGCAGAGAAATGCTAAAGACAAAGCTGTTATCGAACATCAAAGTAAAATAACTCAGGAAATCGAAGCCGTGATGACAGGCCTTCATACCTGCCATCAATTCAAAATTAAATCACTGGAAAGTGATGCGCCCCGCGAATTACAAGCCTTTGCACACAAATTTGAAGAGATGTACGAAGTAGCAATCAAATTGCTGGAAAACCACAAAGACCTGTTGGGCTTTGTTGAGTGCAGATTGAAACAAAACAGCAATTGCTAATATTTTTTACAAATGGGTCAGATTCTTTACAACGTCACAGTCAAAGTCACTAAAGATATAAGTCAGGATTGGTTACAATGGATGAAGGAGGTTCACATACCTGATGTTTTGGCTACAGGTTTGTTCCTTGAACATAAGATTTGTAAAATTTTGCATGAGGAAGAAGATGGTGATACTTACGCCATCCAATACTATTGCAAAAACATGGAGGATTTTCAAACCTATCAGGAAAATCACGCCAAAGCTCTACAAAAGGATCATTCAGACAGGTATCAAAATAAATACATGGCCTTCCGTACTTTGATGGAGGTTGTTTAAAGTTTACCTTCCCATTCAATTCCCTTTAGGGTACTCTTAGTTCCTACTTGAGAAATAGCTCTTTTTAAAAGGTTGGCATCTTTTATCTCTAATAGTGTATGGTACAAAATGCCTATTCCCAGCATTAATAAGGCAAAAATCATTTGCAACATCCAAATGCTAAAAAAACTGAAAAGCAAAACAGTAAATCTTAGGGCATTGGATCCCTCTAATTGAAAGTTGATGGAAATAAAATTGACCAACATGCCTATCAATTGCGAATTGGCCAGGCTAAATGAAAAAACCGTGATCAATAAAATAGTAGCATAAACGCCCATCATGCGCCAAAATCCACCACTTACTATACCGAGGCTTCTGGAAAAACTATTGTATAAATTGAGATTTTCATGAACCATGGTATACATCCATACCAGCAAAATGGGAAAAATACTTACCATTAATAAAAAGGTTAATCCGCTTGGAGCAGCCAAAATTGCTGAAAGTGCGGTGGCTCCAATTATACTCTTCAAAGTGCCCATTATGCTGAAAGCTCCTATTTCAGTGCTGCCGGATTTTTTTGCAACCAGGTAATTCACACCATAAGCGGTAATTCCAAAGCAGAGCCCGTTGATCAATATTACATAAGGGAACCCTCTGCTTTCGAAATAATAAAAAATAGGTCCTGTGAAATCAAAAATTCCAAAATCAGGTAAAGATTCCAGCAATAACGGTGGTGCAAAACTAAAGTATAACAAACACCAAAATGCCGTTGTAACCAAAGAAAAGCCAAGAATTTGTTTATAAAAAACTTTAAAAAGAACGAAACTCTCAGAAAAAATCTGGCCCACAGATTTCAAAGCATCGAATTGGATTTCAGTCATTCTATCAGGACTGATATTTTCTGAATCGGGTTCTTCCAAAAATCCCTTCCTGGCTTTGTAAACCGGATAAATAACAAAGTATCCAATCACAAAGGCAAAACACAACAAAATGAAGATAAGCCTTAAAGCATCAGGTAATTCTGTATGCCTTGTCAGATATCCTTCAATTATAGCTGCCAATATAATAAGCGGCGTAATGCCCAACATAATGGTCAAGCCTCTTTTGGCCGAAAGGCTAAATGATTTAGTCCTCGAAAAAGTACCCGGAAAAACCAGTCCTCTACCCATAGTGAGCCCTGCAGCTCCGGCTATCACTATACTTGAAATTTCAATAGCTCCGTGCATCCAAATAGTCAGAAATGAATCCCAGAAGAGTTCCTTTTCTACAAAAAAGTATTGAAAAGCACCCACCATTATACCATTTCGAATTAATGCCAGGATCGTTCCTACACCATATAATATACCGGTAGAAAAGGTAATGAAAGCTACAAAGAGATTGTTGGCTCCGATTCCCAGGGTCATTCCAAATTCCTTATCGCCTTTGTACACAGCCATAGGGTCGCCATTTGCAATGTTTTGCAAGGTCATGTCTACATAACTATTGCCAAGGATTTGTCTTACAAAATCAGGATCCATAGCACTGGACAAAGCACCGATTAACATTGCCAAAATAAATATTCCAAAAGCCAGTCTGAATTCTTTCCTGGATTCATATACCAATCTTGGCAGGTCGTCGGTCCAAAATCTAAGGAGCTTCCTCTTTTCTGTTTTTCTGTTTTGGTATAAGTTATTAAAGACTTTTTGGGCCAGGCCATTCAGATAAACCCTTACCGAGCGATTTTTATAAAAAGTCCTGGAGTAGGATAGGTCATCAGTAATCTGCACAAATAGTTCATTGAGCTTGTCCGGATTCGTAGTGCCTTTTTCAGAAAGTTGCTCTAGTTCTTTCCACTTTTCTTTATTTTGCTCAATAAATTTAGTTTCGCGCATTACACTTATTATATTTTAAAAAACAAATTTGCTGCTTCCCGTTTGCTTTTACAAGGGAACATTGAAATTTGGTCCTCAATTTACATTTTTGAAAATAAACCAATATGTCTGAAAAAATAAATGCTTCAGAAGCACCCAAACCAGTAGGTTTGTATCCACATGCACGTAAGGTAGGTAATTTGCTTTTTTTATCCGGAATTGGCCCCAGAGATCCGAAAGATGATTCCGTACCCGGCCTAAGTCTTACCAAGGGAGGAAATTATGCCACTTTCGATTTTGAAGCACAATGTCATTCAGTATTTCAGAATGTACAAAAAGTGCTGGAAGCTTCGGGTGCTAAATGGGAAGATCTGGTAGATGTTACTACCTTTTTAACAGATATGAAAAGGGATTTTCAAACTTATAATAAGGTGTATGCGGAGTATTTTAAGGACAATCAGCCTTGTCGCACCACAGTTGGTATTGATTCTTTGCCAACACCTATAGCTATAGAGTTGAAATGTATTGCCTTTATTAAAGATTAATTCTGCCTGAAATCGGCCATCAACTGGAATTCGGGAATATCTACATTGAATTGTTTTCCGGATTCCAGTTCCATCATAAGGTAAGAGCCTGTCATCGAACCCAAATCTGACATCAAAGGACACCAGGAAGCATATTCATAGATTTGGCCTGGTTGTAAAATGGGCTGTTCCCCAATTACCCCTTCACCTTCTACAGTCCTTTTTTCATTGTAAGAATCAAAAATGTGCCAGGTACGGCGGAGTAACTGCACGGTCATGGTGGAGTTATTTTCTATCAGTACACGATATGAAAATATGCTTTGTTCTTTCGCCTTGTCGGAATAGTCTTTTTCGTATTTCGGGAAAATACTGATTTTTATTCCATGGGTAGTTTGTGTTGCCATAAATGCGCTCTTTCTTTTTCCACGACCAAAATAATCAAAAAAACTATTCTTCCCCCTTTTTAACACCGGTGAATGTCTCCACCATAGCTTCTGCTTTGGAAAAAGTTTCTTCCAGAACATCATTTACCAGAATTTGGTCGAATCTGCTTTGGTAAGCGAGTTCTCTTTTGGCTTTTTCTATCCTTTTTCGCAGACTTTCCCTGGTCTCAGTTTTTCTGTTTTGCAAACGCTCAAGCAACGTAAATTCTGAAGGAGGTTTTACAAAAATGGCAAGGGCATGGTCTTTATATCGCTTTTTCAGATTGGTAGCGCCTTCTACATCGATATCAAAAATTACGTTTTTACCTTCCTCCAAAAGTCGGTCGACTTCAGATTTTAAGGTTCCGTAAAATTGATTGTCGTACACTTCTTCCCATTCGATGAAGGCTTCTTCTTTTATTTTTTTCTTGAATTCCTCTATGCTTAAAAAATAATAATCCACACCTTCTTTTTCATTCGGACGTCTTTCCCTGCTGGTAGCAGAAACTGAAAAGGCCAGATTGGGATAACATTTCAGCAGATGGCGTACGATGGTTGTCTTCCCTGCACCCGAAGGAGCCGTGAAAATGATTAGTTTTCCTGTCCTTTGCAGTATGCCATTACTTTCTGCTAACTGATCCATGATTTAAAAACAAGATTTTTTTAAACGATGTTGGCTATTTGTTCCTTGATTTTCTCCAGCTCATCTTTCATCTCAACTACGATTTTCTGAATGTCAGAAGAATACGCTTTTGCTCCAAGGGTGTTGATTTCACGTCCCATTTCCTGACTGATAAAACTTAGCTTCCGACCTTTTTGAGAAACTTTTGGAGTCTTTAATTCACTTAGGAAATATTGACAATGTTGTTCGAGGCGGACCTTTTCTTCAGTGATGTCCATTTTTTCTAAATAGAACATCAATTCTTGCTCAAACCTATTTTCATCGATATTGTCTCTGCCAACATAGTCTTCCAGATTTTGCCAAAGTCGCTGGCGCAATTTTACCATACGTTCTTCTTCAAATGGAGGAACTGCAGTAAGTTTTTCAACGATAGAGCTTACCCTGTTGCTCAATTCCGCTGCCATTACCTGGCCTTCATCTCCTCTGAAGTCAATAATTTTTTGAATGGCTTCCAAAAGAATTTTTTCAAGTGTTTTCCATTCCTCCTCATTGAGGTTGCGGTCAGCCGGAGCAACAATATTTGGAAGGCGCATGATGGAAGGTAGGATGCCTTCTTTGTCCATTCCCAATTCATCACTTAGTTTATTGAGCTCCCTATAATAGGTTTTAAACAAAGGAACGTTGAGTGCAAATTCCTCATCGCCTGTTGCAGATGAAGTTTCAATCAGCATGTCGATTTTTCCCCTTTCAAGTTTATCAGTGATGATCTTGCGCAGATCAGTTTCCCTGTCCTTGTAGTTTTGGGGTATTTTCAGACGCAAGTCCATAAACTTGCTATTCAACGACCGAATTTCTACGGTAATGGTTTTTTCACCGTAGTTGCCGGTAGCACGGCCGTAGCCTGTCATGGAAAGGAGCATAGAGGAAAAATTTTGTAAGCCGCAAAGATATAAATCCGAATGGCTTTGGATACTTAGAATTACAGGATTGAACAAATATTTGCAAGCCTAGGGAATTGCTTCTCCTGCTTGTGTTATTTTTTTAAAAAAAGAATCTATTTCAGTCCCATAGTTTTCAAAATGCATCAGGTTGTGATGATTTCCATTTTCTAATACGACAAATCTATCACCTTGTTTTAAAAAAGGTTTTAATTGGATTGCAGATCGCATGGGAACAATCCGGTCTCGGGTACCCTGGAAGATTAGAACAGGGCAATTGACATGTTGTAGCAGGGTTTTATTATCAAAATCGTATTTGAAAAGGAAGATTTTTGGAAAGAAAGGAAAATAAGAGTAAAACAAGTCTTTCATACCCGAAAAAGGAGTTTCCAAAATTAATCCGGCCGGATGGTTTTCTGCAGCCATTTTGCAGGCAAAAGTGCTGCCCATGGAACGTCCGTAAACTATTATTTTTTGTTCAGGATAATAGCGTTTCGCATAATTGTAAACCTCAAGAGCATCTTTATAAAGGTTGATTTCATTCCTTGGACCTTTACTTTTTCCAAATCCTCTGTAGTCATAAACCATGAAATCAAATCCCGCTTTTTTAAAATAAAAATGATAGTGCCCCCAGCGTTTTAGGTTATCCTTATTTCCATGAGAATATAAAATGAGACCTTTTTTAGAAAGATTTTTTTCTTCTCTAAACCACAAACCGGAAACTTTCCCATTGTTTTCGGTTTTTAATAAAAACGATTCAAAAGGACTGGTAAAGTTGAATTGGAAATCATCGTTCAGCTTTTTGGGTAAAAAGATAAAATGGTCTTGAAGAATGCCTGTAAAAAGCATTCCCAAAGCCCACAAAAGCAAGCCACTTATCAAAATTCCGATGATCCAGACCATTTTAAAAAATCGTTTCCAACTACTTATACTTTATAATTGTCCATTGATTGGCATCAAAAATAAACAGCTATTATTTGAATAGGGGTTTACAAACGTAAAGTTTGTATTTTTCGCCCTCAATTTCGTAATTCCTAAATTTCAAATATGAAAAAGTGGTTTTTGGTTTTGGTAATTGGAATTTCAGCAGCTTTTTCAAGCTTTGCTCAAGACCTCTCCTATGGCTTCAGAGCCGGTATCAATCGTTATGCAATGGATGGACCTTTGGAAGAGGGAGAAAGTTTTGACCTAAATTCAGGCTTCCATATCGGATTTGGATTCGGAACCTGGTTTACGGATATATGGGGAGTTAGAGCAGAGCTTCTTTACAATCAGAAAGGTGTAAAATATGCTTACAACGGTCCATCCTATGTTTTTTTGGAGGATCAAAATCAGCGTCCTTTGACTTTTACCGGCAATAGAGATATGAGCGTCAATATCAGTAGTTCCTACATCGATGTGCCCATTATGGTGTTTGCAAGAGCTACGTCCTGGCTGGAATTGTCAGTAGGTGTGGTTCCTGGGTTTCTGGTGTATTCCAGCGGAACGGGAGAACTTACTTTTACTTCAGACAGACTGGCAACTTATACTCAGGAATTGGATTATAACTATTATGGTGATGAGGTGGGTGAAGCTGATTTCAGCAATCCAATTAGAGTTGAAAACAAAAATACCGGGAACCTGGTAGATGTACCTTCTTCTGCCGGAGCCTATTATTATCAAAAAGAAAAAGATGGATCCTATTTCAACTTCTTTGACCTTGGAGCCATGGCAGGTATTTCTTTTTATTTGAATAAAGGATTGTACCTGGGCGCCCGATACAATTATGGTTTGATAGATGTAACCAACAATAAAAATGACTATTCAGTAATAACCCTTGAAAATGGCGAGCAGGTTTTAAGAAAGGACAAGGATACCAATAACGGATGGCAGTTTTCTGTAGGTTTTAACTTTTAAAAAGAACAAAACAGCCCGGGATTGCATTCAGATGATATACCTTTTCCTTTTTCGCCGGATTTGATTAATTTTATAGATATTTATTTGAATACATGAAAGGACTTGTAAACAAATCTTTTAGCTGGTTTTTTCAACACAGGTACAAATACGTTGAAAAATATCTCAACAACCCGCACAAAATGCAGGCTGTTGAGTTGCAAAATTTGTTGCAAGCCGCCAAAAATACGGTCTACGGAAAAAAGTACCACTTCGCATCCATTAAAGACTACAACCATTTCTCTGAAAGACTTCCGGTTTGTGATTATGAAGATCTAAAACCTTACATCAGACGAATGATGTTGGGTGAACGGGATGTTCTTTGGCCTGGTATTATCGAATGGTATTCAAAATCCTCAGGCACAACCAGTGATAAAAGCAAATACATACCAGTTACGCCCAAAAACCTAAAGCATTGTCATATCAAAGGTGGCTGGGACAGCATGACTTTTTTATACCACCAACATCCTGACTTAAAAATATTCGGGTCTAAAAACCTGGTAATGGGTGGTTCCATCGCCCCTTACCATGAAAATCCAAAATCTAAAATTGGTGATGTCTCAGCCATCATGCTGAATCATCTTCCTTTTTATACCAGACCTTTTTATACACCCGATTTTGAGACTGCACTTTCTCCTAATATGGAGGAGAAAATCAATAAAATGGCTCAAATTGTTCCTCAGCAAGATGTGACCATGATTGGCGGAGTTCCAACCTGGGTGGTGGTTTTGTTTAGAAAGATTTTGGAACAAACCGGAAAGGACAACATTTTCGAAGTTTGGCCCAACCTGAAAGTATATATGCACGGTGGAGTAAGTTTCAAGCCTTACCGTGAACAGTTCAAGCAATTCCTTCCAAGGGAAGATTTTATCTACCAGGAAATTTACAATGCATCTGAAGGATTTTTTGCAGCTCAGGATGACTTGAATGAAGACGGCATGGCGCTATTCCTGGACAATGGAATGTATTTCGAATTTATTCCTTCGGGAGAATGGGAGAAAGAAAAACCAATGCCCATTCCACTTGAAGCAGTTGAAGAAGGAAAGAACTATGCAATTGTAATTTCAACCAATTCAGGGTTATGGAGATATGTGCCCGGCGATACGGTTATGTTTACTTCCATCAAACCTTACCGAATCAAAGTTACCGGAAGAACCAAGCATTTTATCAATGCTTTTGGAGAAGAAGTAATGGTAGAAAATACAGATGCTGCGCTCGCGGCTACTTGTAGAGAAACCGGAGCAATTGCCACTGAATATACCGTTTGTCCGGTCTATTTCAACAATGGTTCTAAAGGAGGACACGAATGGTTGATTGAATTTGAAAAAGAACCTTCCAATTTGGAATCGTTTAGTATCATACTCGATAATAATCTGAAAAAGCTCAATTCGGACTATGAAGCAAAGCGTTATAAAGACATGGCGCTGGAACGACTTCAAATCCAAATTTTACCAAAAGGTACCTTCTTCCAATGGCTCCGCTCCAAAGGTAAATTTGGAGGCCAACATAAAATTCCACGACTTTCCAATCATCGCGAATACGTAGAAGAAATCCTGAAATTCAGAGAAAGCGAGCGGATTTAAAATAAAAAATCCCGATGGCAACCGACCATCGGGATTTTTTATTTTAAAAGTCTCTTGCGTTTAAAAATCGTAATTCGTACATCGTAAACCGTAAATCCATTCTACGGTAACAACTTCTTGATCCTGCTATACTCACTCTTATTGGTATTGTCTCCCTTGCAACCCAATTGTTGAGCACGACCTCTAATGGCAACTACCCTGTTTCCCGGATCCGGGTGGGTACTTAGAAACTCGGGTGGATTACCACCTCCCTGCTGTTTCAATTTGATAAAAAAGCCAGCCGCACCTGTAGCGTTGTATTCAGTAGGACAAAGGTATCTTACAGAAAATTCATCTGCCTCCTCTTCATGATTCCTGCTAAACTTCAAGGAAGCAAGACCGATGGCAATTTGAGACAATAATCCCGGGTCTTGATTTCCTGTTATGATGTACCGAAGGGCATCTATCCCATAAGTTTTGGTCATCTGATTGGTAGAATGCCTTTTATCAGCATGAGCAATTTCATGTCCCATTACTCCGGCCAACTGATCTTCGGAATCAAGGTATTTTATCAATCCGGTGTATACATAAATGTAACCACCGGGAGTACAAAAGGCATTGAGTGTTTTATCGTCTTTGATGATTTTAACTTCCCAGGCAAATTCATTTTTATACTGAACCTGACCCGAATTGAGAATTTTTTGGGTAATACCTCGGATGTATTTATATACTTCTTGATTTCCCGCTTCCGGTAAAATGGGAAACTGTTTTGGATCATTTGCTATTTCCTGGCTCACTTGTTTGCCAAGTGCTTTATCATCTTCAATACTAAAAAGGTTGATGTTGTCAACGGTTTTTTGCAAACCTTTACAACCGCCAAGAGTCATCATTGCCAGGCTTGAAACTAAAATAAGGGAACGAATTTGCATACACTTGTTTGGTTTGGTTTATAATTGGAATACCAAAAATGGAGAATTTGTTTAAAAACGCTAATCCCTCCCCATAAATTTTTTACCCAGCGCTTAGCCCCAATTTCATTTAATTAAGGGAATGAAAGGTGAAATACATTCAAATCATTGAGTTGTGGTCGTTGCGTGAACCAAAAATATTAGGAATTGAAATACGAAAGAATTTGAATATCAGATAATTACACTTTTGAAAACAAATGACTCTGCATCAGTCAGCGGGTCCTCTCCGATAGACCCGCCTTAGACGATTGTCTTTTCTTTCTTAACTTAATGGCATTGCTCCCAGTACCCCAGTACCCCAGTACCCAGTACCTAGTACCTAGTACCTAGCACCTAGTACCCAGCACTCAGTCCCTAGCGCCCAGCCCCAAGTCCCCAGCACCCAGCACCACCTTCCCCTCTTCAAAAACCAAGACCCTTTGTTCTGAAGCTCTGGTAGAAACATCCATTGAGCTATTTTCCAATCTCAAAACGCCGCGAGGACAGACTGCAGCACAAACGCCGCAACCTACGCAGGAAGATCGAACGATGTCTTGCCCTCTTTGGGCATACCAGCGAACATCAATGCCCATTTCGCAATAGGTGGAACAATTTCCACAAGAGATGCATTGGCCACCGTTGGTAGTAATTCTAAAACGTGACCTGAATCTTTGTACCAGCCCAAGGTAAGCTGCCAAAGGACACCCAAAACGACACCAAACCCTGTTGCCCATGGTTGGATAAAATCCGGTACCAACCACTCCGGCAAATGCAGATCCAATCAAAAATCCATACCAGGAGCGAACCTGATAACTGTCAAAACCAAGAATTTGAGAGCTATTGGTAAAATAGGTGTACAACACCATTACCGTCATAATAACTGAAAATACCAAAACGCCATGAATCAACCAGCGTTCGATTCTCCAGGCACGTAAGCTTTTGTCTGATAATTGGCGGTAAGGATCACCCAGCGTTTCTGCCAATCCTCCACACCCACAAACCCAGGAGCAGTACCATCTTTTTCCAAAAATGAAAGTGAATAAGGGCACACCTACTACAAAAAGTACGATTCCCCAGACCAGCATAAACATGCCAAGGTTGCCACTGCTGATTAAGGTATTCAAATGCCACTCAAAGAAAAAATCATAATCCAATGGCCAGATATTTTTAAAATCAAAATAAGGCTGATTGAGTCTGACCAGTATTTCAGGAATTAAAAATGCAAAGGCTGTCTGAAAGAATAAAACCGAACCGGTTCTCACCAGCTGGTAATTGTTGTGACGGTATTTTGCAAACATGCGAATACCCATCACTATCATGACAATGGTGTAAAGAAAACCATACAAAAACCATTGACTGGCAGGATTGCCACTGATGGCTTTGCTGATTGGATCGACCAATAAAATCCAATTACTGATATAGGCAGGGAACCAATAAAGTAGTATGTAAAATCCAATTAACAAAACACCAGTGATAATGCCCAGCCAACCGGTATATCTGGGCGCCGCGCTTCTCATTTTATGTTCATCCAAATTCCTTTCCTGCCACCAGGTAAGCGCGCCGATGATAGCACCAGTGATCAGTGTCAATACAGCCAGAAAATTATTTTTAAAATAACCGGCTATTAAAACCCCAGCAATTGTTAAAATTAAAATCGAATACCTCCAAATAGGGCCAGACCCTCTGGTCATCGGTCCAAAATAAATACCGTCGTGTTGGATGCCGGCTTCCTTTTGAAATTTAGGGATGATATAAAATATTGCACCCAAGACGGCCAATCCAATAGTCAACCAAAACAAAAGGCCACTTTTTTTTGCAGGAAATCCGCTGGAAGCGGCCTTGCTCAATGAAAAAACATAAGCATCAACATCTCCGTCTCCCATCCTGAAATCCCATTCATTGACACCTTCCGGAATGTTGGTAGCCTTCCAATCTACTATTTTGGCTTCCTTCTCCAAGGATTTTTGTGCTGATTTTATAGCAGATTTCAACTCAGGAATAAACTCAAATTGATTGCTATAATCCTTTCCTAGCAGACCTGCCTCTTCGGTTTTTTCCTTAATCATTTCCCGGTGATAGGTTTTTCCTACCTGTTCATCCAGATTTGCCAGGGTCAATTTTTTAGGACTAATCGTAACAAGGCTAATGAAAATCAAAGCCGCCAGGGTAAATAAAAATATACCTGCCTTTTGCATATGGATTTCTTTTTGGTCGTCTTATTTTAAAAATGAAAGTGCTGCGCTCAAACCTCGTTTCGCCTTGGTTCGGATGGTCTTTCCACTTGCTTTTTCATACTGCTTTATAAGATTTTGCTCATAGCTTTTGTAAAATTCCGGGTCGAAATTTGCGATTGGAAGTTGTTCCAAAACCTTTTCAATATTGGTCTCCTCCTTGATCCATTTTTCACATACTTCGTGTCTATATCGAACTCCCATGAGATTGAACCCAAGTATCTTTTTTGAATAATCATCATAAACTAATCGAATACTTTTTTTGCCATCAGGATGCTCCCAGTAAATACTTTTTTCATGTGGTTCAGGTTTGGCATTTACCTGGCCATATACCTGGTATTCGATGTTGAAAAATTTTGCAGAATTGAACCATATGCCGGGATCGTAAGATTTATTTTGTCCACAAATGTTGTAGGCTACCGTTTCACCCATCATCCTGCCAGTATACCAAATTGCTTCAACAGGTTTACGCCCTGGTCTTGGATTTTGTATTTGTGCACAATCTCCGATGGCATAAATATCCTTTTGGGTGGTAGCCAGATTATCATTTACCAAAATACCCCTGTCGGTCTCTATTCCACTACCCTTTAAAAAATCAATATTTGGACGTACTCCCGCAGTCAATCCAACAAATCCACAGCTGATTTTTTCACCGGTTTTGGTTAAAACAGCTCCAACTTTCCCATTCCCATCATCCAATATTTCATCAAGTTCTGATTCCAGTCTGAGGTCAATTCCGTGATGCATAATGGTTCGATTTACCATTTCAGATTCTTCTTTTGGCAAAACATTGCTCCAATAGCTTTTTTCACGTACTAAAAAAGTAACCGGAATATTGCGGGTTAGAAACATTTCAGCCATCTCAATTCCAATCAATCCACCACCCACAATTACAGCTCTTTTTAGGTCCTTACTTGCATCCTCCATGCTTTCCAAATCCTGCTTGGAATACAATCCCTGAACGCCTTCCAGATCCTGACCCGGCCAGCCAAACTTATTGCTCTTGGAACCGCTGGCAATGATTAATTTGTCAAAGGAGATAGAAGAACCTGAGCGAAGGCTCAAGGTTTTTTCTTTTGAATTAATGGCTTGAACATGATCATTGACAAGATTCAAATTATTCTTTGACCAAAACCAATCTTCATATGGTTTGATGTCTTCCCAGCGCATATGTCCCATGTAGACATACATGAGTGCTGTTCGTGAAAAAAAATGATCAGATTCTGAAGAAATGATGGTGATTTCGTGGTCGGAAAGTTTTCGAATAAAACGAGCAGCTGTTATCCCCGCAATGCCGTTTCCGATGATGGCAATTTTCATATGGTAGCGTTAAAAAATTGAACTTGGATTTTTAACCTGTAACAGTCCAATGATACCATAATTATCAGGCAAACCTTTTATTTGTTCAAAATTTTATGCTGAATATGAACATGAAATTGTTACGAAATGTTAAAAAAACGTCAAACTAGCCATAAAACATACCTGTTTACTTAACCTTTTGCCTGTTTGATCTGTCATCTATGTGAACATTTTCTTACTTTTGTATTTCTGAAAGTTAACACACATTATTATGAAGAAAAATCTACTTTTTATATTTCTTGTCCTTTTGAGTTCTGGCATGTATGCGCAGATGTTATCCTTCTCAATGGATAGCCTCCATACTACAGGAGAGACAACAGAATTTGACATTGTTGGCCATGCAACAATTGAAAATACCACAAGTGGTGAATTGTTGTTGAAATGGGACAGAATTAGAAATGACCTCGAATCCGGATGGGAATCTGCCATCTGTGATAAAAATAATTGCTACGCATCTACTGTAAATTCAAACGTAAATCCTGGAAGTAATCCAAATATTCCGGTAGTTCTGGCAGCCGGTGAAACAAGCATCATTGATGTTCACGTTTATGCAAATGGTATTCCTGGTGAAGGCCACATCGATGTTTGTCTTTTTACAACCGACAATACCCGTGATGCTATTGGATGTATGACTTACACTTTTGCGGTTGGAACAGTTTCAACAGAAGAAGTTACCAAAGAGAATTTGCAGATTTTCCCTAATCCAACATCGGATTATTTCAAATTGAAAAATACCAACGGAGTTTCAAGAATTAACTTGATTAATATGTTAGGTCGAAGCATTCGTACCTACGACGTTGCTCCTGGTAAAAATTATTATATCGGAGACATGCCTGCAGGTATGTACTTAGCTTCAATCATTGGTAAAAATGGTGAAGTGATTAAAACTACAAGAGTTATCAAGCGATATATCGCACCATAATAATTTAGTGTTGTTTTAGAAATAAAAAAGACCTTGTCGTAGCGGCAAGGTCTTTTTTTATTTCCTTTTCTTTGATGTCCATTTCCGCCATTATGCAAAAAGAACTTCTTTTAGAAAAATTACAAAGCGTTGAAAAATTGGCCGCTGCTTCAAAAATTGCGCGATTGTCAGCAGATCCATTTAAATACCTTGGAGCAATTCTCCACAGACAGTTGGTTTTTCCCCTTCAAAAAAAATCATGGCAAACCAAAAGCAAGACTTTTTGGGGGGAGGAAATGATTTTATTGCTACCGTCTAGCACAGATATTTACCTTACCGGCGGAAAATCCCATGATTCTGAAATTCGACTGGCCAAATTCTTAATTCACCAACTCCGTCCTGGCGATACTTTTGTTGATATAGGAACCCATTATGGGTATTTTACACTTCTTGCCTTAGAAATCGTTGGGGCCTCGGGGAAAGTTTTTTCCCTGGAAGCTTCCCCTGTCAACTTTAGTATTCTGGAAAAGAATACAAGGAATAGAAAAAATGTTCAGGCCATCAATGCCGTGATTTCTAATTCAGAAGGAATGGCTACTTTTTATGAATTTCCAAATTTGTATTCTGAATACAATACATTAGATGTTTCTCAATTCCGGCACGAAGAATGGTTTAAAAAGAATCCGCCAAATGAAAAGCAACTTTCATGCGTTAAGATGGATTCCTTTTTTCAAAAAAATGAAGTAGAGCCTGATGTTATAAAAATTGATGTGGAAGGTGCAGAATTTATGGTCCTACAAGGTATGATTGAGGCTCTTTATCAACAATCTTTAACCATTGTCCTGGAATTTCTTTCTGAGAAAAGAGGAAATGAAAGTCATTTGAAGGCATTGGAGCTTCTTCTTCAATATGGATATAAGCCATTTTCAATAGGTCAAAATGGTGGCCTTCAATCTCTGGAAAATGTTTCGGACCATTTGAAGTCTAAGGGACTTGATTCTGACAATATTGTTTTTCAAAAAGGGTTTTAGTTTCGCCCAAATGAAAGTGTAGCTTTACAGGTCTAAATCTTTTCGCCAAAGATCCATGCAACGCGAATTTAATCTCAATATCATCATGCTGGTGGCTATCAATTTATTGATCAAGCCGTTTTTCATCTTTGGTATTGACCGCACCGTTCAAAATGTAGTGGGAACCAGCGAATATGGTATGTATTTTACCTTGCTGAGCCTTACCTATCTGCTTCAGATTATCAATGATTTTGGTATTCAAAATTTCAATAGTAAGGAGATTTCCCAAAACAGGCATCTGATTCATAAATACCTGCCCAACATGTTGACCATTAAGTTGGGCCTAAGCCTTTTGTTTTTGGCGGCTGTTTTTGGAGTAGGTTTTTTGGCTGGGTATCAAATGCATTTCAACTGGTTGCTTTTTTTGGCATTTAATCAGATTCTTGTATCGCTCAACTTTTTCTTTCGCACCAATTTATCCGGTCTTGGTTTCTACCGAACAGACAGTCTAATCAGTGGACTGGATAAATTTTTAATGATTTTATTTTGTGGTGTATTACTTTGGGCTCCTACTTTTAAATCTCATTTTAATATTGCCTGGTTTATTTACGCACAAACCCTGGCTTTAATTATAACCAATTTGGTCTCCGGCGGACTGGTTTGGAATCGACTGAACAAGGAGAATGGGTTTAAGGTGCGCACCAAGGTTTCCATGCTGCTTTTAAAAAGAAGTCTTCCTTTTGCTTTGGTCATTTTGTTGATGTCCTTGTATACCAGGATGGATGTTATCATGATAGAAAACATGTTGGAGGATGGGGAGTATCAAGCGGGTGTTTATGGTGCGGGATACCGATTATTGGATGCAAGCAATATGATAGGCTATCTTTTTGCATCCTTATTGCTTCCAATGTTTTCAAGAATGTTAAAAAAGAAAGAAGCCATAGGGAATCTGGTTTCCCATAGTTTTAGAATGATATACGCGGGTGCAGTAGCGCTTTCCGTGGCAGTATTCTTTTTCAGATTTGTTATTGTAGAATGGTTGTACACGGATTCAACAGCTGAATTTGGAGTCGTTTTAGGATGGTTGATGTTTTCCTTCATAGGAGTTTCCGGTACTTATATATTCGGGAGCTTACTGACGGCAAATGGAAGTTTAAATCGCTTGAATTGGATATTTGTTTTTGGAATAATCATCAATTTGGTTCTGAATCTGATATTGATACCAAAAAGTGGTGCTGAAGGTGCAGCGATTGCGACCCTTGTTACCCAAATGTTGGTTTTTTTTAGCCAACTTTTTTTAACCAGATGGGAGATGGGGTTTGCCCTCTCGGGAGAGGTGATGGCCAGAAGTGGAATTTACTTTTTTGCCTGTCTGGGAGTCATCTATCTACTCAGCCAACTGGACATTATGCCCTGGCAAATGCTTTTTTTAGGGGCTATTATAGTTCAACTGGCTCTGGCTGTATTACTTAAATTGGTGAATTTTAAATTCCTTTTTGAATTTATTCCCCGTAAATAGCGACATTTGCGGCTTATTTCATGCCTGGGAAGCGGGCATTTTTTAAATAGAAACTTTTAAATGGAAAATAAAGACAATCTGTTGGTAGGTTTGGGGATATTATTCCGACAGCGGAGATTCATCATTCTGGTTACCGGTATAGTATTTCTGGGAAGCATTGTCATCTCTTTATTACTTCCAGTTTATTATAAATCTTCTACTACCTTTTATGCCGCCAGTCCTGACCTTGCCAATCCTGACAAAATGTTTGGTGGTGGCTCTGGCGAGTCTGAATATTACGGAGACGGAGATGATGTAGACAGACTCTTAACCATTGCTCAGGGAAATGAATTATTGGATTTTCTTATCAATGAATTTCATCTATACGAGCATTACGACATAGACTCTACCGGTCCTAAATCTTCTTTTTATATCAGGGAAAAATTGTTGGGCTTGTACAATGTTCAAAAGACAAAATACGACGCCATTCAGTTATCTGTCGAGGATAAAGATCCAAAAATAGCTGCTGCCATGGCCAATGCTGCAAGAGAAAAACTTTCAAAGGTTACCAAAGAATTGGTAAAAAGCAGCCAGAGACAGCAGATGGAGACTTATAAAAACTCCATTACTGAAGGGACCAATAAATTAAATGTACTGGGTGATTCCCTGGCTACTTTGCGTGAACGGTATGGAATTTACAATCCGGAAACCCAGGGCGAAATCCTAGCTACCATGTTAGCAACCTCTCAGGGAAAAGTATCAGGTTTAAGGGGGAAGTTGGATGCTCTGACAAGTTCAAATGGAGTAAACAGAGATACCATTCGGCTGGTGAAAGCAAATTTAACCGGTGCAGAGGCACAGTTGGCTCAAATAAAAGAAGATGTAAATAAATTTAACCAGGGAAGTTCCAGAGTTAGTGCCATGACTGAAGAACATGAAAATGCCAAGAAACAGGTCAGTTGGGATACAGAACGTTTGAAACACTGGGAGGCAGCCTACAATGCCGAGTTTCCTGTAATCCACCTGGTTGAGTCAGCTGCAGTACCGTTGGTTAAATCCAGACCAATTCGCGCCATCATAGTCCTGGCTTCTACAATGGTTGCTTTTTTATTTTCGGTAATTGGTGTCTTATTGTACAATCAATACCGGGAAGTCAATTGGAAAAAAGTTATGTCTGATAATGAAAATGGAGCTGTAAGTAAATCCTCCAAAAGCGTTTTCCAAAAGCAATAAGGATATGAGTTTGTTTGCTGCCACAAAGAATTCATCAGCTCCGCTGCTCTTGTGGAGCTTTGGATTGCTGGTGGTCGCAAGCCTTCTAACTGCAGTAGCCACTGAGTATTATTTCCTAGCAGGAATTCCGGTCGCAGCATTGGTAGCCTACCTCGCTATAGTTGATTTTAAGATCCTTTTTTACCTGTTACTGGCTTTCCTTCCTTTATCTATGGAGGTAAATCTCCCCGGTGGATTTGGTACAGATTTGCCTTCGGAACCAATGATGGTTTTATTGATGGGTATTACCTTTTTTTATACAATTACTGAATGGAAACACATAAAAAGTAAATTTTTATTACATCCTGTTACAATAATGCTGCTCTTGCACATTGGCTGGATAGCTGTTACTACGGTTACTTCAAAAGATGTTTTTATTTCGATAAAATTCCTGCTGGCAAAAATCTGGTATGTTACAACTTTTTATTTTTTGGCCAGCTTGATTTTAAATAAACCTTCAAGGATTAGAGCCTTTGTATGGACTGTGGCCATTCCGATGTTTTTCACCATTTTGATTATACTGCTGAGGCATTCAGGGAAGGGGTTCTCTTTTATCAGCATCAACAGTGTGGTTTCTCCATTTTATAGAAACCACGTAAGCTATGCTTGTTTGTTGGCGCTTGTTTTCCCATTGATTTGGATGGCCAGTTCCTGGTATAAAAGGTTTTCATGGAGGTGGTTGATCCTTGTTTTTGGGGTCCTGATAACTTTAATAGGAATTTACTTCTCCTACACCAGGGCTGCCTATGTCACAATTTTTATGGCCTTAGGAGGGTATTTTATAATCAGATGGAGGTTGGTAAGGTATGCTTTGCTTGCAGCATTGATCGGTGTTACTCTTTTGGTTGGTTATCTTTCTTATAATAATAATTACCTGGATTATGCTCCGGATTATAGCAAGACCATAACCCATAAAGATTTTGATAATCTTTTGGAGGCTACTTATAAAGGAGAGGATATTTCTACCATGGAGCGGGTTTATAGATGGGTGGCCGGTTTTTACATGAGCAGGGAAGCGAGGCTTACCGGTTTTGGACCGGGAAATTTTGTGAACTTCTACAAACCCTTTGCAGTTACCAGCTTTATAACCTACGTTAGTGACAATCCTGAGCGATCCGGTGTACATTGTTATTATTTAATGACTTTGGTAGAGCAGGGACTTCCGGGTTTTGTTATTTTTATCGGATTATTATTCCTTGTTTTTATAAAAGGTGAAAATGTTTACCATCAAACATCCAATCCTGATAGGAAAAAGATTGTGATGATGGCACTATTAAGCCTTGTAACTATGAGTGGATTGTTATTGATAAATGATATGGTAGAAACCGATAAATTGGGACCATTTTTCTTCATCACCTTTGCTATTATTGTGAATCAAGACATCCAAAATAAAAAACAGGAAGTTATATCCAACCTCAATTAAACCCCAAAATAAGAGCAGAACAAACATGGACATTAATTTAAAAGGCAAAAATGCCCTGGTATGTGGCAGTAGTAAAGGAATAGGAAAGGCAGCAGCAATCGAGTTGGCTAAATTAGGCGCCAACGTAACACTTGTAGCTAGAACTGCTGAAAAATTGGCAGCAGTTAAACAGGAACTTCCCCGGGTAGCAGGGCAAACCCACGATTTTCTTGCAGCAGATTTTGGCAATCCTGCCGATTTACAAAGAAAGGTTTCAGGCCTGGTTTCAGTAAAAAACATTCATATACTAATAAACAATACAGGAGGTCCGGGAGCAGGAAAAGTCCTTGATGCAAACATTGATGAATTCAAGCAAGGCTTTCAAAAGCACCTTATTTGTAATCATTTACTGACAAAATTGGTGTTGAAAGGAATGCGCATGGATGATTATGGCCGGATAATCAATATTATTTCTACCTCAGTTAAAGAACCACTTCCTGATTTAGGAGTTTCCAATACCATTAGAAATGCTGTGGCCAATTGGGCAAAAACCCTTGCATCTGAGTTAGCTGCTACCGGTATTACCGTAAATAATGTCTTGCCCGGATTTACCATGACGGAAAGGTTGCAGGAGTTGATTACCCATATGGCAGAGTCCAAAAACCTTGCAAAAGAAGAGGTAATGAAAATGATGCAATCTGAAGTACCAATGGGGCGATTTGGTTCGCCTGCTGAAATTGGTTCTGCAGTAGCATTCCTTGCATCCCCTGCGGCATCGTATATCACCGGAACTAATTTGGTGGTAGATGGTGGCCGAACAAAAAGTTTATAGTTAGTTTCGGGACCTGTTTTATTTCAATCACTTTTTCATTATTCTCTCTTGTCTATCTCTACCAAAAACCTGTTTTACCTGGCCTCTGCACTATTGTTCATTGGCTTGTTTTCAGGAATGTCTATTTTAGAATTGAGGGCAGAGGAACCGAGAAGGGCAATAGTGGCTATGGAGATGTATTTAAACGGTTCCTACCTTGTTCCTACTATTCACGATTGGACCTATTTCAACAAACCTCCACTTTTTAATTGGATTCTGGTCATTTTCTTTAAGCTGTTTGGTTCTTTTGAAGAGTGGGTAGTCCGTTTGCCCGGCCTTTTGGCATTTATTGGGTCTGGCCTAACAATCGGTTTTTTTACTAAAAAACACTGGGGAGCTGAAGCTGGAATTCTTGCCGGATTGGGATATTTAACGACGGTTGATTTACTATTTTATGGAGCGGTGAATAGTGGGGAAATTGACCTGTTTTTTAGTTTTTTAATTCTGCTTCAGGCACTTTCTCTTTTCCATTTTTTTAAAAAAGAAGCCTGGCTTTTACTGTTTGCTTCAACCTATCTGATAACAGCAGTTTCTTTTTTGACTAAGGGAATGCCTGCTATTTTGTTTCAAGGCTTCAGCGTTTTAGGTTGGTTTTTATATAAAAAGGAGTTTAAAAAATTATTTTCCTGGCAACACATCATAGGAGGCCTGGCCTTCTTGCTTCCTGTTGTCTTGTATTTCTTCACATACAGTAAACATGCAGCTATTGATCCTTATTTGGCAGCCTTATTTAAAGATGCCTCCAGGAAGTCTGCTATGGAAAGTGGATGGTTGGAAGTTGTCCAAAACCTAATCGTTTTTCCGGCCAATCTTTTGAAGATTTTGCTTCCCTGGTCATTAATTCTTTTATTCTTTTTTAAAAAAGAGTATAGAAATTCCTTTAAAAAACTGCCGGAATCAGTCGTTTTTATGTTGCTCTTCATTCTTGTAAATATCTGGGTGTATTGGATATCTCCGGAAACCAGAAACCGCTATTTATATCCATTTCTCCCAATGATTATTTATATACTAGTGTGGATTCAAATTCAGTGGAAGTGGAAAAGGTTGAGGACATTTTTATGGGTAGTAATCGTCTTAGCTACGCTTAGGATTGGATATAATTTTACCATAATGCCCTACCAACAGGAGAATTCGTCTTCACTAATGTATAGGGATACCGCAAAAGACATACTAAAAATCACAAAAGCGAAACCAGTTCATTTATTAGGAAAACCATTCAAAGAAGGTTTGGAATCTTCAATTGTTGGGACATTTTTTGAAACGGATACCTTGGTTACTCCTACACTGATTCCCTTTCAAATCCCATACTATCTTACCAAAGGAAACGGTCTGATAATGAAGTATGAAACCCAACCAGTTCAAGGAACATTTTACCTTGGAGAAAAGAAATTTTTAGAAGAATTGAATCAAAAACCTTTGTTTCAGTTTGAAGAGAAATGGGTCGGGAATGAATTGGTCCTGGTTCAATTTGAATAGAAACGCAACAAAAAAGGGCTGCAAATTTTGCAGCCCTTTTTTGTGAAACGCATTTTTTATTTTATTTCAAAATATTGAAGTCGATCAGAATTATTGGCTACGACCACCAAAGGTTTTTGATTTCCTCTGTTCAAAATAGCCATATCTCTCGCTTCCCTTGATGCCCAGAAGGAGTGGTGGCGGTTTGGAATTGGTTTGAAATTTCCTTTCCCATCACCTTGCAACAGGGTTCCGTTACTCGCATCATATCTTCCTGTTTCTACATCTGTACCATAGTCATTCCCGCAAGTTAATACATCAAGATTGCCATCACCTGTGAAATCTCTTACCAGGATTTGTTTGATGGGTGCAATCTGAGCAAGTGCGGGTAAAGCCTTTCTGATAAAACTATCTCCATTGTTTATGAAAATGGAAGATTCTGTAGTTTTTACGTTCAATACAATGGCCGCATCTAATTGCTCCTTAGAGAAAACATCATAAATAGTGGCTTTGGCATAATCTGCGAAATACACATATTTTTTCTTCAAGATAGGAATCTGGCCTATGATTGCATCCTTTTGAGGTAAAGGGTACAACTTACCATCATTGTAATATTTCGCCATGATAGGATCAATGGTTCCATTGTTATCATAGTCATTGGCAAACATCATTAAAGGTTGGTCAACTGAAGCATTCAGTCTATTGTTGGTACCAACATTACCACCTAGCATGTCTAAATCACCATCCTTGTCAAGATCTGCCAAAGTGATACAATCCCACCATCCGGAAGTATTTTCCAGACCCATAGATTCTGAAATATTGTTGAATTGGTTGCCATCAAATGAAAATACACTTACTGGCATCCATTCTCCAACCATAATCATTTCGTCCTTGCCGTCTCCGTTGATGTCGCCCGAGTTGATATCTGTTACCATTCCTATCTGCTGGAATGCTTTTCCTATCTTATCGGTTATGTCGGTAAACTTTCCACCATTATTTTGAAGTACATAACTTAATGGTGTTTCTGGATAATTCCCCGGAGTGATCCTTCCACCGATAATTAAGTCCTGGTCTCCGTCCTGATCATAGTCAAATGCATGAATGGCAAATCCACATACTATTACATCTTTGATTCCTTCATTATCACGGCTAAAGTTTCCTTTACCGTCATTAATGTACAAACGTGGTGTCCACACAGCTGGATTGCTGGTTTCATATCCTCCGGAGGCAACTGCTAAATCCTGATCACCATCTCCGTCAGCATCAAAAAATACCGCTTCCTGATCTTCAAAATTTGCTTCATTGCTCCACACCTGTTTGTCGAATGTGCCATTGGATTTTTGGATAAATAATACGGGTGCCTGCAATATGGCATTGCCTACAAAGAAATCTTCCAAACCATCTCCATTCACATCTCCGGTAGCTATTTGTGGACCAAGCTTGCTTTCTTCATGTGGCCAAAGTCTGAAATGGTCAAAATCAGCAAAGGCATTTTCATAATGGGTGAAAATATTGTCTGATTCGATTTGTTTTTCAGCGAAAATAGCCTGATCACCTGCTATTGGTTCCCAGTTGCCAACTACAGCATCTTTTTCATAATCCAATTCCAATACCTGATTGGCTTTGACGTCATTTAAAGTGGTAACTTTCCCGTCAGGCCATTTTACTTCGACCTTGTTGACTACATCAACATCTCCAAGTCCGAAATGAAGCAGATATTGTACGGAAGAAAGAAATCCTCTGGTTGGGGTCAACTCTTCATATTGAAGTCCATCACTACCATATTGTATTCTAACTTTGGTTCCTACTGCTAGTTTGTTTTGATCTTTTCCTTTGAACTTGAGTTGGAGGTAATTTTTTTGTTCTTTTTCAGATGTCAGGTTTTTGTATACAAAAATTGGATCTGCAATATTGTTAACGATCAAATCCATATCTCCGTCATTGTCAAAGTCAGCATACGCTGCGCCATTTGAGAATGCAGGAGGTGATTCCAACCACTTACCGGATTTGTCTTCAAATTTTAGGTTGCCATCATTTTTAAACATGTAACTGGACATCCTGGTAGATGGCATTTCATCCAGGAATTTTACGATATCAGGAACATTCTCCTTGTTTAAACCACCCTTGGCTTTTAATTTAGAGAAGGTGTATACCATGAAATCGGAATCTATATCTCTTGGATAACCATTTGAAATGTAAAGGTCTTTGTGTGCATCATTGTCAAAGTCTTCCAACAGGGCTGCCCAACTCCAATCTGTATCATAAACATTTGCAAGACATCCAATTTCACTAAAGGAACCGTTTCCATTGTTTATTTGCAAATGATTTCGTGCAATTTGATGTTTCAGCCCATACGTTACAAGTTGATTGTAACGAGTATATTGCATTGCATTGAAAATGGTTTTTTGTCTGAAGTTGTCCTTCGATTGCATGTCATTTGAAATCACATCAACCAGACCATCGTTATTAAAATCTGCAACATCCACACCCATGGTGGAAGAAGAGATGTGTTTGAAATATTTGTCCAACTCGTCTGTAAAAGTTCCGTTTCTATTATTAATGTACAGATAATCAGGTTGGATAAAATCGTTACCCACATACAAATCCGGATATCCATCTTCATTAAAATCGGATACGGTTACACTCAAACCAAAACTGAAATTCCAGATTCCTGCTTCCTGAGAAACATCTGTAAAAGTTCCATTGCCATTGTTTCTATAAAGGCGGTCTGAATCGTATTCAGTTCTTGGTTGGAGGTTGGCTTTGGGTTTTCCATTTTCATATACCAGGTCTACCTGACTTGCCCAACGGAAATCATTAGGATAGTTTAAAAGGTAAATATCCAGGTCACCGTCCAAATCATAATCAAAGAAATTTGCACCGTTGGTAGAAGAGATGTCAGCAATACCATAGGTTTCACCCATCTCTTTGAAAGTGTTGTCTTTTTGGTTTACAAATAAAAGATTTCTCCTCATCGGAGAAGGGTCTTTTCCGGCGCGACAAACAAATATATCATGCCATCCGTCGCCATTGATATCTGTAATCACAACACCGGTCTTCAATCCACCCGGAGCTTCGATACCTGCTGATTGACTAATGTCTTCAAATTTGAAGTCACCTTTGTTTAAATAAAGTTTATTGGACTGTTGACTTGAAACAAGAAACAAATCCTGTAAACCGTCCTGGTTTACATCTAAGATACCAACTCCTCCACCATTATAGATGTTAAGGTTGTTGGTAACATTCGTTTCGTAGGTTTCAGTAATGATATTTTGGTAATCGATACCTGTTTGGTCTTTGGTAAGCAGTTCAAAACGTAATTCCTGGGTATCGGAATTTTCGTTGGTTTCAGGCTGTTGAGTGTCGTTGTTGCTACAAGCCGCAAACAAGAGAAACAGTACCAGCCATGCGGGATTCTTAAAGTACATCAGGCAATGAATTAAATATGAATTAAATTATCCTTAATAATTATTTCTAATGTACTGTAAATCATTCCAAATGTTTCCAAATGACAAAAGAAAGTACAAAAAGCGCTCGCAAGCTTATTGTCTTTTTTTTAAGAAAATAAGAAAGGTAAAATACTAAATACAAAACAGCGACTGTCTGTTGAAATGGAGACTTATTTAAATGTGGAAACGAAGGGAAAGGAATGGAAGGAAAAAAGCGTTTTGCTTTTATCTTTTCTGAAGGCGTTGTGTAGTAATAACTTTATTGTTTTCATCAAATACCTGAACAAGATACATACCATTTGGAAGGTCTCCTACAGAATATTTTCTGTCAACCTCAGCATTGAAAGTTCTTAATTCACGTCCTATTAAATTAAAAACAACAATTTTGTCAATGGATCTGCCGGATTGAATTTCAAAGAAATCTGTAGTAGGGTTGGGGAAGATGGAAATTTTTGGTTCCGGATTATCAAAAAATGAAGGACTATTGAATGGTTCGTTACCGTCCAATTCATTATTGGCCCAAACCTGGCCAGAGGCCAGTAGAGAAAAGAGAGTCAACAATAAAAAGGAAAAGTAAAGATTTCTATTCATTCAATTAATTTAAAATCAGAGTATAAAGATACAGGTATTTAGGCCAGTAATTCAATACCTGGAAAAAATTATTATTTGGATTTGACTTAAGGTCTTAATTCTCGCGGCAGATTTGCCTAATAAAATTTCATTCCCAGTAACTTCGTCCAAATTTTACAAGGCGGTAGTCCTTGTTTTATAGGATTTAAAGCGGTTTGTGAAAACATTTTAAAGAATAATGAAATCGTAAGTTGTTGATTATTAACTAAAATAAATGCAAGAATCTCAAAATTTTACTTTCAATTAAAGAAATAAATTCCGACATTTGCCACTCTTTTTGAAAATCCTAAAGGAAATATTCGTAACTCATTCAAAACCAATTAAATAACGATGAGAAAATCCGACCTTGTAGCAGCAATCTCAGAGAAAACCGGAGTACCGAAGGTCGATGTGTTGGTGGCGCTCGAAAGTTTTTTTTCTGAGGTAAAAGATACCCTTGCAGGAGGTGAAAACGTATATATCAGAGGCTTTGGCTCTTTTGTTATAAAAAAGAGAGCTCAAAAGGTTGGTCGTCATATAAAGAAAAACAAATCGATTGTAATTCCTGAGCACTATATCCCTTCTTTCAAACCGGCAAAAGTTTTTGTTGAGCAAGTGAAAGAAAATGTTGATGCTTTGCCTAGTGATTCAAATTCAGACGAAGATTAATTCTAGAGGAAAATCATCATGACGAGACTTCAGATAAGTATTGTAGGATTTGTGATTGTGTTGTTTCTCGTTTTGTATTTTGTTTTTGATACCAAGCCTCCTTCTCAAAAAGAAATTGAGAAAACAAGATCTTTGACAAGTGAACAGACGGATATAGCTGCTTTGTTAAAAGAGGCTAAAGATACCATTTCGCCTGCTATGCTGAGTACGGTTGTCGCTTTTGAAGAAAGTGCCAAAACAGCAAAAAGTGATTCGGCTAAAGTTGAAGTATATAAAGACTTGGCAGGATTGTGGTACGATCTTGGACGACCGGATTTATCGGGATATTATGCCATGGAGATAGCTGAATTTGTTTCGAATGAAGAGGCCTGGGCCATTGCCGGAACAACATTCACAATTTGTTTGCAAACCCAAACGACTCCTAAGGTGTTAGATTATTGTTCCCGAAGAGCGGTAAAGTCGTACGAAAGCGCTATCTCAATCAATCCCGACAACATTACCAACAGAGTAAACCTTGCATTATCTTACACGGAATATCCACCAAAAGATAATCCGATGAAAGGGATACTTATGCTGGTGGGATTGAATGAAAAGTATCCTGATAATACACTTGTATTGCAGAATTTGGGTAGATTGGCCATTAAAACCGGTCAATATGAAAAGGCAAAGGAGCGTTTAGAAAAAGCAAACGCACTTGAGCCTGACAACATTAAAACAATTTGCCTTTTGGCACAAACGTATCAATCACTTGGAGATACTGAAAACTTCAGTAAATTCAATGAGCGGTGCCAGGCAGGGAAATAACATTATTCATTTATAAATTCGTTTGATATGCCTTGTGGAAAGAAACGCAAGCGTCACAAAATCTCGACGCACAAAAGAAAGAAACGTCTTCGTAAGAATCGTCATAAGAAGAAGAATAAGTAGTAATCATCTCCTGGTTATATGATTAGGAGCATACTACTTTTTCAGAAAAAATCTTCCAGTGCAGCCGGTTTCTTAGCCGGCTGCCTTTGGAATTTGTAGAGGACTGTACCCTAAGCAGAACACTTTAAGCCTAATGAAAACTAACCCTGAAAGAAATTTTCTTCCCGTTTGCGGGAGCCGGACAGGAAAGTAGAAATCTGATTAGTGAATTGTTAAGAATCGCTTTCCGGTCTTTTGAAACAATTCTACCATATATGTATCTGCCGAATATTTTTAGTTCCTTTATATTCCAATCCGGAGTATTTTGATGATGTAAATTGGCTTCTTATCGTTTTATTCCGGGAATAAAACAAACAGTCGTGGAAAAGGAACTAATAATTAATTCCACGCCTACCCAAGTCGAGATTGCCTTAATGGAGGGCAACAAGTTGGTTGAACTCCACTATCAAAAGACAAATGAAAACTTCACGGTAGGTGATATTTTCTTAGGTCGCATTAAAAAATTAATGCCCGGCCTCAATGCAGCCTTCGTAGACATCGGGCATAAAAAAGATGCCTTCCTTCACTATACTGACCTCGGTCCAAAACTTCGCTCCCTTATAAAATACACCAATGGTGTGATTTCTGGGTCTATCACCACACACAAGTTGGATGGCTTTCAGATTGAACCAGACATTATTAAGACTGGTAAGGTTGATCAGGTTCTGGCAAAACGTCAGCAATTGTTGGTGCAGGTTTTAAAAGAACCTATTTCAACGAAAGGACCCAGACTTACTTGTGAGATTACCATTCCCGGAAGGTATATGGTACTTACTCCTTACAATGATGTAGTAGCAGTTTCTAAAAAAATTGCCAACTCGGAAGAGCGAAAAAGACTACAGGTTCTTATTGAAAGTATCAAGCCGAAAAACTTTGGTGTGATAGCACGTACAGCAGCTGAAGGAAAAAAGGTTGCTGATTTGCACGAAGAATTAAGTCACCTGGTTTCTAAATGGGAAGATATTTACAGCCAGTTGCACAATGCAAAAGCGCCTTTGAAACTGTTGAGCGAATTGGACAAAGCTTCAAGTATTTTACGTGATTTGTTGAATGATGAATTCAATAAAATCGTAGTAAATGACAAGCAGCTTTACGCCAATATCAAAAGCTACCTGCAATCCATCGCTCCAGACAGGGTTAAAATATTGCATCCGTACAAAGGAGGTAAACCCATCTTTGAAACCTTTGGAGTCAATCGTCAGATAAAAGCTTCTTTTGGAAAGACAGCCACTATGAATAGTGGTGCTTATTTGGTGATTGAGTCTACAGAAGCCATGCACGTTATTGATGTGAACAGTGGTCACAAAATGCCTAGTACAGACCAGGCTGAGGCCATTTTGAATGTCAATATGGAAGCAGCAGATGAGATTGCCCGTCAATTGCGTTTGAGAGACATCGGTGGTTTGATTATCATTGACTTCATTGATATGAAGAACAATGAACACAAGCGCACCTTGCACAAGCATTTAAAAGAAGCCATGAAGAAGGATCGTGCACAGCATACCATTCTTCCTTTGAGTAAATTTGGCTTGATGCAAATTACCCGTCAAAGGGTAAGGCCTGAAATAAAAATTAATACAGCTGAGGTTTGTCCAACCTGCGAAGGAACCGGAAAAATCAATGCTTCTATTTTAATTGTAGAAGATATAGAAAGAGACTTACGCTTTATTTTACAATCCAGACCTAATTCCAAGTTCTTGTTGAAAGTTCATCCATATGTAGAGGCATACCTGAAAAAGGGATTCCCGAATATGCAGATGAAATGGTTTAGGAAATACTATAAGTGGGTTCGAATTAAAGCTGTTCCAAACTTTCATATCAATCAATACAAATTCTTCGATGGAAACGAAGATGAGATACGCCTGAACTAGAACTAATAACTGAAAAGAAAAAAATACCGCCGGTGCATTGCATCCAGGCGGTATTTTTATTTTGACAGGTAAATACCTGATTTATTAAACGTGTAATGCTCTGTTGTCGGTCGCAGCCAAAGCAGCTTCCTTTACAGCTTCTGTAAAAGTTGGATGAGCATGACTCATTCTTGAAATGTCCTCAGCTGAAGCTCTGAATTCCATCGCCACCACCGCTTCTGCAATGATGTCTGCTACCCTGGGGCCAACCATGTGAACACCCAAAACTTCATCTGTGTCCTTGTGTGCTAGTATTTTGATCATACCTTCGGTATCTGTACTGGCTCTGGCCCTTCCCAATGCTTTGAAGGGGAATTTACCAACCTTGTAAGGCGTTCCCGCTTCTTTCAATTGCTCTTCTGTTTGTCCAACCGCTGCAACTTCCGGCCAGGTATAAACCACGCCTGGAATCAAATTATAATCAACATGCGGATGTTGTCCGGCCAAGGTTTCGGCAACAAATACACCTTCTTCCTCCGCCTTGTGCGCAAGCATGGCACCTTTGATAACATCACCGATTGCGTAGATACCAGAAACATTGGTTTCAAGGTTTTCATTGACTTCGATTCTACCTCTATCGTCAAGGGAAATGCCTACATTTTCAAGACCAAGATTTTCAGTATAAGGTTTCCTGCCTATGGCAACCAAACAATAATCAGCTTCTATCTCAAAAGTGTCTTCACCATCTCTTTTCTGGACTTCGACCTTTACACCTTTTGAATTGGCGGTAACAGTATTTACCTTATGTTTCAAATGGAATTTCAATCCCAACTTTTTAAGGCTGCGCTGAAGCTCTTTGCTACAATCACCGTCCATACCAGCGATAATACGGTCCATGAATTCCACTACTTCAACTTCAGTTCCAAGGCGCGCATAAACTGAGCCCAATTCAAGTCCGATAACCCCTGCACCGATAACGACCATTTTTTTAGGTACTTTATCGATATTCAAGGCCTCAGTGCTGGTGATGACTCTTTTTTTATCATAATTAAAAGCTTCAGGAACGATAGGTTTGGATCCGGTGGCAATGATTACCTTGTCGGTCTCAATCTCTTCATTTTTTCCATCCGCTTTTGCGATTTGGATTTTGTTTTTATTGACAAAAGAACCATGTCCGGTATAAACATCGATCTTGTTTTTCTTCATCAAAAACTCCACCCCTTTGCAAGTCTGATCTACGACCTCATTTTTCCGTTTAATCATTTGAGGCATATTGACTTTTAAAGACTTTAGGTCAATTCCATGCTCAGCAAACTTTTCATGGGCATTGTGGTAATGTTCTGAAGAGTCCAAAAGGGCTTTGGAAGGAATACATCCAACATTCAGGCAAGTACCGCCAAGGGTGTTGTATTTTTCAATGATGGCTGTCTTGAATCCCAATTGAGCACATCTGATGGCTGCAACATATCCGCCAGGGCCGGAGCCAATGACAGTTACATCGTATTTCATGAATTTATTTTTTGATTGATATTAATTGAATCATGATTTATCCGGCGGATTGTTATTGCCTTGATTTTTGTCTCCTCCACCTTTATTCCGGTTATTCCTGTTTGGCTTTCTTCTAGGATTGTTTCCTTTGCCTTGATTTTTAGGCTGGTTTCCTCCACCGTTGTTTCCGCCATTGTTGTTGGAATCTTTATTGCCGGAATCTTTGTTATTTGAATTTCGGTTATCTCTGGCTTTAAAGTCTTTATTATCGTTTGGTCCACCTTTTCTTGGGTTGTTTCTATTGTCTCTTGGACCTTTTTTCTCCCCTTGTTGGTTTCCTTCTGAATTTCCTTTAGGATTTGGAGGTCTGTTTGGTCCACCCGGTTTGCCTTTCTTTTTACGCTTTTTCTTTTTGCGTTTTTCCATCGGAAGCTCCACAACTCCGGTCACATCTTCATAATCGTGCTCTTCTTCTCCTTCAGGAACAACTGTGTACACCTGAAGTTCTGCCAGACTCGGAGGCGTTTCACCTTTTTTATTCAGATCGATAATCATCTGAATCTTTTGTGGTTCAACAGCAAAGGTTTTACCTCTGCTTGCCTCGTCATCTACCACATAATACATCAATTGCTTGAAAATATCTGTCTTGATGAGTGTAGCAATACCGGTTCTGGTTTTGATGCGATCTGCATGCTTAGGAAACTTATCAAATGCTTCCATATAAGTGTCCAACTCGTAGTTCAAACAACACTTTAAGCGACCGCACTGACCGGAAAGCTTTGCCTGGTTGATGGCAAGGTTTTGATATCTGGCTGCAGTGGTTGTAACAGATTTGAAATCGGTCAACCAGGTAGAACAACACAATTCGCGTCCACATGAACCCAATCCACCAATTCTTGCAGATTCCTGACGGGTACCGATTTGGCGCATTTCGATTTTCACCTTGAATTCTCTGGCGAAATGCTTGATCAATTCACGGAAATCGACACGGCCATCAGCAGTGTAATAGAAAGTTGCTTTTTTACCATCTGCCTGAAATTCGACATCTCCGATTTTCATATCCAAATCCAAAGAGCGAGCGATGGCTCTTGCTCTAATCATGGTATGTTTTTCTTTTCCTCTGGATTCTTCCAGGCGCTCTAAGTCTCTTTCGTTCGCTTTTCGAATCGCCTTGTTGAAAACTCCGTCTTCAGGAACCCGCTTCTTCTTCATTTGAAGTCGAACAAGTTCGCCGGTAAGTGATACTTTGCCGATATCAAAACCGGCTCCGGTATCAAGTACTACGTAATCGCCCGGATGGGCACCTGTATATAAAGGATTGTGGTAAAACTCTTTTCGTGCTCCGTTTTTAAAGCTAACTTCAATTAAGTCAAACGGAGTAGCATCTTCTATGTCAAGTACTGAAAGCCAATCGTATGTATTGAGTCGGTTGCATCCACCTGTGGAACAACCGTTATTCTTGCATCCTTTAGCTCCACTATCTGAGGTTCCACAACTCGTACATCCTGCGCAAGCCATATATGAATATTTTTATTTTGTAAAAGGTTTTTTGGTTTCCTGTCGCCAAAAATAAAAAGCATTACAGGAAGTCCGCATAATGCCTGACTTTTCAGGCTAAATTTTTAAATATTTTATGCATTTGAATGGAAGTGTCCAAAAATAAAATTTTTGGATTGGCATTCCGCTCTACATAATACATGGTATCGGAAAATAAGTTGCTCATTTTCTCTACCTTCTCGAAACTTAACACCTTCAACATGTTTTGGGCTGTCTCCAACTCTTTATTTAACAATCGAACCTGGGTTTGCCCGGTCGTTTGAAGAAATAAAAACTCACGTAAAAAGTGTAATCCGTATTTTAAAAAGAACTTTTGATTTTCCCTTCCTACCCCTGCAAATTCCTCTACCCAGGTGGCCAATTCTACACCCTGACCTTTGTAACATTTACGCAACCAATCCAGAAATAAAGCACTGTTGTTGGTTTCAGCACCCTGGTCAGAAAGTTTCACATATTGCAAAGCCAAGTTGAAATTTCCTTCAGAGAGAAAAGAAACTCCATGCGCCTTTTCTTCCTCAATCCCGAATTTCCGGGTCAATGCGGTTTGAATTTCTTCCTCTTTCAAAGCAGGAAGTTTAACCAATTGGCAACGGGATAAAATGGTATTGAGAATTAAATCCTGATCTTCCGCTACTAAAATGAAATGGGTATTGGCAGGTGGTTCTTCTATAATTTTTAAAAGACGGTTTCCTTCCAATCCCAAATATTCCGGCAACCACATCACCATCACCCGCTTCTCACTTTCAAAGGATTTGAAATTCAGTTTGTGAATGATGCGAGCGCATTCTTTTCGATTGATATTCCCCTGCTTTCCTTCTGCCCCTAGTTTTTGAAGCCATTCAAAAGCATTCATGTAGGGATTTTCTTCCAGCGCTTGTCTCCATTGAGGCAAGGATTCATCACTTAGCGCATCTTTTCCAATGGTAGGAAAGGAAAAGTGAATGTCCGGATGTATGTATTTGGCTGCTTTGTTGCAAGCATTGCAAGCCCCACAGGAATCGGACTCTTGTTTATTGGTGCATACCAGGGATTGTGCAATGGACAAAGCCAGGGTTAGCCCACCACTTCCTTCAGGCCCTAATAATAAGAGTGCATGCGGGAGGGTGTCATCCTTTACCATTTGATAAAGTGACTTTTTTAAATCTTCCTGACCAACTACATCCTTGAAATACATATGTCCGGTCCCCGGTTTTTATATTATGATAAAACCCAATCCACAACTTCAGGATCGACAGGACTAACGGAAGAAGGCAATACTTTTTGAAGGTGGCCATCCTGATCCAGTAAATATTTCTGGAAATTCCAGCTTACTTCACTGTCAGAATGTTGATTTTGCGATTTTTGGGTAAGCCATTGATAAACAGGGTGGGTTTCATTTCCCAATATTTTGACCTTTTCCGTTAGTGGGAAACTTACGCCAAAATTTAGCTGGCAAAACTTTTCAATATCCTTTTCATCAGCTGGTTCCTGATTGCCGAAATCATTGCATGGGAAACCGACAATGACCAATTTATCATGAAAGGATTCGTATAATTCCTGTAATTGCCTGTATTGAGGTGTAAAGCCACATTCACTGGCAACATTTACAATCATTAATTTTTTTTCCCCAAAGGATGCAAAATCCAATTCCTTCCCATCAATTCCTTTGACCTTGAAACTTTTTATGCTTGTTGGGTCGTTCATGTCGTAAAAATATATCTTTTTATGTAAAATTGATTTTAATGGAGGCTTTAGAAAGTTCCAATAGTAAAATATCTTTGTAAAGTCCTTAAATACCAAGTAAACAAGTCAGGCCCTTTTTGGGTTATTAGGCAACAAAATATTCCTTTTACAAAAAGTATCGTATCAATTTGAGTGAAATTGTTTTAACCGTAGAAGATGTTGATTTGCTGGAGTTATTCGGTGAAAAAAACGCAAAAATAAACATGCTGGCAAAAGCATACCCGGAGGTTACCATTACCTCCAGAGGGAATACCATTAAGCTTACCGGTGAAAAGAAATTTACACAGAAAGCTAAAGGGAAACTGGAACTCATGGTTAAAATTTTAAAGCAAAACCATGAATTATCGACCCAAATGGTACAGGATCTTTTGCATGGTGAAAATCCCTTCGCCGCAAGAATCAGCAATGGAGCCAAAAATCCAATCATTGTTCATGGTCGCGATGGTCGCGAAATCAAAGCAAAAACCCATAACCAAAGACTGCTTTTTGATGCTACCGAAAACAATGATATCGTTTTCGCCATCGGTCCTGCGGGTACGGGTAAAACCTATACAGCAGTTGCAATCGCAGTACGAGCATTGAAAAACAGGCTGGTTAAAAAGATAATTCTGACGCGTCCTGCCGTGGAAGCAGGTGAAAGCCTGGGGTTCTTGCCTGGTGATTTAAAAGAAAAAGTAGATCCTTATCTGCGTCCTTTATATGATGCACTTGATGATATGATTCCTGCTGAAAAGCTGAATCAGTTCATGGCAAACCGGGTGATCGAAATTGCCCCGCTGGCTTTTATGCGAGGACGTACCCTCGACAATGCATTTATCATCCTGGATGAAGCTCAAAACTCTACCACCCTCCAGTTGAAAATGTTTTTAACGAGGTTGGGACCTTCTGCCAAATGTATCATCACCGGTGACTTGTCTCAGGTGGATTTGCCTTTTCATCAAAAATCGGGACTTCGTCATGCAACCCATATTCTGGAAGGATTGGAAGGTGTTGCAACCGTAAATCTTACTGCCGACGATGTGGTAAGACACCGCCTGGTAAAAGAAATCATCCGTGCTTACGACCGTTCAGACGAAGCACGCAGACAGAAAAAGGACTATGAAAATCTGAAAGAAGATGCAGAAAGGATAAAGAAGGAAGCTGAAAAGGAAGAAGAATAAATTGGAAGTACGGTTTACGAATTACGAGTTACGAATGGGAAGTTTCTCAAAATCGTAAACCGTAATTCGTAAACCGTAAATTCCTCATCCTTTTTTCCACTTAATATTACATCCCCCACTTGGATATTGCTTCTCAGGCACAGGATCTCCCTTTATAACAGAATCAAGCGCATTTCTTAAATCTCGACCAGTTAGTGGAGTATCCGTAGAGGGTCTGGAATCATCGATTCTACCTCGATAAACCAAGGCAAGATTTTCATCGAAAATATAAAAATCAGGTGTGCATGCAGCATCGTATGCTTTGGCGGTTTCCTGACTTTCATCATATAGATAAGGAAACTGATAACCTGTTTCCTTGGCATGGATTTTCATTTTATCCGGACCGTCTTGAGGATAATTTTCTACATCATTTGAGCTGATACCCACGAAGCCAACACCCAGTTTTTCGTAATCCTCTACTATTCTTACAATTTCCGGATTGACATGGATGACGTAAGGGCAGTGATTGCATAAAAACATCACAACGGTGGCTTTTGCACCTCGAACATCATTCAGACTGAGATTTTTATCGGAAACGGTATCTGGAAGGTTGAAGTCAGGTGCTGTGGTTCCTAATTCCAACATGGTAGATTCGGTAAATGCCATTTTATAATTTTTAAAAAGAAAAAGTAAGGTCCCCGGATTGTTCGGAGAAAGGCCAAAAATATAAATCTTGAAGCAAGAAAAGGTTTAATCTTCCAGGTACATTTCAATTCTCTGCAGCGTGTTGTTGACTTTTTTCTCCAACTTATTGAAAAAGCTGTTTCGATTTTTTTCAGCATCCATGGAGATGGGATTGGATTTGTTTTTCACTTTGTCGAACCATTTTTCTGCATGGTTACAAATTCGTGGTTCGGTCGTGCTAAGGAAGTTGGGACTATCGAAAGTTGAAAAGACCATCTTGCCATGAGGAGCAGACATGATGATGGTATTGTTGGTGTAAACCATTTCGTTGTGGTACAATTCGAAATGCGTTTTGGCCAATTCGGGAGCAGTTTTGGTACTGAATTTTTTGCCGGTCTCTGCCATCAGTCTTAAGTGAGCTGTCAGGCTTTGCATGTTTTTACAAAGCACAATGGCATCCTCAATATTTTTAAAAAAGCCACTTTCCAATACGAATTCAATTTGATTGAGGGTATTGTCCATGATGTTGAGGCTCCAAAGCTCCGTACTGGGCATCACATTGTATTTGCCAGCCAGACTTTCGATCATATCTACTACGCCGGGATTGATGAGGTCGAAGGAAAATTTTTCCTGCTCCAGGTATTCAAAATCCCAAACCGTCCGAGCCCAAATGTATAATTTGAAGGACATCAATTGAGGGAAAAAACAATAATAGAAAACCGGAATTTCAGCTGAGGCATACTTGATTTTAACCTCCGGTATTTTCATCGCCAGATCTATGTTGCCATGAATACCTTTTAGAAAATCCTCGAAGGTTTCAATTTTATTAATAAAGGAATTGAAGTTGAAAAAAACAGAGTTAGACCCTTCGAAGGCCAGGGAATCTAATGAGATTCTGTGTTTTACAGCAATTTCCCTTAATTCGTCCGGCGTAAGGACCGAGTCACCCCTCATTCTACGATAAATAGCATCCTTTCCCAAAGAGAACATCTCAGAGAGTGCTTCTACTGCATCTGCCTTTCTTGGGAATCGCTTGAGCAGCTCTCCGAAAAAAAGATGTTGGAAACGGTTATTCATCGAGTCGTAGGTGTTTAGAAAAGAAGATGAAAATAGAAAAGTTTTTTTAAAAATAGATAGAGGGATGGAGAGAATGGGGGTTAGGGAGCAGATTTCAATAGTAAATCACTATAAGATACCTGAATCAGGTCATCGTCTTTGATAGAAAATAGCTCCATATAGTGGTCACATTGTTGTTGAATTTTGTCCAACCCCATGGTTTCATCCAGGTCAATTGCTTCGATTTCTACATAGGTGCCCAAACCCTTTACCACATCCAGATGAAACTTGACGTTGTCGATGAAATAGATTTCCCTTTTTTTATCTACTTCCACCAAAACTCCATTGGCGGCAGTGAGCACTTGTTTCAGGTTTTGCTCAGGATTGGGTTTGTATAAAAGGACTTTGGATAGTTTTGGACCTTTTTGATTGGGCCGATGATAATGGATGAGGGTGTTTTCAATGTTACCCTGTCTTAGTTTCAGTCTGCCATGATTGACATTAAAATAGGTGTCAATTTGATGGTCCAACCCTACAAAGCGGGCATTATTCTCTTTCAGAATGGTTCTGATGCGATTTTGATCAGAACATTTTGCTTTTATTTCGATGATTTGCGCCATAATGAGGCCAAAATAGGCCTAAAAATGTTACACTTCATAAGGCTTCTTTAACTAAAAAGCCCTGACTTTAATATTATTTCCTTAAAAGCCCTCTTTTGAACGAACCTCTTAAAAAACTGCTAACTTCTGCATAACCGCTCTTAACTAAAATAGCCTGCAATTTTGGTTCATCAAATCATTCAAAATATTACGCCATGATGAACGCAAAATTTTTAACCGCCTTATTGTTTGTTGCATTTAGCACCGTTTCTTATGCACAAATGAATTTCGGAATCAGAGCAGGAGCAGCATTTAATGATGTAGTAGCCACCGAAGGCCTCGATGCCATTACACCCGAATTTAAAAATGTAACCACTTATAATATTTCCCTGATTTCCGAGTATGAAATTGGAGATTACTTTTCTATCCAACCGGAGTTGAGTTACAACACCAAAGGGTTCAGGATCAAAGAAACTGCAGACATAGAACTTTGGAACATCCCATTACCGGTAGGAATTGAAGCCGTATCTAAATTTTCTTATCTGGAAGTTCCACTACTTTTCAAAGGAAGAGTAGGTAATGACAAAGTAAAAGCCTACGCAATGGCAGGTCCTGCAGTTGGATACGCAGTAGATGGTGACCTGGAAACTTACGGAAGGGTATTTTTTGACATCAAGTTATTTGAAACAGACATCGATCTGGATGCAGTTGGCTACGAGCGTTTTGAAGTAAGTGGAATCGTAGGAGCTGGAGTAGAATTTTTGACAAACAGCGGTAAAATTTTCCTGGATGCCAGGTACCAGCACGGTTTTACCCAACTATACGATATACCTGTTTTCAATGAAAAAATTAAAAACAGAGGGACGTCCGTCAACGTCGGTTACGTCATGAGCTTTTAACATTAAGGTTAGTTAAGGTTTTGTGGAGCCCTGTCAATTAAATTGGCAGGGCTTTTTTTTGGGAAGGAGGAGTCATAGATTTGAAAATAATCCACCGTCTTTGGAATATATCATTAAGTTAAGAAAGAAAAAGCAAGGGTCTAAGGCGGGTCTTTCGGAGGAGACCCGCTGAGAGAATAGGTAGACTAGTTTGGACAAAAATCAATCATCCTGCTGGATTCGATAAAAATAGACATTTGCAGAATTACCATAAAGGTGAGGAGATTAAAAAAGTAGTAGCCTTTGAGGTAAAAGAGATCATTTTATTGAATCAGGTCTCTATTGAAGAAATATATTTATATTTAATTGAGCTTAAAAAGAGAAAGGAAAAATTAGAAATATTAAAAGTGTGAATTAAAATGAAATATTTAATATTAATTTATTTCTTAATTTTTGAATTCTGCCATTTAGCCCATTCCCAAAATATTCTTTATGAAAAAGAAATTTTGGATCATCCTGATACTGCTTTTAGTATATTTAATGCCAAAGCTTCAAAGTTGGGGGGTATTTATTTAATGGGCAATATTCATTATAAAGTTAACGGTGAAGACGAAAGAATAGCTCGAATTAATAAATTTGATTCTAATGGTAATTTAGAATGGTTTTTGAACTTAGAAGAAGGAACTTGTTATGACTTACTTGAAGTAGATAATGATTTATTAGTATTAACTGATAAACATCAGGAAAGCTTTTACTTTCCAGCGACGTCAATTCTTAAATTTAATTCACAAAACCAGTTAATTCAAAAGGTAGTTTATCCATTTCCCGAAAATGGAATCGATGGTTTTTCACCAGCCAGATTGTTGGCAATCCCAAACGGATATTTAGTTATGGGGAGGTCAAGCGATGCTCCTCCAGGAGATACAACAAATCAGAGATCATTTTTAAATTTCGATAATGATTTAAACTTTCAATGGAAAAAGTTTGCGATAGGTACAGGCGATAATTATTTACAAGAAGCAATTATGTTCGATTCGATTTCAAAAACATTAGCTTTATCAATTTCTAGTAGGGCATCTGGCTCTTTTTATGAAAATAAAACAGTTCTCTATAATGAATATGGTGATTATATAAAAAAGGATATATCCTCATTTTTAATTCGGTCTCCCTATGTAATTTTTAATTCTTTGATTTGGAAAGGATATTTTTTCCAATTTTTTTATAATACATTAGGTTCTAATACTAATCAGGGGCCCTTTTGGCGTATGGTGACTCCGTCTGGTGAATTTCATAATGAAGCATTTCTGCCTGGAGCAGGTAAATTTTTGGTATCTAATGGAGTTAATGGAAATGGGATGGTTTTTTTAAAACCACAAAGAGATCTCCCTTATGCAACTGGAGCATTTGAAGTTTATAGATTGAATAATGATGAAGAAATTGATGTTTTTATTCAGGATACATTCTCAATTCTAAAAAATTATGCTCACCCGCAATTCTTTTTTCAAAATGATTTCGATAATGCTTACTATTTAATCTCATATGATGCGCAGGTGGGTAGGATCTATTATTTTAAAATTTCTAATGATATTTTATCAAATACAGGTGAAAAGAAGATAGCTATTAAATTAGATATTTTCCCCTAATCCTTTCTATTGGGAAATTCACTATCAATGCCACACTTCCAGGTAGGATTAAATTTATTGATATAAATGGTAAATTAAATGATTTCGAGATTATTATAGGGGAGAATAACATCGCATTGGCTAATCTATCGGCAGGAGTAGTTTTTACAATTACCATTCAAATGTGACGGTAGTGTGTATGATTGCGGGAAAATAATTGTCTTGGAAGATAATTAAATTTAAAGTCATTTTACCGTAGCCTTATTTCAACCGATTTTCACGATTTGAAATCACTTAATAGAACTTTTGATTAGAAATACATATTAGAAATTAAAATTCCGAAATCTGGCCTAATATGCATTGGGTTTACTCGCAATAGGCAAATCTTATTCAATGCTGGTGCATAGCCTCACCAATAATCCACCCTCACTTTGACAACATGACCATTATTTTTAATGGCTTGCTACCTTTGCGGTCCTAACCAAACTGTTTATGAGAAAAAATTAGCACCTCACTTAGCTGCCTGTATTTTCAGGTCTTTTCACAACAAAATGACAGCCTAATATTTGACCTGCCTGAAATGGTTTTTGAAAATCGGATTGAAATTCTTTTTCGAGGTTTCAAGATCAATGGTGATTCTGGACAAAAAGCGATGCAGAGTTTGCCATCAATCAGCGTTCCTGAAATTTTAAGTTTTGTGCTGGAGTGGATGTTCGCCAAAGAGGCGTTCATGGTGTCCAGGCTGATCTTTCCATTCGAGGTTCTTCCTTTGAACAGGTATTGGTCCTGCTGAATGGAGTCAAACTGAGGTCGATCCGACAAACAGGTCACCATCAGATGAACCTTCCGGTGGATATTGAAAATATCGAGCGGATTGAAGTTTTAAAAGGGCCCGGGGCACGGATTTATGGGCAAAACGCTTTGCAGGTGCCATCACATTAGACTAAACTTTCCAATGAAAATTTGCAACTATCAACTTGCAAGCGGGTGAAAATGGATTGGGTGGCGTTCACGCCGGGGCTTTTACCAAACAGTAAATTTCAAGCAGTATTTTTCTTTTTCGAAAGATTTTTCCAGAGGATATCGACCCAATACGGATTACGATATCAACAACTTTTTTTACCAAAACAGCTTCAAATTTACCAATCATGAAATCGGTATGATTGCTTTGGCTATACTGAGAAAGATTTCGGAGCCAATTATTTTTATGGCGATCCCTCTGCTACTCCTGAACGTTGGGAAAATCAATTTGAAGCCATTCAAAAAGCAGCTTGTTTGCACTGCATTACGAATACAGCAAATTAGATTTGATTTCAAACCTCGTTTTTACTGGCGCAGACATCAGGATGAGTATGTATTTGTAAGAAATAATCCTTCCCTTACCGCAACATGCACATTGGTAATACGGTAGGATTTGAAGTAAACGCGTCCAAATCAGATTGGGGCGCGACAGGGACAGAGTGGATTTCCAAATTCATCATTTGCGCAACAATCTTGGCAATCATCAAAGAAGTGTAATCACTGCTTTTTTAGAACACAGATTTACCTTACTCAAGAATAAACTGGATATCACGCCAGGAGTTTCCTTCAATTATTATTCAGATTTTGGAAGCAACTTTTTACCGGGTATCGATGTCGGAGTAGACGTTTGGAATGGTTTGAAAGCCTACGGAAATGCCGGTTTAACCTATAGAATTCCTACCTACACAGACCTTTATTATACCAGCCCGGTCGAATTGGGAAATCCCGACCTGCTGCCTGAAAAAGCCTTTACCTATGAAGCCGGATTAAAATACACCCAATCAGGTTGGAATTTTCAGGCTGGTTATTTTGTAAGAAACGGTCGTGATATGATAGACTGGCTATTGGTAGATACCAGCCTTTGGCAACCTCGAAATTTTAGAGAATTAAACATTTCCGGGGTGGAGTTTAATGCAGATTGGTTTCCAAGATATCAATTAGGGAAAGCCTTTCCGATTCAAAAAATCCATCTGGGATATGTAAATCTGTATTCTGACTTTGCTGAAGACAGTCCTGCTTCAAGGTATGCTTGAGTATTTAAAACATCAATTCGTGTCTGGGGTGGATTTTGCTTATCGCAAATGGCAATTGGGTATCAATTACCGATACATGGATAGGATCAACGTGGAGGATTTTTCTTTGGTGGATGCTAGGCTGTTGGGGGTGATTCCGATTTAAAATGTTCCTTGAGCAAATCCAATCTTTTACGAGATACAAAGGAGCCAACTTGATTGAAATGCCGGGAAGATGGATAAGAGGGGGAATCAAAGTAAAATTTAAATACTAATCAGAGTTTGAGAATCATAATCTCGACCCCTTCTGCTGGAGCTGCCGCCCATCATCAGTTTCGCTGGCGATGGGTTGGTTGCTTCTCCCATACCATTGTAGGAAAAGCGATTGCTCTTGATGCCGCTTTCCTGTAAATATTCTGCAACGGCCTTGGCGCGTTTCCTTGACAAAAACAGTTGTAATTATCTTCTCCTTGCGAGTCCGTGTGGCCTGTGATTTCTATTACCATTTGGATGAGCAATCATGATGTCCAATAGCTTGTCCAATTCTGTAAAGCTCCTTGAAGCAATTCAAATTTGTCGGTATCAAAATAAATGTCACGCAGCTGGATAACCTTTCCTTCTTGCCAATTTATTTGGATAAATCATCAGGTCGAACCGGGATTTTGACAATGGGTTCTACTTTTCTTAGCAAGACATCGTCAACATAATAATAAAGCTAGGGAAGTAAATCTCCTCTTTGGTTGCTATCTTGGTATTGGTATCGTCAAAGAAGTTGCCAATAATGAGGTAATCTGCTGAAGACTTGGCTGTAAATTCTCCGGACACTTTTACCCATTTGGAGCGGTTTATTTTTACAATATCATCATAATTAAACATGGGCACCAAATCCAGAATCGGATCTGTTTTGATGTCAATTTTAGACTTTTAGAAATGCGAGTCCCATGTTGTTGATTCCAAAGAGCGGGAAGTTTGTTCACCCAAAATTCAAAGTAATATCCCTGGCTGGGTACAAGAGGTTCTTTCAATTGAATCTGGATATATTCCCGGCAGTGTGGTTTTCCATCATCACAACCATAAAGGGTCAATCCAACCATAGATTCTCCACCGTGTGGTTTCATTTTTCCAAAACCTTTATCTGCCCAATGAGCCGGCACCCTCACCTTTGGCCCGAAAATATCTGGGGAAGCAGCAGTGGGAGAACTCCAAAATTTCATTACATTAGTGAAGTGTTGTCCTTTATAGAACCAGCCAATAGGTGTGGCAGCGTACTGTTCGAATCCTCCGTTAGGAACTATATTCTCCAGTTGCACTTCAGCCGAAGACTGTGCAAGCAGCAGATTGCCTGAGAGGCAGAAAAAAAGAATTAGTATTCGCTGCATCATGAAGAAATAGTGATTTGGTGTTTGTATAATGCTAAAACCTTCAAACGTTACGTTTAATTGTTTCTGACGTATAAAGTAACGAAGGAATTGATTAATCAACAGATTGAACAATTAATCTTAAAAAAATCTTTATCCATTAAGGGATAACAGTTTAATCTTTAATTTTGCCAATAATAATTAACATTAAAATTTACATTATGAAAAAAACATTCTTAATGGTCTCCTGCGTTCTTGGTATCGCTGCGATGGTTAGTTCTTGCGGAAGTAAGAAAAAGCCTATGACCGATGCTGAAATGGCTGCAAAGGTTGATTCATTGTACCAGGAAAGAATTACAACTTTGGGTCCGGATATGGACAACGCATGTGACTTGAGATTTGAGACTTTGGTTGCAAGCAAAACCGATTCTATTCTTACTGCAAATAATGTAGTACAATAATCAATTCGTTCATCCTAATTAACCTAAAAAATAGTCGATAATGAAAAAATCATATTTAATAGCATTGGCTTTTGCAGTACTTGGCTTCGGTATTATTACTGCATTCAGCGATGAAGGTCAGTCTCCTGAAGAAAAAGAACAAATGGAAAAAATTCAAAAAATGCTGGAAAGCAAATTGGATTCTTTCCGTATGGTAAAAGAAGGAGAGTGTGAAGCAAGAGCTTTGCAAGCAGCTATCATGAGAGCAGACTCTATCATGGCGGCTCCGAAGACAAAGAAAAGCGGTAGCGCTCCTACACCTAAGAAAGCAGAACCAACCAATCCTAAAAAGGATAAAATGTCAGGAAACCAGTCTACAGTTGAAGATAAAAAATCTAAAATGTCTGGTGAGTCTAAAGAAGAAACAACTGCAAAGAAGAAATCAAAAATGAAAGGTGGAGACCAATAATTGATCCTCCTTCAAAAGAAAAAGGCCTTTCGGAATTTCCGGCAGGCCTTTTTTCTTTTCAATTAATATTGAAATTTCTTAGTTCTTAACCCAGGTAGAATTACAATTATCTACATCATTTGGTGTCACAGTTGTATCAGTGATCGTGTAAGACATAGTAATAGTTCCATTGCTGTATGTTCCTGAACCTTCAACTGTAAATCCGTCACTATCAGGATCTTGATTTGCAATGGTAAGAGCATCGCCATCAACAGTTGCAACTACTGGATTGTTGAATACATTCCAGAAATTGGAAATAGCAACCATGTTATCGCTTGCACCCGCAATTGCAGTAACGATATAAGTTGCAGTTCCAGAGGAAGAACAATCATCAGAAACAGTGTAAGTTCCTACAAATTTTGCTCTTTCCAATACACAAGAATCCTGTGCATTTTTCTCATAACCTGCGTCGCAAATACAATCACCGTCTACACAAGTTGAGTTTGAACCGCATACTTTGTCGAAACATGGGTCTTCGATACATCCGCCGAATCCGTCAGATATATAACCTTCTTTACAAATACAAGTTCCTTCAAAACAGTCTCCTCCTACACCACAGTCAACATCTTTGCATGGATCGTCTTCACAAGATGTCAAAGTGAATGTAGCAGAAACCAATACGATTGATAAAAACCAGAAAAAATTCCTTTTCATAAGAAATTCGATTTTAAGGGTTGATTAATTATTTCTTGAATTAAATTATTGATACGGCAAGAAATCACAGTTCTTGTAAATTACTTGCTGAAAATCCGAGCAAAAGTATAACGAATAAATAGATTCGCCAAGGTTCAATTTTCTTTTACCTTCCGGCAGGAATTTATTTCCTTAACGATTGGGACTTCAAAAGGCTGTTTGTAGTCACTATTTTATTCAAATAAACTTAATTCACTTTTCATTAGAATTTTGTTTCTGAACTTATTGTTCAATAATTCTAACTTTACTGCCTTCAAATTTTAAAGCAATATGGACTTCAATAAGCAAAAAGAGGAATTTTTAAATCATTTTATCCCGGCAGCCCTAGCGGAAGACATAGGAGAGGGCGATCATACCTCTCTGGCATGCATAGACCCGAACGATAGAAGCACTGCACAACTATTGGTAAAGGATGTGGGAGTATTGGCAGGAGTGGAAATTGCAGAACGCATTTTCAAACATGTGGATCCTTCTGCAGAATTTTCAAAAAAAATAGAAGATGGTGCAGAAGTCAGAATGGGCGATGTGGCTTTTGAAGTAACCTGCAACAGCCAGGCACTTTTAAAAGCAGAACGAACCGTTTTGAATACCATGCAAAGAATGAGTGGTATTGCTACCATGTCCAATCGTTTCGCATTTGAGGTGGAGGACTATCCGGTTAAAATATTAGATACAAGAAAAACTACTCCACTTATTCGTTTCCTCGAAAAATGGGCGGTTTCACTTGGAGGTTGTACCAACTATAGGATAGGTTTGTTTGATTGGATTATGATCAAAGATAATCATATTGATGCCTGTGGTGGAATTAAAGAAGCAATTCTTGAGGTAAAAGCCTATCAGGAAAAAAATAAAATGAATCTGCCGGTGACAGTGGAGGTTAGAAACCTGAATGAATTAGACCTGGTCTTGGAAGTAGGAGAAGTGACCCGCATTATGTTGGATAACTTTGAATTGCCGCTGCTAAAAACAGCCGTCGCCATTGTTGGCGATCGATTTGAAACTGAAGCCAGTGGTGGCATCAACATCCACAATGTAAGAAAGGTAGCAAAGACGGGGGTAGATTTTATCTCTGTGGGTGCTTTGACTCACTCTGCACAGAGTTTGGATTTAAGTTTGAAGGTAAAAAAGTAGAAGAAGGACCATTGGATTTTGGGAGGTAAAATAATTACCACAAAACCGGGTAATTTGCTGCCGTATTGTACAATAAGGCAATCGCTAGAATTAAAGCCAGCCAGAATCTCAAATCCTTGTAGAAGACCGGTTCTGATTCGGCTTTTTCCATAGCGTCGGATTTCCTAGCAGGAATTGTTTTTTCTGTATTCATTTTCATCAGTTAGAGAATAAAGAAATCCTATCGCGTCTCAGGCTATCTCTGAAAAGCTTTGTTGATAGTGTTTGCAGACCATCCTATGCAGAATGATCGTCATACTGTAATTGACTTCTTTAGGGAATTTACAACTGAGTGGTTGGTATTACTTTTCCAAAAAAGATGCCAACAGAATTTATCCTAATGTGATAGATACCCATTGTATGGTAAGGCTAAACATTTGAATCAGAATGGTACACTTTTTTAACGGTTTGGTATGGGGTGTTTTCCTGGCAATTCTGGTCGGACCATTGCTGTTTGCCCTCCTGCAAACAACCCTTGAAAAGGGCGTAAAATATGGGGTTTCCGTTGGTTCCGGCATTTGGTTTAGCGACCTGCTTTTTATTCTGGCTACCTATTTTGGTGTAAATTCAATATATAAATTAGTCCAATGGGAAAATTTTGAAATTACCGTCGGGATACTGGGTGGAGTAATCCTTGTTTTGATTGGGGGATTCATTGTTTTTTCAAAACCACCTTCCTTGAATGAAGAAAAAGTAAGTCCTTCTAAAATAAAAGGATTGGGTTCTTCATTTGGACTTGGATTTATTATCAATACTTTTAACCCTTTCACTGTTCTCTTTTGGGTAGGGGTTATGACAACCACCGTTGAAGATCAGGGTTTGGACAGAATAGATACGATTTGGTTTGCAAGTGGGATATTTGCGATGATCGTTTTTACAGATTCTGTCAAAATTGTTTTTGCTCAAAAAATCAAAAAGTGGTTAACCCCTAAACATATTTCAGTTGCCAGAAAGATTTCAGGAATAGCATTGATTTCCTTCGGGCTAATTTTGATTGCAAGGGTGACCTTTTTTTAAAAAATAAATTTCATGGCGTTTAAATTAACCTCTCCTTTTGAACCTACCGGTGACCAGCCAAAGGCCATTGAAGAGCTGGTAGCAGGAGTAGAAAGTAATGAAAAGTCACAGGTACTGCTTGGGGTAACGGGTTCAGGAAAGACCTTTACCATGGCCAATGTGATTGCCAAATTGAACAGGCCTACTTTAATTCTTACCCACAATAAAACCCTTACTGCACAGCTTTACGGTGAATTTTGCGAATTCTTCCCTGATAATGCAGTGGAGTATTTTGTTTCTTATTACGATTATTATCAGCCGGAAGCTTACATTTCAGTTACCGATACTTACATAGAAAAAGATCTTCAAATAAATGAAGAAGTTGATAAACTAAGATTACGTGCAACATCTGCATTGCTCTCCGGCCGAAGAGACATCATTCTGGTAGCTTCGGTAAGTTGTATCTACGGTATGGGGAATCCGGAAGATTTTAAAAACGGAGTGATTCGACTGGAAAAAGGACAAACTGTTTCCCGCAACTCCTTTTTGTACGATTTGGTTAGCAGCCTTTACTCAAGAACTGAAATTGATTTTAAAAGAGCAACCTTTAGAGTAAGAGGAGATACCGTTGATATCAACCTGCCTTATGTGGATTACGGATATCGCATTGTTTTCTTTGGAGATGAGATCGAAGACATCGAAAGGATAGAAGTAGAAACTGGCAGAAGGATTGAATCACTTCCCAATGTGGCCATTTACCCTGCAAACTTATACCTGGCTCCCAAAGACAGAATGCATGACATCATTCGTCAAATTGAAGATGAATTACACGAGCAGGAAAAATATTTTGAAAGAGAAGGGAAGATCCTGGAAGCGCGAAGAATTAAAGAAAGAACTGCTTTCGACCTTGAAATGATAAAAGAGTTGGGTTATTGCAATGGTGTAGAAAACTATTCCCGCTTTTTTGATGGTCGCAAACCTGGCACCCGTCCTTTCTGTTTATTGGATTATTTTCCGGATGACTATTTAATGATTATAGACGAGAGTCACCAGACCATTCCTCAGGTGCGTGGAATGTGGGGAGGAGACCGAGCCAGGAAACTCAATCTTGTAAACTTTGGATTCCGACTTCCTTCAGCTATAGACAACAGACCTTTAAGTTTTGCAGAGTTTGAAACCATGGTGAATCAGGTTGTCTATGTCAGTGCTACTCCGGGAGATTACGAAATGGAGCAAACTGGTGGTGTGATAGTTGAGCAATTGATTCGTCCAACCGGATTGTTGGATCCACCGATTGAAGTCAGACCAAGTATCAACCAAATTGATGATCTTTTGGAGGAAGTAGATGAAGTGGTGAAAGGTGGAGAAAGGGTTTTGGTGACCACACTGACCAAAAGAATGGCTGAAGAGTTGACCAAATATCTGACTCGTTTGAATATTAAGGTTCGGTACATCCACTCAGAAGTTGACACTATGGAAAGGGTGGAGATTTTGAGGGATTTGAGGTTGGGAGTCTTCAATGTCCTGGTAGGTGTTAACCTTTTGAGGGAAGGATTGGATTTGCCGGAAGTTTCCTTGGTAGCCATTTTGGATGCAGATAAAGAAGGTTTTCTTAGAAATGATCGCTCTCTTACCCAGACTGCAGGTCGTGCTGCAAGGAATGTCAATGGTCGCGTAATTTTTTATGCTGACAAAATCACAGACAGCATGCAAAGAACCATGGATGAGACCAATAGGAGAAGATCCATTCAGATGGCCTACAATGAGGAACACGGAATAACTCCAACAACGGTTAAAAAGTCGAGAGAGGATATCATGAGCTCCAAGTCCATTTTGGATATCCGTGGACCTAAAGGCGGAAAGGCTTACATAGAGCCTGAAGAAGTCAGTGTAGCTGCAGATCCTGTTTTAAAAATGATGACCAGAGATCAACTGGAAAAACTCATTTCCGAAACTGAACAGAAAATGAAAAAGGCTGCTAAGGATTTAGACTTTATAACAGCAGCTCAATACAGGGATGAACTGTTTGCCTTGAAAAAACAAATTAAAGAAGCCATATAAAAGTAAGAGCGATTCATTGAACCCATTATTGAAAATAATTTACCTTATTTTGAAAGGACTCGTATGGATAGTCCTGAGGCTTTTTTTTAAAAACATTTTCTTCAAAAACAGGGAGGCACTTCGTTTTAAAGAAGCCTGTCTTTTGGTTTCCAATCATCCCAATACTTTACTTGATCCTTTAATTCCTGCCGAATTTGCTCGCAAACAGGTGTTTTTTCTGGCCAATGCCGGTTTGTTTGCAGGCGCTTTTCAAAATTGGTTTTTTAGCACTTTTTATTGTATTCCGGTTTATCGTCCTCAGGATAAAGGCTACAACTCCGGAAAAAATAAAGGTAGTTTTGAAAAAGCAGAAAACCATTTGTTGAAAGATGGTTGTTTGTATGTTGCCCCTGAGGGCACCAGTTATATTGAAAGGAGACTAAGGACTATGAAAACAGGTACTGCCAGAATTGCCTTGCAGACATTGGAAAGAAGTGAATTCAAAAAGGACATCTTCATTTTGCCCGTTGGTCTGAATTATGAAGACCAGACTCGGTTTTGGAAATCCATTTTTGTCAACGTTGGTGACCCCATACAATCGAAGGATTATGCTCTTCAATACAAGGATGATCCGATTGCTGCTGTTAAAAGTATGACAGATGAAATGGAACAGCGATTAAAAGAGCTAACAATTTCCATTGATGATGTTATAGAAAATAGGATTTTCAGACAATGGGAACAAATTTGGAGCAATGCAAACGGTTTAAATCTTGCGAGTCAATTCGAGTATTCCAAACGCATGCTTGAAAAGTGGCATGAAAATGAGAAACTAAGAAAAATGGTTGTAAGTTATCATGTCGGTCGCAGGGCTTTGGGTTTGAATGATAGGGTAGTTGATGGAAAATTTACCTTGTTTCAAAGTGGGCTGATTAATTTATTGTTGACTCCGGTTGCTTTATGGGGAGTAATCAACAATATTATTCCGGCAGTAGTGGTGCGGTTTATTGCCGACAAATTGAAAATATATATTGGATACCGCTCAGCGGTTTTAACGGTCTCAGGGTTAGTAATTTTTCCCTTGTTTTATTGGATTCAGCAATGGCTCGTAGGAATATTTTTTGGAAGCGAAATTTCCGGATGGCTGTATCTTTTGGCAGGTTTAATTTCCGGGGTCTTTTCAAGAGAATGGTTGGACAGAAATCTGTTAATAAAAGACGCTTTAAAAATAAAAATATTTGAAAACAGGTTTCCAGAGCGCATTTCTCAACTACAAAATTTGCGAAAAGAAATTCTAAGTACTTCGGTAAGATTGTTTTCCTGAACATTTACTTATTGAATAACTTACTATAACAGATTAATACTTTTTTTAATTTCGCACCTTTAATATGTGAATTTTTAAGTTATTTTATAGTTCACTCACTAAATTACATTTTACTTATTAGATTTTTTGTAAATTGTAATGCTCCTATTAATTGAAATTCACCATTTAGCGCTAGAAACAAACCAAATATTAATTCGACTGTAAAACCACAGGATGAAACAACACATACTTTGTTTCCTTTTTGTAATGTTGGGAATTTTCAACGCTACTGCTCAAAAGGATTTGGAAATTGGCTTTTTCGCTGGTATTGCAAATTATCAGGGTGATCTCGCTGAGGGTAATATTCAATTAGGTGAAACTAAAATTTCTCTGGGTGGACTGATAAGATATCACCTAAGTAGCAAGTTTGATATTCGAGCATCCGGATTTTTTGGAACCATATCCGGAGATGATGCCAATTCCGATGTTTTAGCTTTTAGAAAATACCGTTTTCAAGCCAACCTTGCAGAGGCCAATCTGATGTTTGAATGGAAGGTGTTTGGAAAACTTCGTTATAATGAAGTAGGTATGTTTATCCCTTCCATTACTCCTTATATTTTTGCTGGTGTTGGATATACGCTTGCTGATAAAACTACTGAATGTTACCATCCGGAATGCCTCAATAATGGTATCAATCCCTTCCCTGAACCGGGAGACCGAAACACTTTTATAACGATGCCAATTGGTATTGGTGTAAAGTGGGATTTTTATGAATACATCTCCCTCGGCGCAGAATGGGGTTGGCGCAATGCCTTCTCAGATTACCTCGATGGTGTAAGTATCTACGGTAAACCAGGTAATAATGACTGGTACTTCTTCTCAGGTGCTACGCTTTCATTCTTTTTTGGAAATGGAAGCAATGACTTCAATTTTACCAAAAAGGCAAATAATTCCAGACGATACAAACGAATCAACAGGACCTGATTCTATTTTCTTGAGAAAGAGCCGGATAGATCGTAAATTGGTAGGAAATGACAAATTATGCCCCTTTATTTCCTATTTCCTCTTTTTTGGCTTATTTCTTCTGATGATTTTTCCTACGATAAATTTCTAGTGGGATATTATTCTTTTGATTATTGTGATGCAAGAGATGAATCAGGATACAATTCTGATGGTATTCTGCATGGTAATCCGGAATGCTGGTGTGGTGTAAAGGACGATGGATTGCTTTTGGATGGCAGGGATGATTACATCGAATTTGAAGGAATCATCAATCGATATTTTAAAACATCCGATCTTACAGTTAGTTTTTATATCCGTCCTACCGGACAGTCCCCTTTTAAAACAAGCCTTTTATCCAAAAAAGATTCGTGTGGAATGTATCCCCAAATGGATTTTGTTTACGATGGAGTTTTTAACAAAGTAGAAGTTGAAGTAAGAGAAAATGAATTCCTTTACTACCCCGGATTATCAACCAGCCTGGATAGTATGCAATGGAAACACATAGTTTTAGTGCGCAAAGGCACTGAAGCATTTACCTACATCAACGGCACATTGCGTCAGAAATCAAGAAAATGCAGAGGTGTCGATATTTCCAATGATGCCAATTTGAAATTTGGAGATGGGCCATGTATTGGATCCGGCCTTAGGAGATTCAAAGGAGTGGTTGATGAAATTAAAATTTTTGACAAGGCTTTGAGTGATGAAGAAGTCCTTCATTTATACCGTTCCGTTCCCATTGAATCGGCTCATCAGGATTGTTTTAGTTAATTGTTTGGAATTCCTGCCAAAAATGTAGATTCTAAGCTCTAATTTTGCCGACCTTTTAAAAACTTCAAACCCTTTTTCAAAAAAGGCGTTTGCCATTAAAAAATATTAGCATGTTCGGAGATATGGAAGAAAAGCGTGCTGCCATGAATGAAAGATTGGCTGCAATTACGCTCGAAGCAGAAGCAGGAGATGGTGCGGTCATCGTAAAGGTGAATGGTAACCAGCAAGTTCTCAACGTCAGTTTGGACAGAGGAAAACTTGACTTGGAAGATACTGAGCAATTAGAAGACCTTATTACCATTGCTGTTAACAGAGCGCTTCAAAAAGCAGCAGAACAAGCAGCAAGTGAAGCGCAGAAAATGATCAGTGATTTGTTGCCTCCCGGAATGGGTGACTTTGGCAACCTTTTTGGCTAAAATATAAACCGGAAATATCCGTTTCTTTCCCATTAATCCAGTGAAGAAAATACAATCCAATGCATAAGTGGTTTTCTACTTCCCTATTTTTAATGTTGTTTCAATTACTCAATGCCCAGATAGATATCGGAATCATTGGCTACATGTCATTTGATACTTGTGATGCCACAATCAATGCAGGTAATACCAGTCTTTTTGGAATAGCACATGGAAATCCAGCCTGTGATTGTGGAGTAAAAGGGGATGCCCTTCTTTTGGACGGAATTGACGATTATATTGAAATCATTGGTTCTGGTGTGAGTGACCGCTTCCGCCAGGAAGATTTTTCTATAAGTTTTTACTTCAAGCCAGTGGGAGCTTCCGGTATGCAAACTTTAATCACTAAAACCGGTACAGATTGTAGTAGTCAAGGGCATTTTGCAGTCCGTTATGACGGTGGTCCACGGTTTTTGAATGTACAAATGGTTGAGAATAGTAACAGACAAGGTAATCTTACCAGAATTCCGGTTCCCGCTGAAAACTGTTGGAATCATGTGGTGATGATGCGCAGATCTGCAAGGACTATTCTTTATTTGAATGGTCAATTTGTCAAAGATGTTGAAGCACCACAAAGGGTAAATGTGCAAAATAGTGGGCCATTGTGGATTGGTAGATCCTACTGCTCGCAAACCGACCGCTTTTTCTCAGGTATGATTGACGAAGTGAGAATTTACAACCGAGCACTAACTCAGGATGAAATAACAGAATTGTATTATTTGCAGGATAAAATCACTACTGATAACACAAGGATATTTTTAGGAGAATCTGTAGATACCGAAATTTCCAATACCTGCGCAAGTAATTTTCAATGGACTCCGACTTTGGGCGTTTTGGATGTCAATGATCCAACTACAACCCTGACCCCTACAGAAACAACGACCTATCGTTTATCCTTCACTGATGCCCAAAATTGTCGTTCTTCAGATACCATTAATATAGTGGTAATTGATCCTACTACCTTGGACTGTGACCAGGTTTTCCTTCCAAAAGCATTTACTCCAAATGGTGATGGTCTGAATGAAGTATATGGAATTAGCAACCCTGAAATTTTCAATGTCGGAGATGGAGAATTCATAAGTCTTGAAATCTTTGACCGATGGGGAAACCAGGTTTATGGTTCCAATGATCCAAATGAAACCTGGGATGGTATGTACAAAGGTCAGTTTTTAAATCCTGGCGTTTTACTTTACAAAGTAAGGTACAAGTGTAGGGATGAAGAACAAACTGAGACAGGTAGTTTGACCATTATCAGGTAAATCATTTTTCAAGAAGGTTTTAAAGTCGGCTAAAAACAAAACTTTTTGACCGACGATTGTTTTGTATTTTTGCAATCCCATTGGGAAAAAATACAATACCGCATTATTATGACCGTACAAGGATTATTGGAAAGAGCCCTGAAATTTGATTGGTTGAGTCCCGAAGAAGGTGTCTTTCTATTAGAAAATGCCAGTACAGCAGATTTGATGTTCGTAGGGCATGAATTGAGAAAAAAACAAGTCGCTGGAAATACCGTCACCTGGATCATTGATAGGAATTCCAATACCACCAATGTTTGTATAGCCAATTGTAAGTTCTGTAATTTTTATCGTCGTCCAGGACACGATGAGTCTTACATTACTTCCATTGAAGAGTACAAACAAAAAATTGAAGAAACTTTCAAATTAGGAGGAGAACAGCTTTTGCTTCAAGGAGGCCATCATCCTGATTTAGGTTTAAAATACTATGTTGACCTTTTTAAAGAATTAAAGGAATTATACCCCAATCTAAAATTACATGCACTTGGTCCGCCGGAAATCGCACACATTGCAAAATTGGATGGACTTAGCCACACAGAAGTTTTAAGTGCCTTGAAAGAGGCTGGTCTGGATTCCTTGCCCGGTGCAGGTGCTGAGATTTTGAATGACAGAGTACGCAGACTAATTTCAAAAGGAAAATGTGGTGCACAGGAATGGCTGGATGTAATGCGTGCTGCCCATCAATTGAATATTACTACTTCTGCTACCATGATGTTTGGCCATATTGAAACCAATATGGAACGCATGGAACACTTGGCGGATATCCGTCAGGTACAGTCTGAAAAGCCTGAAGGTTCAAAAGGATTCATAGCCTTTATCCCCTGGCCATTTCAGGATGAGGATACCATTTTGAAAAAATTAAAAAGAGCCAGGAATACTGTAACCGGAGATGAATATGTACGGATGATCGCTTTGAGTAGAATCATGCTTCCAAATATTCAGAATATCCAGGCAAGCTGGTTAACGGTTGGAAAAAAGGTGGGACAAATTTGTTTGCATTCAGGAGCCAATGATTTTGGATCCATTATGATTGAGGAAAATGTGGTCTCTGCTGCCGGAGCCAATTTTAGATTTACGGCCGATGGCATACAAAAAGCAATTAATGAAGCAGGTTTTGAACCACAATTGAGAAATCAGCAATACGAATTCAGAGACCTGCCTGAAAATATTATACAACAGGAACTTGACCGTGAAGCTTTGATGGTCGATTAATATTTCTGAACACAAAGCAAAATGATGACCTATTGAATAATGGGTCATCATTTTTATTTTATTTTTGGCCATTGATATTATTTCCCTTACTTCTAAACAAGAGACCCGAATTAAATAGGGTTGATATCCTACAAAATACCAAATTCATGAAAAAACAGATTCTCCTTGCCAGTTTGTTTCTTGCAACTTTTATTACGGCCAAAGCTCAGGATTTTAAAGTTGGCTTTCAGGTAAGTCCTAGCTGGTCCTGGATGAAAACAGATGAAACCTACATCAATCCAAATGGTTCCGTATTAGGACTTAAATTAGGAGCGGTAACTGAATATTATTTCCGCGATAATTATGCTTTGACTGCCGGTTTGGGATTTGCATTTAATTCAGGTGGAAAATTATTATACGATTACGAAGGAAGAATCTGGACACGAACTGAATTGGATCCAGGCTTGGAAAATCTTCCGGCAAAAACGACTTTCAAATACAATCTTCAATACGTGGAAGTTCCTTTTGGTTTGAAAATGAAAACCAGGGAGTTTGGATACATCCGCTACTTTGCCGAAATTCCTATAATTACCTTAGGTTTCAAATCACAAGCAAGAGGAACCTTGCAGGCAGTAGGCATTGATGAAACTGAAAAGTTAAATATTAAGAAAGAAGTTAATTCCATTGCGCTTTCCTGGGGAGTAGGTGCAGGTTTGGAATACAGCATTAGCCAAAACACAGCCTTGATAGGTGGATTGTATTTCCAACAATCATTTACAGATATAACAGACGACAACGGAACTTTGATCAATAAAAGTGGTACTGAAATAGCAAATGATTCCAAAGGAACCATTCAGGCCATTACCCTTCGCCTGGGAGTGATGTTTTAATAGTCTATGTCGAATACCCTCAAATCCCGTTTGAAAGAAAAAGCAAAAGAACTTGGTTTCTTTCAAACGGGAGTTGCGGCAGCCGGCCCTCTGGAGAAAGAAGCCCGGCTCCTTGAAGAATGGCTAAACAGAGGTTATCATGGAAAGATGACCTACATGGAAAACCATTTCGAACTCCGTACCAATCCGCAAAAACTCGTTCCCGGAGCCAAATCTGTACTTACCTTTTTATACAATTACCACCAGGAAAAAAAGCAGAAAGATCCGCAAGCCCCTAAGCTCGCATCCTATGCTTTTGGGAAGGATTATCATTTTGTTATAAAAGACAAACTAAAGGAACTTTTATCCTGGCTGGAAGTGGAAGTTGGGCAAATTGAAGGAAGAGGTTTTGTAGACAGTGCACCGGTAATGGAAAGAGCCTGGGCTGATAAAACCGGTCTTGGTTGGGTCGGGAAAAATACCTTGATCATTCATCCAAAAGCAGGTTCCTATTTTTTTCTGGCAGTTTTGATTATCGATCTTGAGTTAGAACCTGATGTAGCCATCAAAGATTATTGCGGAACCTGTACCCGATGTATTGATGCTTGTCCTACCGACGCCATCCATGCCGAAGGGCCTTTGATGGATGCCAGTAAATGTATCTCTTACCTTACCATTGAATTGAAAGAAGCTATTCCAGAAGCCTTTAATGGCAAGATGGAAAACTGGATGTTTGGCTGTGACATTTGCCAGGAAGTTTGTCCCTGGAATCGTTTTTCAAAACCACATCAGGAGCCGGCATTTGAGCCTGACCAACGTATACTTGACTTCACAAAAGAAGATTGGGAAGAAATAACAGAGGATGTCTTCAAAGAGATTTTTAAAAAATCAGCTGTAAAAAGAACCAAGTTTTCAGGTTTGAAAAGGAATGTCTCTTTTTTAAAAAAGTAATTACCTGAAGTCGATTTCAGTATTGTCCCCAATATTCAAACTTTGCCGAAGACCGGTTATCGAAGTGTCATTTCCTATTACTGATTGCTGCAAAACTACTTCTTTGATGGCAGCGAAATTTCCGATAATAGAATTTTTGATTATCGAATAATCAGCGACTACATTGTTTCCGATCGTGACATGAGGACCAATGATGGAATTTGAGATCCTGCAATTTTCTCCAATGCTTACTGGATGGATGATGATAGTATTGTCAAAATCAGGAGTGTCAGTTGATGCATATCCTTCCTTGTCCAACAACATGGCATTGGTTTCCAGCAATATTTCCTTTTTTCCACAATCAAACCAGTTGTTGACGGTGACCGTTTCAAAATGATCTCCCTTTTCAATCATGTGCTGCAACACATCAGTCAAAGGGTATTCACCTTCCGTTCTATGGTCATTTTTAATGATAAATCTTAGAGAATCGAGGAAGGAAGAAACGGCTCTAATCTTATAAAAACCAACCATTGCAAGGTTGGACTTAGGAATGTTGGGCTTTTCAACGACTTTGGAAACATTCCCATCCTCGTCCATTTCTACCACTCCAAACTCTCTTGGATCTGCAACTTTTTTCACACCTAACAAAGATGATTTTGAAGCCATCACTTTTTCAAAGTCCATATCGATTATGGTATCTCCAAAAATAATGATCAGCTCTTCTTCCTTTTCCCAATAGTCTTTTGCAATCCAAATAGCATGTCCCGAACCTTCACGATTATATTGTTCAACAAATTCCATGTTGAGGTCAGGATAATTGTTTTCTAAAAACTGCCTGATTTTTTCTCCCAGGTATCCAATAACAAAAATAAAATCCCGAACTCCCTGGGCTGCCAACTGTTCGATAATGAAAGCAATGATGGGTTTGCCGGCCACCGGAATCAGGGGTTTGGGCTGGGTATAAGTAAGGGGACGCAGTCTTGCTCCCGCTCCGGCAACTGGAATTACAGCTTTCATTCGGTTAAGATCTTTCGGCAAATGTATAAAATAAACCTATGCCGCGTGGGGCACTAAATTTATTTTTGTCTTTATTGTGGTTCTTATAAAAGCGCATTTTTAAAAATGGAAGAAGTAATAAAAAAAATAAAGGAACTCGAACCCCTTAGCAAAACCCTTGAACCTGACGAAAAAAAACGCAAGGAATGGGAAGCGGAAATATTCGGTTATGCAGGCGAATTTTTGAATGAAGTAAATTCTTTGAAGGGATATGATGGTTCGGATGATATGGGGAAAGGTATTTTAGATTTGGAATTGGATGGCGGACCTCGAAGCTTGGATCAAATCTTACCTGCTTTAAAAAAGAATGTAGACCGTGCCGGCATCAATCCGGCTTCCGGTGGACACCTTGGATATATACCGGGCGGAGGGATTTATACTTCTGCCCTCGGCGATTATTTAGCGGCTGTCACCAACCGATATGCAGGAATGTTCTTTGGAAATCCGGGAGCCGTAAGGATAGAAAACCAACTGATTCGATGGATGTGCAAATTGGTCGGTTTTCCTGAAGGCTCTCTGGGGAATTTAACATCCGGAGGAAGCATCGCTAACCTGATCGCGATTGTGACTGCCCGTGATGTTAAACAGATAAAAGCGCGGGATGTAGAGACCGCAGTAATCTATCTGACGGAACAGGTACATCATTGTGTTCATAAAGCGATTAGGATTGCCGGAATGGGAGAAGCAGTGCTTAGAAATATTCCTTTGGATGCACATTTTAGATTGGATGCTGAAGCTTTGAAAAGGCAGGTTTTTGCAGATAGAAAAAATGGTTTGCGCCCATTTCTGGTAGTTGGTTCTGCAGGAACAACAGATACAGGTACCATGGATCCTTTGGATGATATTGCCACCATTGCGACGGAAAATGATATGTGGTTCCATGTGGATGCCGCTTATGGTGGGTTTTTTATTTTGACGGACACTTTAAAGGATCGTTTTAAAGGGATAGAAAGAAGTGATTCAGTAGCCATTGATCCGCATAAGGGGTTGTTTTTGGCCTACGGTCTTGGTGCAGTATTGATTAAAGATGTGGAAGCACAATTCAAATCTCATTATTACCGGGCAGCTTATATGCAAGATACCCTTGATGCAAACGAAGAGTTGAACCCTGCCGATTTATCTCCCGAATTAACCAAACATTTTAGAGGATTAAGAATGTGGCTTTCCCTTCAGTTGTTTGGCATTGAACCTTTTAAGGCTTGTCTGGAAGAAAAATACTGGTTATGCAGGTATTTTTATAAAGCGATTCAAAAAGAAGGCTTTGAAGTAGGGCCTGAGCCTGATTTGTCGGTTTGTATTTATAGGTATGTACCTGAAAAAGGCGATGCCAATGAGTTCAATCGCCTGCTTACAGAGTATGTCAAAAACGATGGCACCGTTTTTATTTCCTCTACCAGCATCAATGGCGTTTTTTGGATTCGATTGGCAGTGTTGGGTTTCAGGACACATTTGCATACAATTGAGCAATGTTTGACCCAACTTAAAAATGGTGTGGAATATCTGAAAAAACAAGATGCATTTTTCTAGTGTTATTTGGTCTTGAAATCTGGGGTTTGTGTCTTAGGAAATTGTCATCCAATCCTATCAGATCGTATCTTTGTAATCGGATTTTTAAAAAGAAAAAAAATATTCATGTTTTCTATAGCTGCAATGGCACTCGTACTTTTGGTAACCATTGGATTGGCATCTACAATGGCTTATCTTCTAGTAAAATACCTTGGCAATATTCCACCAGGTCCAGCCAAAATGAAAAAGGAAGTAAATGGATTAAAAGCCAGCATTGCTACCTGGTTTGCTGACCTTGTTCCCTGGGATTCAGATGAAATGGAAAAATTATCCCTGAATCAATTGAATAATAAAATTCAAAAAGGACTTAAAAAGCAAGGAAGAGGAATTTTTACTTCCATCTATCACGAACCAATGATAGCCTATGCTTTTAAAAAATATTCCGGTAAAAATCAGGTGTTGATTTATGCCCGTACCAGCCATCACGAATATGCTTTTAGGATAAATGGTTTGACAACAGAAGTTTGGATGGATGACCAACCACTTGGAAAAATTAAAGAAGATGGCACCTTGCTTGGTGCCAGGACCCTTAAGCCTATTGCACGGCTAGGAAAAGTAAATGAAATGAAAGCCCTTCCAATAGTTGTAAACGACAGGAACCTTGCAACCTTGAGTGTGCCTGGAAATGAAAAGACTGTCAACCCAAGGGCTTTTGAATTGTTAAACAGAATGGATTCCAATGAAGAAGCGGTTTTGCTTTCGTTGGCAATATTTGAAATGGTTAAACCTGAAATTGAAAAAGTTTAAAAATTTTTAGGCCATGAGATTTTTGCAAGTAATTCTATTCTTTGTTTTAAGTACAGGATTTATACAAGCCCAAACTGCGCCCGATAAAGATCAGTTAAAGCAGGACTGGCAAGAGGTTCAAAAGTTAATGGATAAACAAATGGCTGAAATGAAGCAATTCTTTTCAGAATCCTTTGGAGATGATTTTTTTAAAGAAATGCCTTTTCGCGATACAGCATTTATAAAGCAATTTGATTTTGGGGATCAATTAGGTGAAATAAATACTGAAGATTTCAACCAAATGATGCAGGAAATGCATCGTATGTTACAAGAACAAATGGGTTCGATTGATATGCAAGGATTTTGGGATCAGTTGAAGGAGATGCCGGCCATCCCTGCACCTGATCAGTTGGATGAAAACGGAGCGCCATTGCAAAATGAAGATGAACAATATAAGCCAAGGAAAAAGCGGCCTACACAATCCTTGTAAAATTGTAGAAAAAACACCACCTTCGTTTTTCAAAGTCCTTACCAACACGAACCTTTTATTTGAACTGCTGTTTGGTAGTTATAAAATCATATACGATGAGTATAGGTGAAAAAGTAAATCTGATAGTCTACAGAATCCGTGAAAAGGGTTTGGAAGTTTTTCTATTAAGCCATGATAAAGATGAGGAACTGCATATTCCCAGAGGTAGCATGCAGCCTATCAGCCCGGACAAAATTCTTTTCAAAGAAGATGAATTGATAGAATTGGATCCCGTTGAGGCAGAAGACGGAAATCTTGAAAGGGCTTGTGCAGTTGAAGGAGATTGGCACGACATCCCTTCTTTGAAAGGACTTATAAAAAAGGACTTTGATTTTGTAAAAGATAAATTTGAAGAAATCTTACCTGAACTTGAAAAAGGCACCTTCATCGCTGTTAAAGATGCTCTGAAAAAGGTAATGCCAGGTCAGTACAAGTTCCTAAAAGAATTGAAAGATATCATCAGTGACAGGAATTCTGTTACAAGATTGTAATCGGTTTGTACACAACAAATTCCGCTCTATTAGAATGTAATTAACCGAGAATCACTATAAAACTTAATGATTCTCAAAATATTAATTTCCCAGCACCCAGAACCTAGCACCTAGAACCCAGTGCCCAGAACCCAGCACCCAGCACCTAGTACCCAGCACCCAGCTCCTCCAACTCGTCATAGAATTCATCCAAATACCTTCTTAGTTTCTTTTGGCTTACTTTTTCCAGGTAAGAAGATTTTTCTATATCGTCAATGAAAGTTGCCTTTTTAGATCGAAAGTTTGATTTTAACGTCTCAAGTTCAGCGTCCGATAATTGGATTCCTTTTAACTTTCTTTCTTGGTCATTTTTTAATCTGTCCTGGTCTTTGAGATACTTTGGACTTACCCAACCGGAATAATCGAAATCGTAAGGTATGAGAGAAATTTTACCGGTTCCTGTATTTTTAACCATCTTAAGGTTTCGATTCATGGTTAAATCCCAATCAGGGTTGCCAATCATATATTGAAACATGGAAACCAGTCCGGCCTGTTCGCGATCCAATTCATTTTCCTGAGTGTTAAATTGTTCGGTTAACATTCCTCCCATTCGATGAGCTACTTGTTCATCTTCTTCTAAAATAAAGGCAAAACTGCTCAGGTTTTCATTTTTTCCACTTACATCTACATAAGTAACGTACAAAAGTTGAACCCTGAAAGAATTGTTGGTAAGGGTATTGAGCATCTTGTAGGCTAAGAATTCTTTCAACAATGCTTCCTGATTCGATGCAGGATCTAGAGTACAATGGGTTACCAATTTTAGTTTATTGAAAGTATCCAAACCATTTTCTAATAGGAAATCCTTCTTAAACTTTAGCTTTAATGGAGGAAAATCGCAAACTCTTCTTCTGAACTTACCACGAGGTTTTATCTTTACAGGGAGAGAAGTCAATTTTCCTTTCGGATTGATCAATTTAATGGTTGCGGATTCGTATTCTTCCGTTTCCAGTTTTTGATCCATTAGTTTTGAAAAATCAGCAAAAATTGCCATTTCCAAAACATCTTCCTGATGAAGGTAATCGAAAATAGATTGTGGAGAGACAACAGGTGTGTCCTTTGGAGTAGCAAAAATGTTTCCTGCCAATAGGCAGGCAAATAAAAAGGTTAAAAATGGTTTCATGAGTTTCGGGCTCTTATGATTTTGGTGCTTTGTACTACAAAGATGCGCGAAAACAGTGAAGGTTGCTTTAAAGTTCGATGGATGCCAGAAATTAAAAGATTAATAGACCAGTTATAGAAAAATGAATAAAATTTTCCCCCTGCTTGTCCTGCTTTGGGCAATTGTGGGTTGTCAGAAAAAAGTGGTGGAAGAAACCACCCAACGTGATGAGCTTGAATTTGCATCTAAACCAAAAAACATTATCCTGATGATTGGAGACGGAATGGGACTGACCCAGATGTCTTCTTTTATGTATAAAAACGATAATAAAGCTGCGGTTGAAAGATGTAAGGTCGTCGGGTTTCAAAAAACATCATCTGCCAATAACCTGGTGACAGATAGTGCCGGAGCTGCAACTGCTATGGCCTGCGGAGAAAAAACGCTGAACAGTGCGATAGGTGTTGGTGTAGATACGCTTCCTTGTAAAAGCATATTAGAAATGTATGAAGAAAAAGGCCTTGCCACAGGACTTGTTGCTACGGCGAGTATCGTTCATGCTACACCAGCTGCCTTCATAGCACATCAGGATCTTCGTAACTTTTATGAATTTATAGCTGAAGATTTCTTGAAGACTGAAATCGATTATTTTGTAGGGGGAGGTGAGAAATATTTCTACAAAAGAAAATCGGATGATAAAAACTTTTTAAAAGAGCTTAAGCAAAAAGGATACTTTGTAACACAGGTTGAACCAAGCTCAAAAGATTTGGCAAAGGAATCAAAAATAGCGTGGTTTACAGCAGATGCAGAACCCATAACTTATGGACAAGGCAGAACTTATTTGCCCAATGCTTCCATTAAAGGTCTGGAATTTTTGAAGAAAAAATCTTCTGATGGATTTTTTATGATGATAGAGGGCTCTCAAATAGATTGGGCCTGCCATTATAATGAAGCGAAAATGTTTTGGGAAGAAATGGAAGATTTTGATAAAACGATAAACCAGGTTTTAGACTTTGCCGAAAAAGACAGAGAAACATTGGTGATAATAACCGGAGACCATGAGTGTGGCGGAATGGCTATCAATTCAGGCAATAAATTCGGAAAAGTAAATATAGAATTTACAACAAATGGTCACACAGCTACCATGGTACCGGTATACGCTTTTGGTGCCGGGGCAGAAGTGTTTTCCGGAGTTTATGAAAACACCGCAATTCATGATAAAATGCTGGAACTCTTAGGCTGGTAGGGATCAATCTTTAAAAAAGACAATATCCTTTTTGTGTATGTAAAGTGTAACCAGGCAGCAAATTAAGACTACAACAGCCAAATAGAATAACAGACCACCATCTCCTTGAACTTCTATTCCTAGTTTGGTTAAATGAAAAAAGATGGCTCCAGAAATTACACCTATTCCTAAAACAGCTCCAAGCCATGCAGTCCTGGGAACAAGTAATAGAATGGCTGCGATCAATTCCATGATGCCGGAACCAATTCGACCATAAGGTTCCATCCCGACAGTTTCGAAGATATAAACACTTTCAGGAGCTCCGGTAAATTTGAAATAAAGGGTTTGGAGTAAAATTCCAGCAGCAATAATTCGCATTGCCCATGAAACCAGGATTTTTGCCTTCATCTTTTTTATTGCAAGATAAAGTAAACTCTTAATTGCAAAATTATTTTTTTACGAGGGCTGCTTTTGATGGGTCGTATTTTATATTGATATGAATCCAAATGGATCGCGCTAATCTAAAAATATAAACAAAGAAAAAGGTCAAAACCACCAAGAGCGCCACAAAGGACCCAATCAATCCAACACCAAATACCCAGTGAATGATCATGATGAAACCAATACAAAACCAGGCCGTGAAAATATAACCAATGAACATAGCGCCATAATAAAAACCTGGCTCAGGCCAATAGTTTTGCCCACAATGGCTGCAGGACTTTGGCATTTCAAATGGTTTCTGAAAAGAAAAGGATGGCGTATCAAATAAATCTCCTGTCTGACATCTCGGGCACGTCAAGTTAAACGTGCTTTTTAAAACATTCCCCTTTTTGGACATTGCAAATTTGTATTGGTTTGAATAGATCCCAAAGGTATGGGATTCCCGATTTCAACAATGTGATTAAGATCACCCACAAAAAAACCAGTACCCAGCACCCAGTACCTAGCACCCAGCACCTAGCACCTAGCACCTAGCACCTAGCCCCTAGCACCCAGCCTACCACATCTTAGGAGAAGAATTGAAAAAGTTCTCCGCCATTTTTGCGTATTGGTCATGTGTAAATCCACAACGGCAGTTGTCTTCATAATAAGACATGTAGTTTCCTACATCAGGACGATAAAACTCATCATTTGCATCCACTCCGTCGTAAATAAAGCGGCAAGGGTTCATATTGTCCAACCAATCGATGTTTGAGGCAATAGGATTGTATGGATCTGCTGGTGTATCACAGATCAGGTCTCCAGTGGTTTCACAATTTGTGCCGTTAACCAGTTCTGTACCGTTGCCTTCAAAGGTATGCAACAGTCCAAAATAATGACCAAATAGATGTTGAATGGCCTTACTTCCTGGATTCAAACAACCACCTTTAACCATTACGATTCCTCCTGTTTCCAACTCAGCAATACCATTCATGGTAGCATAACCACACTCTTGAGGTAAATCGAGGTTGGAAGTTGAAACAAGGAATACATTGATGCGATTTGGAAGGTGTTCCTTTACCAATAACTCATTCCATTCATCGATGTTTTCCAAATCATCATATTGAAAATTATCGATAAAGCGAGTTTCACAAACCTGAAATTTAGCACAAATTGGTTCGAAAGCAGTATTTAATTCTGCAAGTCGGTCTGAAAAATCAGCAGTATTTACGTTTGTAGCACCAAAAGTATCACGAACGATATGAAGCACGACTGAGAAAGTCTTGTTAATGCAAGCGAGGTTTTCCTGTTGTGTGGTATAATTTCTTACTTGGGCAGGAAGAACAGCCGCAGAAATCATCAAGCATAAAGTTAAAAATGTAGGCAGCAATGCTTTCATTGATATTTCTTTTTTTGGTGTACGCAAACATACGTATTTTGGCAGTCGATTTCAAAATATTTGTAATGGGTAGGGCTTGCCCACGTCATTTTCAGGAGTAAGTATATGGTTTTTTAAAAATACCTTCCTTGAAATGCAACTTTTCCTTAAAAAATGGGAATTATTACAAAATAGTATATTTGTTCTTTTTGGGTCATAAATAGGTTGAAACCCATTGGAAATTATGACATAACCCTTGGCAGATTTTAATGAATTTTGCCTTGAAAATAAATCAAAACGTGCGTATGAACTCTTTGAAGTCAACTCTTTTTCTAGTATTGTCATTGTTTTTTACAAGCTACGCTTCCGCGCAGCTGGCCAGCGTGCAAAACGGATGTGCACCTTTGACAGTAGAATTCAATGCAAGTGGTAATCCGACTTCTTTTTTCTGGACTTTGGGAGATGGGAATACCAGTTTGGAGCCTTCCCCTACCTATATTTATCAAAATCAGGAACTTATGTTATCCAATTTCGATTGGTAGCTGGTGGTCCTGTTCTTGCTACTGATACAGTCAGGGTGTTTAATAAACCTACCATTTCATTGGCTGCTGATCCAACTTCAGGATGTATTCCCTTAGATGTGCAGTTTACGGGTAGTGTAAATGTTGATCCGGGAATTGATATTACCGGCTATAGCTGGGCGTTTGGTGACGGATCAAGCGATCTTACCGTCAATCCAATTACCAGTCATACTTACAATCAACCAAATACTTTTACAGTCGGACTCGAACTGGAGTCCAGTTTTGAAAATTGTAATGTATTTGTGCAGGAGTTGACCTGATTGAAACAAGCCCTCAACCCAACCCTAGATTTACAACAGATCCTTTTCCGCCCACCGCCTGTGAAGCTCCCTTTACCGTGACTTTTACCAATAATACCAATGGTACAAACCTAAATTACAATTGGGATTTTGGAAATGGAGAAAACCTCTAATCAGGAAAATCCGGATTCAGTTACCTATAATGCCAATGGAAATTACATAGTTTCTTTAGTTGCTACAAATTCTTTAGGGTGTTCCGATACCATAAGAGCGCAGGTTACAATTGGTCCTCCTTTCGCAGACTTTATGGTTCCGGATACAGTTTGTGCAGGCGAAAGGGTAAGATTTGAAAATAACAGCTCGGTAGGAATTTATCTTTGGAATTTCGGAACCGGGGCAGATCCTGAACAAAGTGGTGATACCAATCCGTCTGTTGTATTCAATACAGAAGGAAATCAAACCATTCAACTTAGTGTAGCAGACCCTACCAATACCTGTCTGAGTGATACCAGCAAAACCATATATGTAGATGCGGTTGACGCAACTTTTACATCAGATCCCAGCTATTCGTGTAACCTGCCGCAGGAATTTACTTTTACACCAGTTTCAAGCGAACCGGATAGTTTTGTATGGATTTTCCCTGATATCACTGAGTCCAATGAACGCATAGGCATGTATTCTCACCCAAGGGATACCAGTACTTATGGTAAAAACGGATTTCAGCTTTTATTGACGACCCTTACAGTTTACAATGATAGAGGATGTAAAGGTTATTTTGAAAAGAGAGATACTATTTGCCCTCCAAATGCCTTATTTGAAACAGATACTACTATGGGCTGTGCCCCTTTAGCTGTAGAATTTACGAGTCAAAGCACTTCTTGTGACGATATTGTATCATGGACTTATGTTTGGGGAGATGGTACTGAGAATACTTTTTTAGATGAGGGGCCACATACACATACCTACAATCAAGATGGAGATTTTCTAGCCTACCTGATAGTAGTAAATGAACGTGGCTGTAGAGATACTTCTTATGAAATTCCCATCGAAGTGGGAGTGCCTATAGATCCTGACTTCAATATGGATTTAAATACTATCTGTACGGGAGATACGCTGCGTGTTTCTGATATTACCGGAGATCCTAGAATTGATGCCTGGCATTTTACAGCAGACGGAGCTAGATTAGAGCAATGCCCTGGTGAGCCTAATACAAATCTTGTTTTTGTAGACGCTTCCGGTCAAATAGAAATTAATCTTGAAGTAATTTATAATGGTTGTCCTGCCAGCAATTCCCAGACACATACCATCGATGTTTCTGGTCCACAGGCCCGATATGCATATTCAATTGATTGTGCAAGTCCTATGCAAGTTTCATTCGTAGATTCCAGTATAGATGCAACCAATGTCATTTGGTATTTTGGAGATGGGGATTCAAGCCTTATGAATAATCCAACTCATACTTATGCAGCAACAGGAGATTATGAAGTGATTTTAAAAGCAGAGAATAGTACAAATATTTGTGTAGAAAGTAGAGATACTTTCATGGTTCACATACGTCAAATCGAAGCGCAATTTGAATTGCCTGAAGAAGGATGTAGTGGAACACCTTTAATGTTGGACGCTACCATGTCTACGGATGTGAATGCTGAATGTTGGAAAGGTTATACCTGGTTTACCTCTGAAAGCAGGCCAATCACAACTCAAGATTCTGTTATTGATTTTTCATTTGGTAATGAGGGTAAACAGTGGGCCCGACTGGTAGTAGAAGACATCAATGGTTGTAGGGATACCATCAGTGATACCATTACAATATTCAGAGTAGTTGCTGATTTTACCATCAGTGATGATACTATATGTTCCGGTCAAACTCCACCGGTAAGTTTTACAGATTTGAGTCAAAGTTTAGAAACCGGAAATATTGTAGAATGGGAGTGGAGTTTTGGAGATGGTAGCATGTCAACAAACCAGAATCCTACTTACAATTTCCCAACTCCTCCATTGAGTGGTGTTTTTCAGGTAACTTTGACAGCTAAAAACGATAAGAATTGTCCGGGTGAAATAACTAAAGAGATTTTTGTCTACGAACCGTTCACAGAAATTATGATACCAGATCAAGATTTGTGTGTAGGGGAAGAAATCACCTTTAGTGCAGCTGATTTTACTGATTACGGTTCCTTCCTTAATTATAGTTGGAGTTTAAATGGTACACCACTTACCACCTCAAATAGTGGTACTCAGCAATTTAATACAGCCGGTACTTTTACCTTGAATTTGACCTATACTGAAGATGCAACGGGCTGTGTAGGAACTGATTCCAAATCTATTGACGTCCAGGATTATCCGGATGCAAGTTTCTTTGCAGAGTCCAATGGTGTGAGCTTTGATTCTATCAATTGCGCCAACCAAAATATTAACTTTACTACCAATAATTTTACCTCAGGAGTAAGTTATAGTTGGCAAGCGGATGGTAAAAACTTCCCAGAAATTGGAAGTGGCTTTACTTATTCATTTAACCAGGGAACATTCTCTGTAACCAGTATTGCGAGTACAACTTTTGGATGTAGGGATACATTTACTGATGTTTTTACCTTTATTGGTCCAGAAGGTGATTTAGAGCTATCCAACTCACAGATTTGTGCTGGAGAATCCGTAGAGCTTAGTCTCAATAATCAAAACAATGTAAGTTCCTTTATTCTGATATCAGGCTTTATGGGGCAATCTTCAACTACCTCTCCTGCAACTTTTACTTATCCACAGGGGGGACTGTTTGGTGCAACAGTAGAAATGACTTATGTTGGCATGGGGCTTAATTGTAGAGCAATTGATACAGCATTTGTAGAAGTAATTGAACCAAATGGTGTGTTGTCTCCTCTTGCATTAAGTTATTGTATTGGCCAAAGTGTTAATTTTTCACTTGATTCTATTTCGGATGCCGATTTCTTTTATTTCAATTTTGGCGATGGTTCTCCAACTGTTAGTACTGGCCAAACCCTTGCTGAACATAATTACACCCAACCCGGTACCTATACTGTTGAAATAATATTGGAGGATACTGAAACAGGATGTACAAAGACGATTGAGACTGAAGTAACAATTGAAGCTCAGAAAATACCGGTGGTAGTGGCTCCTGGATCTGTGTGTGGTAATAATGAAGTGATTTTTATTGTAAATAATTACATTCCTGGTGAAAGATTTATCTGGACTGATCCAGACGGAAATCTTGGAAGTGATCCAGATACTTTAGGCCAGAACCTCGTTTATACCTTCCCTGCCATTTCAAGAAATTCAGATTATAAGTTAAATTTCTCAACAGGAGATTGCGATTTTGATACCACTTTTACTGTCGAGTATCTTGATGGAATAGGATTAGAAGGGGATAGTCTGGTAGTACTTGTTGCAGAAAAAGATGAAATGGATTTTAACGGTACTCCAATTCCTGGTTTGCCGGCTAATGCAGCTAATTATAACATCGTGTGGACTCCAAATAGAAGTCTCGATGTGAACGATCCTCTGAATCCAATTCTTACACAACTTCCGGCCGATAGTTTGGTAGTAGTAGCAAATGTGACTGATGATGCAGGATGTGACTCTGCCAGGTTCGTTAGGTTGTTATTGGTTTACAGGATTCCAAATGTATTCTATCCGGGGTCTGCCGAATTCGAAGAAAATAGGGTTTTCAATGTAACTACCGTCTCCGGATTGTCAGGCTCAGAAGTCCTTAGTATGAGAATTTATAATACCTGGGGTAAGCTGGTATATGATAATGACGACCCGGTAAATGGGTGGGATGGAACCAAAGATGGTGTCGACCAACCCTCGGATGTTTACATGTATCAAATTGAACTTCAATTGTCTGATGGAACAAAAAGGATAATTGAAGGGGATGTTACGCTGCTTAGATAGCAGTAAAAATGTCAAATGAAAAAGGCGCGGATGAATAGCATTCGCGCCTTTTTTTATGCCTGAATTATTAAGTGGCGAGTGACGAATTATGAGTGACGAGTGACGAGTGAAGAATGACGAATGACGAATGACGAATGACGAATGAAATATTAAAGAAATATCAGAATAGGTATGTAGTAACAAAAAACAAAAAAAAGCCGCTCCAGTTGGAACGGCTTTTTTTAAATTCTAAATGATATCTTCTTAGCTCTTTTTTGCCTGAATCTTATTCAACAACAATTGAGCTTTAACAAGGAAATCATCGTGGAATTCACGGTATTCCTGGTTTACCATAAACAATCTGGCAGCATCGTAAGCGGCATTACCCGGATACAACTGTTTGGCAGCAATTGGGTGCAACCAGAACTCCAGATTATTGGAACGCAGGTAAGAGTTCTCCATACGGAAATCAATTACCACAGATAATTTATTCAAAGAGAAAAGGTAGTTAGTTTCAGAGTTCAATTCACGCTGCAAGTCAACGATTCTTGTTCTTCTAAAATCAACTCCTGCTTTTTCACACAAAAATATATCTCTCCTACCGTCGAAGGTAAGAATGGTATTTACGTTGTATTTGCGGAAATTCTTAAGAAGGAAACCTTTGATAGCTTTTTGAGCCGGACGAACTTTGAAAAACAAATTCTTGATATCCTCTTCACCCAATTTGTATTCTTCGTCAAAAGCTTTTTTCCTACCGGTTCTCATGTTGATTACTTCTTTCACCCTGTCAACCGTATGTCCTAATTCATCGGTCTTGGCTACTACACTTACATAATCAACGTCTGCCTGGTTAATCCAGGTTTCGATAAAAATTCTTTTGGTGTCAGGTTCGAATACTAAAAGTGAGATTTCACTAACCGAGAAAAAATTTGGAAATCCTCCATACAGATTCCCATACTTCACTTCAAGTACCGATAAGTTTCTTTTGTTGCCCACGTCGTTTGTTGGTTTTTTTCTAGTAAAAATTGGTTTTTAAGCGCCTATTTTAGCCGGCAATTTATGAAATTATAACGTTTTTAAATAATAAAATTCTGTTATGCAATTAAAAACCGGCCCATTTCATATATTTTCTCATCATCAGCAAATATTTGGCCATCTTTAGTCATGTCTGCTATCATGTCCCAATGCACTGACGATTGATTTTTACCTCCTGCCTGTAAATAAGATTGACCAATTGCCATATGGACGGTACCACCTATCTTTTCGTCAAAGAGGATATTTTTGGTGAAACGATCAATATTGAAATTTGTTCCAATTGCAGCCTCACCAAATCTTCTTGTTCCCTCCATAGCAAAGATCCTATCCAGAAAATCCTGTCCTCGTTTGGCCTCCCATTTCTGAACTTCACCATTTTCTACCCATAGCGTCACGCCTTCAACTTCATGTCCCATGTAAATACTTGGGTAGTCAAAATGAACCACACCATTCACTGAATCTTCTACGGGTGACGTATAAACTTCACCTGATGGCATGTTGGTTTGTCCATCTGAATTAATCCATGTACGGCCTTTTGTTGAGAATGTTATATCAATGTTAGAACTTTTATACCTTACTTTCTCACATTTGTTTAAATGGTCACTGATGTGTTGCTGATCATGCCTCACTTTTAACCAACTTTTAATCGGATCTTCATCGTACAACCTACAAGCGCCATAAACAAATGCTTCATATTCTTCCAAAGACATTCCGGCTTCTTGAGCAGCTGCCTGTGTTGGAAATTGGCAAAGATTCCTTTTAAGCTCCCTTGTTGCAGTCCTTTCAAAATAGTTTTTTAAAACAGGTCTTAATGCTTGTTGGCGAATGGAAGTCTTATCTCCATCTACATTTTGGTCCTCTCTTAGGTTGAACGGTGCCCTGATAGCCAAATAGGCATCATAAGATTCCATGGCTTGAACATAAACCGGTGATATATGGCCAAGCTGCTGGTCAGAAACAGCATTGTCCATTAGTATCTTATATTGATCACTAAAGGTCATATTCATATCAACAAGAGCTCCTGCTTTCAAGGCTTCTCTATAAACTTCTTTGATTAATGGTTCTGCAAGTGTAGAGGAAGTTACATATAACTTGTCTCCATCCTTTATTTCCAGACAATAATGGACTAAAAGTTTTGCGTATCGTTGAATGATGTTTTCCATGATCAATTTACTTGATAATTATTATTGTTCCTTGTCCAATATAGAGTCAGGATAATTCCAAAAACCGCTCCACCTAAATGTGCAAAATGGCCGGTAAAGTCGCCGGGCATTGGATTAAATCCGAAAACTGCATCATAACATAATAGAGCAGGAATAAGATATTTTGCTTTGATAGGAACCGGAAAAAACAAAAACATTAAAGACATATTGGGGAAAAGGATTCCAAAGGCAACAAAAATCCCATAAATGGCACCTGAGGCACCTACGATTGGAATATTCAATTGATATCTTATGACTTGGTTCATCAAATTAATGGCTTCACCTTGAGCTTTGGGATTAATTCCATTTCTCAATTCGCTTTCAAGCTCGCCAACTAACTGGTGCCCTTCAGAAGATAAAATTTCCTCATTTGAAGAGGTGAAAAATCTCGAAAAGGTATTTGCATCCGGCTCTCTTTGAAAACTTTGAATGGTTTCTATTTGAGGATTTAATTTGTAATAATCAGCTCCGGTATGAATTGCAGCCGCTCCAAAAGCGCAGACGAAATATAAAATGATAAACTTTTGTTTGCCCCAAAAATTTTCAATATAACTTCCAAATAAAACCAACCCAATCATATTAAACAAAATATGAATAAAACTTCCATGCATGAAGAAATGGGTTAGAAGCTGATGCACCTGAAACTTTTCCGATTCAAAATAATAAAGAGACATCATTTCATTGAACGGAGCTCCAAATGCAAGGGAGGCAAGATAAAAGCCAATATTAATGATCAGTAGTATTTTTACTACCGGTGTTAGCTGAAACATATGGGTCAATTAATAATTGAAGGCCTATTAAAAATTAACCTTCGAACTTTTTGTTCAATTCTTCCAGGTCATAAGTGATAAAACAATTTCGACCTGAAGGACTTTTGTAGGGCAATTCGCAGGCAAAAAGACGGTCAATCAATTCCTGCATTTCCGGAACAGTCAATGACTTGCCTCTTTTAATAGCAGAACTCCTAGCTAAAGATCTCGCCAGGTTTTCTGTAATGTCCAGTTTTAAATCAAGGTTCGATTTGAATTGCTCAATGAGTTGTTCAAGCATTCGCTCTGCATCCGGTTTTCCATATATCTCAGAAGGAATCCCATGAATTACAAATGTATCCGCACCAAAATCCTGAATGTCGAAACCCATTTGATTGACATCTTCCAAAATACCTTTCAAAATTTCAGCATCACTGGTAGCCAATTTTACAGTTCTGGGGAACAGTTCCTGTTGGGTGGATGCTTTATTGTCTTTTAAAAGGTCATAATACCTTTCAAATAAAATTCTCTCATGAGCAGCCTGCTGATCAATCAGCAAAAATCCTGATTTGATGTGGCTCACGATATACATATTGTGAATTTGGAAAGGAACCTTTTTCTCGTTGCTAAAAAGGCTGTCCAAACTATCCGAATCTGAGTTTTCAGTAGCAGAACTTTTCAGCGTTATAGATTCACCATCACCATCTTCATTGTTGCCATTCTCCAAGCCCTGATAAAGACTTTGCCAATGTTCCAATTGACTACTTTGAGACAAATTAGGATTTCCGGCCTGGCTTCGATCGATATTCCAGTTGCCACTTCCTCCTGAATTTCCACTACTGTAATTACCTGAAGATTCTTTTTTAGGAGCAGATGCAGCTGTTTGATATTGTAAAAGTCCTGTCTCGGCTTCAAAATCCAGTGTAGGAATTACTGCATATTGCCCCAATGCATGGCGTACTGCCACCCGCAAATACTGATATATCAATCTTTCATCGTCAAATTTAATTTCCTGCTTGGTCGGATGCACATTGATATCAATTCGAGAAGGATCGATGTCAATAAATATCACATAAAACGGATAGGTGTCATCCTGAAGAATATCTTCATATGCAGAAATAACTGCATGATGCAGATAACCACTTTTAATGAAGCGGTTATTGACAAAGAAATATTGATCCCCTCTTGTCTTTCTTGCAAATTCCGGTTTGCCGACAAATCCTTTCAATTGAACCACATCTGTCTCTTCAGCAATGGGAACCAGCTTTTTGTTGGAAGCATTTCCAAATACACTCACCAGTCGCTGCCTTAAATTTCCAGGATGTAAGTGGAATAATTCATTCTGATTGTGATGTAGGGAGAAAAATACACCCGGATTGGCGATAGCTATGCGCTGAAATTCGTCCAGGATGTGTTTCATTTCTACACTATCGGACTTAAGAAAATTTCTGCGTGCAGGGACATTGTAAAATAAATTCTTAACCTGAAAATTGCTCCCTACAGGATTTTGACATACTTCCTGAGCTTTTACGGTAGAAGCTTCGATGACTAGCTTGGTTCCTAATTCATCTTCTTCAGTCCGGGTTCGAAGTTCTACCTGTGCAATAGCTGCAATTGAAGCCAATGCTTCGCCTCGGAAACCCATAGTTTTTATATGAAATAAATCGTCCGAGGACTTAATCTTGGAAGTTGCATGACGCTCAAAAGCCATTCTTGCATCGGTATCAGCCATGCCTTTTCCATTATCTATAACTTGGATTAGGGTTTTGCCGGCATCTTTCAAAATCACCTGGATGTGATCTGAACCTGCGTCAATGGCATTTTCAAGTAATTCTTTGATTACAGAAGCAGGTCTTTGAATTACCTCTCCGGCAGCAATTTGGTTCGCGATGGAATCCGGTAGTAGCTGAATGATTCCAGCCATAAAGCATCAGGGTTTGATTTCTAACAAAAAGTGAAGATAACTTTTTAAAACAAATTGTTGCGATAAAGGTAGGGTGAAGGTTCTAATTTTAAGATTTTATCCTCCAGAATTATCTTGAAAAGTTCTGAAACGATTTAGGAAAGGTATTTCAACAAGCTATCCAGATTAAGATTTAACATCAGGTAGGCTATGAATACCAATACCACAATTGTCAATACTAAAATCTTATTGGATTTATTAACTTGTTTGGATCTAAATTCAGCATCTCTGACTCCTGATTTGCTTCTAAAAGTCAGGCTGATGCGTTCTTTGATTTCTTCGGGGGTCACCTCGTCCGGATTCTGAATTTTTTTCACCCGCTGTTCCAATTCTTCCTTCTCTTGTTCCCAGAATCTTGGACGATACTGGAACTGTTGATTTTGAGGAAGTTTGAAAATTTTAAACATTGCCATAATGGTCAGGCTTTAATTTTTAAAAAAAGGAAGGTGAAAGGTGTCAGAATAAAGATGGTTGTTCAGGCAATTCTTGGTGTAAGTCGTGGGAATTATTTTTTGGAGAATTTAATTTATCTGAAACCCGATACATTTTTAACAAACCTTCAGGAGGTGTATTAAGGATTTCAAGTGACTCCTCAAGTGGTAAGTCTGCCAACCAGGCATCCTGTTGTTTTTTGTTGTTTAAAATAACAGGCATCCGATCATGCAAATTACTAACGTCTCTATTAGCAGCAGTAGTAATAATCGTAAAACTTTTTACTGCATAGTTCCCATCATACCAAACATCCCAAAGGCCTGCAAAGGTCATTATTTTACCGTTTTTTGGTAAAATTCGATAGGGTATTTTTTGATTGCCTACAGTTTTCCATTCATAAAAACTATCTGCCAACACTAAGCAACGTCTTTTCCTAATAGGTAGTCGAAAGGAAGGTTTGACCTCGATTCCTTCTCTTCTAGCGTTTATCAATTTGCCGCTATTTTTTCCATCATTTGACCAATGTGGCACCAAACCCCAAATCAGATATTGCAGTTTATCCGGTTTTTCATTGGTGATGACATAGGCATGTTGGGTAGGGGCGATGTTGTAACTTACCCTGATATTTTCCATCGCTTCAAGGTCAGGAAACTCCTGTTTTATTTTTTCAATGGAAACTACGAAGGAATATCGACCACACATTTTATTGCCTTTTTGTAATGCAAGTTGAAAGCTAGTAAAATTTTATTAGAGCCAAAAGAGAAGAAGATGAAAATTACTTTTTGGCAAATGGAGGTCAAAAAAAAGGCCTCCCGAAGGAAGCCTTAATTTTAATATGCTCTTGCAAAAAGAACCCTTTGTTTGGATGGGTTTCCGGTAAGAATACACTTCCCTTCCTCCATCTCATTGTCCACCGGAATACATCGAATGGTGGCTTTGGTGAGTTCTTTTATTTTTAATTCTGTTTCTGTAGTTCCATCCCAATGGGCTTTGATGAAGCCTCCTTTTTCATCCAATACCTTCTGGAAGTCATCAAAATTATCAACCACTGTTGTCTTTTGCTCACGGAAAGCTTTGGCTCTGTTGAAAAGGTTGTTTTGGATTTCTTCCAAAAGGTTTTCAACATAGTCTTCAATTCCCTCTAAAGGAACGGAAGATTTTTCCTTTGTGTCCCTGCGTGCTACTTCTATAACTCCATTTTCGAGATCTCTTTTGCCTATTCCCAATCTCACCGGAACACCTTTCATTTCGTATTCGGCGAACTTGAAACCAGGTCTTGCCTTTTGATCTTCATCATATTTGACTGAAATACCTTTGGCCTTAAGACCGGCTGCAATTTTATGGGCAACTGCATCAATTTCTTCGCCTGGTTTAGGAATCGGAACAATTACAACCTGTAATGGAGCCAACTTTGGAGGCAATACCAATCCATCGTCATCTGAGTGTGTCATGATCAAACCACCGAGAAGCCTGGTGGATACTCCCCAGGATGTAGCCCAAACATATTCTTGCTGATTGGATTCATTTAAGAACTTCACGTCAAAAGCTTTTGCAAAATTTTGACCCAGGAAATGCGATGTGCCAGACTGCAATGCTTTCCCATCCTGCATCAAAGCTTCGATGGTAAATGTCTCATCTGCACCTGCAAATCTTTCATTGGCGGTTTTTACACCTTTAACTACCGGCATAGCCATCCACTCTTCAGCAAATTTTCCGTAGATGTCCAGAATTTTTAGGGTTTCTTCCATCGCTTCCTCTTTTGTAGAGTGTGCAGTATGGCCTTCCTGCCATAAAAATTCTGCTGTTCTTAAAAAGAGACGGGTACGCATTTCCCAACGTACAACATTGGCCCATTGGTTGACCAAAAGTGGTAAGTCGCGATAAGAATTGATCCAGTCTTTATATGTATTCCAAATGATGGTCTCAGAAGTTGGTCTAACAATAAGCTCCTCTTCCAATTTTGCTTCCGGATCAACTACAACCCCACTTCCATCAGGAGCATTCATCAATCTGTGATGTGTAACAACTGCACATTCTTTTGCAAAACCTTCCACATGTTGTGCCTCTCTGCTCAAAAAGCTCTTTGGAATAAAAAGTGGGAAATAGGCGTTGACATGGCCGGTTTCTTTAAACATTGAATCCAGCTGTTGTTGCATTTTCTCCCAAATAGCAAATCCGTGCGGCTTTATTACCATGCATCCACGCACAGCAGAATAATCTGCAAGTCCTGCTTTGCGAACTATATCATTATACCATTGAGAGTAGTCTTCCTGCCTGTCAGTAATTTCCTTTGCCATAATCGTTTACGCTTTAAGAAAATGTTAATCCTTGATTTTCAGTGAATTAAGTGGTGACTGAATTAAACTTATACGTCAAAAAATTGTCTTTTTAATAAACCTTAACAGCGGCCGAAATTGACTTTAATTCAGTGTTAACATAAAAAGAGGCGCAAAAGTAATAATTTCGACCTGCATTCACTCGATTAGAAAATACTATTACTTTTAAATTATTCTTTATGAAAAAGAGTTCCATTTATAAAATTTTCATCCTGGCCATTGTCTTTCAGACTGGTAATTTGATGGCACAGTATGATGACCTCTATTACGATCCGTCGATCGATGGTAACTCATACGGATATACGGAGGAAAAAGATTACAATTCAGACGATAATTCTGAAAATAATTCCTATCGGGAAACTGAAAACAGGAATAATTATGATTACGATGATGATGGTTATTCTTACGATGATAACTATGATTTTTACTACACCTCTCGTATCAGAAGATTTCACAGACCATATTATGGTTTCAATTATTTCGACCCGGTTTATGTAGATGCTTATTATTATGATCCATTTATTTGGAGACCAGGTGTGACTGTAATGATTTATGATGATTTTTGGTCTTACAATTCTTTTAGAAGATGGAATCGCTGGAACCGATGGAATAATTGGAATCGCTGGAACACAGGTTTCTATCCATACAACAACTGGAACCGCGGTTTTTATGACCCGTTTTGGGGAGGAGGATTTTATGGTAATAATGTAACCATCATTAATAATTACGGCGGTTTTTACGGCGGGTATAATTATTGGAATGGGTATGGTTATGGAAATGGTTATAATTATTGTCCTCCATCTTGGGGAAATGGTTATACTTACAATACTCCCGCAAACAATGTTTATTATGGCCCAAGGAAAACAGGGACGGTAAAAACTGGTGGGCAACCTATTCGTTCGCCAAGAAGTAATAATGAACAGGCTCCTGATCCTAATGTAAGTGAAGGTAAGATTTACAGAGGGCAAAATAACAATGGACAGGACAATCCAGTTTCAAGTCCTAACATTAACAGAAGCCCCAGATCAGGTAATGAAGTTCCATCAAATTCGACGCCTCAAGGTGTTGAACCTGATAACCCGGTTAGATCCAATGATATAAAAGATAGAAGGCCTTCAGATAATTCAACCCGTTCAGATGATGGTATTACTCCACAAAGGGATATAAAGGAAAACAAAATGGAGTCGCCTTCCAGAAGTCGTGAGCAGGAACCATCTGGTTGGAC
>JAWKLG010000017.1:0-12500 GCA_041392845.1 Saprospiraceae bacterium | reverse complement strand
GGGAACTGAAACATCTAAGTACCCGGAGGAGGAGAAAATAATAATGATTCCGTGAGTAGTGGCGAGCGAAAGCGGAAGAGCCCAAACCTTGTGTCTACGGGCATAAGGGGTTGTAGGACTGAGGACGGTATTGGCGCGTCGAAGTGGAACACCTCTGGAAAGGGTGACCGAAGAGGGTGAAAGTCCCGTACACGACAGACAGACCAGCCATCAGTATCCTGAGTAGCGCGAAGCCGGTGAAACTTTGCGTGAATTTGCCAGCACCATCTGGTAAGGCTAAATACTCCTGAGAGACCGATAGTGAACCAGTACTGTGAAGGAAAGGTGAAAAGAACCCTAAGCAAGGGAGTGCAATAGAACCTGAAACCATACGCTTACAAGCGGTCGGAGTCCCGATGTATATCGGGATGACGGCGTGCCTTTTGCATAATGAGCCTACGAGTTATACCTCACTAGCGAGCCTAAGGCCTTCAGGGCCGTACGCGAAGCGAAAGCGAGTCTGAATAGGGCGACTAGTTAGTGGGGATAGACGCGAAACCGGGTGATCTACCCATGGGCAGGTTGAAGTTGGGATAGTCTCCCAATGGAGGACCGAACCAGTGTACGTTGAAAAGTGCTTGGATGACCTGTGGGTAGGGGTGAAAGGCTAATCAAACCCGGAGATAGCTCGTACTCCCCGAAATGCATTTAGGTGCAGCGTTGAGTTGAGCTGTATTGGAGGTAGAGCTACCAATAGGGCTAGGGGGCTTCACCGCCTACCAACCCCTGATGAACTCCGAATGCCAATACAGTATATCAGCAGTGAGGCCCGGGGTGCTAAGGTCACGGGCCGAGAGGGGAACAACCCAGACCATCGGCTAAGGTCCCAAAGTGTCAGCTAAGTTGGATGGAACGATGTGGGGATGCTAAGACAGCTAGGATGTTGGCTTGGAAGCAGCCATTCATTTAAAGAGTGCGTAACAGCTCACTAGTCGAGCGTTCCTGCGCGGAAAATACTCGGGCATAAAGTTGACCACCGAAGCTGTGGATTTGTCTTAAGACAAGTGGTAGGGGAGCATTGTAGTGAGCGTAGAAGGTGTGGCGCGAGCCATGCTGGAGTGACTACAAAAGCAAATGTAGGCATAAGTAACGATAAACCAGGTGAAAAACCTGGTCGCCGTAAGACTAAGGATTCCTAGTTCGATGTTAATCAGAACAGGGTTAGTCGGGGCCTAAGGAGTAGCCGAGAGGCGAATCCGATGGGAAATCGGTTAATATTCCGATACCTGTATATATTTCGATGGGGTGACGGAGCGACGTAAGGACTGCGTACTGACGGAATAGTACGTTGAAGCATGTAGGCGTTGACGGTCATAGGCAAATCCGTGACTGGAGCTAAAGTGCGATAGTACACTGAGACATTCGTGTTGAGGTGATAATGTCCCCAAGTGAACTTCCAAGAAAAACCTCTAAGGCTAGGTATATACAGCCCGTACCGTAAACCGACACAGGTAGTCGAGGAGAGTATCCTAAGGCGCTCGAGTGATTCATGGCTAAGGAACTAGGCAAAATAGACGCGTAACTTCGGGAGAAGCGTCGCCCGCTGAGAGGCGGGCCGCAGTGAAGAGGCCCAGGCGACTGTTTAGCAAAAACACAGGACTCTGCCAAATCGAGAGATGAGGTATAGGGTCTGACACCTGCCCGGTGCCGGAAGGTTAAGGAAGGTAGTTAGGATTCGTCCGAAGCTATTGACTGAAGCCCCGGTAAACGGCGGCCGTAACTATAACGGTCCTAAGGTAGCGAAATTCCTTGTCGGGTAAGTTCCGACCTGCACGAATGGTGTAACGATCTGGGCACTGTCTCAGCCATGAGCTCGGTGAAATTGTAGTATCGGTGAAGATGCCGATTACCCGCAACGGGACGAAAAGACCCCGTGAACCTTTACTATAGCTTAGCATTGTGCTTGGGTGCAGGATGTGTAGGATAGGTGGGAGACGTTGAAGCTGTCACGCTAGTGGTGGTGGAGTCGCCGTTGAAATACCACCCTTCCTGTACTTAGGTTCTAATCCGCCAACCGGCGGAGACAGTGCATGGTGGGTAGTTTGACTGGGGTGGTCGCCTCCAAAAGAGTAACGGAGGCTCGCAAAGGTACCCTCAGTACCGTTGGTAATGGTACGCAGAGCGTATGAGTATAAGGGTGCTTGACTGAGAGAGAGACGTCTCGATCAGGTGCGAAAGCAGGCTCAAGTGATCCGGTAGCGCTGTATGGAAGGGCTATCGCTCAAAGGATAAAAGGTACTCCGGGGATAACAGGCTGATCTCCCCCAAGAGCTCACATCGACGGGGAGGTTTGGCACCTCGATGTCGGCTCGTCACATCCTGGGGCTGGAGAAGGTCCCAAGGGTTGGGCTGTTCGCCCATTAAAGTGGCACGCGAGCTGGGTTCAGAACGTCGCAAGACAGTTCGGTCTCTATCTGTTGCGGGCGTAGGAATACTGAGGAGATCTGTCTCTAGTACGAGAGGACCGAGATGGACATACCGCTAGTGTACCGGTTGTGGCGCCAGCTGCACCGCCGGGTAGCTATGTATGGCACGGATAAGCGCTGAAAGCATCTAAGCGCGAAGCCGTCTCCAAGATGAGTGTTCCATTCACTTCGGTGGAGAAGGGTCGTAGAAGAATACTACGTTGATAGGCGACAGGTGGAAGTGCGGTGACGTATGGAGCCGAGTCGTACTAATTACCCGACAGCTTCCCAAAATTTTAATCTTAGACGTATTTAAGATTACTTAATCTTTACTCCCAAATCTTGTTAATAAAAGAGCTGGTTGGTGGTTATAGCGAGGGGGACACACCTCTTCCCATTCCGAACAGAGTCGTTAAGCCCCTCAGCGCCGATGGTACTGCGTCATCATGCGTGGGAGAGTAGGTCGCCGCCAGCCTCAACATACACAGAGCCTCAGGATGAATAATCCTGGGGCTTTTGTGATCTGGGGGCTGGGTACTGGGTGCTAGGTTCTAGATTCTGGCTACTGGGTGCTGGGTTCTGGGGGCTGGTTTTTTTCGTAAGCCGCATATCGTAAACCGCATCCCGTTTCTCACTGGGTAATCTGGGCGTCGTTTTTCCTCTTTGCATAATAGCTTTTCATTTTTCTTCCTACCTTTATTTTAGAAAATGAAACAATTATGCGGTATTTATTCCTTTTTCTATTTTCCTCTCAAATCATGTTTTTTGGCTGTTCTAAAGATGCACCTGAAGATTTTGGGAATGCTCTTGTATTTACAAAGAGTGAGTCGCCCTATTTGATTGATTCTACTTTTGAAATAGAACCTGGACGTTTGTTTCGTATCGAAGCCGGAGTCGAATTGATTATTGACACTGGCGTGTTTATCAATGCTTTTGGGCCTGTCGAGATACTTGGAACAATTGATGAACCAGTTTATTTGAATTCAAAAATTCCTGGAAAGGGCTGGCGACAGTTTAAAGTAAAACCTGGGGCAGAATATGTCACTGTTGAAAATACAGTTTTTAATGATGGTACTTTTACTTCATCAGCTGATAAAGTCTATTTCAATAATGTGACTTTCAACAATGCACAGAATCTTGCATGGGATGGTGCCATGGCTCGTTTTTGGAATGCTACTGAATTTTTGATTGAGAATAGCACAGTCAATGCCAGCAACATGGGAGAGGGATTTCTTCTACATAATGTAAAGAATCCGGTTGTCCGGTTTTGCACTTTTAATAAAATTCCTGATGGAGTAGAATATATTGATGCTGAAAATGGAAGGATTCATGATTGCATTTTTAGAGATGGGAATGATGATGCCATAGACTTGAATCATTGCTCGGGTACAGTTATTGAGCGAAACCTAATCTTTAATTATAAGGATTGTGGGATGGAGATTGGAAGTGAAAACTTCGGTCCTTCAACAAACATTAAAGTTTACAAGAATATAATGGTGGGCTGTAAGAAAGGCTTGATTATTAAGGAAGATTCTAAAGCTAGAATTGAAAATAATACCTTTTTTAAGAATGATATTGGAGCTGAGTTTTCAGCCTTAAATAGCAACGGAGGGAGTGAAGGACAAATTTTGAGTTGTGTATTTTTGGAGAATACCCAGGCCTTTAAAAAGGATCAGGCATCTACAATTGATGTTAGCTATTCTTTATGCCCGGATGAAGTTTTGCAAGGTGATCAAAATCTCAATTCTAATCCAATGCTGAAAAATCCTGAAGGAGAAGATTTTTCTCCCTTGAATGGTTCTCCTTGTATTGATGCCGGTTCTCCGAATAGTCCAGTAGATTCGGATGGTTCGAGGGCAGATATAGGAGCAGTTTCATTTGAAAAATAATATATAACGCAAAAAGTGCCCCTTCCGCCAAAGGCGGAAGAGGCTCCCATAACAAAATTATCATCCCGCTTTCCAAATCTTAATCCGTTGATTTGGTATTTTATTTAACCAGAATCATCTTTTTCAGGCCATTGAAGTCAGCAGTCTGGAGTCTGTAATACAATACTCCGCTTTGACCAATTTCATCTCTGGTCAATACTACCTGGTTCATGCCTGCATCGAATCTTCTCGTAGTTTGTCTGATTATTTTACCGGAAACGTCTACTATGCTAAAAGTAGCTTCCTGGCTTTCAGGGAAATAGAATCTGATGGTGGTTCTGTCTGCAAATGGATTAGGCTCATTTTGGAATAGTTCAATCTGTTGAGATTGTAAAGTTGAACCTTTGAAATTCATTTGTACACCAGCAGTTTCTTTTCCTGATTTGTAACTTTCTTCTGATGTAACACTTCCATCAATCCAGAGGTGCTCACTCAATCTTCCATTGCTATAAGCTGTAAAGGTTAATGTGAATAGCTCTTCGTCCGAACCAATGGTACTTGGTTGAGAGGTATACCAGCTAGTGGTCAAAATGCCCTCAGCAACATTGGTGGTTCCGAAACTTTCTTCAGCTACATACTTGCTGCCTTTGATGTCCAGGAGTTCCAATTGATTTGAATACCTTAAGGTGTACTGGTAACCCAAAACTTCTTTAAAGCCCGTAGATTTTACAACCACGTTTACCAGTTCTCCTTTTTGGAAATCATAATCTTCAGTTTCAAAATGGAGGTCATCTGCTTGTTGGCGGTTGCCTATTCTATTTGCTGTTTGCAAATCAGCATCACCATTGATGTCTCCAACTTTGATGGCTACGAAGTGAGCATCCATCTTATCTCTGGTAATATCATTCACATTGTAGATTTCAGGGAACTGAGCCGACCAAGGATTACTTGGGTCCGGGAATACATAATCTGCCCTTACAAATCTCCAGGATGTTGTGTTTGGAAGATCATTGATTACGTTCAAAATCAATTTTCTCAGTACTACCAGGTCAAGTGTGGTTACACTTCCTGAATTATTGGCATCTGCAGCGATGATTTTATAAGGAGAAGTCAATTTCTGAGTATTCAAAATGTGTTTTGAAATCAAAACAAGGTCAAAAGTTGAAACTCCGTTTCTGTCATCTCCATCTCTGTGTGGCAATGCAGTATAATCCTCACCAGTTACCAGATTGTTGAATTGGTAGTGGCCATTTGGATCAGTCATCATGGCATTTACTCCCATTCCACTAAGGGTAACTTTTACATTTGGAACAGATACATTTTGGGCATTTTTGATATTTCCTGCGATGGCCGGTTTTGAGCCTGAACAAGCATTATTGTTGTCCTGTACATCAACTCTTGCATTACAGATATCAAAGTTTCCAAATGCGTCCCATACATACAAAGGATAAATTTGCATTCCGGTATCAGCACATGAAAGCACTTTTAAAGTGTCATTTATATCTGAAGAATAAGAGAATCTAACATCCGTACAATTATCACTGCTGCTTAGGTCAAGCATGCTTGCTAATAAGTTTGCATTACCGTTCACATCCAATTCAATTGCCAAGCCATTTACACAAACTGCACTTGGTGCAATAGTATCTTTCACAATCACAGGAAAAGTACAGGTTGCCTGATTGCTACAACGGTCGTCAGCTGCTATGGTAACCATGTAAGTTCCTAGTCCAACATTGTTGATATTGGTAAAACTGGTTCCCAAATCTCCGCTGATGGAGAATCTTACCTGTGGATTACAATCCATCACAGCTGGTGTGTCGATAGAGAAATTGGCCAGGCAATTTGCACCTACGAAGAACTCAAGACTGTCAGGACATGCTAGGATCGGAGCTTCATTGTCGACTACTGCAATTTCCTGGATGTAAGTGTACAAGTCACCAGTGCACCAATCCAATAATTTCCAGGTTCTTCTGATTTTAAAGCAAGCACCTGGTATTCCATAAAATACCATATCAGAATGGCTTACCAAAACATCAGAACATGGAGTATTAACGAAGGTTGGGTAGTCATATCCTGGATCCAGATCGTCCGGGTCGGTACCTGCTCCACAGCCTCCAATGAACATGGTGTCTTTTGGCCAAACAATGGTGTTTGAATCAAACGGCATATCATTGATAAAGGTGATGGTCTGGGTACAAGAACGTGTATTTCCACTAAGGTCGCTTACGCTGAAAGTTCTCAAGAAGGTTCCAACTCCACAACGGTTTCTATTGTCAACTTCACTGATAATTACTGGAGTAATTCCGCAGTTGTCATTGATTACCGGTGTTCCGGTAAGTCCAAAATCCTGAGGGTCATCGGCACAGCTTAAGGTGCGATTGGTTGGGCAGATTAGCGTTGGAGCCAGTTTGTCCTGAATGTCAGCAATGACCATACATTCGTTGTAATTTCCAAAACAATCGTAAACACGCATAATTACATTTACAGAATCACCTGCATCTGAACAGAAGAAATCTATCTCCGGTGCAAATTCTGAATCAGGCTCTCCCATTCTTTTTACTTCAAAACGGTCTATACAACAGTTGTCGAAACTACCTGCGTCAAAATTGACGGCATCGATGGATACAGTGCTGGCAGATGTTAAGGACACCACCAGGTATTCGACGCAAATGGCAACTGGTTCAATTAAGTCAGTTACTATTAGGTGTACAGTACATGAGGTGTCATTATTACAGCTATCTGTTGCGATGTAGGTAACATCGTATTCCCCGATTGGGAAATTTGCTACGGTACCACCGTTTCCATTTACTGCACCATAAGGTGTGTTGATTCTGATATTTACTCCACTACAATCATCAGTTGCCTGAATTGGAGGAAATGCAACAGTTGCCAGACATTGGTCAGGATCTGCACTTGCTATCAAAGTGTCAGGACAAACGATCTGTGGAGGAGTGGTATCTTCAAATAAAATAATCTGGGTATGTCTCAAAGGGTTTACACCCGGAGTGAGTGGCAAACACCAGTCTAAAACCGTCCATTCTCTTAGGATTTTCTTTGCATTACCACAAGTTGGGAGTACAACATCATTGTAACCTACATTTAGCATACATAAGTTGCCGGTAGACAGTGGTTGGCCATCAACGGTAGGAAATCCTGTGAGTGAAGGGTCAGCATCTGACATAGGTTGACTACAATCCAGTGCGTCCTCTTCATTGTTGTCGTAATTAGGAGGGAAGACTACTTCGTCTAATCCTCTTCTTACGATTTTTATAATCTGTTTACAATAATCTGATTTATTACCATATCTATCCTGTGCTCTCCAGGTTCTTTCAACAATTCTTACGGTGCCATCTGCACGACCGCAACCAAAATCTCTGGTGGTTTCTCCTATGAAAGTAGGAGTAACAGGACCATCACAATTGTCTACTGCAGGTGGTGGTGGAATCAGGCTAAGGTCATAAGAACAACTGACAACGATGGTATCCAAATTTAATGGTGTAATTCCAGGGAAAGGGCCACCAATTGGTGAAGGACCATTTACAGACCATTGGAATGAACCAGTTTCACCAACAAAACTTGTTGTAGTTACCAAGGTGTAATCGCCAGGCGTTAAGTTCAGTTCAATGATTACTTCATCATCGGCGAAGGAACCAGGCGTTGCATCATCAGATGCGAGTAGGTTGTCACAAGCAAGACCTGGTTCAAACGGATTGGCATACAATGAACCAAAAGGATTTGCCAGGGTCGTATTGACCATTCTAAAAGTGTAAACTCCAGGGGTTACTACATTGAACTCAAAAGGTTCGTAATAAACGTTTGGTGCAACAACCGAAAGCATACAAGATGCAGGGTTGCTACCTGGTAGGAACAACTCAGTTCTACAATACTGATCATCCTGATTGTTCAAAGTTCCACTGATAGCGGTTGTAGGAATATTCGCAGCTGCAGAACAATCGATGGTAGGTCCCATTTTGTCTTCAACGGTTAAATATCCCCAACAGTAATTGTTGTTGCATCGGTCATAAACACGAACCTGAAGGTTTCTTCCTATCTGTGCTGCAGTTACAGTATTGCCAATATTTCTACTGCGATCCAAAATGACTACGTCAAACAGATCGTAATCCGGATAGGTACCTTCCAAAACATCGTCTGGTAGAATAGTGGCGGAGCAGTCTGCATCAAGTGTCACATTTACCTGGTCATTACAGGTGAGACCACCTGTATAATTTCTAAATACCGTAAAAGTTATCGTATCAAAAGAAGTACAATTGTTTCCGTCGGTCAATGAAACCTGTACGGTAATATCTACACTGGTACCGGGTGGTACCATATTTAAATTTAGGTTTGGTTTGAAAACGGTGTTGGCTGAAAAGGGATTGGTAAAGGTTCCGGTAATACCGGGGTCTCCACCAAAAATGTTCCAGCTGTATGCACCATTTACAGGATCACCAATAGCCGATAAAGCTATTTCCTGAAGGTTACAAAGATTGGTTCCGGTAAGGTTTGTGCTGTCAATTTGCACGTCCGGGCTTGGAAGAATCTTTGCGATTATCTTATAGGTTTCCGGGGGACAAGGGTCTGGTCCGTTTGGATTGATTACCCTTGCTGTGATGTTGTACTCGATGTACGCAGGTACCATGAAGTTTTGTCTCGGAAAAATCGAAACAAAATCCTCAACCGTGTAATTTAACTGAGCACCTGGAGCACCAGTATTCGTAGGGATGGTCATTGGTTCCAAGATGGAAGTAACCACAGTTCCTCCAAACGGATTAAAGTTTGGATCGGAGATGGTAACATCCAGGTCGAACTCTACATAATGTGTAGGATCCGGTACCAATGACTGCAGGTCGAACATAACGTCAACGTTTGCTCCACCAGTGATGACTTCTTCACACACGTAAATGGTATCCAGGTCATTCAACTGGATTCCAAAAACAGGATCAAAAATCTGGAAAATCGGGCCGTTTGCCGGGGGGGTATCGGCGTCGGCGCTGGCAGGATTCAGAAAGAATCCGCTAAATAGTGCAATCAGCCATAATGAAAGGCTGTTTGTTTGGAAAATTTTTGCAAAACCGGTTCGATCAGGAGCCAGAATTTGCGGAATAATTAAATTTCTCATGGATTAAAAATTTGATAGTAGCGGGTTGAAAAAAAGTGTTCTTACGTGTTCAAGTGCATGTGTGTGTATGTGCTCTTTGGGCATACCAATGCCAGGTCGATTTCATGATCATTGAAATCAATTAATGGAAGATGGTATGCGGATTTACAGTGTTTATGCCGATCCAGGATACTCCAATACAATGTTGGAAGTAGCCTAAGCATTGATTCAGGAATGAAAAAACATAAAGGTTTGGATTAGAACCTTTAAGTTCTTGATTTCCTGATTTGGTACTGTTTGGACATACCTTTGGTATGATGGAAACAGTACGCTTCCTGCGTTTTAAATCGGTTATGAGATGCAGTTTTTGGGCAAGAGCTAAATGAAAAATCACTCAGCTTTTTAAAAGGACCTTTCAATCGGTAAATTTGGTCCTCTGCTTTAAAGTGTGGATGATTATATTAAAATCATCTATAATATGATATTAGCAAATACATTGCCAATTTTTCTAATATGAAACAATTCATATAATTAATTTTCATAATACGTAAAGGTTTTTCAAATAGTTGCTTAAATGATTTATTTTTTAATGTGTTTTTTGAAATAAACCTTAGTGCCGGTAGATTGTCCTACTAGTATTCTTATTTTTAAAAAGAAAAATAAAACTGATGATTCCTGTATATAGAGGTAAAGGACCCTTGGGAGCAGCATTTGAATTTTTAAAAAATCCCGTTTTGTTTACTGCACAGCAGGAACCCAAGCTAGGTGACTTCTATCGGGTGAAAGTTCCCTTGAGAAGAATTTACGTTTCTACAAATCCTGAAGTGATGAAGCATGTCCTTCAAACCCATCACAGGAATTATAAAAAAAGCCCTGCTTATAAAGAGTTAAAACTTGCCCTTGGAAATGGCCTGGTTACCAGTGAAGGAGATTATTGGTTTAAACAAAGAAGATTGGCGCAACCTGCTTTTTATAAATCCGCCATGGGAGACATCTTTGAAACCATGGTTGGTGTGGCAGACAGGTTTTGTGAAAATTTACTAGACGAAGCAACTTCTGAAATAAATATTTCTAGAGAGATGATGCGCGTGACGTCTGATATTGTTTTGAAAGCTTTGTTTAGTGTAGAAAATGAAGCAGATAGTGCAAGGATGTATCAACAAATTTTAGATACGCAGGAGTATATCATTGATCGGACTTCTCATCCATACCTTATTCCTTTTTATCACCTTACAGGCAGACACAGGAGGTTTTTAAAAGATAGAAGGGATTTTGATGCAATGGCCTATGGTTTTATCAAAAACCATAAAGAACAGGAAGAACCACCCAATGACTTTCTTACGCTTTTGCTTCAGGTTAGAGATGCAGATACCGGAGAGGGGATGAGTGACGAGCAAGTAAGGGATGAGGCCATCACTATTTTTGCAGCGGGACATGAAACATCGGCAAATGCCTTGACCTGGATTTTATGGTTGTTGACTCAACATCCGGAATGGATGGCGAAACTTCGGAAAGAACATGAAGCGATTTTAGGTGATAGATTACCAGCTTTGGAAGATTTGAATAAGTTGGAAATTACCAGGAGGGTGATTGAAGAAGGAATGCGGATGTATCCCCCAGCCTATGCCCTTGGCAGAGAAGCTTTGGTGAATGATGAAATTATAGGGGAGCCAATTCCGAAAGGTTCGATTTTATTTTTGAGCATTTTTGCTGCCCAAAGAAGTGAGCAATTTTGGGATCAGCCATTAAAATTTGATCCGGATCGATTTCTTCCTGAAAGAATCAAATCACAGACTAAGATGACTTATATGCCTTTTGGGGCGGGACCTCGTATGTGTATTGGAAATCATTTTGCAATGATGGAGATGCAGCTACTATTGACCTTGTTGGTCTCCAGGTTTGATTTCCATTATAAAGGAGAGGGTGAGCCCGAATACATGTCACTCATTACCCTTAAGCCAAAGGAAGATATTCTTATGAAGGTTCAAAAAAGACCTGTTGTTGAAAAGATGGAGACCGGTATTTAAAATGCCGGTTGAAAAAATCCGGGTTTAATTTCTATTTGGTCTTCAATAGATTTTTGAGGTTCATCACTCAATAGGTCAAAATACTTCATGTGGACCTGATCCGATTTTTTCTGAATGGAGGTGATACTAACTGTCCTGACGATATTTTCGCGGTTCATGACATAATCATATCGAGGATCACCTACTCCTCCTGTCCGATGTAGGTGTAGAATTTCTTCTCTATTGGGTGCATGGTTTTTTTGAAGCCAATTGTTAAAATAAGCCTCTCGTTTTTCCTGCATTTCGGACGGATACAAAGTGGAGCTAGACCAAATTCTTGGACTGTCTACCGGTAGCGGAGTTTGATGAAACATTTGTTCGTCCCAGCGAAATTCCCAAAGGTATCCTTTGTCGTAAAAAACGAGGGTAAAAGGTTCCATTCCTTCCAAATCGAAATGATTGAAATAATCCAGCGCACTCTTTTCTTTAAAAATATCGAGGACCATTTTGCCGCGGCTCATCTTGTAGGGTGGTCGATGGGAATGTTTTTTGAATGCACCGTTTAGTATACAGGCAACCTGATTTTGGGAAGAAACAGCTATCCATGTTCCTCCTGCTTTGGTATCCTTTGGAAAAAGAATTTTTCCCTTATCCAAAGATTCGGTAGATAAATCTTTGGGTGAACGGGAAGGGGCTTCATCGCGATTGGAAGTTAAAATGAATTCATTTTCTCCTTTAGGAATATAGGTTACGGTACACATGGATGGTTAGTTGTTAAATAATGATATTGTAATTTGTTTGTCATTGGGGAATTTACGGTTTACGGTTTACGAGGTGTTTGTGCCTGAAAGTGAATTTCTTAATCTACAGAAATCCTATTAATTTAAAAGTTTGTTTAGACAATGAAATGAAAACGTTTAAATTTTAAGGTGGTTGACTAATGCAGGGTTTCCAGCTGTTCCAGAAGCCATTCCTTTTCCGTTAAGGGTTCAGTTTGATTGATTTTTTGCCGAAAGTTTTCAATTGCTTTTTTATCATAAAAATTAAGATTGATAAGTCCCTGGGTCATTTTAATGATGTTGAG
>JAWKLG010000016.1:0-173861 GCA_041392845.1 Saprospiraceae bacterium | reverse complement strand
AAAAGGAGGTAGAAATCCACGGTATTTTCCCTGACTTATTTTTTGAAAAGAAATGAAGCCATAATCCAGATTCCAATCATTGAAGTTTCCCACCATTTTAATAGGCCGCTCATCATCTTGTCTTACTTCCAAAAGGACTTCGACCGGAGTTCCCGACCAAGCCTCAGGTGGATAAGATGGATGATTGGTAGATTTCATGAACTGGCTGTTGGCTGTTGGCTGTTGGCTGTTGGCTGTTGGCTGTTGGCTGTTGGCTGTTGGCTGTTGGCTAAGAAATTTCTTTCGGAAAAGATGGCAAAATTTTTTGCCTGTTTTTTAAAAAAAAAATTCCCTGCCAACAGCCTGCCTTGAATTATTTATACTTCAGCTTGAGCAAGCGCAGCGTTTTTCGCTCTTTTACGGTCGTGCTCTTTCAGAAAGATTTTTCTAAGTCTCAATGACTTTGGAGTCACTTCAACATATTCATCACCCTGGATATATTCCAAAGCTTCTTCAAGCGAATGTTTTAAAGGTGGTGCTAATTTTACCTTGTCGTCATTACCAGAAGAACGCATATTGGTAAGCTTCTTAGTTTTGGTAACGTTCACCACAAGGTCTCCCTGACGGGTATTTTCGCCAATTACCTGACCTTCGTAAACTTCTTCACCCGGATTGATGAAAAACACACCACGATCCTGAAGGTTGTTCAAAGAGTAAGGGATGGAGGTTCCGGTTTCCATTACAATTAAAGAACCGTTTTGGCGACCTGGAATTTCTCCTTTGTGCTCCTGATATTCTTTAAAACGGTGGTTCATGATGGCCTCACCTGCTGTTGCGGTCAACAACTGGCTTCTCAATCCGATGATACCTCTTGAAGGAATTTCAAATTCAAGGTGCATACGCTCTCCTTTTGGCTCCATAGAAAGCATTACACCTTTTCTTTTGGTTACCATTTCAATTGCTTTACCTGAAACTTCCTCTGGCAAATCAATTTTCAACTCCTCTACCGGCTCACTGGTTACACCATCAATTTTTTTCAAAATAACCTGAGGCTGACCAATCTGTAGCTCATATCCTTCACGACGCATCGTTTCAATCAAAACAGAAAGGTGCAAAACTCCTCTACCATAAACTTTGAAAGACTCTGCTTTGTCAGTTGCATGTACTCTCAGGGCAAGGTTCTTCTCCAACTCTTTCTCCAAACGCTCTTTCAAGTGACGAGAGGTAACGAATTTACCCTCCTGACCAAAGAATGGAGAATCGTTGATAGTAAAAGTCATACTGATGGTTGGCTCATCGATAGCGATTGATGGCAATGCCTCAGGATTTTCGAAGTCAGCAATGGTATCGCCGATTTCAAATCCTTCCAAACCAACTACTGCACAGATATCGCCAGGATGTACTTCGTCTGTTTTCACCTTTTCCATTCCCTGGAACTCAAACAAACCTTTCACTTTTGACTTTACCACAGAACCATCCTTTTTCATAAGGTTTACGTTCTGATTGTCTTTCAAAGTACCACGGTGCAAACGACCGATAGCAATACGACCAACGAAAGACGAATAATCCAAAGAAGTGATCAACATTTGAAGATTACCTTCGGCAACTTTAGGTGCAGGAATGTATTCAATGATTGCGTCCAATAGTGCAGAAATGTCTTCAGTTTTATTTTTCCAGTCCTTGCTCATCCAATTTTGCTTAGCAGAACCAAACAATACCGGAAAGTCCAACTGTTCTTCTGTAGCATCCAGGTTGAACATCAAATCAAACACTCCCTCGTGTACTTCGTCAGGAGTACAGTTCTCTTTATCTACTTTATTGATGACAACGATTGGCTTCAGACCCAGCTCGATTGCTTTTTGCAAAACGAAACGGGTTTGGGGCATTGGTCCTTCAAATGCATCCACCAAAAGCAATACACCATCTGCCATGTTCAAAACACGTTCTACCTCACCTCCGAAATCGGAGTGACCAGGGGTGTCGATGATATTGATTTTGTGGTCTTTCCAGGTCATAGATGCATTCTTGGAAAGAATGGTAATTCCGCGCTCTCTTTCGAGGTCATTATTGTCCATAATTAAGTCCCCGGTTTCTTGATGGGCCTTAAAAATGTCGCCGGCATGGAGCATTTTATCCACTAAAGTGGTTTTACCGTGGTCGACGTGCGCAATAATGGCTACGTTGCGAATTTTTTTCATGTTCAAATAATTCCCCGCTTATGCGGGATTGTGATATAAAAGTTTGAAAAAGAATCAATTGTGCCAATTTTAATCGGAAAATATAATTTGGATTTTACCTTCCGACAAAAGAGGCGCAAAGATACAGATTTATTGATACAATAGGAAGAAAAGATTGAAAATGAGAGGTTTGAATTTTGATTTTCGACGTTTGATTTTTGATTTATTTTAAAAATCGTAGAGCCGCCATGCTTGGCGGCTCCATACCAGGAATAACGACAAACTTATTGAACTGGGATTATGGGTTTGGGAGATAAGGGGATGGGGAGAGGAAGGTTTGAATTTTGATTTTCGACGTTTGATTTTTGATTTATTTTTTAAAAACCGTAGAGCCGCCATGCTTGGCGGCTAAATACCAGGAATAACGACAAACTTTTTGAAATTGGATGCTGGGATTGGGAGATAGGGAGATGGGGAGATTGGATTTTTGATTTTCGACGTTTGATTTTTGATTTATTTTAAAAATCGTAGAGCCGCCATGCTTGGCGGCTAAATGCCAGGAATAACGACAAAATTTTAGAAATTGGATGCTGGGATTGGGAGATAGGGAGATGGGGAGATTGGATTTTTGATTTTTGATTTTCGACGTTTGATTTTTGAATTATTTTGAAAACTTGGTAGAGCCGCCATGCTTGGCGGCTAAATCTCATGTATAACGACAAGCTATTAGAAGTTGGACGGTGGGAATAGGTGATGAGGAGATAGAGGAGATTCTGTATTATTGAATCACACGAGGCCAGGATAAAAAAATTTTGAAGGGTTGAATTTTGAAGGGTTGAATAATTTTTTTGAAAAAATTAAGGGAAATTAAAGCGCAAAGATTCATTTGCCAGCAGGAAACCATTATGAAGACTAAGTCCTGTTGGACAACTTTACACCATTACATCCTTTTTTTAATCCTTTATTGATAAATACAAAAAAACGCAGGGTTGAATTCAACCTCTGCGTTTTTAGTTTCTTGTATTTCTAGTTAACCTTATTGGTTATGATAAGCTGCGTTGTGGGCCATTTGGCCACCACATTTTGGACAGGTGCCTTGAGCTCCTGCTCCGCCTTCACAACCGTTGGCACAGGTATAATGCCAAACACCTGCTGAATTTTGTGCAGGTTCGGGAGTAGTAGTTGGAGGAGGTGTGGTAGTTTGGATATTTGGCGTAGCTGAATTATTTGGATCATTAGCATGGAAGGCCTGATTGTGGACCAATGCAGTTCCGCATTGGCTACAATTTCCTTCGGCAGCTGCACCAGAACCAATGTGACCATTTGGACAAATATAATGTTCAACATTTCCTGCGGCTGCACCAGTTGTATTAGGAGCCTGTGTGGTAGCAGGAGTTGTTGCATCCATCTTATCTCTTGCAGCTTTCTTAGCCTCATCCTCAGCGCATCCGAAAAGCACCATGCTGCTCATAGCAAAAGTCAAATACAATAAATGTCTCATTTCTAATAATTTGTAATAAGTGAAAAATACAGTAAACAATATATGTATTATTCGGAGAAGATGGAGAAAGGTTCCTTAAAAATGAATATTACTGACAAACAATTCTATTTTGGTTGAATTAAGTCCCAAAGGTTGCCGTAATTATCCTTGAAAACGAGTACCCTCCCGTAAGGCTCATCTACCGGACCTCTTACAATTTCGATTTTGTATTCCCTTAGCCTTTTTAAATCACCCTCAAAATCGTCGGTATGGAGGAATAAAAATACTCTTCCACCAGTTTGATTTCCGATTGCAGCTGATTCCGTTTCGTTTTTTGCTTTTGCTAAAAGCAACTTACAGCCTTTTGATCCGGGTGGTTGTATAACAACCCATCGTTTATGCGGCGTAAGAATAGTATCTTCAATCAAATGGAAATTCAGCTTACGGATATAAAAATCCAGTGCTTTGTCATAATCATCCACTACAAGTGCAATCTGAAATAATTCCTGAGCCATATTTTTTGGGTAAAGAAAATTAATTCCAAGAATTTATTCAGAATCAACTTTCAATGTTTTCTTGCCAGGCCTTGCATATTCAAGAGTAGCTAATCTTGTAAAGGAATAATAGGAATCCAAGCCTCCTACTCCTACTGCATTTGCTTCTTCCAGCAACAATCTTCCTTTTTTTGAAATTAAAGCATCAGGAATGATAATCCATTCAACATTACCAACTACCAGAAGGGTATTGTTGGAACGTATGGTTTGTGCTTCCGCAAAAGACAATCCAATTTTGATGTGGGATTCTTTTACGAAAGGAGCCGGAAAATTTTCGTGGTAATATTCGGTAAATCCACAAGCTTCAAATTCAGATGTTTGGTTGTCGTATTTTGCAGAAGTCTTATGGGCATTCTGATAGATTTCCTCGTGAACCTGGTTGATGGTAAAAAACTTTCGGTCCAGAATATTTTCGTAAGTATGCCGCTCTACGGTTAAGGGTCTAAGGATGAACCCCATGAGTGGTGGTGAGGCACCAATGTGCATTACAGAATTGAAGATCGCCAAATTGGAAACCTCGTTTTTTCCAATGGTGCCAATCATATTAGCAGTTCGAACTCCACAAAGGTTGTTTATCAGATTCACCCTGAAATATTTGTCAAGGTGCAAGATCTGCTCTCGGGTAAATGTTTGCATACCTTAATTTTATGCGTTTTACTGCCTTTACCCTAGTAGAACAAAGAAAAATGAGAAGGTTCAGAGAAATGCGTTTAAATCTTAGAATTAAGGTGATGAAAATGGTTTTTTTGAGGGGTGAATGGAAATTAGAGGATGGGATTAGAGGATGGGGAGAAAGGGAGATATTTTAGAGTTCATTTACAAGTGGCCAGTTTTTTATTCTGAGTGATCCTTCGTTGGTCGGAAGATCAGCTTGTACTCTGGGTACAAGTTTGAAAACTTGCACCAGCAGTAGCCAGTCTGAAGACTGGTACCAGCGAAAAAAAAATCCCTGCTCCGGGAAGGAACAGGGATTTTTTCTTTAATCGAGACTTTGACCGATTACCAACGGTTGTCGTTTCTTGGTCTTCTGTCGCGATCGTATCCTCCACCACCGCCGCGGTGTCCTCCACCGCCGCCGCCGAATGGTTTGCGGAATCCACCTCCGCCTCCACCACCTCTGCGACGATCTTCGCGTGGTTCTGCTTCTTTTACAACGATGGTTCTACCATCCAATTCACTGTCGTTCAATGCATCAATCGCTGCACGTCCTTCATCATCATTAGGCATTTCAACGAAACCGTAGCCTTTGGATTTACCGGTGTCGCGGTCTGTAACTACTTTACAAGAAGAAACTTCACCATACTGCTCGAATGCAGCTTGCAGGTCTTCTGACTCTGTTCCAAAGTCAAGCTTTGCTACGAAAATGTTCATACAATCAAAAAATTAAATAAAAGTGATAAAATAAATAAAACACAATTTTGAATCCCCATTTCCGGAGAAAACATTTCTTAACGTAGCAAACTGAACCACAGGAACAAACGAATAAAGATAAATCTTAAACTAAATCTAGTTGCCTGGTTTTGAAATGGCGGGGTAAAATTAATCTAAATCATGATTCGATGCTGATTTTTTTGAGCCATGAAGCATATTTTGCCACATTTCTTTTGTTAATGTGTACCATTTGGCAGGAAAACCCTCCAAATCATCCTCAAAATCATAAATCATCCCCGCTTTTTCCAAAACTTTCCAGCTTGCCGGATTGTCAATTCGGGCGGTTCCGATGATTTTTTCAAGGTTCAGCTTCTCGAATCCAAACTGGAGGCATGCCTTTGAGGCCTCCGTCGCAAATCCCTTACCCCAATATTTTTTAAAAAAACGATATCCTAAATCAATGGTTTCCCTTTCAGGACGATATTTTAACCCACACCATCCTAAAAACGCTAAATCACTCTTTTGAATGACTGCCCATCTGCCCAAACCATATTCCCGGTATTGAAACTGAATATTGTTTTGGATACAATCCAAAGCCGCTTCGTGATTATCGAAAGGTGCATCTCCGGTGTACAAAAGCACCTGTGGATCTTCATTTAAAAGAAAGATGGATTCAACATCTTCTTCAATTACTTCCCTGAATAATAGTCTTGGAGATTCAAAAAGGATGGCTTGCCCGAAATCAGTCATTTTCTTCTTTATGCTTCAAAACCCTGACAGTTTCGATTTTGGTATTACTTACTGACTCCAGGATAAACTTATATTCACCTAAAATGATTTCAACATTCTCTTCTGGTATGTCACCCATAGTCATGACCAGATAACCAGATAGGGTACTATACTCACCTTCCTCAGGTAGAAACAGCCCATATCGCTCATTGATATAATCAATTTCCAGACGACCGGAAAACAAAAACTCATCATCTGAAATTTGCTCTTCTACCAGATCTTCCTGGTCGTGTTCATCATCAATTTCACCAAAGATTTCTTCAACGATGTCTTCCAGGGTAATCAATCCTGCTGTCCCACCAAATTCATCAACCACGCAGGCTACATTCAGGCGATTTTTAATAAACGTATTCATCGCATCACGAACCCGCATTACTTCAGGTACAAATTCAATTTCCAACAAGATGCCTTTGATAGACCTTGGATTTTTAAACATTTGCTGGTGGTGCACATATCCGATTACATTGTCAATGTCATCTTTGACGACAATAATCCGAGACATTTTGGTTTCCTGAAAAACAGCAGCCAACTCGTCTACTGTGGCTGAAATATCGATATGAATAATCTCAGTACGAGGAACCATACATTCCTTTACCCTTACTTCATGAAGGTTAAGGGCTTTTTCAAAAAGTTCGGTATCAATCTCCTCTTCGGCGTCTGTACGGGTACTTTTAATAAAGTCTTCCAAGTCCAGTCTTGTAAAGGTTTCTTCTACTTCCAACATTGGAGTCCGCAACACTTTGGTAAGCAGGAAATTGGAAGTTTTGAACATAAACCAGGAAGGAATGGCCAGAATAAACTTCAATATACGAAGTGGGTAGGCCAGGAAGAAAAGGATATCATCTGCAAACAGTCGGAAAAATGTCTTTGGAAGAAATTCCCCCAGAATCAAAATCACTACCGTGATAATCAGAGTATTGACAAGCAACAAGCCATATTCACCACTAACCCAGGGAGCAATGTAGGGATTTAGGACTAAAGTCATCAAAGAGGTAAAGATGACCAGTGCAACATTGTTACCAACGAGCATGGTACTTAGAAAATCGGAAGGATTTTCAAAAAACTTGGCCAGGATTAGTCCGCGTTTGGAACCACGTTTTTTCTTGAGCTCAACGCGGAGTTTGTTGGCTGAAATAAATGCAATCTCCGAACCAGAGAAAATGGCGGAAAGTACAATGGAAAGCAAAATGCCTACAACCAACATAGGGAAATCTTAGGTGAACACTGGTAGTTGAGCATCTTAGCTCTCTTTGGTTTTGATGGAAATCTCATCGTCTTTATACTTCGACGGACACTTCAAAAGCAAATCGCTGGCCATAAATTCTTCGCCTTGCATTTTGCCCGTAACCACTACCTGTTCGGATAATTCAAAATCCTGAGGTTTGGCATCACTGTAAACTACTTTGTGCGCTTTACCTTCAGCATCTTCTATAAAAAAGGAGAAATAATTCGGATTTTCTTCCGGATTGTAAACCATAGGCTGGTCTTTCAATAGCTTGCCTACCACTTTTACTTTACTTTCATTTTTCTGTGCTTCTGCAAAAGTAGAATAAGTACTCAACTCATCAGAAGAAGACATTAAAAGCACTCCGGCAATCACAACCATAAGGGCTGCGATGATGTATGATTTTTTCATTGAAGAAATTTTACTATCAAATTATTTGCAAAGGTACAAACACTCTGAAGTACTTGCTGGTTTAATGGAAAAAAAATCATTTTTGGCAATTGGATGCTAAATGACAAGTGAGGAATTATTTGACATTGTTTAAACTCTTAATTCGTCATTTAATTATCAATTTCTCCGTCCAGGTTCTTCCTTTCCTATCATAAATCATTACGACATACAAACCTGGAGTAAGGGAAGAGACATCTAAAGAACGATTGGTTTCAAAATCAATTTTTTCGATTTTAAGTTTTCCCTGCATATCAAAAACCCTAACATGGACTGAATTTTCAAACAGATTCGTTTTGATTTGCACTAATTCAGTTGCAGGATTTGGGTACAGCCAAGCTTCCGTTTCCCTAATTGGAAAAACTTCTGAATTGGCACTTACCCTGGTGCTATCGCAGGGATATCCTTCATTTCCTAGCGGACCTAAATTGAAATTTGGGAAATAAGGCATGGTATTAAAGGTGTAGGTTGGCAACGCTAATGCATGTTGTCGTACCAAGCATGCCGTTCCTTTTTCGTTTGGATGCTCTATAATGTGCCAAAAGCGGTGACCTCCAGGCCCGTTCACAAAAATGCGGCAATCTGGTGTCAATTGCATTCGCCTAAAGGTAACAGGCAAAAAATCTGTAAATCCATCCCACTCTGCAACAGTTACTCTAGATTGTAAAAAGTTTATATCTTCTAAATCATATTGTTCAATGAAGTATTTATTTGAAACATAAAGGAATCTGGAATTAGGAGAGAATTCGATTCCACCACTAATAGGATCTTCTCTGGTATGGAATTGAAGAAAATCTGAAATTATTCCATTTGTCCTATCAAACTTACATAAGAAAACCTGCTCTGTATTACTCCACCTTGCAAACCATTTGCCATCAGGTGAAAATTTGCATTGACCGGAGCCCGCACCATAATACCCTACTTTTGGCCCCATTGTGTGGTCATGATGTTTAATTATTCCAGTACTATCTAATAAGAGAACATTGTAAACATTGGTACTATCTTCAGGAGCTACAATCCACCAATCTATTCCATTTGCATGACGCACTGCTGCCATTTCCCCAAGGTAAACGCTATCCGGCATTACCAATGTATTGGCCTCTATTAGTTTCCCTTTCCCATTGTTGGCTGTCATATCCACTTTTGAATAATGTACTCTGGAAAATTCATCGGGCCAACCTTGTTCCCTTCTTTGATGGATTATATAATAAAGATCATCCCGAAAGGGATCTGGTAAGGAAATAATACTTGCATATCCGCTACCATAAGCACGATTAGGTTTACAATTATTTTTAAAACTGGTTCCTTTATTCAAATCATCCCCATTTTCCATCACAAGGTGACTGCTATCCATTACCTTACAACCGGAGGTATAAAAAAGCAAATTGCCCTCCTCATCGCAAATGCTGGAACTTAGCAGACCAAATTCTTCATCTCTTAAGACTCGAGTGAGGGATGGAGGATCTTCGTTAAAATCGATATCGGTGCCTCCAAAATCAGGATTTGTTATATCTGTGCCTCCATGCCCAACCGTCCAATAATAATCGTGTTTGGTTTGGGCGGAAGTAACCACTGATAGAAAGGAGAGCGTAAGGAATAATAGTTGGTTAGTTTTCATATGGCAATGTACTAAAAACAAAAAATTTCAGATGTCATTTGAATAACATTGTTAGTTAATGATTACACCCTTTCAATCATCCTAGCTTTTGTTGCGTGAACCAAAAATGACAGGAACCAATCCCGGGTTTTCTGTTGCACGCTACGAGCGCAACGAATTTACGCAACGTTCGCGACGCACTACAATTTGTACTTTGTAAATTCTTCTACCGTCATCAGCATTGCTCAATCCTAAACACTAACTTGCGGGCTCAAAATTGTTTTTCCCAAAATGCCAAAAGTTTTCCTGCACGATAGCTTTAATTTTATCTCCAAACTGACTCCTCAGCGGGTTTGGAATGCAGGGAAGATTGTATCGTCTTACTATCTCACTAAATGGTCAGGTAAACCGGTGCAATGGGGAAATCCTTTTACCATTTCATTCGAACCAACTACAGCCTGCAACCTTCGTTGTCCGGAATGTCCGAGTGGACTGAGGGCATTTTCAAGGCCAACCGGAAACCTAAAGGAGGACTTTTTCAGGCAAACCATCGACGAGATTTATAAGGATTTGATGTACCTGATATTTTATTTTCAGGGAGAGCCGTATATCAATCCTAAGTTTTTGGACATGGTGGAATATGCCCATCAAAAGGGAATTTACACCATCACATCTACCAATGGGCATTTTTTAAATAAAGAAAATGCACAAAAGACAGTCAAATCAGGACTGGATCGGATGATTATTAGTGTGGATGGCACAGATCAAGAGACTTATGAGTCTTATCGAAAGGAAGGAAAATTAGAAGTGGTTTTACAAGGGGCCAGAAATATGGTAGCCGCAAAAAAAGAACTTCAATCCAAAACACCACACCTTATTTTTCAATTTCTGGTCGTGAAGCCTAATGAACACCAGATAGATGAAATATACAGGCTTGCTGAAGAAATAGGCATCGACGAGGTGAAATTAAAAACGGCTCAGGTGTACGATTATGCAAATGGAAATCCGCTTATTCCTACCATAGAAAAATATGCCCGGTACAGAAAAACCAAAAACGGGAAATACGAAGTAAAAAACAAACTCCTGAATCATTGTTGGAAGCTATGGCACAGCTGTGTCATCACCTGGGATGGATTGGTGGTTCCCTGCTGTTTTGACAAGGACGCTACCCATCAGCTGGGCGATTTAAAGGATCTTAGTTTTGAAAAAATCTGGAAGGATAAACCCTATCAAAATTTCCGGCAACAATTGTTAAAAGGAAGAAAGGAAATTGACATTTGCCAGAACTGCACGGAAGGATGTAAGGTGTGGGGATGAGGGGTGGAGGTTGGCTTTTGGCTTTTAGCCATTGGCTGTTGGCCTTTAAAAAAAACGAGTTTCGAATAGCGAACTTCGAATACCGAATAGCGAATTATCCGACCAAAAAAGATAGCATTAGAAATTAGAAGGAAAGGAAGGAGAAAGGGAAGGGAAAGAAAAATGCAATTGGCTATTGACCATTAGCTAACAGCTAACGGCCAATAGCTAAAAGCCAGTATATTATCCTTTTGTCATTTTGTACAAGTCGCCCATTCCAGGAACGATAGCGAATTCTACACGACGGTTTTCTTTTCTTCCGTCAGCAGTGTCGTTGGTAGCAACTGGATCGTTTTCTCCACGACCAGAAGCGATCAAGCGAGTTGGCTCAACACCTTTTTTAACAAGGTGACGAACAACAGAAGCTGCACGACCTACAGACAATTCCCAGTTAGATGGGTATTTGTCAGTCATGATTCCTTTGTCATCAGTGTGACCTTCAACCATTACAGAGTAGTCTTTGTTTTTTGAAAGAAGATCTGCCATAGCATCCAAGATGTCTTTACCAGACTTGTTTACATAGGTAGAACCGCTTCCAAACAACAATTTCTCCTGCATAGATACGTAGAACATATCACCTTCCTGACGAACAGTCAAGCCTGGCTGGTTAAGAGGAGCAAATGCGTTTTCGATTTCGCCTTTTACTTTCTTAAGTTCTGCTTCTTTCTTTGCAACCATGTCTTTCACGTTTGCAATTTCAGATTGCATGCTTGCAAGGTCAGATTTGATTTGGTTGATTTCACCTTTTAGTTCGGTGTTGCTAGCCTCTAGCTCGCCGTTCTTTGCTTCAACTTCTTTCAACATCTCCTGAGTCTTACTCAATGAGCTTGAAAGCTGGTCTCTCTCTGCTAAAAGTTCGTTGTATTTTTTAGAGGAAACACATGAAGTCAATAAGCCTCCGGAAAGCAAAAAGAGGGCTAGTAACTTTAAAGTTGGCTTCATAATTTTTTAAATTTTTAATGAGTTGAAATGATAGTTGTCCCAATCAGGCGCCAAATTAGTAAAATCCTTTTAAACCAAGGAAAATTTTACTGTTTATAGAAATGCACTTCCTATATAAATGGTACACTTCGGGGCGCATAAATTTTTAAATTACCCAAAAGGGGTGATAAAGTAAAAATATTCAGGATTCGTCGAAATTGACGCTTGTCATGTCCAAATATGAAGACTATCATTGATTTATCAATTAAATTGAGTGATTATTGAATTATAAAAACAAAGAGACCATGAAAAAAGATCACACTGAGTTTTCTGACTTCGTTAAGAACCAGTTACGACAGTGGAAAACCATAATCGACGAACTGGAAGTTCAGGTTTCTCTCGGAAAGGCAGAATTCAAAGACGCTTTCGAAAAAGAGAAAAAGAATTTTGAAGAATTTGTTCAGAAACAACGTGAGCAAATGAAAGAAAACGGCGAGAAGTCTTACGAAAACCGCGACAACCTGAAAGAAAAATTACAGGCACTTTACGACGCTTTGGCTTTAGACCTAAAATCGGATGAGCCTACTTTTAAAACCCATCAGGTAAGCATCCTTAATGCAATTTACCAAATTGAGTATGCACTCAAATCAAACGGTATTGAATGGGATTTCGGAATGAGACTGCCGATGGAAGGTTACAAGCAGAAGCTGGATGATTTCAGATTAAAGTTTGCGCTGGCAAATTTTGAAAACTTCCCTGAAATTGAAAACGACTTCAACAAGTTGCAATTCGAGACTAAAAAAATGTTGGAACGTTTCGACAAGCAACATGAACAAGCTGAAAAGGTGGACCAGTTTATGGACAACATGAATATCTCCTATCAGCATTTCAAAAAGGCTTTTTCAGAGTTGTTTAATTAATTTCTGAAATCTTCCTAAAACCTCCTGAAAGGTTTATCGCTACCCGGCAAATTGGAACCCCCAAAGTATTGTCAATAGCGGTAAACCTTTTTTATTTTTTAAAAGTGAAAAGTGGTGAAAGAACATAAAATATCAGTTCTGGGCAGGTATGAAAAAGTGATAGGCACTTTGTTCAAATATGGATTTGAAGATGTGGTTGCCCATCCTCCCTTTTCACGCATCCTCTCCAATTTACCTGAGTGGCTTTCAAAAAGAGATGGCAAACTAATTACCGAATACACCCGGTACGAACGCATCCGCATGGTCTGCGAAGACCTGGGGACCACCTTTATCAAGTTTGCACAGATAGCCAGCAACCGACCTGACTTATTGCCGGAAGAACTCATTGAAGAATTAGAAAAATTTCAGCAAAATGTAAGGCCGGTACCGGTTTCTGAAATAAAATCCTTGTTGCATACAGCATATGGACAACCGGTTGAAAAGGTTTTTGCAAGATTTGATGATGTACCACTTGCTGCAGCTTCAATAGCCCAGGTGCATCGTGCCAGACTGCACACTGGTGAAGAGGTTGTATTAAAAATACAACGGCCCGGCATAGAAGAAACCATTGAAGCAGATATTGCCATTTTAAAACATCTGGCTACCATTTTAGAAAAATACTTCCCGGCTCTTGATTCCTTTCAGCCTCAGGAATTGGTGAAGGTTTTTGAAAAATCCATTTTAAAGGAGTTGAAGTTTTCTATAGAAGCAGGCAACCTGCTTAAATTCAGTGAAAATTTCAAAGGAAATCCAGATGTCTATTTACCTCAACTTTTTCCGGATTACACCAACAATGATGTTTTGTGTATGGAATATATTGACGGGGTAAAATGTACCGATCTGGAAACCCTGGGGAAGTATGGCATTACGGGCCCAGACCTCGCTATCAGAGGCATCAATCTGTACTTTGAACAGGTTTTTGATCATGGTTTTTTCCATGCAGACCCTCATCCAGGGAACATTTTTATTTTAAAAGACGGTCGTGTAAGTTTCATCGATTATGGCATGATGGGCTATATCCAGCAAGGTGACAAAGAATTGCTGGCTGACTTACTTTTGACCGCACATGATCAGGATGTACAGGGTTTAAAAAAAGCGCTTTTGAGATTTACAACCGATGAAAAGGCCATCGACCAAAAAGCCCTGGAATATGACATCATGGAATTCTTCGCCGAATATTCTAATATCAGCATCGGTGACATTGAAGGGGAAGAAATCATCAAAGCCTTAAACAGCTTGTTTTTTGATTATAAAATCAGGATTCCACCCAATCTTTTGTTGTTATTGAAGGCCTTGGTCATCATAGAAGGAGTGGGATTGAAATTGGATCCTAAATACAACATCCTTGAAAACATACATCCCTTTGTGGTGCGATTAATGGAAAAGAAATACAGTCCCAAAAGACTGGGTTCCAGATTTTTAAAATCCATGGGTGACTTCACCATGCTGGCGACTTCCTTACCGGAAGATGTGCAAGAGGTCATCAAAAAAGTAAAACAAGGCAAATTGCACATCGAATTTGAGCATCGTGGCCTTGATACTTTTTATCACAAGTTGGATCTGGTTTCTAACCGAATCGCTTTTTCTTTGCTCATCTCCGCATTGATCATCGGATCTTCAGTCATTGTGGTCGCAGACATTCCTCCACATATATATAATGTCTCTGCCATCGGTTTTGGAGGATTTGTTCTGGCTGCCTTTCTTGCATTGAGATTAGCCTGGGCGATATTGAGGGGAGGGAAGATTTGAGCTGGGTGCTGGGTACTTGGCGCTAGGTGCTAGGTTTTTTTATTCACCGCTATGGTAGAATGTGACCTAAAGACCTAAGTTCAAACTGCCTCCCCCTTGATGGGGGTCGGGGGGTGAAAATTCCAGAGTGTCCAGGTTAATTTTCGAATTTTGATGTTTGACGTTTGATCTTTGAAGTACCCGTACTACATGCAGAGTCATTTATTTTCAGAAGTATAATTACCTGATATTCAAACTCTTTCGTATTTCAATTCCTAATATTTTTGGTTCTTGCAACGGCCGCGAAGGTTAAGCGCAACGACCGCAACTCAATGATTTGATTGAATTTCAGATTTCACTACCTTAACTTAATGACATTGCCTCGAGGGGGTGGCAACTGTGGAAATCTTCTGAATATTTATAAGTAAATAAAATAGACAAGGGTTGCTAAGGATGCTATGTAAAGCCACTTGTCAAAACTGCCTCCCCCTTGAGGGGGTCGGGGGGTGAAAATTCCAGAGTGATAAGGTGAATTTTTGAATTTTGATTTTTGACGTTTGAGCTTTGAAGTTCCCATACTACATGCAGAGTCATTTATTTTCAGAAGTATAATTACCTGATATTCAAACTCTTTCGTATTTCAATTCCTAATATTTTTGGTTCACGCAACGGCCGCGAAGGTTAAACGCAACGACCGCAACTCAATGATTTCATTGAATTTCAGATTTCACTACCTTAACTTAATGATATTGCCTCAAGGGAGTCGCAACAGTGGAAATCCTCTGAATATTAGACCCTAAATTTGAACAAGCACCTAGAACCTAGCACCTAGAACCTAGCACCAAGTACCTAGCACCCATCTTACCTCGACAAATACATGCTCCGTTCATTGTGGACCTTTCTGAAGAATGGGTCTGTGAGGTCTTTGATGAAGCGGATTTCTTCGCCGGTGGATTTCATTTCAGGGCCGAGATTTTTGTCTACGTTCGGGAATTTTTCGAAGGAGAAGACAGGCACCTTGATGGCGTAACCACTTGGCTGAGGTTTGATGTCAAAATCTTTCAGTTTGTGGGTTCCCAACATCACCTTGGTGGCGATTTGAAGGAACGGCACTTTGTAGGCTTTTGCGATAAACGGAGTGGTTCTGGAAGCTCTTGGATTGGCTTCGATAACGAACACATTGTCTCCTTTTACTGCAAATTGAATATTGATTAGTCCGCGGATATTGAGTGCAAACGCTAATTTTTTGGTGTATTCTACCATGGTATTCACCGCCTCAACCGACAAACTGTAAGTTGGAAGTACGGCAGAACTGTCGCCGGAGTGGATACCTGCCGGTTCGATGTGTTCCATGATTCCCATGATGTAAACTTCGTCGCCATCACAAATGGCATCTATTTCTGCTTCGGTAGCTCTGTCAAGGAAGTGGTCGATCAAGACGCGGTTGTCCGGCAAATGTTTGTAGATGGACAATACCTGACGCTCCAGTTCTTCGTCATTGATGACGATACGCATGCTTTGTCCGCCCAATACATAAGAAGGACGAACCAAAACAGGATATTCTACTCTATTGGCAATTTGAATGGCCTCGTCTACCGTATCGGCTGCTCCATATTCAGGATATGGGATTTCCAATTCTTTCAACAAGTCAGAGAACCTACCGCGGTCTTCGGCAAGATCCATATCATTGAAGCTGGTTCCAATGATTTTGATACCTTTTTCTTCGAGGGTCTTTGCGAGTTTCAAAGCAGTCTGACCACCCAACTGAACGATAACTCCTTCCGGCTTTTCCAGTTCGATGATTTCTTCGAGGTGTTCCCAGAAGATCGGTTCGAAGTACAGTTTATCAGCTATATCGAAATCGGTAGAAACTGTCTCCGGGTTACAATTGACCATGATGGACTCGTATCCTACATCTTTGATGGCCAATAATCCGTGAACACAGCAATAGTCAAACTCGATACCTTGTCCAATTCGATTTGGACCGGAACCCAGGACTATTACCTTTTTCTTACCTGAATTTGGGATACTTTCGTTTTCTGTATCGAAGGTTGAATAGAAATATGGAGTCTGTGCCTCAAACTCGGCAGCACAGGTATCTACAATTTTATAGGTTCTTTTTACCCCAAGGTTTTTACGATGGCGGGTAACTGCTGCTTCCTCTACCCTTAACAACCAACCAATCTGAGCATCAGAATAACCCATTTGCTTCAGATCAATCATGAAGTCTTTTGGGATATCCTCAGGTACATTGTATTTCACCAACTGCTCTTCGGCTTTAACCAGACGCTTGATTTGTTTGATGTACCAGGGATCTATTTTTGTTAGTTTGTGAACTGTCTTTTCAGGAACACCCAATCTTAGGGCATCTTTCAAACGGTAGATTCTATCATCACTTGGCTCTTCCAGGCGTTTCATGATGTCTTCTGTACGAATCCACTCTTTCATATCTGCACCCAAGCCCATTCTACCATTTTCCTGGGACTGACAAGCTTTTTGAAGTGCTTCAAGGAAAGTTCTTCCGATACTCATCACCTCACCCACTGACTTCATCTGCAATCCAAGTCTGTGATCAGAACCATAGAATTTCTCGAAGTTCCACCTTGGCATTTTTACGATAACGTAATCCAAGGTAGGTTCGAAATAGGCAGAGGTGGTTTTGGTAATTTGATTTTTCAATTCATCAAGGCGGTAGCCGATGGCCAATTTCGCCGCTATTTTTGCAATTGGATATCCGGTAGCCTTACTTGCAAGTGCAGAAGAACGGGAAACCCTTGGGTTGATTTCAATTACAATCAACTCTTCTGTCTCCGGATTTTGAGAAAACTGAATATTACATCCGCCGGCAAAATTACCCAAAGACCTCATGGCCTTGATGGCCTGGTCCCTCATTTCCTGATAACCTGTATCAGAAAGCGTCATTGCTGGTGCAACCGTTATAGAATCTCCGGTATGAATACCCATTGGATCCAGGTTTTCTACCGTACAAATGATTACTACATTATCCGCCGCGTCCCTCAACAACTCCAACTCATATTCTTTCCATCCTAAAACCGCCTTTTCAACCAAAACTTCATGCGTAGGAGATGCGTTCAAACCACGACGCAAAGCTTCATCAAACTCTTCCTTTACATGCACAAATCCTCCTCCTGTTCCACCCAGCGTATAAGAAGGTCGGATTACCAAAGGAAAACCAATCTTCTGCGCTGCTTCTTGTCCTTCAAGGAAAGAATTGGCGATAAAAGAAGGTGCAACAGCCAGGTCATTTTTAACCATGTGCTGTCTAAATGCCTCACGATTTTCAGTCAATTCAATCGCATCCAAATCCACACCAATCAGGCGAATATTGTATTTATCCCAAACGCCTTGTTTACCTGCTTCGATTGCAAGGTTAAGGGCAGTTTGGCCTCCCATAGTAGGAAGTACGGCATCGATCTGCCTTTCTTCCAGCACCTGAACGATGCTTTCAACGGTAAGGGGTAATAGATAAATGTGGTCTGCTGTGACCGGGTCGGTCATGATGGTCGCAGGATTGGAGTTTATCAATGAAACTTCAATTCCTTCTTCCCTCAAAGAACGGGAAGCCTGGGAACCGGAATAATCAAACTCACAAGCCTGACCAATAATAATAGGACCACTACCAATAATAAGGACGGAACGGATGGAAGTATCTTTGGGCATAGTTTCAGCAATTTACCTTGGTTGCAAATTGCGCGCAAAGATAGCTGCTGATCTCGGGCTGACAAAAATTATTCAAAAAGTAATTTGGTTTAAATGCACTTTTTTGACGCTCGACAAAATAAACACAAAGAATTAAAGGGATTTCAAAGGAACTTTTTCCCACAGATCGAAAACTTTCAGCAAAGCTGTCATGGTATGAGGGTGTCTGATGAGCCCTTTTTCATAAAAATCCTTCAACTCTTCAGGTTGAATTTCGACCACCTCAATGTTTTCTCCAATGTCTAATTTGAGTTCATCAGTCTTTTCAACACCAACAGCCAAGTATTGATGGATGTAATTATTCATAAAAACAGGATTGGACTGAATGGTCTGTAAAAAAGTCCACTTGCCGCCTGTGTATCCGGTTTCTTCACGCAATTCTCTTTGGGCTGCAATCAGTTTATCTTCTTCGGCATCCACCAAACCTCCGGGCGCTTCCAAGGTTTCTTCTTCTACACCGAACCTAAATTGTTTGACCAGCAATAAAGTACCTTTAGTTGTGAGCGCTACCACACATACCGCATCTGCCGCATCCAAAAAGACCATTTTGTCTTCTTCGTTGTTCCGCTTATTGAGGTACCAGTCAAATCTGGCTTTTAAGAGTTTCAAATCGACAAATTCCCCTTTTCGGATCAGCTCCCACTTATTGGTTTGGTTTTTCATTCAAATAATTTTAAAAACAATACCGGTCAAAATCAGGTTAGTGTATAAAATTGTTTCAAACAGTATTTTTCTCTTATTTTTCGTGCAAATATGCTCAATTTATCCTCTATGAAATTCACCAGCTACGCTATTGTTCTCTTTTCTCTGCTTTCTTTTTTACAATGTAAAAATGAAAATCCTACGAATACAGAACAGGCACCAACCAACTCCCTGGCCAAAAAAGCATCCTTCAAACCAGCTGACACCAAATTGCCGCTGGATAAAATCAAATTACCGGAAGGGTTTAAAATTGATGTTTTTGCTGAAGATGTGAAAAATGCGAGGTCGCTTTGTCTGAGTCCAAATGGAACTTTGTTTGTGGGTACCAGAAATGAAGGAGACGTTTATGCTCTGGTAGATGAGGACGGGGATTTTCATGCCGATAAAAAATATGTACTGGCAGAAAAACTGGACATGCCCAATGGCGTTGCCTTTAAAGATGGCGACCTCTATGTGGCAGAAGTAAGCCGCATCATCAAATTTGAAAACATCGAAGCTAACCTTGCTAATCCTCCCAAACCGGTAGTGGTTTTTGACAAGTACCCGGACGAATCTCACCATGGCTGGAAATACATTGCTTTTGGACCTGATGATAAACTTTATGTGCCTGTAGGTGCCCCTTGTAATATTTGCAATCCGGAAGATGAAATTTTCTGTTCCATCACCAGGCTTAATCCGGACGGCACCAATATGGAAGTCGTACAACATGGTATTAGAAATACAGTTGGATTTGATTGGCATCCGGTGACCGGCGACTTGTGGTTTACCGACAATGGTCGCGATTGGATGGGAGATGACATGCCTGCTTGTGAATTGAATCATGCTCCAAAAGAAGACATGCATTTTGGATATCCATTCTGCCATCAAGGTGACACACTGGATCCTGAATTTGGCAAATTAAGAGATTGTAAAGAATTCACCCCGCCTGTTCAAAATTTGGGTCCTCATGTTGCTCCCCTGGGCATCGAATTTTATACTGGCGATATGTTTCCAGTCAAGTTTAAAAACCAACCTTTATTTGCAGAACACGGATCATGGAACCGAAGCACACCCATCGGATATCGGGTTATGATGGTCAAACTGGACGATCAATATCGCTCTCAAGGATATATTCCCTTCGCAGAAGGCTGGTTGCAAAATGGAGAACCCTGGGGAAGACCAGTTGATCTGGAAGTAATGCCAGACGGTTCCATGTTGGTTTCAGATGATTTTGCGAATGCGATTTATAGGATTTATTATGGAGGGTGATCGCAAAGGATGGGGAAGGTGAGAATCGCAAAGGATGGGGAAGGCAGGAAGAACGCAAAGAGAGGGTGCTGATGCTTGGGGTTGCAATTATTTAGAAGCAGGTAACTATTATTCCGCCCTATCCAATAGAAAATACATTAAAAATAAAGAAAAAGCAAAAAGTCTAAGGCGGGTCTCTCGGAGAGGACCCGCCGGATTCTAGCAGCATTTAACTTTTGATTACTTATATAATCGCAAAGGATGGGGAAGGAAAGAAGGACGCTAAGGGATTTGAATCGCAAAGAAAGGGGAAGGCATGTAAGATCACAAAGAGATTCTGGGGGTGGAAAATACCAGCCTGACCAAATCCATGTTTGATTTTGATGTATAGATTTCAAGAATTTATTATCACTATGTCCCCCCATGCCATGTAGAGCCGCCATGCATGGCGGCTCTACATGGCATGGGGGTTTTTACGTTATTTTCAATTTGCATGAATTAATAATTTTCAACCGCATAACGTACACCGTTCCCCGCAAACCGCTTTTTACCTTCCTGCTGCTGCCTCCACTTCGTCCCAGACTCTGGCGAGGTTGCCGAAACAGATTTTTTCGATGTCTTCGGGTGAAAAACCTCTTTTTAGGAGGGTTTTTATCAAGTTGGGATACATACTTACGTCTTTCAAGCCGGTTGGGAGGCTGTCCCCTACTCCATCGAAGTCGGAGCCGAAACCTACGTGGTCGATTCCTATTAGATCGACAACGTGGGCAATGTGGTCGGTTACCAAATCAAGATCAGCATAAAGTGCTTCCTTGTGGGTCTCGTTGAATTCTTTGACCATGGCCATGCCTACTGAATCATCCATTGTCACCTTTGCCTCGGCCAACATTGCATCTCTTACATTGCGTAGGCTATCTCTTTGTTTTTTGATTTCAGAATCAAGGAAGGTGGATCCAAAATTGATTTGAATGACACCGCCATTTTCACCTAACTTTTTGATCATATCGTCGTTCATGTTTCTTTCCCAGCCTGGTGTGAATTTTCTACAAGAAGAATGGGAAGCAATAACAGGTACGTCGGTCATTCTCACCACCTGGTAGAAAGTGCTATCGGAAACATGTGAAATGTCTACCATGATTCCCTGTTTGTTCATTTCCTTCACTACATCTTTTCCAAAATCACTTAATCCGCCATGGGTGCCGGTGGTATCGTAGGAAGAATCACAAATTTTATTGTCTTTAGAATGCGTCAGGGTAACATACCTGATTCCCTTTTGCTGATAATAGGCTACGTCAGAAAGTTCCTGGATGGGTGCACCATTTTCCATTCCTAAAGGAAGAGAAATCAGGCCTTTTTCAAAATTGGCCTTAACTTCTCCGGCTGTTTTTGCCAAAGCAAACTTATCTGGATGTTCCTGCACTATGGTTTCAATCATATTGATCAGGGAATCAGCATATTGCTTGGCTCCACCGGTTTCCTGGTAGGAAGCTGGAATATAAATTGACATGAAAGGAGCATCCAAACCACCCTTTTTAGCTCTTACATAATCAAAGTCTCCTTCATCGCTCTGAATCGGGATACCAATATATTCTCTAAACAATCTGAAAAATTTAGTGGTCAATCTGTAAGGCAGATCAACATGAGAATCTGCGATGATGAATTTATGCGCCAGAGAATCCGCATAAGCTGTAAGCTCTTCATCATTCATTTCAGAGACAGGCTTTTGAACAGGAGTTTTTTCTTCAACGGTCTTTTCTGTTCCACATGAAAACAGTCCAACAACTGTGATCAAAAAGCCAAAAAGATATTTCATTTTACCTTGATTTTCGTTTTGAAAGGATCAAAGGTAAAAAGAAGCGATTAATAAATAGGCGATGGAGGAATCGCAAATTACAAGTTAGATAACTTGACTTTCGGAGGTTCCACCTAGTATTTGTTGAAATTACGTTTTACGATTTACGGTTTACGAGGACTTTAAAAAAAAACGAAAAGCGAGCATCGAATAGCGAATACCGAATAGCGAACAGCGCAACCCTACCTACCAGATTGTTCTTTCCACTTCATGGCCGTCTCAAAATCACCCAGTTTGTTGTAAATCCAATACAACAAATACTTGTCATTGGCTGAATACAATTCAGGTTTAACCTGTTGTAGCAATTCAAGCGATTCATGGATTTTGCCTTGGCGGTAAAAAATGTTGGCAAGATTGGTTTTGGCATATACATTATTGGAATCGATGACCAAAGCATTTTTATAGGAAATTTCCGCCTTTTCCAACTCTCCTTTGATGCCGTACATAATGCCCAGGTAGACATGGCTGGTTGGAAGCCTTTCGTAAATATTCAATGCCTTTTCAAGGTATACGATTGCCTCATCGGCTATTTGTGCCTGCTTTTCTTTGTCTTTTTCTGCGACTGCCTGACGCACCAAAGAACCACCTTTATTTTTCAACATGCGGGCATTGTTGGGAGCCAATTCGACATCGTGATCAAACAAGGTGAACCTGTTTTCCCATACCGGTTGGTGTTGATAAATTCTGGCTATTCCTCCAAGGCTTATTATAGCAACCAAAGCAATTAAAATATATTTTTTACTACTCGTGTTATTTTCATTTTTATAAAAAAGGTAAAAAAGAAGCCAGGCCAATAAAATGCAAACTCCAAGGGAAGGATTGTAATTGAATCGGTCGTTGTATGGACTCACGTTTAGGACTACCACACTACTAAAAATAGAAACGGTAGCAAAGAAATGCCACACTCCGTATGCCGGTATCCATTTTTTTAAAAGGCCAACTATGGCTACATAAATCAAGCCTGCATATAAAAGCATACTTGCCCAAACTTCCCAATCAGACCAGTTTTTCAGTGGAATAGTCGAAAAGGAATAATCGCTGAGCAGTGGAAAAGGGACCAGATTTTTATAAAAATAAAGCCCTAAAACGTAAATATTGGAAGCAATTCGTTCAGAAGTACTGCTAGCAGCGAGCAAAGAATTGTCCAAAACTGTTAAGGTTACTCCCTCATTCAATCCGCCGACAATACACGACCTGACTATCAAATAAATCACAGCCAATGCTAAAAATGGAAGTGAAGAAAAAGCAATTTGTTTCCAATCCTTCTCCCTAAAAAACCACAACATAAGCGGGAACATGGCTAGCGTAGTCAGTGCAGATTCTTTTGAAAAAAGTGCTACGGCATAAGCCATCCAAGACAACCCCAACAACCAGGATTTTTTTTCATCCAATGCTTTCAACCATAACCAGGCAGTCAAAACAAAACTGAAAAAAGCGATTAACTCATCTCTACTTTTGATGTTGGCGATGACTTCTATGTGAACCGGATTGACCAGGAAAAACAAGGTGACCGTTGCAGCCAGCCAAAGGTTTTCTTTTTTAAAAAGTCTTGCCAAAAAGAAAAAAAGAAGAACACCGGTGAGTCCATAAAAAAGAACATTCACAAAATGGTGAACGGTAGGATTCATACCCAGAAAATCAACCTCCAGGGCAAACATGGTCATGGGAATCGGGCGAAATGCCCTGGCATTCATGTTTTCATCATAACCTTTGAAATAGGAAGTAGTCCAGATTTCTTTGATTCCGTCCGTACCTTTTTTGACAAATCGGTTTTCCTTTATAACGGCATCGTCATCATAAACAAAATCGAAGGAAATACTGGGAGCATACAAGGCAAATCCCAAAACAAAAAACGAAGCGGCAAGCAGCCATTTCGTCTTTTCCGAAGCTGAAGCCTTTTTGTTAGTAGACTTCAACTCCGGAGAGGGAACAGACTTTTGTTTTGAAGATTTTTTGCCCATTGATAGTAGGTTTAAACCCTACTAAGCAAAAATCAGGCAAAATTTAAAAGAGCAAGAGCAGTTTGAGAGATGTTATTGAACTATAGAGATTTACATATTGATTTTACCAGGCCGGGCCCCTTATAAATCATCCCGGAATAAACCTGAACCAACACAGCACCTGCCTCCAGTTTTTCTTTCGCAGATTCAGGGGAATCTATCCCACCGACACCAATTATTTTCAATTGCTTTCCGGATTTTTCATAAAGGTAGCGAATAACTTCGGTTGAACGATCTCTTACCGGAGCACCACTTAAACCTCCGGCTCCAATGCTTTCAATTTCGCCTGTCGACGTAGCCAAACCTTCTCTGCTGATGGTAGTATTGGTTGCAATTACACCATCCAAACCTGTGGAGTTTGCAATTTCGAGGATGTCATCCAATTGTGCATCGGTCAAATCGGGAGCAATCTTTAGCAAAAGTGGTTTGGGGCTGGATTTTGCCCGATTCAATTGCTGCAAACTATTAATGATCCTGGTAAGCGGTTCTTTGTCCTGAAGTTCACGCAATCCAGGGGTGTTGGGAGAACTCACATTCACTACAAAATAGTCAACGTAAGGAAACAACTTTTCAAAACATATTTCATAATCCAAAACGGCATCTTCATTCGGTGTCACTTTATTTTTGCCAATATTTCCACCGATGATCACACCTTTGGGTTTTCCTTTTTTCAACCTTTCTACCAGCGCATCCACCCCTTCATTGTTGAATCCCATGCGATTGATGAGTCCTTCATCCTGAGGCAATCTGAAAAGCCTGGGTTGTTCATTTCCCGGTTGACCTTTGGGTGTTACTGTTCCTATTTCAATGAATCCGAAGCCCAGTGAGGCCATATTTTTAAAATACTTTCCGTCTTTATCGAATCCGGCAGCAAGACCGACTGGATTTTTAAATTTCAAACCAAAAACTTCCTTTTCAAGACTCTTTTTTTCGATAGAAAAAGTCTTTTTAAAAATCCAGTTTACAAGAGGAATGGCCAGTACAAAATTCAGCATCCCGACAGTCAGATGATGGGCTTTTTCGGGCGGAAATAAAAATAGAATGGGTTTTAAAAATACCTGGTAAAACATCTGGAAGATTTTGCGCCGAAAATAGGAAGTTTTAGCAGAGCAAAATCTGATTTGACCACATATGTTTTAAAATTCTTTAATGAATGATAGCAATCAGAGCGGAAGACCTTACCTTCAACCTTCCTAAAACTTTACATCCAAATCGCGTTTTTAAACAGGAATGTATGCGCAAGCTTTTATTTTTTATGCTTTGCTGCCTTAGCAGCAGCTTGTTGGCTCAAATCACTTTTCCGGAAAACGGAGTAGCCGACAACAGAGATGGTTTATATGCTTTCACCAATGCTACCATTTATAAATCTTTTGATCAAAAACTGGAAAACAGCACCCTTATCATCAAGGACGGTAAAGTGATTGCTGTTGGACAGGGCGTTCGAATTCCGCCGGATGCTGTAGTTATTGATGCAACTGGAAAGACTATTTATCCAGCATTCATTGATTTATATGCACAATATGGCTTGCCTGCTGAAAATCCTGAACCGAGAGAAAGAGGCGGAAGACCTCAATTTTTGACAGATAAAAAAGGTGCATTTGCCTGGAATGAAGCATTGAAAACGGAGTTTGATGCAGTTGATAATTTTGAGCCCAATTCCAAAGAAGCCAAAGAATGGCGAGAAGCAGGATTCGGAACTGTATTGAGCCAGAAAATGGATGGAATTTCAAGAGGAAGTGCCACTTTGGTTGCTGTCGGGGATGAACGTGCACATGAAATGATTTTGAAAGAAAAAGCAGGTCATTTTCTTACTTTTAGCAAAGGGACTTCTACCCAAAATTATCCAAGTTCGTTGATGGGCTACATTGCCTTGATTCGCCAGACTTACCTTGACGGAAAATGGTATGCAGAAATCGGTAAAAAAGAAGAAATCAATCTTTCGCTGGAGGCATGGAATCAATTGCAAAGCCTTCCTCAGTTTTTTGCGGTAAGCAATCGATTGGATCTTTTGAGAGCCAACGAAATTGCGAAAGAATTTGGAGTTAAATACATCATCAAAGGAGGTGGAGATGAATACCAGCGTATTGAAGAAATCAAAGCTACCGGCGCTCCCCTTATTCTACCTTTAGAATTTCCAGATGCCTATGATGTAGAAAATCCTTTTGATGCCGAAATCATCAATTACAACGATTTGAAACACTGGGAAATGGCTCCGGCTAATCCTGCTATGCTCGAAGCAGCCGGTATTGAATTTGCGCTTACTTCTGATGGTTTAAAAAAGAAAAGCAGCTTTTTGGATCAGGTCAGGAAGGCAATTGAGTATGGATTGAGTGAAAAAACTGCCTTGAAAGCATTGACTCACAATCCAGCAACATTCTGTAAAGCCACAGATATGGTTGGTTCTTTAAATAATGGAACCACTGCCAGCTTTTTGATTACCGATCAGAATATTTTTGATAAAAAAGCAAAAATCCTGGAAGTCTGGGTGCATGGAAAAAGACATGCAATGAAGAGTTTGAAAGAGGAGGATATCAGTGGTAATTACAATTTGAAAATTGAGCAGCAAGCTTATAACCTGGTAGTCACCGGTAAGGAAAGTCCTGAATTGAAAATTGTCAATGCTGACTCTTCAGAAATAAAAGTGAAAGGATCGGTACAGTATGGAGTTAAGACCATCTCCTTGTCTTTTAATCCTGAAAAAGAAAGTGGAAAATACCGCCTTCAAGGAGTTTTTACCGACAATGGATTTTCCGGTAAGGGGCAGGATGCCAATGGAAACTGGGTGAGTTGGACCGCCGAAAAAACAAGTAACACCCCGACTTTAAACAAGGAAGAAAAGAAAGATAGTAGCAGCAATGAAAAACCTGAAATCGGAAAAGTTATTTATCCCTTTGTTGCTTTTGGAAGGGAAAAATTACCAGAAGCAACTACGGTTTTATTCAAAAATGCCACTGTTTGGACCAATGAAAAAGACGGAATTCTTGAGAATGCAGATGTTTTGGTTAGCAATGGAAAAATTCAAAAAGTAGGAAAAGGATTAGACGCACCTGCAGGCGCTACAACGGTAGATGCATCAGGAAAACATTTGACATCTGGCATCATCGATGAACATACACACATCGGAGTTTCAAGAGGAGTAAATGAAGGAACCCAGGCCAGCTCAGCGGAAGTTCGCATTGGCGATGTGGTCAATCCCGAAGACATCAACATTTATCGTCAGTTGTCCGGTGGAGTTACTGCTGCTCAGCAATTGCACGGTTCTGCCAATCCTATTGGAGGACAGTCTTCTTTGATTAAATTCAGGTGGGGAAAAACGGCAGAAGAATTGAAAATCAAAGGTGCTGATGGCTATATAAAATTCGCTTTGGGAGAAAATGTAAAACAGTCCAACTGGGGTGACAATCAAACCATAAGATTTCCTCAGACCCGAATGGGAGTGGAGCAGGTTTTTGTTGACCATTTTACCAGGGCTAAGGAATACGGTGCGCTAAAAGCATCCGGAAAACCTTATCGAAAAGACCTGGAATTGGAAGCGCTCCTAGAAATCATCAACAAGGAAAGATTCATTACCTGTCATAGTTATCGCCAGAGCGAAATCAATATGCTGATGAAGGTAGCGGAGCAATTTGGCTTTACCGTGAACACCTTCACCCATATTTTGGAAGGTTACAAAGTGGCAGATAAGATGGCAGAACACGGTGCAGGCGGAAGTACTTTTGCCGATTGGTGGGCTTATAAATTTGAAGTTTGGGAAGCCATCCCTTACAACGGTGCATTGATGCATGAACAAGGAGTGGTAGTAGCCTATAATTCTGACGACGCTGAAATGGCCCGACGTCTGAATCAGGAAGCAGCCAAGGCTGTGAAATATGGGAATGTATCAGAAGAAGATGCCTGGAAATTTGTAACCCTCAACCCTGCCAAATTGCTTCATTTGGATGATCGAATGGGAAGTATCAAGGCAGGCAAAGATGCCGATTTGGTCTTATGGTCTGATAATCCATTGTCTATAGAAGCAAAGGGATTGCAAACCTATGTGGACGGTGTGAAATATTTTGACCGTGAAGAAGACAAGGAACTGCGTCAGGCAATGGCATCAGAAAAAAATCGCATCATCCAAAAAATGCTGGACACTAAAAAGAAAGGTGGTAAAACCAGACCTGTAGATGGAAAAAGGCAGGAGCTTTATCATTGTGACAGCATCGAGGGAGAGGAACATCAGCACTGATTATATTTTAAACTTTGCTGGGAAGGAACTGAGAATTTACGGTTTACGGTTTACGATTTACGAGGGGTTTGAAAGCGAATCCCGAATAGCGAATAACGGTAAATGTCCTTGAATTAAGAATGAAAATCCAAGGGTCTATGCTGGGTCTCTTGGAGAGGACCCGCCAATTCTAGCAGAGTGATTTGATTTCAAAACGTAATTGCGTGCAGGATTCAATTTCTGGGATTTTGGTTCACGATACGGGCGCAACGGTTTTTCGCAACGGCCGCAACTAAAATTTGGTGTAACGAAAAGCGAACGGCGAATGCCAAATAGCGAATAGCGTTCCACTACAGTATTATCCGGCCCGCTACAACATAGAATTTCTTATCCCGTTTGTATTTTAAAAATAAGCCACATGCGTTCTTCCTTTCTTCTTGCAGCTTTTTCAATTTTGATTTTCACTTCCATGGAATCCTGCATGGGTTCTAAACTTGCACGCCAATTAAAATGGCATCAAAGTGAATTGAAAAGAGCTGCTGAATCCAACCTGACTCCGGGAGAAAAGCTGGACATTTTGTTGGAAAGTGTTACTAAGATGATGGATGAATCCTTACAGCCCTTGAATCCGGAAAAAAGTGTGAAATATGTGCAGAAATACATCAACCAAAATGATGTCTATGTCAAACAGATACTGAAAGACGTAGGAAAATGGCAGGAAAACATGACGCCTTTTCAAACCATTCAATATGGCGTGAGCCTGCAGAAAAAACCTTTCATTGAGACTTTTATCGATACACTTCCCAAGTTTGAAAAGAAGTACCGGCAATATGCTTTTGCTTTAAATTTCATCAATGACATTCGTGGAAGCATGATGAAATTTGGAGAAAATATTTTTAAATAAAACACTTAAAATACAGAATTTCAAGTAGTTAAGCATGATTGATTTTTGGCATAAAATTTTCATTACATATGCTAAAAAAATTTTATGCGAACTTCCCCTTTTCAGCTTTCAAAACTAATTTTTAGTGGAGCCCTGCTTGTTGCAGGCATGATGTGTTCCGGCCAATTGAACGCACAGGATTTTGTGGTCATCACCGAGCCGGTTCAAAAAGAGAATATGGATAAACCTGAAGGTCCGGTTATAAGAGAAAAACTACCTTCAGTTTACAGATTTCATAAAAAACTGCCAGCCATGTACAATGGATACGCCATTGAAATTGCCAAGGCAGAATATCCGATGGGCAAGTCTGAGCCTATTTTCAAAAAATTTGGAAACGTAAAGTACCACAAGCTTCATGAAGGAGGCTATTCCTACCTTATTACAACCGATTTTAAAAATGTGGAAGATGCCCACGCTTTTTACGAATCAATTGTGAAACCTAAAGTAGAAACAGCCAAGCTCATTCGTTACGAATTCGGGATCCGCAGACAACCCTAAAAAATTGAATTTTTAGATTTTGCCATTATAATTTAATTGGCCAGGACTGATGTTTCCCTGGCCTTTTTTTCATTTTGGATGCTGTCATTTAAAAAATAAAATCCAACTCCACTAAGTATACACAACCCAAGAATCAAATACCATAAGGCTGCCCAACCAAAATGATTGCTTACATAAGCTCCCAATGAAGGCGCTACAATAAAAGCAGATGAATAGGCCATTCCATACACCGCCATATAACTTCCCCGGTTGTGGGATGAAGATCTGGCCATGGTAAAAGCATTGGAAAATGGCATGGAAAATACCTCACCAATGGTGATAAACACGATAGCTGAAGTATAATATAAAGCAAGTCCCATATTCAAAGCAAGAAACGCAACTCCTAGTAAAAAGGTACCAATGGCTATGATCCTCAGTGTCGAATACCGTTTTTCAAAAAAGTAAACTATCGGCATTTCGATTACTGCAATCATAATTCCATTGATGGCCAAAAGATATCCAATGGTATCCTTGCTGAGTTGTATGTAATCTTCCAGGTAAACCGGGATCATTGAAAACAACTGGAAGAAGGCGATGGCTCCTACTGCAACCAACAATACAAACAAAAGGAATTTGTAATCCTGATAAACACTCTCCACCTCAGCCCTGTCAGCTGATTCTTCCTTGTTCTCTTTACCCGCCGTTTTCTTTGGTGACAACATTACAGTAAGTAAAATTGCTGCGCCGATACAAGTAATTCCATCTCCCCAAAACAACCATTCGTATCCAACATACTCAGCCAAAATACCGGCGATGGCAGGACCGATGGCCCATCCGGAATTGATGGCCAGACGGATTAACGTAACCGAGCGTGTCCTGTTTTCAGGCTTGGAATAAGCTGCGATGGCGGTCATGCTTGCAGGTCTGAATCCGTCTGCGATACAACTTGTAATGAAAATCGCCACCATCCAAACCCAAAATCCGGTTAAAAACTGCAAGAAAATAAATACGACTCCGGTCATAAACAAAGTCGTAAACATAATTTTGTAATACCCTATTTTATCGGTTAGGTATCCTCCAATAAAAGTTCCTACTACAGATCCCAGTCCAAATGCAGACATCACCGCTCCGGCTTGTATGATGCTAAATCCTAATTCAGACTTTAGGTAAATAGCCAGAAAAGGAATGACCATGGTCCCAGACCGATTGATCAACGTGATGAGCGCCAACAACCAAATCTCTTTGGAGAGTCCCTTGAAGGACTTGATGTACAACTGTAAAAAAGCTCTAAGGAGGGCACCCATGGTGTTTTATTTTGGTTCGGAAAGTTAAGGAACACGGATGAGGTAGAAAAGGTGCCCGAGGGTGGGGATTTTTTTTTGCTGGTCGGAAGACCAGCATGTACTCTGGGTACAAGTTTTCAAACTTGTACCAGCGGGTGGCTGCGCCACCGCCGGCATTGCCAAAAGGCAATGCTGGTACGAATCTTCAGATTCGTACCCAAGGTACACGCTGGTCTTCCGACCAGCGAAGCACATAAACAAGTCCACAACTGAGACACTTTTTTCCTTTCTCTTATCAAAATCAACACCTAGCTTTGAACCAAAGAAAACTAAAATGCCTAGAAGAATTATCGCTGACCAGGAAGCATTGTACTTCCTTACTATGACCACCATTGAGTGGATAGACTTATTTACAAGAAAAGTCTACAAGGACATTTTAATCGAATGTCTCCAATATTGTCGGGAACACAAGGACCTCGAGATTTACGCTTATATAATCATGAGCAATCATGTCCACCTAATTGCAAAAATCAAGGATGGAAGCAACAAGCAGCTGTCCAATGTCATCCGAGACTTTAAAAAGTATTCGGCGATTTTATTGCTTAAAGCAATCAAAGATCAAAGGGAAAGTCGTCGACGCTGGATGGAAAACCTGTTTGCATTCAATGGAGAATACTTACATCAAAAGTTCCAAATCTGGCAACATGGCTCCCACCCTATTGAATTGTACAGCCCAAAGGTGATATGGGAAAAAATCCATTACATTCATCTGAATCCGGTTAGGCAGGGAATCGTGGCAAATCCGGCAGATTATGTATATAGTAGTGCGGGAGATTACTTGGAGCGGAAGGGATTATTGGAGGTGGAGTTGATGGATTTTGTGAGTTTGTCTTAGGGGGTTGCTGGTCGGAAGACCAGCATGTACTCTGGGTACGAATCTGAAGATTCGTACCAGCGTTGATTAAAATCAACGCCTAACGCCGCCTTTAGGCGGCGCTGGTACAAGTTTTCAAACTTGTACCCAAGGTACACGCTGGTCTTCCGACCAGCGAAACCCAATAAAAAAAGCGGTCCAAACTGAACCGCTTTTTTTATTATTTGATGTTTCCTAAATCTTAGTTGATTGTTACAATCTGGAAACCGTATTCATTGTTTGCAGGTGTAAACCAGATTTTTCCTCCGGCAATCATGGCACCTAGTTGGTTTCTGTAAATTTGATTTACGTTGGAAGCCATGATGTAGGCTTTGGTTCCTTCGTTGAAAATCATATTGTACTGATTCAAAAATTCTTCTTTGGTTTTTACCCTTTTGATTGGGAACCTGATAAGACCGGCAATTTCTTCCTTTTTGTCATTGGCAACCAAATCCGTTCTGAATTTTTCAAATCCGGCTTTGAATTTTAAAGGATCATCAAATCCGGCTGCTGCCCAGGTGGTAGGTTTGCCTTCCTCTTCCCAAACTTCCTGCTCTTCTCTCAAAGGATTTTGTGGAGGCAAAGCTTCCGGCAAAGCTGGTGCTGTTGGTTGTGGCGCAACTGCATCACCAGAACCAGGTTGACCCGGTACTGCGTCGGTTACTTTCGCATCAGGATTATTGTTAGTGGCTGACTCATCATTCTGACAAGCAAAAAAAGTAGATACAACAAAAACGAAGAGAATGTATTTTCTCATTGTCAATTTAATTTTGTTTTTAGAATTGTACACAAAGATAAAAGGATAGAAATTTCCTATTAGGATTATTTTTAATAAAAAATTGTGCCTGAAATTAAGATGAGACAATTTTTCTGCCCTTCCAGGTTATCTTATCCTTTCTAAAACTGAGTAATCCAACGGCTGGAAAGTAAATGAGATACATAAATTCCAATAAAAATATTTGCAGCACACTCGATCGATGCATAAAAAAGGCTCCGGTAGAACGCAATAAAACGAGGTCAAAAACAAATTTAACGGCAAATCCTACCATATAATATATCCAAAAAACGGGGAAAAAAAATCCTGCCAGCAAGGCAAAAAGGATGTGGAAATCGTAAAAAGGAAAACCACAGCTCTGCACCCATTTCAAATTTTGATTTTGATACAGAGTAGTCTTTGATGCCCACCGCAATCGTTATTGAAAAAATTGCCCAGATTGGGCAAACCTTTGGTCTGAACGGATGGCTGTCTGACTTTTAAAAAATAAACCGCTTCAGGATTTCTTTTTAAAACTTGTCTACAAAAGACATCATCGCCGACAGCATTATCGGACAGATACTGGGCGAAAAGTAGGTAATTTTTGCTGTCTTTTCTAAAAGAAAGGTTTGCACCATTGGCAAAGGAAGTTTTTACAACAAGCCGGCAGCGGTTACGCCCATCATGCCCTGGTTGTCTTTGAAAAAGGGAAAGCGGATCATTGTTTCCGATAATGAAATCGGACTGGCACAAATCAAGCTCGTGATTTTCATAAAAAGAAACAAAGGACTGCAGCCAAAGCGGATGACACATACAATCTGTATCCGTTGTATTAATGATGTCTCCACCTGCATTTTTCAAACCTTCCAACAAGGCCGCTTTTTTACCAAATCCGGAATGGTCTTTTAGTTGAAAAACTCCAGTCGGGAATCATTATTTTCAGAAAGAATTTGAAAAGTTGTATCGCTGAGTGATCGTCAATCACCAATATTTCTACCAATTCCTTAGGATAATCCCTGCGAGAGCAAGGCTTGGAGAGAAGCCTGAATGTTTTCCGCTTCATTCTAACGGGAAGTAAAATAGAGACTCTGGTGCCGGGATGAATCTCCGAGGAATGGTCCATTCCGGCGTTTTATACCAGCCCCTGATTAACAGCCACATGATGAGGCTGTATCCCAGGAGCAAAACAAATAGGATGGTCCAGGGCAATCACCCGCAAAACTAATCATTCAAGCAGGTCGTCGTATCTGAATCCTTTTCTTCTCACGCGGTGGCGGTGAAGGAGGCAATTGATGTTGATATGTGGCTCGTCATTCACCTCGTAGTCTATCAAAGTGCCCTTGGTTTGGGCTTCGTAATCTTCTTGCCTTTTATTTTTCTTTAAAAAGTGCTTTTCCAAACAAAAAGGCACTGACCAAAGTGGAAACCAAGTACTGTAAGCAAACCTAATAAAATACCAAAGACCCAATTGGTGGCGAATAAAGAGTCAATTCAATTTCAGATAATTCGTAACGACTTTATAATCGATGATGAGGTACGATTTAACAATGCAGGCGCTACCCACCATAATATTTTAAAAATGAAATTGGCCAGGTAAAACAGCCCAACGAAAAACAACACCATGAATATCAGCGAGAAAATTGACCCAAACGGGTTTCCACCTCCTCCGGTCTGATAATAAATTCTTCTTTGCATGAATAACTTTTTGCAAATATGACAAGGAAACGAGCTCCGAAGTTTAGCCAAATGTACGATTTCCAGCATTTTATCGACCAATCCAAGGCAAAATCAAAAATTCACATCTCAGTACCTTACCTTCAACCAAAGCAAAACGAACTTGTTTTTAGGTCAAAAAATACAATGTCATGAATTCCTGGAATGAACTAAGCGATTTTGAAAAATATGTAATTGAAAACAAAGGAACCGAAATGCCATTTTCGGGAGAATACAATGATCACAAAGAAAAAGGCACCTATGTTTGTCGCCGTTGCGAGGCTCCTTTGTATACATCGGAAGATAAATTCAGCTCCGGCTGCGGTTGGCCAAGCTTTGACGATGAGATACCCGGAGCCGTCAAAAAAGAAAACCGATGCCGATGGACGAAGAATCGAAATCCTATGCAACAATTGCGGCGGCCACCTCGGCCATGTCTTCCATGAGCGATTTACGGAAAAGAATACCCGTCACTGTGTGAACTCAGTTTCCTTGAAGTTTGTGAAGGGGGAGTGATTAGGGGATGGAAATGATAAACGTCTATAGTGGTTTCACAGAGAGGATGTGGTAGATGGGATGCAATATCTTTAAAGTTAAGAAAGAAAAGGCAGTTGGCTCAGGGCGGGTCTCTCGAAGTGACTCCGCCGACTAAGGCAGAAATGATTTTAATTTTAAAACCTAATTGGATGAAATTCAAATACTTTTGTATTTCAATTCCTAATATTTTTGGTTCACGCAACGGACGCGAAGATTAGGCGCAAAGGTCGCAATTCAGATAATTTAATGGAATTAATCTTTCATCCATTTAACTAAATGAAATTGGGATGTGTGGTGGAATTTAAAAATTAAGCAATTTGACTTCTATGGTCATCTTTATCAATTTTTCTGGAGTCCTCTACAGCTTTTTCATAGTCAGCAGCCTCATCTTCACTCAAAATCCCGGCTAATTCTAGGATTTTAGGCTTTGGATAATCCTTTTTTTCTGTTTCAGTATCAATGACTACATCTTCATTTCGGATACCTCGCAGAATTTCTTCTACAATCCGCAGGCGCTCCTTCAAACTAAACTTGTTTATCATCGAAATTACTTCACTTGCAGAAACCATAATTGAAGTCTTTTACTCAATAAAACACTAAAAGTTAATTTTAAATTTCAGGATTGAATTGGAATCCATCCTTTAAATTTTGGTACTAATTTACGGATTATAAAAATGAACTGAAAGAAGAAGGTCTTGGACTTAAATCGATAAGATTCTTCTAATCATGGTTAACATGTTAATTTAAACATCTATAAACTCCTAATTCAAATTACACCATACAATTCTATCTCCTAATTTTTCTGTTTCTCGCTAAGGCGCGAAGGTTAGGCGCAATTGTCGCAGCATAATAATTATTTCAGGACTTCATGTTTTTCCTGATAAGAAGGGAGGGAAGGCAGTTTAATTTTGGGGAATTAACCTCATATCAATTCATATATAAAGACTTCTCTGTGGCTTGACTTTCCCATTTTAAATGTCTCTTTTCAAACCTGATTCCGATAATAATCGACTAAATCTTTGGGATAATATTCATTTTCCCTAAAGCTGGCATCATCCAAGCCATTAATTGCCACAATAGCCGCTGATTCAAAACTCCAAAATCCATAGTAATACTTAGAGCCTTTGCCAATTGAAGATTTTGTGTTATACCATGGCAATAGTTTCGAATTTTTGAACCAACCAGATAGATATTTTTTTACATCACTTCTATTTATTTCATACAACTTATTGTTTTTTAATAAATTCTTAAAAGGCTTATATGTGGTCTTTATTTTTTCAGTTTTTAGATTATTATTGGTTAATGCTTCTAATAAAAAAAGAATTAACTCATCCTTTATGTTCCCATTAGTTATTATGGACTTCAAAAGGGATTTTTCCTTATCAGAAACAAGAAGTAGTATTCCTAAGGATAATACCCAAACCATATAACAATATTGATTTAATATATATTGATCTAGTGTTTTTACCCCCATTTTGAGCTTTACAACACTATCATCCCAACCAGACGTCAAAAGGTTAATTGTATTACTATAATCACCCTTCAACTCATCTATGGAAAATCCAGCACTATACTTCGCAATTAATATTTCAAGTGAAAAAAGAAAAATCGTATACTTTGCAAAAGGCATTTGATCTTCAGTTAAAATTCCGCTGTCTATTCTTTTATATGAATCACCAATAAGATTCATTTTCTCTTCGATAAACAATTCAAAGTACTTCTTACTATTTTCAAAATTATCTCTCATTTTTTTCTAATATATATACTCCAATCATTCTCAATAATCCAGAATTTAAACCTATTCCATTGTGTCTTCAACGTTAAACTGCCGTTTTAAATAATCCAAATTTGGTTTGCAAAATATATCTTCTCTTATACCAAGCTGTTTTTTACGAAATAATTCTAAATCAACTGTGTCCACTACATAAGAGAAGTCCACTTGGCTCATAAAAAAACCCATCACACCTATTCGACCTTTTTCTTTTGTAAAAAAATAGGTCGAGTCATAGTTGAAATCCCAAGGCAAGGCTTGTAAGGAATCTCCATCTATCAAAATGAATTTTATATCCTCTTCATCAAACCATCCAAAATTGGTTTCAAATTTTGTTTTTAGAGCCCCGGAGTCGGGTATTTCATATAGTCTCCTACTGCCCATGTATTTTTTGGGTGCACCATCTTCCTGACCAAATTTGATAATAATTTGTGTACCGATTCTGCTTTTGGGTATCAGGTGGGTTTCCGGTTCCCTGGATTTAGAACACGAAACTAGAACAATTAAAAAGGAAATGAGGTGGAGGGTTTTCATGGATGGATTAGGGGGTGGTTTTTAAATTAGGTTGGCATTCTATTTCGGATGTAGTATTTAAGCTTAAAAAATAGGTTTAAAAAGTATAGAATTCCCTTTTTTGAAAGGAAACAATAAAAAATTGAACTAATCTACCCACCCTATAAATCCTCACAATTAACAGTTAGGTACACTTTGGATACTTCCTCTATTTTTTGGAGATTTCCTAGAAATAAGTTTAATGCTTTAAATCCTGTATACCCCAGGTCGAGGTAGAAAATGGAATATTTTGAAGGCAAAAATTTTTCTTTTATTAAATTATGGATTGGGGAAATGGAATTTGATTTTTCCAATTTGCTATTCCATGAATTGAAAGTCGACTCCATTTTCTTTTCAATTATTTCATCGTCCGGTAAGTTGTGATAAATAACAAAATAAAAGGATTGACCAATAGAATTATCGACCTCAAACTCAAAAGGCAAGTCTTTTCTTATCTTCTTTCTATCGAATACATTTTTAGAATATTCCTTTTGAATATCCTCAATTGGCAATTCATCAAATCGAAATTCTATTTCATCTTCGTTGAAAATTTTACTGAATGGAGTAATTGGCAACGTTCCATAAGAAAACTGTGTAAAATGAACTATGACCATGAATCCAAAATTATTAACACTTAATTTAAATTTAAAAATTGTTAAGTAAGTGTCATTAATTATTTTCCTTTCATAACGAAAATCATAAGGATGAAATACTAAAGTTATATCCTTAGAGCGAGAGGGTATACCAGTTTTATCGAAAAAATCTTTTGATAAATCAGAGTTCATTTTTTTTAAAATTTCCTCTGAAAAAAAACCATCTGGAAAAATAAAGCAGGAAGTGGCAATGAAATTTTCGTCTATCATATTTTAGTTATTGCTTTTCTAAGTATTTGGCAAAAGATGTGATGGGAAATTTTTATTCAATGCCTGAAGCCTTTCCATAAAAGTATTCCTGGTCGTAATTTATTTCGTTTAATTCTAAACTTTGAAGCTGGTCATTTTGTAATTGCCCTCTTTTTTCAATCGGCAAATTCACAAAAACATCCACCAATTCCACATGATTTACAATACTCAAAAGAACACCATGAGTAATTATAGCTTCTTTAAAATTTTTAATTCCAATTTCGTACTCAATATTTTTAATTCTGCATATTTCCAATGCAATTCTAAAATTGATCGCTCCATAAGGATATAACTTAAAGTAATCTAAATTTGACCAATATCTAGAATACTTTAAATCATAAACCAATTTCGAATCTGATAGACTTAGCATCCACGGCACATTAAAAAGAATTCCTTTAGCTGGAAAAGGGACTTGTTCAGATTTAAAAGCCCAGTTTTCAATAATAGAAACATCCATTTCTAAATTTCTAATAAAATCCCACGGTAAATCATCTTTTTGATAATATTCTGGTTCGAGGAACATTATAGGATTTAAAAATAAATCCTCTTTACAAACCTTACTTTTATTTAAAATCTTTTCTAGATTTTTTTCCTTTAGAATAAGAACACATGTTTTGCGAACGAAATCAATATCTTGATTTCTTCTGTCAAGGAAAATTCCGTAGTAACTATCTTCTAAATAGGGTTCCAGGGAGATTTTATACAGCATGGATATAAAAAGTTTAAATGCTAATTCATTATTGCTGAAAATCAAATAGGTAATTATCTACAAACAAACACCCCCATCATTTTCACCCCTTCAACGTACTTGAAAGACTCCGGTCCGATACCCCAAACCTCTGAAACATTGTTGGCATCTGTGTCATATAAACTTGAGATGGTTGGTGGAATCTTTCCTCGATTATTTTCAAAACCTTCCGTGTAGAATTCTCCATAAACCAATTCTTGGTTTAAGAATCTGTAGAAGGCATTGGCGTAAAAAAGCTTGTTGTAATGAAGATAAAATTGAACATCCTCAAAAGTCTTGCTCCAATCTGAAAGCTTTTGGAAATATTGCCTTTCCAATTCTTCATCATTGCCTGGTTTAAATTGAAAAAGGTTTTCTACCTGTTGTCCTGCAAGATAAGTATAGCCTTCATGGTAAAATGCCAGGATTCCTTCATTGCGTTCCATTTTCATTATACCAGTTTCCCAATCCATCGATGGGCCCGGTTTTAATGAAAAATACTCTAAAGTATTTTGAAAACTTCCTTTTAGGACCAGCCAGACATTGTTTTGGCCAAAGGAGAGGTCGGTTTGTTTGGAAGGTTTAGGTTTTAATTCAGATTTTTTTTGAGAAAGCTTTATCTCATCAATTTTTTTGGTAGAAACTTCCCTTGAAAAAGATTGTAATAAATAGGCGTTGAAATATTGTGCAAGCTCATAGAGTTCCAGTAGCGTATTATTGGAAATTTTCGCACCATGTTCAAAAAAAATTTTAATTCTACCTACAGCGTAAGTAAGTTTATAAATCCCCTCTTTTCTAATAAACGTAGGATTTTTATCAAGCGGGTATATAATGGATTCGTATTGAAGATTTGAATCAAAAAAAGAATAAAATTCCATTTCTGGAATCCATTTATCCTCAGGCAAAGAATAATCTGATGGATTTTTGGAGATATGCCTGCTTATAAACATAATAAGTTTTTTATCAGATTTTAATCATTCTTTACCATCTTTTATTCATCGCCACCTTTTCCATTTAACTCTCAACGATGATTAATCAATCAAATGTGCAATAGTGGCCTTGAATTCAGTGAAAGAATCGGCGACTAAATAAAATTCACTCAAATCATTTTCACAGTAATAAATCTTTCCCAAATTATCATCACTTGCCCCAATAAGAAGTATTTCTCCGTCTACACCTTTGCAAATAGCAACTAAATCATTTTTCTTGATCTCTGGATCGTGTTTTAAATAGGTATTTGCCTCAAAGAATTCAATTGCATTAAAATAGGTCGGTTCAATTCCAATTGATCTTGGTTTACCTTTTAAATAAATTTTTAGTTCAATAACACCTTCGCTATCAATCCTTCTATGGGTTTTTAAAAATGTGATATAATCATTAGGTAATTTAATCCGAAATTTCTTTAAAATTTCTTCTATAAATTCATCTGACAAAGGTTCTTTCCATTTCATTTTTTAATCAAGTTGTGCAAGGGGAAATTTATGTGCATGGTTCTTCGGAACTTAAAAATATTTACATTTTCATCGCCTAATTTTTCTGCTTCTCGCCAAGGCCGCGAAGGTTAAGCGCAGAGGTCGCAAGACATTAATTTCTTAAATTTCTATTTAGTCTCTATCCTTCCTCCCCTTTAACAACTCCTCCACCCTTTCCATCACTTTTTTAAATTTTTCTTTCTTGACGACTTCAGTAGGAGCAAAGATGACCCGATTTTCTAAAAAAGCCCACTTAACATTACTATCATAGGGTGAAAAGTCCTCAAGATTTTGGACATTGGGAGAATTATCTATTACTCCTTTCATACTAATTTTCCGGATTGTTTCATTTATAACTTCAAGTCTTCGTCTAAGGATTTCGACTTTTCCAGAGATAAAACAATCTTCCATTACACCTACCAAACCACCAAAATCAATCCTGATATAGTTTTTATCTCCTTTTTATAAACATAATACCCATAGTTTTCATAAAGAAGATTTTCGGGAGCGGCACTCATGTTAGTATGTAAATTAAAACTTGAAATTACAGGATTAAACTTTAACCTCATTTTTCAATTTCATAGAGATATAGACAGATTTAATTCGTTTAGTTTCTCATCCAAATTTAAATGTTTCTAAATGAGATTGAATTTTTGATTTTTAATATCATCTCCATCATAGACTTCTTAAGTACAAATGAACATAAGTTATATTATTATTAATTATTTTTATCTCAATAGCTCCTCAAATCTCCAAAATCAGTTGTTGTGGAATATATTTATAAATCATTGGTCCAAACCACAATTCAGATCCACCGCAATAATTGAAATTATTTTAGTAACAGCTTTCTTCCTGGTCGATTTATGTATCCACTACTTTTTCCCCAAACTTGTTAAAAGTGAAATCGACCACCTGATACTTGTAATTTGAAATAGCACTCCATTGATTGCCAATTGACATAATCAATTTCGTAACAGTAAGCTAAAAATAATGTTTCAAGTTAATGAGAGAAACGAAATTTGATTTCAGTGGTTCTGTGAAATATTGAACCCCTAAACTAACATACTCATATACTTTTAAATCCATCCTTCTATCGCTACAGGATTGAATATTACCTTTCTTGCTTGAATCTTCAAAATCAATTCCAAAAGCTGGATGAAATTTTTCTTTAAATTTCTCAAATATAACTTTCAACATCAAAGCTCTTTTTTTAAAGAGTTTCTTTTTAACCCAAATGGTCCAAAATAATCAAAACTAGATAGTTCATTATTCAAATAAACCATTAGTTTGCTCAATAATAAATTCAAACTTGTATCCTTGGAGTGGAAAGAGTCAAAAGTTGTCAGGTCAAATTTTTTCCTGTTATTAATCCACGGCTTTTTTCTTTCAAAATAATTCAAATAATTTCATTTTTCAAACAAATTATGTTCAAAACTATTAAAACTTCTTAAAATGATTTATACATTTCAAAATCTCATCGAACTTGAATCTCTAACCTTTTAAATTGGAAACCAATATGAACCAACTTAATATTTTTCTACAGAGGATCACCTTATCCCCACCCTCCCCCTATTCCACCACAATCAACAGGCAATCTGAATGGTGCTACGGATTTGTACTTCTTAATTCCACTCTCATTTATCTCCTGAATATAATCCTGACACACTAAAACGTGTCTCCATTTTTGATTTCTTCCAGGTACTCGATATTATCTCGATGATCTGCTCGCGGTTTGATTGTATACTTTTATAATAATTGGCAAATATCCCTACGTTCAGGAAATCTGGTGTTCATGTAAACCTTAAATTGAGTTATATCCGGGATTATTTCCATGCAAATGCCGTATAAATTTCCCTTCTTTTCTAAAGGTGAAATCACTTCCTTTCTTCCAGAAAATAAACGATTGAACTTTTATCCGGCAGTATAAAAACAAGGACAAACAGAATATAATAAATGACCTTAAACCGCTTTTGAACGAGCTCGAACCCGGAAGCCGCGCTTATCCCAAACAATATCGAAAGCATAGGAAAAACAGGAGCATCATACCACTCCAGTTTTATAGTTGGTATGGAGATAATAATGATAAAGGACACCACATAAATGGTGGCACGAATGGAAAAAAGCGTGCGTTCCTTCTTTGCTGTAAAATAAGCAAGGGGAATGGCAAAAAGGCAGAAAATCAAATAAGGAAAGTAGAAACCCCGCACCACCCAATTCTTTAAATAAAAATGAAAGGGTTTGTTATGCCAGGGCATAATATTGTCATAAATCCTGGAAAATTCCGAAAAAAACACCTTGTCCCAATATCCAGGAAAAACAGAATCCATGTAGAAATAATACAAACCGATGAGCCCCACGCCACTAACCATAGTCAGGATCATTATCCTGGAAAAGAAAATTTCCCTAAATCTTTTTGCTTGAAAAGCTACCAGAAAAATGCCCGGCAAAGGCAACAAGGATGCGGTTGATTTTGAAAAATAAGCCAATAAAAAACCCAAACCAAACAACAGTAGAAACAAGTTCTTTTGTTCTCTAAACTTATCTGACAGGATGGTAAAAAAGCTCAAAGTATAAACCAGAATAAACAACACAAGAAAGGAATCCAAATCTCCGGTAAGGAATACATGATCCCTGAATAAACTCTTTGAAAAGAAAATAGAGAAAAGACTAAAAAATCCAATTAGATGACTTTCTAAGACCAATACACAAAAAAGGTAAATCAAGATCAATGAAACTCCCGCAGCAATAAAAGAAGGAAGTCTTACAGAAACCTGAAGGACCAAACAGCTTGATGCAAATAGCCTGACTCCATATCATCAAAGGTGGTTTGGTGTTGTATAGATTAGGCTCACCATTATTTTTTAAAATAAACCAATCATCACCCTGACTCATTTCTAAGCTATTATTTGCATAAATAGCTTCATCCCAAATCCTGATCGGCGGATTTGAAATATTGACCAGAACTACTACACTGATTATGATTACAACAATCCCAAGGAGGATTTTTCTATCTGGTTTCATGATTTCATTTAAGAAGAGAACCAAACTATCTTTTTTTCAACAACTCCTCCACCCTTTCCATTACTTTTTTAAATTTTTCTTTTTTGACGACTTCGGTAGGAGCAGCGACGCGTTCTTTGCAATCTTCCAACGGACAACGCTCGCAGGTGGTGTGTACGGTGATGTCAGGGATACTCGGGTCGGATGAAAAGAGGATTTTTTTGCGGGTATCTTCATTTTGCAGGATTCCAAAGTCACGCTTACAAATCGATCTTCTTCAACGGCGGTGGCAATGCTGATGCATAAATAATTGTCTTCCGACTGTAGGTAATGAGAGTGCTGGATGCCAATTTGAAAGGTTCTTCCGGACTCAATCCACTGAGTAAAGAGAATGACAACCAACGTCTGCAGTAATGCTCCTTTAGTAATTGAATGTGGTCGTGCCTGCGATTAAGGTGCAATTTCTTGTCCATCTTCATCCCTGCCGGTCGAAGGTTTGTGTACAAATCTGGAAAATGAAGATGTCTTTCAATTCCAAAACGATCAAAAAGAGGTCACGCGCTGAAGAGCATCTCGGGAGTAGCATCGTACTTTTTAAGAGGTCGGGCAACCAGTCGGCGTCCCACCTTTGATTGGCAAAAACGCTGCAGGTCTGCAAAGGTATCTTTATTGATCAACAAGGCTGTTGAGAAATATCCCGCTTTTGAATGACTGAGCACTCCAATCAAAATTCTCCACTTTCAACAAACTGAAGTGTAGGCCCGGTCTGATAAATTCAGGAAATTAAACCCCAACTCTTTTCCAACCTGGAAACACTTGTTGGGCAGAACTCAAATTTTGGTTCAGCAAAAAAGTCCGGCTGTCGGGAACAAACAAAGCCCTCAAAGCATGCAACTCCGGATAATCCTTCAATCCTTCCGGCTCTACCTGATAGTCATAGGCTTCTTCCAGTATTCGGCGCAGTGTATTGAAATGTATCGGCATGCCGGTAGGGGCAGATGGCAGTTCTTTTTACAAAGGACTCGGCCTCCTGCTCCAAATCTTCAAAATAATTAAGCTGCAGTAACTTCAGATAAGAACGGAGGGCACCAAAGTAAAAGTTCTCTTCAGCGAGTGCATAATTCCTCGACAAATCGACCAGGGTAGCGATAAAGGCACCAACTTTCGAAGGCGCGTTTGCTATCATCTCCACCACACGAGGAAGCTCTACTCCAAATAAATCCAGCGGAAGTTCATTTAAAAAGTTGGACTGCAAAAGATCTTCAACAGGAGCAAGCGAACGTGGCAAGGTGGTGGAGGTCAAGACAGACTTCCAACATTCAAAGCCCTGGCAAGCGTAGCGATTTTATCTTCCTTGGGATATTTTTTCTTTTTCTATTTCATTTAAATAAGAAACAGACATGCCGGTAGCCTTGGCAAAGTCGGCAAAGGACATCTTTTGTTCCTGCCTCAATTGCCGGACTTTCAATCCCAAAATGATCTTATCGTTCAGTTGCTTTCGACATAGGAAGCCAAAATTAGGCTTTTTAGCGAAAATTCGCTGTTTAATCCTGTTTTAGAGGCTTCATTTTTAAAAAATGTTAAAAAAACCATAACATACGAAAAGAATCGTAGTAAAGATTTGGACTTACGAATTGTTTCGTATAAACTTGCACTACGAAAGTCATCGTATTAAAATATAAAAGATGTCCAACAACAAATTTTTAAAGCCAACAGATGCGGAATTAGAGGTCTTGCAAATCCTTTGGGAAAAAGGCCCGCAGTCTGTCAGGTATGTCAATGATTTGATGAACGAATCCCGTGAGGTCGGATACACCACTACCTTGAAAATCATGCAAATCATGTATGAAAAAGGACTGGTTGAAAGAGACGATTCTGCACGCACCCATATTTATAAGGCCATCGCCAAAGAAGCCGACATCCAAAGACATCTGCTTGATAAGTTTGTAGATACTGCCTTTAGAGGTTCTGCAGTAAAACTGGTCATGCAGGCTCTGGGTAACCATCAAACTTCCCGTGAAGAACTGGATGAGATTAAAACCCTCATTGAAGAATTGGAAAAGGGAAACAAATAATCATTCCGGCCACACCTAAAAGAAATTTTTATGCAAAATATTGCTAACCTTATATCAGAAGAATTAATCTATGCCTTTGGATGGACAGTCATCCACTCCCTTTGGCAGGGTGCTATGGTTGCACTTATTCTGGGTGTAATCATGATTCCCCTCAATAAAAAAAGCGCCCAACTTCGCTATGTCATTTCTTTCTCGGCATTAATTTCCATTCTGACCATGGCAGTGATCACTTTCGCCACTCTGATTTCATCAGGCCCGGCTGAAGAACAAATATTAATGGTTGGTACTTTTGAAAGTGGAATGACAGAAGTGGGATTGAGTAAATGGGAAGCCTTGGGCTCCTGGTTTTCACAATATTTCAATGAACACCTGCCTCATCATCGTGACCATCTGGTTGTTGGGCTTGCTATTTTTTACTCTGAAACTTTTTGGAGGACTGGCCTACATCTCTTACCTGAGAAAACGCCATGTTGCGCCGGTTACAGCACATTGGCAGGCAAAAATGCAGGAGATTTCTGAAATCATCGGCTTGAAAAAGTCCGTCCAAATCTTCGAATCTGCCCTGGTAGAAGTTCCCATGGTTTTAGGTTATTTGAAACCGGTTATTTTGATGCCGGTCGGAGCTTTCAATAACCTTTCGCCTCAGCAGGTGGAAGCAGTACTCGCTCATGAGCTTGCCCACATTCTTAGAAATGATTTCATTTTGAATATCATCCAATCTGTAGTGGAAACCCTGTTTTATTTCAATCCTGCCGTTTGGTGGATTTCTTCAGTAGTCCGTTCTGAAAGAGAAAACTGCTGCGACGACATTGCAGTAGCAGTTTGTGGCAACTCACTTCAATACGCCAAAACCCTGGTAGCCTTACAAGAAATGAGTTTCTACGCTCCTGCCCTGGCCATGCCACTTGGCAAAAACAAAGGACAACTCCTCAACAGGGTAAAAAGAATATTAAATCAACCGAATAACAAATCCCGAATTATGGAAAAACTTTTTGCAACCGCCATCCTGGTATCTGCCATCGTGCTGTTTTCTTTCAGCAATGCAGACAAATACGAGATGGTCACAGATGAAGGCAGTGCTGTTTCGAAAGAAATGCAGGTAAGCCAGAACATCGAATTAATCATCGGACAAGACTCCGTTCCTACCAAAAAGAACAAACAACGCATTGTAAAAAAAGAAAATGGCCAAAGTGTTGAAATGGATGTGGAAGATGGAAAAATCACCCGTTTGAAAATTGATGGAGAAGAAATTCCTGAATCAGAATTTGGCGAATTTGAACCTGTCACTTCTGAAATCATGGAAGAATTGGCCAACTTGCCTGAGCCTCCTGCTCCACCACTTCCTCCGGATGCTCCGGAACCTCCAAAAGCACCAAGATTTGAAAGTGCGCCGGAACCTCCAGCTCCGCCTAAAGCACCAAAAGCACCCAAAGCTCCCAAGGCACCAAAGGTTACAACCAAAACCGTAACCGTAAATGAAGATGACAATGGAAACACTGTGATTTACATGACCAGAACGGGAGAAGAAGAGCCGGTAGAGATCGTAGTTACCAAAGAAGACAACAAAGTCTTCTTAAACGGTGAAGAACTGGAAGACGGAAAATTTGAGTGGATAGTGGCTGAGGAATCTGATAATCCATTTGTTTTTCAAGGACAAAACGGGAAAGGGCATATCATTATAGCGGATGGAAAAGATTTGAAGTTTTTCCCGGAAGGAGATGCAGATGAAGTAAAAAGATTCCTTCGTATACAGGAACGTGAATTGGCTGAAAAGGAAAGAGAAATTGAATTGCATGTTAGAGGGCTTAAAAGAGATGAAGTATCCAAACATAAAGAGTTGATTCAGAAGGAAATGGAAATTGCCAGAGCCCACAGAGAAATCGAAAGGGCCAGAGTGATGGGTATTGCCAGCCAAAATCCATTTCCGGAAGGTGAAAGAATTTTTTTAAAAAGAACCATGCCCCACCGACTGGAAGCAGAACTTTTGTCTGATGGACTAATCCAGGATACAAAAAACTTTTCCTTCGAGCTGACCGACAAAAAATTGAAAATCAATGGTGAAAAACAACCGGAAGCTGTCTTCAAAAAATACAAATCCCTTTACCAGGAAATGTCAGGAAAGGCGATTACAAAAGACAGCAAATGGGAAGTTGAAAAGTCTTTTAAAGAAGAATATTAAAAACTGAAAAGTAGTAGTCATAATCATAACTGGTTTATTTGTCCCAATCGACCAGTACAACCCGAAGAAAAGAAATCACCCGGTTGGTTGGGGCTTTTTTAAAACCAAATCAAGAAACCCGAATTATTTAACAATCATAAAAAATTCAATCATGAAACTGGTAAAAAATACCCTATTCGTATTGATTGCCTGCTCCCTTACCGGATTTTTGCAGGCGCAGAATGAAGCACCTACCACCGAAAAGAAAGAAGTTAAAAAGATGGTCATCATCAAAAAAACGATAGATGACAATGGAGAAGAAGTCGTAGAAAAAATTGTAAAAGAAGGTGATGATTTCAACTGGGAATCTGACGACCAAATTGAAGTAATCGTTCCTGAAGATGGTGAAGATGTGAAAGTTTTCCGCGTAAAAGGTTCCAACATCAACAAGAATGTGGAAATCAATGAGGAAAACGGTAAAAAGGTAATTAAGGTAACTACAGACAAAGACGGTGATAAAGACGTGAGGGTTTGGGTAGTAGAACCAGGTGAAGAACTTCCTGAAGAAGCATTGAAATCCATGGATCACAACATCCACTTCATCGACCATAAAGAAATGGATCCAAATCAGGGCTTCCTTGGAGTGGTGATGAATAAGAAGGTCAATGTAGAAAACAACAATGGTGAAGAAACCAAAACCGTAGAAGGAGTAAGTGACAAAGGTGCACTTATCTCAGAGGTAGTTGAAAACAGCGCCGCTGAAGCTGCAGGACTTGAGGCCGGAGACATCATTACCTCATTGGACGGAAATCCAATAGCAGATTTTGATGAATTGGCTGATTATCTTTCTTCAAAAAAGAAAGGAGATAAAGTGGACATCGCTTATCTAAGAAACGACCGCGCTGCTAATACCACTGCTACCTTGAAAGGCGGAGAAGGCAAAATGAAATTCCACCAGATCAATATTGAAAAAGAAGTAAGTCATGAAGGTGCAGAAGGTGATGAGCCCCATGTAATCGTGATTGAAAAAGAAATAGAAGAAAGTGCAGAAAATGGTGAACCTAAAAAAATCATCATTATAAAGACTATCTCTACTTCTGATGAAATCACTGAAGAAATAGAAGAGGAAATAGAATTCGTCGAAGAAGAAGTGGAAGATGCCGGAAACATGGACACTTCTGTTGAATTTGAAAGAAACCTTCAATTGGAAGCCATTAATCTTTTTCCAAATCCAAGCAATGGATGGGTGCAGGTAAAATTCATGGCCGATGCCCAACCGACAACTGTGAGGTTTACGGATATCAACGGAAAAGAAATCTACAAGCAGGAGATGCCTGACTTTGATGGCGTATATGAAAAAGCGATAGACCTTAATAAAGCTGCAAAAGGAACGGTGTTTTTCACCATCCAACAAGGCGACAAGGTTTATTCCGACAAAATTGTTTTGAACTAATCGGAATCTTTCCGAACAACAAATCGAACGTCTCGTATTGCAAAATACGGGACGTTTTTATTTGTCCCAACACTACAGAACCAAATTTCAGTTAAAGTTTTTGCCTTTAAAAGATACATACTTTATTTTGGAATCTGTTTAAAAAAAATTAGTTCAAAACTAAATCGCGTTAACCGATGAAAGCTAGATACATGCTTCTTTTTGCAGTACTTTTTGCTGCTCTTTCAAGTCATGCCCAAAAAGATCCTATCAAGTGGGGAAAAGTTCCGGATGAAGATCTAAAAATGACCTCTTATGAGGCTGACCCGGAAGCTGAAGCAGTGATTTTGTGCAATTTTGGAAGCCTTAAATTCAATTTTGGTCCATCAGGAGCCCAATATTTCTTAACTGTTCACAAAAGAATCAAAGTATTAAAACGCTCAGGTTTTGATGTAGCGGATATCGAAATCCCCTATTATTATACCAATCGCATTAACCGTCTCAAAGCTCAGGTCATCAATCCTGATGGTTCAGAATACGAGGTCGATAAAGACCAAATTTTTGATGAAAAAATAACAGACAGGGTCAGTTCCGTCAAATTTGCTTTTCCCAATGTCAAGGAAGGTTCAGTCTTGGAATATCGTTATGAATTGGAAGCAGACGACCTATTTTCTTTAGAAAATTGGACTTTTCAGGAAGAATACCCTACGCGCTGGTCTGAACTGCGCACCGAGATGATTGAATATTTCAAATATGTAAAATGGTTCACTGGTGATGGTGTACTTTCAGTACAGGATTGCGGAACTTCAAACAGGCCATATGGCAATACTTCTTACGTAGTAGATGAATGCAGATATGTAGCAGAAAATCTGCCAGGACTTAAGGCTGAAGCTTACATTTCGACCATGGAAGATTATTATTTTAAACTCCGCTTCCAAATTCAGTCTATCGAAATCCCTGGTCAATTATATGAGCCTGTTTTAACTACATGGGAAAAGGCTGTCTCTGACCTTTTAAGTTCTGACAATTTTGGTGATCAATTTTTAATAAAAGGTAATTATTCAAAAATAGCCGATGCGACCGCACCTTTGGCAGCATCCGGAACAGAAACCGAAAAAGCACAAAATTTTGCCCGATGGATTCATAAAAATATTGAAGAGTCGGTTAGGTATAACTCAATTTATTCCAGAGACAGACTAAATAAAGCTTTTGAAAACAGAAAAGCCACTGCCTCTGAGAGAAATATGATATTGTTGGCTTTGTTAAAAGAAAACAACATTAGTGCTTATCCTGTATTGGTTAGCAGCCAAAGAAATGGCAAACCAATAACACAATATCCAATTCTTTCCCAGTTTGACCATGTGATGATCTTCGCTGAATTGGATGGGAAAGGGCAGTTTTTGGACATCACCAATCCCTGGCTCCCTGTCAACATGCCACATCCTGAATCCCTAAATGAAGCAGGATATTTAATTGGCAAAGAATCCAGCGGTTGGGTTGAATTAAATCCAAATGCATTTTCAGATAAATTAATCTTCTCTTTGAATCTCAAGGAAGATGGGTCCTTAACTGGTAATCTTTCTACCAGCCATGAAGGCTATTCCGCTTATAATGAAAGACTTAGCAGTTCAAAATCAGAAGATGGAGCTTATTGGAAAGAAAGATTCCAGGAAGTACAACCCAGCGCAGTAACTGAAAATTTTAAAAAGGAAAACTACGATTCCATTTTTGAAGACTTTAAAGTTAGTCTGGATTTCAAAATACAGGAAGGCGCTACCACTGCAGGAAAAATGATTTACTTTTCGCCCATCCTTTATTCCCACTTTTCAAAAAACAAACTTAAAAGCGAAAAGAGATTGTACCCGGTAGAATTGGGCATCCCGATCAAAGAACAGGAAGTCATCAACCTAACCATTCCTGAAGGTTATAAAGTGGAGTCTATACCCGAAAGTGTAAACATGGCCCTACCCAACAAAGGCGGAAGTTTCAGATACATGGTCAATCCCACAGGCAATTCCGTTCAAATTATCTCAAGAATCGAACTAAATCAAATAAAATTCCTACCGGAAGAATATGCAGGATTAAGAAACTTCATGGAAATCATCGCCCAAAAAATGGGAGAACAGGTGGTGCTGAAGAAAGCGTGATGTCAAGTGACGAGTGTGGATTGACGAGTGACGAATAAAAAACTCGTCACTCGTCATTCTACACTCGTAATTTCCATTAGGGTTTTTTCCCCAGCGAAATCATATTCGTAAACAAGCGATAAGCACCTGGCACTCCCGCAGGTAATTCTCTAAACATGCTTAATCCGGTATAGACGAAGTATCCTTTTCCGTATTTGGCAACCAATAAACTACCATTTTTGGGTTCTTCGCCGGGATCATTTGCACTTAAAATGGCTTCGTAATTTTCATCCCACTCGTCAGGAAAATACAGTCCGCGTTCCTGGATCCAACCATCAAAATCTTCCTGAGTTATTTTATTTGGGAAATTCAAAACCGGATGATCAGGTTTCAAAAATGTAATCGGCGCATCTTCAACCGTTACCCGGTCTCTAGAAATTTTAAAGGGATAAGGTCCTAAATCTTTAGTTGATAAATCCCAGGTGGTATTGTATTGCATCAAAAGCGTACCACCATTTTCAACGTATTTCATCAATTCTGGCTGGGCAAATTTCAATCGTTCATGGGTGTTGTAAGCACGAATTCCCATGATGACCGCATCGTACTGGCTAAGATTTTCTGCATTCAAATCTTTTTCGTTCAACATGGCCACATCATAGCCAATTTGGTTCAAACTCTGCGGAATTTCATCGCCGGCACCCATGAAATAGCCAACTTTGTTGCCCATCCTGGTCAGGTTGATTTTTACCACCTTAGCCTGACTCGTTCTGAAAACGGTTTGGGTCGGAATATGGTCGTATTCTATAATAATGATTTCACGGTCGTAAGTCTTTCCATCAACCATCACCTGAGGTTTTACATAGGCCACAGATTGATCGGCCGGTGGATACAAGGCAAAATTAAAGGTCTTTTCTTCTCCTTTTTGAGCCAACTCAAAGTCAATCATTTCTGGCTCAGCTCTCCAACCTTCTTCCAAATCAAGTTTCAAAGTACCTTTCACATCCATTTTACCCGATTTCAGACTCACTTGAATGGTCTTCGGAGCATCACTTGAAAACACATATACCTTGTCGGCAAGATTGGCAAAAACAGGAGGGGTAATTTCAAATGGTCGGTAGGTTTCACCTTTAACCGGATCGTCTTTTTTATAAACAACAGGAGTCTCGTAAGAAATATTCATTCCTTCAATGCTCCAATTCCATTTCACTTTAAAATCACGAGGCGTCTCAGGCAATCCTCTAAGTTGTTGGTCTTTCACAGTAAAAGTTCCCAAATCCCAGGCTTCATTCAACCAATACGGATTGGTATAAGCAATGTCTTTTGGAAGATTTACTTTTTTAGAATATCGCCAGTCTTCATTTGCTGTCATTTGCATACCAAAACTGGTATCGATGCCCATCGGCTGAATGGAAATCGATTGAAGCTTCACATTTGAATTGGCTCTGGTAATTGCTTCAAAATTGATTTCTACCTCACTACCTGGTGTAGCTGAATAATCACTGGCAATAGCCTCTGCAAATAGTCCAAGACAATCGCTGATGATAGCCTTTACTTCCTTTTGCTTGATGTTTTTCCAATGTCCGTCAGGCAAGGCATTTATTTTTTTCAACACCTGAACCAAAGCCGGAACACTTTTTCCAGGATTGGCAAAATCAAAGGTATTTTCTATTTTTTTCAGCTGCTCTCCAATCTCTTTTCCACCCTTTACTCTCGTCCAGGTAATGTCAATACCACCGAACAAATCATCTTTATTATCAGGCTTTTTTCCCTCCAAAATTTCAAGGTATTCCATACTGGAACCACGGCTTCCATATCTTCCCATTCCCTGACAACGATGCTGACTTCTGCTAAGGCCGGCAATTTCATTATTAGAACTACCCAAAAGCGGATAATAAACCCCAACATCTACCGCAGCCATATTGGATTTATCAACCTTTTCAAATGCTTCGCGACTTCCATATTGCCACCAACTAGTGTTGTAATACAACCTGCTTGGCTGCCAGGTATCTACATATTTCAACTGCTCCGGATATGCACTTTTATCTCCTACCAAGTCCCAGGCATCTACAGACAATACTGCAGAAGCAGTATGGTGGCCATGTGTTCTACCTGCTGAATTATGATCAAAGCGATTGATAATAATATCCGGTTGCCATTTCCTAATCGCCCAAACCAAATCGCCTAGCACTTCTTTTTTATTCCAAATCTCCAAAGTCTCATCCGGATGTTTTGAAAAACCAAAATCAATGGCTCTGCTGAACATCTGGTTACCCCCGTCAATTCTTCTTGCAGCCAACAATTCCTGGGTGCGCAAAAGTCCCAACAATTCCTGGATTTCGGTTCCAATCAGATTTTGTCCTCCATCTCCTCTGGTCAAAGAAATATAAGCGATTTCCGCCTTGGCTTCATTGGCCAGATAAGAAATCATACTGGTATTTTCATCGTCAGGATGTGCAGCCACATAAAGAGCGGAAGCAAGCACCTGCGATTTTTGAATCTTTTGGAAAATTTCAGCCGAATTTGGCTGGTGAGGAGCCTGTGACCAGGCAGAGAAAAAAATCAAACTAAAAACGAAAGCTGCAATAGCCCGGGTAAACTTCATCATAGGTAATAATTTTGCGTTACGCAGATGTTGAAATTAACATTGTAAGCGGGAAAAGGGTTTTAAATGCTTTACATCATTTGCTTCAATGCAAGTTTTATGATTGCTTCGGTAGTTTGTGCTTCGGGATGCTCCTTCATGATTTTTTGCAGCAATTTCTGAGCCTGCACCCTTGGCACTTGTAAGGTAACCAAAGCCGCCAAAGCATCTTCCCGAAGAGCAGGACTTCCACCACCTGAAATTTCAGGTACAGCTTCTCCTGAGCTTTTGACCATTTTGTCTTTCAAATCAAGGATAATCTGCTTAGCAGTCTTTGCCCCTACACCTTTTACCCTTTTAAATGCACCTTCATCTTCCGAAACCACTGCATTTCTTACTTCATCCGGTGCCATATGCGACAAAATCACCCTGGCCGAATTCACACTGATCCCTTTTACATCAATCAGGTTTAAAAATACATTGCGCTCAAATTCATCAGCAAAACCATAAAGCGAAGGCTGATAATCCTGCATGTTTACATGATAATAGGTGTACAATTTGGCGCGCTCTTCTTTTTCAATTTTTGCGTAGGTATGCAAACTGATATTCACCGAATACCCCACTCCATTCACATCCAGAAAAATCTGTGTAGGTGTTTTGTAAGTAATTTCTCCTTTTAAATAAGCTATCATATCTAGTTTTTGAGATCAATTATTCCACTTAAGTGAATTGATCATTTCCATTGCATCTGTTTTTATAAAATTGGTAACCGGAGCCAGTGAATCCGGTCTGGCCTGTGTATTGAAATAAAGTGCTCCTCTTAAAAAATGTTTTTCGCCATCCGTCAGATAAAATTGAAATGGACTGGCCACAGGACCTTCCAGATTGAAGACCACTCCAGTCGTTCCATCCGGTCTTTGGATGGGCAATTCATCAATATAGTTGGCCTTTATGTTGTGCTTGCCTGCCAAATTAAAAGCATCACCCTGCAATTTTTCAATCGGCTCTTCCTTCGAAACCGGAGTATAACTGCAATGAATCCTGGCATCATACTGCGGATAATACAAATTGAACCAACAAGGGTCGGCAGGCTTTTCTTCGAAAAAAGTAGTGTCCTGCTCTATTTCGACATAGGTCGGTATCTTGAATGTGAATTGACAATAATCCTTATCAAATTCTTCATAAGACCTTTCCGGAAAAACTACTTTGGGAAATCCCCTCGGCTTTGGTGACAAAACCGGATCTTCACAGGCAGTTGCCAACAAGGAGATGGATAAAACAACAAACAATAGGCGCATTTTCTCTGATTTTCGATGCAAAATGATAAGAATTTACAAACTAAAAAAATCGATTCCCTCCGCATTCAGGGAATCCAAAACATTCCGCTAATTTTGCGGCTGCCCCATTCAATAATTTAAACCAATCTGAGGTTCATTAATTATTGAACAGACACAATTAATTTGAATCATTAATCCAGAGGCTTTGATCCGAATCGGTATTTTTTTTGGAGGCCCTTCCCGGGAAAGAGAAATTTCATTTGCAGGTGGAAGAACGGTCTACGACAACCTCAATAAAACCATCTTTGAACCTGTTCCGATTTTCATCGATGGACAAGGACATTTCATTCAACTGGACTGGCAATTTATTTACAAGGGTACCATTCGTGATTTTTATCCTCCGGTTTCTTCATTGCCGGACTCACCCAACAATTTCCAAATCTACAGCGAAAGTCTTGGCAATTTAGCGCAGGAAGAATGGGAAAACCTCATTTCAAAAGTTGGAAAACCACTTCAGGCAGTAGAACTTCCAAATATTATGGACTTTGCCTTCCTTGCATTGCACGGAGAATTTGGCGAAGACGGACAAATACAAGGATTGTTGGAAAGCCTTCAAATTCCTTACTCAGGCTCAGGTATCCGTGCTTGTTCTTTAGGAATGGACAAGGTTTTTCAAAAAAGATTAATGACTGCCGGGGGTTTCGAAGGACCGGAAGTTTTACAACTTTCAAGAGAAGATTGGGCGACTACTGATGTCCTTTCCTTTTTAAAAAAGCAAGTGAAAAAATAGGCTGGCCAATGGTCATCAGACCAGCCAACCAGGGTTCTTCCATCGGAGTAGCCATTTTGGAAGATTCCAAAAACATGGACGCTTTTGAAAAATCCATCAACCGCGCCTTTTTTAAAGAAAAAATTACTGCTGATTATTGGAACGGACTTTCTGAAGAAGAAAAAGTGTCCTATCTCAGAAACCTGACCGATATCAGAGATGGCTTGGGATTTCCACTTAATGTGAAAGGCGAAACTATTTATCATCCCGAAGCATTGTTGTCTTTTTTAAACAACCATTTTAAAAAGACAGTGATTCCCTTGTATTAGAAGCTCACTTAAGCGAACAAAGGGTTTTATTGGAATCCTTCATTTCAGGAAAAGAGTTTTCTTGTATCGTTATCCGCCAGGAAGATGGGACAGTTACCGCCCTTCCACCTACGGAAATAGTAAAAGGAAAAGAGCTTTTTGACTATCGTTCAAAATACATGCCCGGCCTTTCAAGAAAGGTGACACCGATTGAACTATCAGATGCTGCCATTCAAGCGATTCGTAAAGAATGTGAAAAACTTTTCGACTACCTTGAATTCAATACTTACGCCAGAATCGATGGATTTTATACCAATGAAGGAAAGATTTTCCTGAATGATCCCAATACGACTTCCGGGATGCTGCCCAGTTCATTTTTCTTCCATCAGGCAGCTGAAATTGGTTTAAATCCATCTCAATTTTTGACCTACATCATTCGAACTTCCCTTTGGGAACGCATTCATACTTCCATGACCGTTCGTCCAGGTTGGGAGCAAACACTAGGAGCCTTGGATGCAAGACTTCAGGCCATACACGACAATAAAATTGAGCGCAGGAAGATTGGAGTCATCATGGGAGGTTACTCTTTTGAAAGACATATTTCAGTGGAGAGTGGTCGGAATATTTTTGAAAAATTGGCCAGCAGTTCCAAATATGAACCCATCCCGATTTTTCTTTCTAAAAAAGGCAATGATCATGAATTGTATCAAATTCCGATCAACCTTTTGTTGAAAGACAATGCTGATGATATCCGCGATAAAATTTTACATTTCAAAAAGCATGGAGTGGTAGAGCAAATCAAAAAAGATTGTTCCGCACTCACCGAAAAATATGCTTCCAATGAAGTGGTTTTTGAACCGGTACTTTTGGAATATGAAACCCTTCCGAAAAAAGTTGACGGTGTCTTCATAGCATTGCATGGACGTCCAGGAGAGGATGGTGAAGTCCAAAGTAGGCTAGAAAAAGTAGGAGTTCCTTACAATGGTTCGGATCAGGATTCGTCTCAAATTACCATCAACAAATTTGAGACTTTAAGGATTTTACGAGAACATGGTTTCCCGACTGCCAATCAGTTATTGGTAAACAAGGAGGAATATTTAGACAATATGGATTCAATTCTTGAAAAGATAGAATCCGGTTTTGATTATCCACTCATTGCCAAACCAGTTGATGATGGTTGTAGTTCTGCTGTCAAACTGATTAAAACCAAGGACCAATTACGAGCCTTCCTCAATCTCATGTTTAGAGAAGAGGGATTTGATGAAACGAAGGACAGGCATCTTTTGCACCTGCACGCCAAGGAAGAATTCCCTGCCAAAGACCAGGCTTTGATTGAATCTTTAATTACGGCAAACGGTGCAGCCAAATTCCTGGAAATAACCGGTGGAATGCTGACTCATTTTGATGAAAAGGGCGAACTGATTTACGAAGTTTTTGAACCCTCAGAAGCCTTGGCAAGTGGAGAGGTTTTGTCTTTAGAAGAAAAATTTCTGGCAGGAGAAGGTCAAAATTTGACGCCATCCCGCTTTGCCGATAATCCTGCTGATTATACGTATATTGCCGACCAGGTTAAAAAAGATCTGGAGCGCACCGCTAGAATTTTAGGTGTAAAAGGATATTGTCGGATTGATGCCTTTGTGAGAATATTTCCGGACAAAAGTGTGGAGACCATCGTAATCGAGGTCAACTCACTTCCGGGAATGACACCAGCCACCTGTATTTATCATCAGGCAGCCATCAACGGTTACAAACCATATCAATTTATTGATCAAATCCTGGAATTTGGTTTCCGGGACAAAACTTCAAATGTCCGTGTCGGGTAAAATAAAAAACGGCTTTCAAGAATTCTGGTATTTCATTTCTAGCATGTTCTTCCTCAAAAATCTGGGCAAGATGCTCCTGGCACTTTGCCTCATTTTTCTGGGATTGAATTGGTGGATGAGCTGCTACACCAATCATGGTGAATCGTATACGGTAGAAAACTACCTTGAAATGGATGTGAATGATGCCATTAAAAAGATTGAAAAAGGTGGATTTCGCTATGTCATTACGGATTCTATCTACAACATAGACGAAAAACCAGGAGTTGTTTTGGATCAAAATCCAAAATTGGGCGAACAGGTTAAAGAAGGAAGAAGAATCTATTTGACTATCACCAAAAGTAATCCTGACCAAGTTTCGCTACCCACCCTGGTAGGAAATTATGACTACGACCAGTATGTCAAAAAATTGAAATTACTCAATCTCCGTGCAAGTATCAAAGAACAGGTTTTCAACAACAAATTGGAGCCAAATTCTATCCTTTACCTTTATCACGGCGACAAAAAAATAACAGAAAACGACCTCAACGATGGAGTAAAAGTGCCCATGGGTACTGTTCTTCAATTTGTAGTTACCACCAGAAGCGGAGGGAAGGTAGACTTGCCGGATTTATCCTGCATGACCTTCTCCGAAGCGCAATTTCTAATCACAGCAAGCGGACTAAAACTTGGAACAGTAAACGAAGTTCCGGGAGAAGCGGACCAGGATGACATGTACATTTCCAGCCAAACTCCTTCCTTCACGCCTGACACCCAGGTTCCCTTAGGAAGTATGGTTGATTTGAGTTTGTCGAAGGTTTTGCCTGCAGGCTGCAATTAGGTGGCTGTTAGCCATTGGCTGTTGGCCATTGGCCGTTTGGGGAGGACGCTACGTTTTTTTAACACTTGTGTGGTCGGCCACAATTCGCCATTGTCCTTTGATCTTTTTCCAAATCAGTAAATAATGCCCACCGGGATTGGGGCCTTCTTTTTCAAGTTCCCAACTACCGGACAGCATGATTACCTTTTTGGATAATTTCTCCACCGATTTTATTTCAAAAATCAACTTACCCATGGATGCTTGATCTGGATAGCCCTTTTTGTAATTATCCAGGGTTTGTTGCCATCCGTAGGTAATCCCCTCGGCACCGATGAATTGCAGCTTTTCTGATTTCCAATAGACTTGCATAAAGGCATCGATGTCTCCTCTGTTCCAATCAGCTTCTTGTTGTGCCATCAATCTTTTAACCTCCAAAACATCCTTATCCTGAGCTTGGAGCTGAAATCCGGTTAAAAGCAATAAAGAAAAAACCAATAATGTGTTTTTCATACGAAGTGGTTTAATGTGCTTCCAACCAATGTTCTCCGGTTCCTGCTTCTACCAATATTGGCACCTTTAGGGAAGGAATTGCATTTTTCATAAGGTCTAGAATCAAGGGCTTCACTTTTTCCAACTCAGGTTTGTACACATCAAATACCAATTCGTCATGTACCTGAAGAATCATTTCTGTTTTATAGCCACCCTCAGCCAATGCTTTATGAATATTGATCATCGCCAGTTTGATCATATCAGCCGCTGACCCTTGAATCGGCGTATTGATGGCTACCCTTTCGGCATTGCTTCTGTCCAGGTTATTTCTGGAATTTATATCTCTTAAATATCTCCTTCTACCCATCAAGGTTTTAACATAACCGGTTTTACGAGCATCTTCCACCGTCTTATCCATATAATCCTTCAATCCCTGATATTGTGCAAAATACTGCTTGATCAAATCACTCGCTTCTCCCCTTTTTATATTCAATTGACGGCTCAAGTTAGTAGCACCAGCTCCATAAATGATGCTAAAGTTGACCGTTTTTGCATTTCGACGCTGGTCGCTGGTCACCTCCTCAAACGGAACGCCATAAACCCTGGCCGCAGTTGCCCTGTGAATGTCCTGTCCGGATGCAAAAGCTTCCAGCATGGCTTCGTCACCGCTAATTTCTGCAATCAGTCTCAACTCAATCTGAGAATAATCCGCCGCTAAAAGGATGTGGTTTTCATCCTTTGGAATAAAGGCTTTCCTAATCTTACGGCCTTCTTCTGTTCTAATGGGTATATTTTGAAGGTTTGGATTGTTGCTACTTAACCTACCCGTTGCTGCGAGTGCCTGATTGAAAGAACTATGAATTCTTTTAGAAACAGGATTCACCATTTTTGGCAAAGCATCTACATAGGTAGATTTCAACTTGGTCAAACTTCGGTATTCCAGGATTTTTTCTGCAAAAGGATATTCCTGAGCCAGTTCAGATAGTTTTTCCTCATCTGTACTGTACTGACCCGTCTTGGTCTTTCTCCAGCGATAAGGAATTTTCATATGATCAAATAGAATTTCTCCTATCTGCTTTGGGGAAGCGATATTGAACTTCACTCCGGCTTCTTCATGGATGTCTTTTTCCAGAGCATCTATTTTTTCTCCCAGTTCTTTTGAATACTCTTCTAAAAAAGGCACATCTAAATTGACTCCTGAATGTTCCAAATCTACCAACACCTTCACCAAAGGACCTTCCATGGTTTCATACAATTCAGAAAGTCCTTCTTTTTCTAATAATGGTTCAAAATAGTTTTTCAATTGTAAGGTGATATCCGCATCTTCCGCGGCATATTCACTTACTTTTTCCACCTCAACATCGCGCATTGAAAGTTGATTTTTGCCTTTTTTCCCGATAAGGGTTTCTATGGAAACCGGCTGATATTTTAAATATGTTTCTGCCAGGTAATCCATTCCATGCCTCAATTCCGGCTCCAACAAATAATGATACAACATAGTATCCTTGTACAAACCTTTCAACTCCACTCCGTGCCATTTCAACACCAAGGCATCATATTTCAGGTTTTGCCCGATTTTAGCAATGGCTTCATTTTCAAAAATGGGACGGAAAATTTCAATGATGCGTTTTGCTTCATTTTTGTCTTCAGGAACAGGAATGTAGTAGGCTTCATGCGCCTTGATAGCAAAAGAAATTCCTACCAATTCAGCAACATTTGCATCTATATCAGTAGTCTCAGTATCAAAACAAATCTCCTTTTGAGAAGAAAGTAACTTCACCAAATCCGCCATCCCTTCATCGGTTTGCACCAACTGATAGGTATGAGGGGTATCATGGATGTTATGGTCAGCGACAGAATGCGCAGCAGGAGTCTTTTCATCAGGCAAAGCTGACGCCTCCTGGGTAAATAATTGACCTTGTGTTCCGTTGTTATTCTTACTGGCCGGCGCTGCATTATCACTTCTCGAATTTCCACCTAAAATAGAATTGGCCAGTGTTCTGAATTCAAGTTCTTTAAACAGCTCCTCCAAAGTCTCTCTGTCAAATTCTTCCAACTCATATTGCTTGGCATCAAATTTCACGGGAGCATTGATGTCGATAGTAGCCAGTTGTTTTGAAAGGATAGCCTGCTCAGCAAACTCTTCAACTCGCTCTTTCTGTTTTCCTTTAAGTTTGTCTGAGTTTTCAATTACCCCCTCTACCGAATCAAATTCTTCTAATAATTTAACTGCAGTTTTGGGTCCGATTCCGGGAATTCCGGGAATATTATCCACACTATCTCCTTGCAAACCCAATACATCTATAACCTGATCCACTCTTTTAATACCCCATTTTTCACATACTTCCTTCTGGCCCATAATTTCCACCTCATTGCCCTGTCTTCCCGGTTTGTATAAAAAAACCTTATCCGAAACCAGTTGTGCATAATCTTTATCAGGTGTTACCATGTACACCTCAAATCCTTCTTTTTCCGCCTGTTTTGCCAGGGTTCCAATTACATCATCAGCTTCATAACCTTCTTTAGTCACAACCGGAATTTTAAAGGCTTCCACCATTTTTCGGATGTAAGGAAGTGCGAAAGTGATATCCTCAGGTTGTGCTTCCCGATTTGCCTTGTAAGGTTCATACATTTCGTGTCGAAATGTCGGCCCGGAAAGGTCGAAGGAAACTGCAATGTGGGTGGGATTTTGGTTGTTGATCAAATCAATAAGTGTGCGGGTAAATCCAGCTACTGCGGAAGTATTCCAACCTTTGGAATTGATGAGTGGTCTTGCAATAAAGGCATAATGGGCACGGTAAACCAAAGCGTGTCCATCCAACAAAAAGAGCTTTTTATCTGACATTCGAATAATTTTTAGGTGGGTGGTGAAGGTAGGAAGAATAGGTCATACTGTAAAAACAAAACCCGTCTTCACAATCAAGGAAGACGGGTTTTATTTTAGAAATAAAGTAGGAAGTCAGGCTTCCTGATATTTATAAAGTATAAGTGAATCCTAATACCCAATAAGTTTGCAATGGATTGTCTCCACTATCAAGGTCATCAATATTAAATGTTTCCGGATCTAACATTTCAGCTTCTACAAATTTATTGTAGCTCTCCTGCTTGTTGCTTCTAAGACCCAATTCAAAACCGACACCCAATCCTTTCCACACATTAACACTCAAGCCGTTTACCCAGGTCCAGTTAGAAAGGTTTGGCACATCAGAATAACTGATAAACGCTGAAAGATTTGAACGCCAGTTGATTCCTTTTGGAAGCGATTTAGCATAATCAGCAACAATCTTACAACCTAGCGATGATTCGTAATTCAAACCTTCATCAGCAATCACAATATTGTAGTTCAATGGGTGAAACACCACTACTAGATCAGATATAGGAGTCCAGGTTGCTCCTACCCCTAGATCCAAGAATCCAGGATTGGCAAAATTGTTTACGATGGTTGAACGGAACTCACCAAGTGCAGAAATGGCGAACTTCTCAGTTAATTTGTAACCGAATAACGAGGTTACGTTTACCGCATCTGCTGTATTTTCATATTCAGCAGTATCTCTTACCTCTTCATTGATTGCCAGTTTAGTCCAGGCCATGTTAAGATTTCCGGCATTTCTCCAGAAATACTTGTCCTTATTCAAATTAGCAAAGGCGTTTCCTGAGAAACCAATCGTACTGCTATAGGCATCAGGATTGGCAGCACCAAACCAGTTATTGAATTGTGAAAAATTCAACCCCAGCGTTCCAAGTGCACCAAATTTCCAAGGTTGCAAACCATCAATTTTGGCTGCAATTGCATCCACTTCACCCTTCAGGGCATCGTATTCTTTTTTAGCCTCTTTCATTGCTGCTTCTTTTGCAGCAAATTCCTCTTTCAATTCTGATTCAGTTTGAGCTTGCATTGCTCCTACTACGAAAATCAAGGAAAAAAATAATGTAATCTTTTTAAACATGAAATTCACTTTTAATTTGTTTGGTTAATGTTTATTCTAGGATTCAAATATTTCAATATTCTCTGTAGTCAACTTTTTCAAGGGTAACATTACTTTCTTGGATTCTGTTTGAATAGTGAGGGAAGTACTATCCATCGCAACGATTTCTCCTTTTATATTATCGATGGCTATAACATCTCCAATCTTCACTTTGTTCTTATGATAAAAAGAAGCAATGAAATTTCCAACAATATCTTTAGATGCCAAACCGTAACTGATGGCGAAAGCCAAAACACCTCCACCGAGTACCACCGTTAGATTGGATTTGATGAAATCGGTATCAATTCCGGCTTGGGAAAGTGCGCTAACTCCTACCGTTAGAAAAATAAACCAAAAGATAAATCCGCTGATAATATTGGCAGAAGGGATTCCCATAGATTCTGCAGCAGTCTTTACAGCCTTTTGGATCATATCGGCAAGCAACAATCCAATCACAACCAGCACCAGCGCAGTTACCAATTGCGGAATGTAATTGATGATATCGGAAACCAATTGCGAAAGGGCTTCCATCTGAAGGACATCCGTAGCTGCAACAAGGAAAATAAGGATCAAAAAATAGTACAACAGCTTTGACAGGATGACACTAGGCTGGATGGTAAAATTAGATTCCCGAACGAGGTCAATCTCGTTGAGTTTCTCTCCAATTTTATCCAATCCAATTCCATGTAATAATTTTTGGACCAGTCTGGCTACACCTTTAGCAACCAACCATCCAACAAAAAAAAGAACCAAAGCCATTACTACCTTAGGCAATGCCAAAGCCATATTGGTCAGTAGTTCATTAAGAATTTCCATACCAGGCATGGTTAATATCGGGTTTTATTAAGTTAACAGGTTTATCATTTATCCCAAAGCATCAGGACCTTTTCCCGGGCCATGTTTGAACCCCTGGTCAGGTGTAAATCTTTTGGGTGGTGTTTCTTCATCTTTCCCACCGGACATAGCAACAAACACATCTACAACCTTAGGTAGAAAGATCTCGATGATATTAGCCGCAAAAGAGAAAATTCCGGTTGTTTGTTCCACATTCCTCGTAACCTTCGGAGGAGGAGCTTCATACTTTGCTTCCTCTTCTTCCATCAACCGCTTAAAATTATTGCTTCTCATAATTTTTCATTGGATTACATAAGCTTAAAATTTAAGTTAATCAATGAGTTTAAGTGTTTGGATCGCTGTCTATTATTGGGCTTTAAAAAATTCGTCATAAATCTGTCTGGCTTTTTGTTTAGCGCGCATAATTTTCATCTTAATTGCGCTCTCTGACTTGTCCAGACTCTCTGCTATCTCGATGATGGACATATCATCATTGTATTTCATAATTAAAATTGCCTTATCTCCTTCGGGCAAATTTTCAAGCACTACTTTCAAGCGCTCTATCTCCATGGTCAAAAACTCCTCATCAGAAACTTCTTCTTCAATTTCAGGAGCCTTCTCCATTTCATCAGAGAAAATCTGTTTGCCTTTTTTATTTTTTCTTACCTGATCAATACAGAAATTGTAGGTAATAGAATACAGCCAGGTTGAAAACTTTGATTGACCACCAAACTTGGAGAGATTCAAAAACACCTTTGTAAAAATCTCCTGTGTTGCATCTCCAGCCAAACCTTCATCCTTTAAAATCGAAATACATTTGGCATAAACCTTTCCGGCATATCGCCGGTACAACACATCGAAATAGGCCGGCTCTCTGGTATCGAGATACCTTTCTATCGCTTCCTGGTCGCCTATAGGGTTGTGTTTAGAAGTTTGCAAAAGGGAGGAACCTGTTTGGGTAAAAAAATCTATTCCCAGACCAGTTTTGAAACCGTCCCTTTCTTAATTTCATGTTAAGACGGCACTTTTTAAAAAAGTATCAATTTAAAGGCCTGATTTAGGGCAAAAGTAACTTTTTTTAGGTTTTTTGCAGCACAAAAAAAAACAGCCTCACGATGTGAAGCTGTTCCTAAATTCTTTGAGGTAATACTGCCTATGTATTACCTCAGCCCTAACCAAATAAAACCAAAATAATTATTAAAATGTCTTTGTGTGTAATCTACACAATTACAAAGGTGCATTATATTTTTGGATTATACAATATATTCTATTCGTTTTTTGAATTGAAAATCAAATTTGACTCCTGAAATATTTCACCTAAAAACTCATATTTAGTGTATTCATTTGTCAAATCAGTACTTTGAATTATAAAATTTGGCAAATCGCTAATTTTCACTTTGCTAATCTTAAAATTTTGAATAAAAAATATGCAAAACTTTTTTAAAATATTCTTACCAATTTTCGGATTAAGTGTACTAACTACTATAAGCATAATGGCTCAAACCTCTTTTTCCGAAGAAGATGCCTTGTTTATAAAACAAATATTCGATAAGTCACTGACCGAAGGAAAAGCTTATAATTGGCTGGAAAATCTTTCCGAAAATATTGGAGGAAGACTGGCTGGTTCACCGGAAGCTGCTGCTGCAGTTGAATATACACGACAAGAATTGTTAAAACTCAATCCGGACACAGTCATCCTTCAACCCTGCCTGGTACCCCATTGGGTAAGAGGAGAAAAAGAACAGGTTCGGATTGTGAATTCCTCAAAAATGGGAACCATTGAACTCAAATCCCTGGCACTTGGGAATTCAATAGGCACCGGTCCAAATGGAATTACAGCTGAAGTAGTCGAAGTAAAAGCACTGACTGATTTGGAAAAACTTGGAAAAGATAAAATTCAAGGGAAAATTGTTTTCTTCAATCGCCCATTCGACAATACCCAACTTAGAACTTTTTATGCCTATGGGAAGGCTGTTGACCAGCGCGTAAATGGTCCGGCAGAAGCTGCAAAATATGGAGCGGTGGCAGCAATCGTCCGTTCCATGACAGGAAAATCAGATGATGTACCACATACAGGTGTCACTGTTTACGCCAATGAAAACGAACGAATTCCTGCAGTAGCAATTTCCACCCAAGGCTCTGATCTGCTAAGCAGACTTTGTTCTGAAGAGACCATTCGTGTATTCATAAGAACCACTTGCGAAAACCTGCCAAAAGAAAATTCATACAATGTAATTGCTGAGATCAAAGGCTCAGAATATCCGGATGAAATCATTGTAGTCGGCGGACACCTCGACTCTTGGGATGTAGGTGGCGGAGCACATGATGATGGAGCCGGATGTGTACATTCAATGGAAGTAATGAACCTGCTCAAATCCTTAAACTACCAACCTAAAAGAACCATCCGGGTGGTAATGTTTATGAATGAAGAAAATGGTCTGGCCGGCGGATTGGAATACGCCAGGGTCTCCAATGAAAAAGGCGAAAGGCATATTTTCGGCCTGGAATCAGATGCCGGAGGATTCACTCCTCAAGGATTCTCCTGCGATGCTGAACCTGAAGTGTTTGTCAATCTGTTTCAAAAACTCAATGAATGGCTTCCATTATTGGAACCCTACAATCTTCATTTGAACAAAGGTGGTTCGGGTGCAGACATCGGCCCACTAAAAAGTCAATTGGGTCTGCTTTGTGGTTTGCGCCCGGATTCTCAAAGATATTTCGATTATCACCACACCGAAACTGATCGAATCGACAAAGTCCACCCTCGAGAATTGGCACTAGGTTCGGCTGCCATGACAAGTTTGGTCTATTTGGTCGATAAATATGGGATCTAGGTACTAGGGGCTGGGTTCTGGGTTCTGGGTGCTAGATTTTTTGTTGTCACAAATTGGTATAACGGCCCCAGAACTAAATCAAATTCACCCCCAGAACCCAGAACCCAGCACCCAGCACCCAGTACCCAGCACCCAGTACCCAGTACCCAGCACCTAGATCCTCCCTTCATCAGCAAAGCTGTAATATCCTCGTTCTGCAATGATAAGATGATCAAGGACCGAAATTTCGAGGTTATTGCCTGCTTCTTTTAGTTTTTTGGTCAGATCGATATCAGCCTGGCTGGGTCGCAGGTTTCCACTGGGATGATTGTGGAAAAGAATGATGGAAGTGGCTTTTCCTTCCAGGGCCTTGCGGAAAATAATCTTAGCATCTGCCACAGTTCCTGTAACTCCTCCCCTGCTTATCATCTCTTTTCCAAGGACACGATTGGCTCGGTTGAGTAATAGAATCCAAAATTCCTCGTGGGGGAGATCCAACAATAATGGAGCAATGATTTTGTAGGCATCCAGACTTCCGGTAATCTTTGGTTTTTCCCGAATATCAGCCATCTGTCTGCGCCTCCCCAATTCTAAAGCTGCAATTATAGACACTGCCTTGGCCTGTCCGATTCCTTTAATGTTCATCAATTCGGAAGGAGTCATTTTTCCTAATTCGTTCAGGTCATTGTGTACATGGCTAAGCACTCTTTTGGATAAGCCAACTGCAGATTCAACCTTGGTACCAGTACCTAGAATTATGGCCATTAACTCTGCATCGGTAAGGTGACTTTTGCCTTTGAGAAGGAGTTTCTCACGCGGCCGATCTTCTTCTGCCCAATTCTTGATAGAAAAGGCAGGCTTTTCATAAACTTTCATGAAATGTGTGTTTTAGTTTTCAAAAAAATAATTCTGATTGCAAAATACTACTTTTACCTTAGACTACTAAAAATTCAAAAATTTCGTTTTCTTCTCGGTATCTTTGAGGGTTTAATGTACATTTGACACTAATTATCAAACCTTAGGCAACTATGCTTGAAATTGAAAGTAAACAAAACACAAAAATCCTGGCAACCGTAGGGCCCGCCTGTGATTCTTATGACAACCTCCTGGCATTGGTCAAAGCCGGCGTAGATGTCTTCCGCCTGAATTTCTCGCATGGAACGCATAAGCAACACCAGGATGTCATCAATAGAGTACAATACATCAACGACAAGTACGGAACCCACATCGGAATCCTGGCTGACCTCCAGGGACCAAAGCTAAGAGTGGGTGACATGAAAGACGGCGGAATCCAGTTAGACCAGGGTGATGAAATAGTTTTCACCAATGAAAAAATGATTGGCACCAAGGAAGGTGGAGTCTACATGTCCTATCCACAATTTGCTCAGGATGTACAGGAAGGTGAAATGGTAATGGTAGATGATGGAAAATTGGTTTTTCAAGTCGTTTCCACCAACAAAAAAGATAAAGTAACCCTAAAAACACTTTTCGGAGGAGTTTTAAAACCTAAAAAAGGAGTTAATCTTCCGAATACAAAAATATCACTGCCCTGTCTTACTGAAAAAGACCTGGTAGATCTTGAATTCATTCTAACCCAGCCTGTCAACTGGATCGCCCTTTCATTTGTAAGATCGCCTGAAGATTTGAGAGATTTGAGAAGAAGGGTTTATGCCAAAGGACATCCTGCAAAAATTCTTGCGAAAATAGAAAAGCCGGAGGCTCTGGTTAATCTGAAAGAAATTATCAAGGAGTCCAATGGTATCATGGTAGCTAGAGGTGACCTGGGAATTGAAGTCCCTATGGAGCGTCTACCTATCGTTCAAAAAGACATCATTAAAAAGTGTTTGAAATATGCTCGTCCGGTAATCGTAGCAACTCAGATGCTTGATAGTATGACCACCAATCCTTTTCCTACCAGAGCAGAGGTAACCGACGTTGCCAACGCAGTGATGGATGGAGCAGATTGCCTTATGTTGAGTGGTGAAACCTCTACTGGTGATCATCCGGTTACAGTAGTAAGGCAAATGGCTAAAATTATCACCGAGGCAGAAAAGAAATATGACATCAAGGACAAACGTCCAAAGACCAATAGCAAGGCGAGAACTTTTAATTCTGATGTAGTTTGTAATATCGCTGCTACTGCCGCAGAAGATTTGAAAGCAAAAGCAATTATCGGAGTGACCAGTTCAGGGTATACAGCCTTTCGAGTTTCAAGCTTCCGCCCCAAAACAGATATTTATATCTTTTCAGACAGAATTCATATGCTTGCTACCTTGAATTTAGTCTGGGGAGTACAATGCTTTTATTATGACCGTTTTACTTCTACTGACAACAGTATGATTGAGATCAATGAATATTTGAAAGAAAACGGGTTTGTAAAAAAAGGAGATATCGTAATCAATACCGGAAGCATGCCTTTACAAAAAAGGCATCGTACCAATATGTTGAAAGTATCAGAAATAGACTAAAAACTTAATTTAGTCTGAGCTTCCAATCAATAAATGTATTTTTGCAGCCTGAAAGGTGTAGATGAAACCATATCTACACCTTTTTGGTTTGTGATATAAAAAGTATAAAATGGCAGAACAGAACTTTGTAGATTATGTAAAAATTTGTTGTCGCTCTGGTAAAGGTGGGGCCGGTTCTGCACATTTTTACCGTGCTAAATACATTCCTAACGGTGGCCCCGATGGAGGAAACGGTGGTAGAGGAGGTCATGTAATTCTGCGAGGCAACAGCCAAATGTGGACCCTTCTTCCTCTAAAATACCGGAAGCATGTAATGGCCGGCAACGGCGTAAACGGAGGAGACAACAACAAAACCGGAGCAGACGGCGAAGACATCATCCTGGAAGTTCCCTTAGGCACGGTAGCCAAAGATGCCGAAACCGGTGAAACTGAATTTGAAATCACCAAAGACGGTGAAGAAAGAATCCTGGTACCGGGAGGTAGAGGCGGAATGGGAAATAGCCACTTTAAATCTTCAACCAATCAAGCTCCAAGATACGCTCAACCTGGAGAAGAAGGAATAGAGTCCTGGAAAATCCTTGAATTGAAAGTTTTGGCAGATGTTGGTTTGGTAGGATTTCCAAATGCAGGAAAATCAACCTTATTATCTGCCATTACTGCAGCCAAGCCAAAAATTGCCAATTATGCATTTACAACCCTGGTTCCCAACCTGGGCATAGTATCCTATAGAAATGGCCGTTCGTTTGTCATGGCCGATATTCCCGGAATTATTGAAAAAGCGAATGAAGGAAAAGGATTGGGATTACGATTCCTGAGACACATCGAAAGAAATTCGATGTTGCTTTTTATGATTCCTGCTGACACCCAAAGCATCAAAAAGGAATATCAAATTCTTTTAAAGGAACTCGAATTATACAACGAAGAATTGCTTGACAAACCCAGGCTGCTTGCCATCACAAAGTCAGATCTTGTGGACGACGAACTAAAAGAACTTTTAAAACCAGAAATTCCTAAAGGTATAGATGTGATTTTCATCTCTGCTGTTGCTCAACAAGGTTTGCAGGAATTGAAAGATAAGATTTGGGAAATGCTGAATAGGTAAGATTGGGATTGCTTTCCTTTTGTGATCCTTTGCGTTTCAATCTATTATAACCATTGGCTTTTGGCTGTTGGCCATTGGCTTTTAGATGCAGTCACTCCCATTTTAATGGTTGGATAACATGGTTGGAAGAGTATTAACCAGGTATTGTAGAATTTACGGTTTACGATTTACGATTTACGAAGGCTTTAAAAAACGAAAAGCGAACGTCGAATGGCGAATAGCGAACACCGAACACCCCCTTTCGTAATTCATAAACCCCAAACCGTAAATTTTTTAGTTCTCCTGTTAATTTGTAGTTAAACGATTTTTGCTCAAAAACCGACTCCCCCACTTTTCGTTATTTTTCCGTTGTTTTTCAACAAAAAAAGAGGATTATCAGTTGAAAGATTAAGTACTTACAACCCAATCCTCCACACATTCACTCATTCACACACTCAATCATTCACACATTGATCTTATCTGTTAAATCACAAACCTGAATTAAAATGAAACAATTCTTTTCATTGTTAGCCGCGGGTTTAGTCGGAGGTGCTTTGGTCCTTGCCGGCAATTTTTATTTCAATAATAATGCTACCGCAGAAACCCAAACTGAAACAACTGCCACTTTTGCAAGAAATGTAAACGCTTCTCCCTCCATGTCGGGCGTAATGTTCGATTTTTCAGAAGCAGCAGAAAAAGCCATGCCGGCCGTAGTTCACATTTCTTCTATTCAAAATAAAGTCCCGGCCAATAACCAACAACAAGGAAATCCATTTCAATATTTTTTTGGTGACGACTGGTGGTTTGGAAGTCCAACCCCAAAAGCCGGAACAGGTTCCGGAGTTATTTACTCACCTGACGGATATATCATTACCAACAATCACGTAGTAGACTTTGCAGATGAAATCAAGGTAGTTATGAACGACAACCGAGAATTTAAGGCAGAAGTTGTTGGAACTTATCCAAAGGCAGATTTGGCAGTAATTAAAATAGATGGCCAAAATCTTCCTACTTTAAAAATTGCCGATTCGGACAGAGCAAAAGTTGGCCAATGGGTTCTGGCAGTAGGAAATCCATTTGACTTAACCTCAACCGTTACCGCTGGTATCATCAGTGCAACCGGAAGAGATATCAATATCATTCAAGGAAATGATGCCATTGAATCTTTCATCCAAACCGATGCTGCAGTAAACCCTGGAAATAGTGGTGGAGCGCTGGTAGATGCACAGGGTAGCCTTCTGGGTATCAACACTGCCATTTCCACCAGAACAGGAGTATTTGAAGGATATTCCTTTGCAATACCAATCAATATCGCCACTCGCATTGTTGATGACATTATCAAAAATGGTTCTTATGAAAGACCTTATTTGGGTGTCAACATCAGCGAATTGGATGCAGAATACGCCAATGAGCTTGGAGTAAGCATCTCTCAAGGAGTAGTAGTTGAAGCATTGGCGAAAGGAGGTTCAGCTGAATACGCAGGAATGCTTCCAAAAGACATCATCATAGGAGTACAAGGTAGAACCATCAAATCTGTTCCTGAATTGCAGGAAGCCATCGGAAGTGCGAATGTCGGAGATAGGCTAAATGTCAAGGTTTTGAGGAAAGGAAGAGAAATTGAGATACCGGTAACCTTGAAAGCTGGCTAAATTTTTGATATATTTGAAAAGTTAATATCGATTGGTATTAACAAAAATCGTGAAACATTAAAGCAAAATATACAGTTAGATAAGCATCTAATAAAGAGACTTGTTTAAAGTTGGTTTTTCGTTTTGTTTTGATGCGTCTGTCTTGCTTTGCAAGGCAGACGTTTTTTTTTGCCCTTTTCCCTGCATCAAAACTTTTCCAATCAAAAGAGGTTTGCAATCTTTGAGCGATTGCCAAAAATTATGTCTACACAAACCTCATTCCATCCGGTTCTGGCGACCAAAACTTTCGTCGACATTGTATTGCCTCTGGCCTTACCAATGGTTTACACCTATGCCGTACCTGAGGATTTGATAAACCAAATTATTTTCGGTGGAAGGGTTGAGGTTTCTTTTGGAAAAAACAAATTATACAGCGGTATTGTAGTCAGAATTCACAATGATCAACCTAAGGATCAAAGAGTCAAGATGATTCTTTCGGTACTGGATGACGTACCGGTTATTTCTGAAATTCAATGGAAATTTTGGCAATGGCTGGCTGATTATTATGTCTGCACGCCGGGAGAAGTTATGCAGGCAGCATTGCCAGCTCATCTAAAATTGGAAAGTCAGTCCCGCTTGGTCATCAGTCCACTTTTTGACAACAACATCGAAGGACTTACCGACAATGAATACTTAATTGTCGAAGCCTTGAGTATTCAGCATGAGATATCAGTAGAAGATGTACAGAAAATTTTGGGCATTAAATCCGTTTCCAGAATCATCAATACACTATTAGACAAAAAACTGGTGTATTTGAAATCTGAGATGAAGGAAAAATTCAAGCCCAAAACTATTGCTGTTATTAAACTTCTGGAGCCGTTTAAATCCCAGCCTGAATTGTTGGCAGAAGCTTTTGACCTGGTCGCCAATTCTGAAAAGCAAACCAGGGCTTTGATGGGCTTTATTCAACTTTCCAAAAAATCAAAAGAAATTTCCAGACCTGCACTTTGCAAAGCAGCTGATGTTGACAGCAGTGTTATTAAAGGAATTGAGAAAAAGGAAATCTGGGAAGTAGTTGATCAGGTAGTGAGTAGAATTGATACAGAAGATGGAGAAACTGAATTGTCTCAGAAACTGAGCAATCAACAAAGCAAAGCGATTCAGGAAATCGACCAACAGTTTGAGGACAAACAAGTGGTCTTGCTGCATGGAGTTACAGGTAGTGGAAAGACAAGAATTTATATTGAATACATTCAAAGAGCTCTTGAAAACAATGATCAGGTTTTGTACCTGCTTCCTGAGATTGCATTGACGACCCAAATCATCCAAAGGCTCAAAGCCGTCTTTGGAGAAAAGGTGGCAGTGTATCATTCCAAACTTAATCACAATGAAAGAGTTGAAATTTGGAAACAAGTCGCCTCTGGTCAAAAACCGGTTATCCTTGGTGCCCGATCTGCCTTATTCCTACCTTTTCAAAAATTAAAGTGGATAGTAATTGATGAAGAGCACGATGGTTCTTTCAAACAACACGATCCGGCTCCACGGTACAATGGAAGGGATGCTGCAGTGTTTTTAGCTGGTCTTTTTGAAGCTAAGGTTATTTTAGGTACCGCCACACCATCGGTAGAGACCTATTACAATGCCAAGAAAGGAAAATATGGATTGGTCGAAATGAAGGAAAGGTTTGGAGGGCTGGAATTACCCAAACTTCACATTGCTGATGTTGGGAAAGAGCTGAAGGAAAGAAAAATGCAGTCGCATTTTACCAGTTACCTGATTGAGAATCTCAAAGAGATTTTAGAAAAAAAAGAACAGGCCATTCTTTTTCAAAACCGGAGAGGATATGCACCCACAGTTCGATGTGAAAAATGTAACTGGCATAAGGAATGTATCCATTGCGATGTCAGCATGACCTATCATAAAATCCACAACAACCTGCAATGTCATTATTGTGGATACCAATCGCATATTCCGGCAAACTGCCCGGCATGCGGAAGCAATGAACTGAAACTAACCGGCATTGGTACGGAAAAAATTGAAGACGAATTAAAAATCTACTTGCCGGATGCACGTATCGGCAGAATGGATTTGGATACTGTTCGTACTAAAAATGCTCACAGCAAAATCATTGCTGATTTTGAAAACAACAATCTGGACATCCTGGTCGGTACACAAATGGTCACCAAAGGATTGGATTTTGACAATGTAAAATTGGTTGGTGTCATCAATGCCGACCAATTATGGTCGTTCCCGGATTTTAGAGCCAGCGAAAGGGCTTTTCAACTCATCGCCCAGGTATCAGGAAGAGCCGGACGAAAAAACGAACAGGGAAAGGTGGTGGTACAAGCAAGAAATCTCACACACCCAATTTTGAAAGATGTAATGGAGCATGATTTCCATGGCTTTTTTAATAGAGAAATAATGGAGAGGAAGGCTTTTGAATATCCTCCTTTTTCAAGGCTGATCACCATTACCCTCAAACACAAGAAACCGGATACTTTGAATTACGGTGCAAAGATTTTTGCAAGTTTTTTAAAAGATAAATTGGGAAAAAGAGTGAAGGGCCCAGCAGTCCCTTTTGTGGGAAGAATTAGGGGTTATTATCTTTTGGATGTGTTGCTAAAAGTTGAACCCAAAGCCAATGTTTTAAAAGCAGCAAAGGAAGCCATTCTGGAAGCCGGCTCCAAAATGCACAAGGAAAGAGGTTATTCAACCATACGCATCAATGTGGACGTAGATCCTTATTGATTTTCGCGCTTTTTCATACTTAAAACAAGGGAAATAACGTGAGAATAGGTATTCCTTGAATCACCCAAATCTGTATAAGCATAATCTACTCTGAAGACGCCAATTTTTAATCCGATACCCAAACTCGGACGAGTCAGGACAGATTCAGAACCATCAAAATTGGTTTCTTTTTGAAATTGGTCGACTCCGGCACGCAAGAAAACTGCGTCTTTGTAATCAACTTCCAAACCTAATCCCAAATCAGCACTGATTCCGTCGCCCGGCAATAGTACGTTTCTTCTTCCGTCAGTAGTAGCGATCAAATTAACCTCAGGCGTAAAACCTATCTTTTTAAAACCAAAATGATATCCGGCTCCAAGAATAAAAGAAGGATTGGTTACCTCACTTGAATTGATATCGGGAAGTGTGTTTCCGGTTTGAATCAACACCTGTTTCTCTTCCTCAGTGAAATTCACTTTCCAGGCATTGAAGGTACTGGTGATGTCTTTACCAACAAATCCTAATTTGAAATTACCCAGATGATATTGAGCTCCAAGATCAAGACCAAATCCCCAAGAATTGGCGAAAGAACCGATTATTCTTCTTACTACTTTTACATTTCCACCTACAGATAAACTACCTTTTTTGACTTTTAAAGGTTGAGCGTAGCTTAGAAAAAAGGCATAGTCTGCTGCAGAGAACTCCACCACATTGTCATAATTGATGGAACCGTCACTTTCATACAAACTCAAGGTATTGGGTATCCCATCAATGCCAAAACGAACCAAGGACAAGCCCAATCTTCGGTTTGAATTTCCTACAGGTATGCTAGCCCCCAGGTAATCGTATTTACCCACTCCTGCGAACCATTCAGAGTGCATGGCACCCAATTCAAGTCCGGTTTCAGCATCAATCCTGGCCAAACCGGCCGGATTCCAAAAGGTAGAATAGATATCGTCTACACCGGCAACGACGGCATTACCCATAGCTTGTGCTCGGGCACCAACTCCGATGGACAAAAACTCATTGCTATACTTTTGGCTGAAAAGGGAATAGCTGAAACCAGCAAGTAAAACTAAGGTAAGAAGGTAGCGTTTAGCAAACATGTGGGAGTAAGATTGATGTAGTCGTGAAAATGCGCTTTTGAATTTCAGAAACGAAGTTCAAAAGCGCATATTCCTATAATTGAAATCTTAACTATTTCGTTTGCGAAGGTAAAACTCTGAAAGCAGAGTTTATTAATTTTCGAATTTTTTCTGAATGTACTCCGCTTTTAAAACTTCGTTTCTTCTGATAACAGAAGGTTTTCTGAATTCTTTTCTACGATTCAACTCCTGACGAAGTTTTGTTTGTTGGTACTTTCTTTTGTATCTCCTCAATGCGCGGTCAATTGACTCCCCCTCTTTTACTTCAATAATTAACATAAAATGATTTTAAACTGCTTTTTGCAGTGATGAAAAAAAATGATTGCAGAGACGGAACCGCGGGAAAAAAAGAGATTGAGCAAGAAGCAAAAAACCCAGAGTGGCGGGACAGAATCAAACAAATTTTAGAAAAACGGATGCAAAGATAATAAATTTTGCGCAAAGTGGCGGAAATAAACATCTCTCGATTTCATACCCCCTGACCCTTTTGGAAAAAGACTTTAAGCCTTACCTTTAAGCCGGTTAAAAATTCCTTTTGACCCTAAACTACTGTGTGCATGAAACCTGATTTTTCCAAAATACCTTTGGACAAAGAAATTTTCAATAAAAAAGAAAATAAGACTGAAACAAAATCCTGGCATGCCCCCGAGAAAATTGACATTCCGGAGCAATTTTCTGAGGAGGTTTTAACAGATATTGAGCATTTGGATTTTGCTGCCGGAATTCCTCCTTTTTTAAGAGGCCCCTACGGCTCCATGTACACCATCCGGCCTTGGACTATTCGCCAGTATGCAGGATTTTCAACCGCCGAAGAGAGCAATGCATTTTACCGAAGGAACCTCGAACAAGGCCAAAAAGGACTTTCAGTGGCTTTTGACCTTGCTACCCATCGCGGATATGATTCTGACCATTCCAGGGTAACAGGAGATGTTGGAAAGGCAGGAGTTGCTATCGATTCTGTGGAGGACATGAAAATCCTTTTCGACGGCATTCCACTGGATAAAATGTCAGTATCCATGACCATGAATGGAGCAGTTATTCCGGTCATGGCATTTTTTATCATCGCAGCCGAAGAGCAAGGAGTAAGTCCTGAACAACTGAGCGGAACCATCCAGAATGATATCCTGAAGGAATTTATGGTGCGTAATACTTACATCTATCCGCCTTTACCTTCGATGCGCATCATTGCAGATATTTTCGAATACACTTCGAAAAACATGCCTCGCTTCAACTCCATCAGTATCTCCGGATACCATATGCACGAAGCTGGAGCTACCGCAGATATCGAACTTGCTTACACTTTGGCAGACGGTTTGGAATACATCAGGGCGGGTATCAAGGCTGGTTTGGACATTGATGATTTTGCGCCAAGACTTTCCTTTTTCTGGGCGATTGGCATGAATCATTTTATGGAAATCGCCAAGATGCGGGCAGGAAGGTTGCTTTGGGCCAGGATTGTAAAGCAATTCAATCCCAAGAATAAAAAATCAATGGCGCTAAGGACCCATTGCCAAACTTCAGGCTGGAGTCTTACCGAACAGGATCCTTTTAACAATGTAGCCCGAACCTGTATTGAAGCATTGGCAGCTGCATTGGGAGGAACCCAATCACTCCACACCAATTCACTGGATGAAGCCATTGCGCTTCCTACCGATTTCTCTGCTAAAATTGCTCGAGACACTCAGATTTACCTTCAAAAGGAAACGGATATCACAAAGGCCATCGATCCTTGGGCAGGATCTTATTATGTGGAATATTTGACAGACCAATTGGTTAAAAGAGCCTGGGAATTGATTGAAGAAGTCGAAGATTTGGGCGGTATGGCTAAAGCAATTGAAAAAGGAGTTCCAAAACTTAGAATCGAAGAAGCATCGGCGAGAAAGCAAGCCAGAATTGACAGCGGACAGGATAAAATCATAGGTGTCAATATTTTTCAAAATGATGAAAAAGCTACCTTGGACATCCTGGATATAGACAATGCAGCTGTGCGTGATTCCCAGATAAAAAGGATCAACGAGATGAAATCAACCAGGAATGAGGAAGCAGTTCAGAAAAGCTTGAATAATTTGGCTGAAGTTGCCGCAAGCGGAAAAGGAAACCTACTAGCTGCTGCAGTAGACGCAGCCAGAGACAGAGCTACCCTGGGAGAAATCTCTTCAGCCATGGAAAAAACCTTTGGCAGATTTGTAGCAACCACCCAAGCGGTTTCAGGAGTTTATTCCGGAGAAATCAAAGCTGATGAATCCTTCAATGAAGCAAGAAAAATGACCGACAAATTTGCTGAATGGGAAGGACGTCGTCCTCGTATCATGGTAGCCAAACTAGGTCAGGACGGCCATGATCGCGGTGCAAAAATCATCGCTACCAGCTTTGCCGACCTTGGGTTCGATGTTGACATAGGACCATTGTTTCAAACACCTGAAGAAGCGGCCAAACAAGCCGCAGAAAATGATGTACACATTCTAGGCATCTCTTCTTTGGCAGCTGGACACAAAACGCTGGTTCCTCAAACCATCCAGGCACTGAAGGATTTGGGCAGACCAGATATCATGGTCGTTGTGGGAGGTGTTATTCCCCAGCAGGATTATGATTTTCTTTTTGAAAAAGGTGTGGCAGGAGTGTTTGGCCCGGGGACCAAAATCGCCAAAGCTGCGCTAGAGGTGTTGGAAAAATTGATGGGAACGGAAGCGGGAGGTGGATTTTAGGTTTTTGATTTTAGGTTTTTGATTTTTGATTTTGAATAAATAACCTGTAGGGATAGGGCATGCCCTGTCCGTCACGGAGAACGAATGAATGCGATGGAATGGGATTTGGGTGCGAAGCAGAATCCCCTTTTGAGGAAGCTTTTCGTCTAAGACAGGGGTCTTGAGGAATGATTTTTAGGTTTTAGGTTATAAATTTTAGGTTTTAGTTTTCTTAAAATTTGAACCACTCTGTCTAAGGCGGGTCTCTCGGAGAGGACCCGCCGGCACAAGCAGAGTCATTTATTTTCAAAAGTGTAATTGTCTGATATTCAAATTCTTTTGACTTTCAATTCCTAATATTTTTGGTTCACGCAACGGCCGCGAAGGTTAAGCGCAACGACCGCAACTCAATGATTTGAAAGTATTCCACCTTTCATTCCCTTAACTTAATAACATTGTGTCTAAGGTGGGTCTTCCAGAGTAGACCCGCCGGCACAAAAAGCAGACTGCTCTTAGACTTATGGTTTTAATTTATCCCCAAACCCTGCCCTACCCTGCAGACCGCCGGTGTGGATCATTAGGATTTTGCTTCCTTTTGGAAAATGGTCTCTTTTTATAAGATCAAAAACTCCGTAAATCATTTTGGCGGTGTAAACAGGGTCCAACAACACTCTATGTTCTTTTTCAAAGGATGACATGAATTCGAATAATTCATCAGTCACTTTTGCATATCCTCCAAAGTGATAAGCGTTGATTATTTGTAGATTCTGGGGTGGTTTGATTCCACAGGATTCTACTATTTTTAAAATCTCCTTTTCCATAAAGCCCCCCTTCAATACAGGAAATGAGAGGATTTGGCTTTGGATTCCGGATGAGATTAAACCGGCGGTGGTTCCTCCGGTTCCGGCTGCGAGGCAGGTGTGCGTTGGGTTTAAAGCTAAAAATTCAGCATCTACCATTTCGCTTACACCCTGAATCGCCTGGCAATTAGTTCCACCTTCAGGGATCAAAAAAGCTTCTGGGTACCTTTCCATCCAACTTGCCTGGTAGGCTGCATTTGACCTTTCCCGGTATTCTGTTCTGGAAACAAATTGAAATTGCATGCCTTGTTGGCTTGCATACTTTAGAGTTTCGCTGTAACTATCCGGCTCTTCACCTCTGATAATTCCAATGGTTTGAAATCCGAATTTAGAACCTGCTGCTGCTACCGCTGCAATATGGTTGGACCAGGCTCCTCCAAAAGTCAGTAATGTTGATTTTTGAAGATTGGCTGCTTCAATCAGGTTGTGTTTTAACTTCCTGAATTTGTTGCCGGAAACCTCCGGATCCAGTAGATCTTCTCTTTTCAGGAAGACTTTTACCTTTTTATTTTCAAAAAGAGGAGCATGCAACTCCTGGATAGGACTAGTTACGTTAGAGAAAAATTCAGATATGGAATTCAGAGGGCTTGTTGTCATCTGAAAAATAGTGGTTTTGGCATTATTATTGAAGCATATATATAAAATACCTAAATCGTAAAGGGTATCAAAAACAGCAGAAACTAACCCCAACTCGATTTGAGTAATCTGCATTAATTCAAAATATGTCAAAATCTTTGATAAGAAAGGACGGAGGTTACATTTGGGTTCTCCGGTAAACACACCCCCTAACTTAAGCCTAGCTTTATCTACCGGGAATGATAAAATGGCTTCCTCCTTCAAAGAATCGACAATACCCCCTCAGAAACGGGGCTGGACGCTAAGCGATCGGCTCCGTTTTTTTTATGCAAAAAATTAATTTTAAAACAAATTGTTTTAATAATTTGTTATTCCTTTCTATTTTTGAGCCAAGCTAATATCCAATCACAAGTTTAGGCAGTTTTTTACCAGCATAGGAAAATTCCTGCTAAGAATTACCTTTGTGCAAAACCATTCTAAACCAGGACTCAATATATGTCAGAAGTTAAGTATACCGAAGATAATATTCGCTCGCTCGATTGGAAAGAACACATCCGCATCAGACCCGGTATGTATATCGGTAAATTAGGCGATGGTTCTTCTCCCGACGATGGTATTTATGTGTTGTTGAAAGAGGTACTGGACAACTCCATCGACGAACATGTCATGGGCTACGGAAAGACCATCGATGTGAAAATCGACAATGGAATTGTTGAAATACGGGATTATGGTCGTGGAATCCCTTTGGGAAAGGTCGTAGACTGTGTTTCCAAAATCAATACCGGAGGTAAATACGACTCCAAAGCCTTTAAGAAATCAGTCGGTCTGAATGGTGTTGGTACCAAGGCAGTGAATGCACTTTCTTCCTACTTCAAAGTACAGGCTTTCCGCGAAGGCAAAACCAAAATGGCAGAGTTTGCCATGGGGGAAATCACCAAAGACGGTAAAATTGAAAATGGTGATGATTCTTCCGGAACACTAACTGTTTTCCACCCGGATGATTCTATTTTTAAAAAATATAAATTCAGATCTGAGTTTGTAGAAACCCAGCTTTGGAATTATGCCTACCTGAACTCAGGACTGCGCATCAATTTCAATGGTCAGAGTTTTTATTCCAGAAATGGTTTGCTCGACCTTTTGGAAAAGAAAACAGCCACTGAACCAATTCGCTATCCGGTTATTCATTTAAAAGGTGATGATATTGAGGTTGCCATGACGCACGGCAATCATTATGGTGAACAATATTATAGTTTTGTCAATGGTCAAAACACAACCCAGGGAGGTACACACCTTAATTTCTTTCGGGAAGCTGTAGTAGAAACCCTTCGTAACCATTTCAACAAAAATTACGATACCAAAGATATCCGCTCTTCGATTATTGCAGCGATTTCGGTGCGTGTAGAAGAACCGGTTTTTGAATCTCAAACCAAGACCAAATTAGGTTCTACTGAGGTGGCGCCTGGTGGTCAGTCGCTTCGCTCCTTTATTTTAGACTTTTTAAAAAGAGAGCTGGACAACTTCCTGCACAAGAATCAGGAAATTGCCAAAGAACTCGAAAAAAGAATCAAGCAGTCGGAGCGGGAAAGAAAAGAAATGGCAGGCATTAAAAAGCTGGCCAATGAAAGGGCGAAAAAAGCCAACATTCACAACAAAAAGCTGAGGGATTGTCGCTACCATTTTAATGACAACACCAAGGTGGATGAGGACTTGAAAAACAACTCTACAATTTTCATTACCGAGGGAGATTCCGCGAGTGGTTCAATTACAAAGGCAAGGGACGTAGGAACACAGGCTGTCTTTTCGCTAAGAGGTAAGCCGCTCAACTGTTATGGTCTGACCAAAAAAGTAGTGTATCAAAACGAAGAGTTCAACCTGCTTCAACATGCATTGAATATTGAAGATGGATTGGACGATTTGCGTTATAAAAATGTGGTTATCGCAACCGATGCCGATGTGGATGGAATGCACATTCGACTGCTGTTGTTGACCTTCTTTTTGCAATTTTTCCCTGATTTGGTGAGAAATGGTCACTTGTTTATTCTTCAAACGCCACTTTTCAGGGTTCGTGATAAGAAAACGACCTATTACTGCTACAGCGAAACAGAAAGGCAGCAAGCAGTAAAAGCATTGAGAGGCAAACCGGAGATTACCCGATTTAAAGGGCTTGGTGAAATCTCTCCAAATGAGTTTAAAGATTTTATCGGCGAGGACATCCGTTTGGAGCCCGTTTTGATGACAGAAAAAACAGACATCGATGATATCCTGGCTTATTATATGGGTAAAAATACTCCTACCAGACAGGAATTCATCATTGACAACCTACGCATTGAAAAGGATTTGACCGACGAAAACGGCAATGAAATTCCTGCGGAGGAAGAAGCAGTGGAAGCAGTAGCTTAAGCTGCATAAAACAGGCAATAGAATACTTAATCATACAAAGCCGCTCCCGTTCTACGGGGCGGCTTTATTTTTTATTCTATCAATCGCGACTCAAATGCATCTTAATACGCCAATTGGTGGGTAAATAATTATTGGCTCTGCCCGGAATCGATTTACCGTAACCGATAGCTTCATTTTTATACGTAGCCAAATGCCAACCTTTTCCCTCCCAGTTTTTATTCGGAATTTCCTTTTTTAAAAAAATAAGGGCCTCTTCTAATTGGAGCTCAACCTTGGGAATGGCTTTGCTTTTAACAACACTCAAGGCCAAAGCGTGATCCGGAATAAAATTCTTCCCTTTAAAAGTTCCGAGATCCAATCCGAAATTTTTCTTTTTTAAAATGGAATCTATCAAAAGAAGATCCGGCACCAGATTTTTTGGAATGGCTTTTACAATCTCATTTTTAGTTATGAAATATTCAAACTGGTCAGCGCCTTCAATCCATTCCGGCATCGTTTCAACCTGAGCTTTTGGCAGCGGAAGCAAATTTTTAAATGTTGGCTTTTTTGGCAAACTCAAGTTCGAGACAACCTCTGATTTTTGTATAAAAACTGCACAAAAGAAGCCTTCCCCCTTCACCTTATTTGGGTAGAACTGAAATCCACATTCTTTTGCTTCTATTCCATCGAGACCATCAATAAGGATGGCAACTTCTTCCAAACCGAACTCTGATTTAATCCACTTACAATTTTCCTGATTCTCCTGATCATTGTAAGTGCATGTGCTGTAAACCAAAATTCCATTTTCAGCTAATAGTGGAATAGTAGCTGCCAATATTCGCTTCTGCCTCCCTGCACAGATATTTACATTCTCCTCTGACCACTCATCAGAAGCATTTTCGTCTTTCCTAAAAAGCCCTTCACCAGAGCAGGGCGCATCCACTACAATGAAATCAAAAAAGCCTTCCAAACCTTTGAAGTCTTCCGGATCGTGGTTGGAACTTTGGGTATTGGGCAAGCCCCATTTGGTAAGGTTTTGATTTAAAATTTGAAAACGGGACTGAATGACCTCATTCGACAACAAAAGCGCATTGGAATCCAGCAGAGAAGCAATCAAAGTGGATTTTCCACCCGGGGCTGCACACATATCCAGCACTCTTTTGGGCGCATTATTTTTAAAAACATTTTTATAAATATGTGCCAAAAACATGGAAGATGCTTCCTGCACATAGTAAGTCCCTGCATGAAAAGATGGATCTAAAGTGAAAACTGGTCTTTCAGTAAGATAACGACCCAGTTCGGTATGCCAGAGCACCTTTGGAAAATCTTCGTATTCGGCATTTCGCTTTTCAGGATGAAGATGAATGCTTGCCGGAGCTGTTTCCTCCAACGCCTCTAAAAAAGCAGGAAAATCCGTCCCCAACTGAGTCTGCATACGCTCCTTAAATGCAATCGGTAGTTCCATCATTACATTTTTAAAGGATTTCCTTCATCCAAAATTCCAAGACCAAAAAGGGCATAATCATATTTAACAGGGTCATTGGGATCCAGTTTTCGCAGTTCTGTGGTTAGCTCTATCACCGTTTGCCAATCCGTTTGTTTGCGAGTGATGAGGCCAAGATTCCTGGCAATTCTATCGACATGCACATCCAATGGAATAAGTAATTGAGAGGGATTGATGGTTTTCCAAATTCCGAAATCCACCCCTTTTTTATCATTCCTTACCATCCAACGGAGAAACATATTGAGCCGTTTGCAGGTAGATTTCCTGTCCGGAGTAGCTATATGTTTTCTGGTACGCTGAGGAGCATCCGGCAATTGGAAAAAGAAACGATGAAAACCAGAAAGGGCATTGGAAACATCTACATCTTCCGGTTCCATAAATCTGGAAAAAGCCTCTTCCAAGCTATCATGTCTTTTATAAAACTCCTGAAAAAACTGAAGGAAATAGAGTGCATCCGTATATTGAAAAGTCCTATGCTTGAATTCTGAAAAAGCCTCTCTGTCCGACTCCTGATGATTGATAATGTAATCGTAAGGACTATTGTCCATCAATTCCAAAATACGGTTTCCGCTATTGATGATCGTCTTACGTTGACCCCAGGCAAGCATGGCCACCCAAAAACCGATAATTTCTTTATCGCGAGGATCAGAAAACCTGTGTGGAAGCGAAATTGGATCCGATTCTATAAAAAATGGTCTGTTGTATTTGTCCACACATTCTTCCAGAAAATCGCGAATGTCGGTTAGCATTCAAAATTATTTTTCGAAAACGATAAGGTTAGCTCAAAAATATTCGTTAGGTTTGTGCACAGCCTTTCCGGGAAATAATTCACCAAACCAAATCTAAACCATGACTGCAACATTAACCTATACTCTGGTCCTAGCAGCGATTTACCTCGGAAGAAAAGCCCTTTCTATGAATTTCGAACGTTTCTTTCCTTAACGGAAAATTTATCCATTTGCGTTTGGAGCACCATCCGCCATACCCTGGAAGTTCAATTTAAATCCTATTCTTTGATTAGGCTCTTCTATGTCATCATCGTAGTCTTCCCACATCATCACTTCCTGCATAAAGGTTTCTATGTGCCTTACAAAATAGGGATCCTTTAATTCTTCAGGTCTGTAAATTGCAATCGTTTTAGGCGGTTGAGGTTGACCATAATTTTCAATAAAAGGATAATTGATCAGGACCAAAATTTTACCATTGAACAACTGCTGGTAAATCAATGAGCCATTGTGTTTGATCAAATCGCGTCTGATATTAGATGCAACCTCCTGAGACATTCCTGAACGCACATTGCCCAAAGACATGACAATTGCTTCAAGGTTTTCCAAATCATTTCTACATTCAAATTCAGCATCCAAACCAACTTCCTCTGATACTCCCTTTAAAGTATTAGTAATCTTATCCTTCAAGGACTCATGCCATATCTTTCGATATTCGTGGGTATTATTGAGTACTTCTTTGTACTGTTTTACTTTCCTGTCAAGGTTGATTAGTTCGTTGTTCATATTATTGGTTTGAGTTAGGTAATTGAAGAGGCGTGAAGATATTTAAAATTCACCCGAATTCTTAAAATCCGGGTGAATCTCCTTATTGTATTGAAAAACGGAGACCAAGATAAGCTCTGGCTCCAAAAAGTGGCGCATAAACCCTGGTTGCATCAAAATATCCACCAAAAGGATCTTCGAATCCAATGATTGGATTTTCCTGTTGGTACCCCGTCAGGTTTTCTCCACCGACGTACCATTCAAACATTTTATTCTGTCTGAAAGTTACCTGAGCGTTTAACAGCGCATAGGCAGGAGTGGTTCGTGGAAATTCACCCAAATTGTCGGGAATAAAAGAATTTTCAGGCATCCGTTGAGAGCCAATGATTTGAGTAGACACATTAAACATCCACTTTTCAGAAGGTGTCTCATAATCCAAAGTTACCAATCCACGATGCTTGGGAATCAATGGCTTTTGCAATAATTCATTGGCAAAAGTTACCTTCACATCGTTGATTTTATAGGCTAATTTCATATCCAAACCTTCAGTTAATTCCAAGGTGAAAGTTCCTAGTAGACTGTTGGAATAGGATTGTCCGTCCAGATTATAAATAAGGATATTGTCTGCATCAGATTCCATATCCAGCACTACCTGATTTTGAAAATCTGTCCGATAGGCATCGAGGCTGAATCCTGCAAATTTGCCCCACAACTTGAAATTGGTAGTGAAGTTTATGCCATAATTCCAAGCTTCTTCCACTTCCGGATTTTCAACCAACAACATGGTTCGGCTACTTGGTAAGAATCTAATATTCTCTGCTATAACGTTGGGTGTGCGATAAGCCCTGCCGACTGAAGCTCTTACAACTGTCTCATCGGAAAAGTTGAACCTTCCTACCAATTGTGGTGAAACCAACAAATCAAATCGACTGTGATAATCGGCTCTTAATCCAGCAACGATTCCGGCTGAAGTCCACCAATAACCTCCTGAATTATTTACATAATTCCAGGCATATTCACCTGCCAAACCCGTTACGATATCCGTTCTGCTCCAATCGGTTTCATTCAGGTATTCTTCAAAATCGTCCATTTGGTAGGTGGCAGTGATATTCAGTTTATGATCCGGATCTCCGATGTTGGTATTAAAAAGCAAGGTTCCGTAAACAGATTTCTGGGTCCCCGTATGTCTGGTATCGCCGTAAAGTGATTCCAATTGATGCAAAGTTGCGCTGTAAATCAAAGCCAACGACTGATGCGGAGCACCAAAACCCAGGTAAGCTAGCTTACCAAAAACTTCCATGCGATCTACATTTTGTTCAATGGAATACAAGCGACCGGTATGTGCTCCATGATGGCTGATTTGTCCGGAAGCCCTTCTTTCAGAAATCCCCTGGAAATTGATTTGACCACGTACAATTTCACCCATGTTCATGTAGCGTACGAGGCCATTCAATTGCTTTTTTAAAGGCATATCCATAAAACCATTATCGTCGGTATCCATTTCGTGATTTTGAATATCGCCGTGGAGATAAACACCAATTCCATTGGTTTCATTCAGTTTTTTATTCAGGTGAATATTGGCCTCAAATCTCGAAGTTGTGCTCCCGTAAAGGTTTACAAAAAGTGGTTTGTCATCCCAGGGCTTTTGCGCTTCGAGATTGATCTGACCAGCGATACCTCCCATGCCCGATTGCACAGAACTGACTCCTTTGGAAATTTGAATGCTGCTGAGAAAAGTTCCGGGCAGGTAATCCAATGCAAAGGGAGTGGCCAAACCGGTATAAATCGGTCTTTTTTCCAATAACAATTGGGTATAAATACCACGTAAGCCCAACATCTGGATTTCGCGTGCCCCGGTTAAGGCATCCGTATAATTTACATCGACCGAACCATTGGTTTCGAAACTTTCTCCAAGACTACAACAAGCAGCTTTTGTAAGCTCTTTGCTGTTGATGGATTCAAGGTTACGGGTGCTTAAAGTCGAGGTAAAATTGTCTGTATTTCTGGCGCGAACTTCCACATCGTCTAGTACAATGATTCCTGAGATTTCCAGTTCGAGGGTTTCTTCGAAAGGTTCGATTAGAAATGTTACCGGATTGTATCCTACATAATTGACGACAAGATTCGCGGAAGTATCCGGGCGGGGAATTTCAAACCTGCCTGCTGTGTCGGTATACACCCCCAGGCTCATATTATTTTGCCAAAAAACCGATGCGCCAATAAGTTTCTCACCCATATCATTGGTGATGACTCCTGACAGCGTTTTTTGTGCGTACATTATTTGAAAGGAACCACAAATGATTCCAAGAAGGAAAATTATCTTTTTCATAAAAAATGTTGATAGGTGATCTAATGCTCTGAAAAAAGCATGACCTAACACCTAAAAACACAATTTTTTATAAAAATGGGTGGCCCCGTAGATAGGAAGGTGGATTTTTGAAATCCAACTATTGATTTAATTTCCTTTTCTAAAAAAGAAAGATTTCGTACTGAAGTAGTTGTGAATACAAAATCCGGAAGGACAATCTGAAGTGGTTTATCAAACTGGCTTCCGATTTTTAGATAGGTTGATTTTTTCTCCTTGCAGGGAAGTGGATTTCCCTCCGCAGGTTTTTTGCAGCAACTTGCTTTTGCATCCTTGCTGCAAACAGATTTTTCTAATGGACAATCCTTTTCAAATTCAAAAAGTGAAATTTCACTTTTATCCAGACAAATACAATACAGTTTATGCAGGTTGATACCCATGGTCGAGACCAAGAGCACAACAATTAGCACAGAAGCTGTGAGTATTTTTCTAAACATGACAGGAATTACCTTTAAGAAAAATCAAAATTACCTAAATGATCCCTGCAAAAATCAGACCTTTGGCTCAAATAAGATAATCTTAACTACAAGATTGATGGAACTTTACGACAAAATTCAGGAAACTGTTCAATTTTTAAAAGAAAAAACCGGATTTGATCCCGAAATTGGAATCATACTCGGCACTGGATTGAGTGGTTTGGCTGATCAAATTGATGCAATCAAGGAAATTGCCTACGGAGACATACCTCATTTTCCTCAGAGTACCGTCCAAAGCCATGCCGGGAAATTGGTTTTCGGACATTTACACGGAAGGAAGGTAGTGGCCATGGCTGGCAGATTTCATTGGTATGAAGGTTACAGTATGGAGGCCTTGACTTTCCCGGTAAGGGTTTTAAAAATGTTGGGCATACAAAGACTGATGATTTCAAATGCCGCGGGAGGAGTAAATGAAGATTACCAGGCAGGAGATTTGGTTTTTATTGAAGATCATATCAACCTGCATCCTGACAATCCATTAAGAGGTAAAAACGATGATCGTCTTGGTCCAAGGTTTCCGGACATGTTGTATGCTTATGACAAAGCATTGAATGAAAAAGCTTGGAATTGGCCAAAAAGCATCAAATCAGTGCCCACAAAGGAGTGTATGGCGCTACCCGGACCTAATCTTGAAACACCCGGCGGAGTATCGGATTCATACTGGGCTGGAGCCGATGTTGTAGGCATGAGTACCGTACCGGAAGTTTTGGTAGCGCGTCACATGGAATTGCCCGTTTTTGTATTTTCGGTGGTCACCAATCAGTGTTATCCCATTGAAATGATCAAAGAAACCAGTGTAGATGATGTGATTGCCATGGCCAAAAGGACGGAAGAAAACATCAAACCATTGATTAAGGATTTAATCGCCATTTTATAAAAAAGGAACCTTGGAAGAAAAGCATTTATCAGGATTTGTCAACATCATAGGAAGACCCAATGTAGGGAAATCGACCCTGCTCAACGCCCTTGTAGGTGAGCGCATGTCGATCATCACCAACAAGCCCCAGACTACCCGTCACAGGATATTTGGTATCGTGAACGAAGAAAACTACCAGGTCGTTTTTTCCGATACGCCGGGTTACATTGAAAATCCATCTTACAAGATGCAAGAGTCGATGAACGACTTCGTAAAGACTTCGTTTGAGGATGCAGATATGGTGCTTTTTATTGTAGAAATGGCCGAAAAGGCAGAAGAGCATCATCCCTTGTTGGAGGCCATGAAAAAATTAAAGGTTCCTGTCTTTTTGGTGATCAACAAAACGGATACGGTAGAATCGGATGAGGTGCTGGAAAAGATAAGCACCTGGAGCAAGCTGTTTCAATTCAAGGAGATTGTACCCATCTCAGCCTTGCACCAATCCAACACTGATAAACTTTTCAAACTGATACTGGAGAACCTGGATGAAGGCCCAGCCTATTTCCCCAAGGATCAATTTACCGACCGCCCCGAGCGTTTTTTCGTCAGTGAAATCATCCGCGAAAAAATCCTGGAATTGTATCACCAGGAAGTCCCCTACTCTACCGAGGTAATGATTGAAAGTTTTGAAGACACCTTCACCAAATCAGGCGAAGAGCTGGCCCGCATCGCAGCCACGATTTTCGTAAACCGCAAAACCCAAAAGTCCATCATCATCGGCAAAGGAGGCTCAGCCATTAAAAAGCTCGGCATGGAAGCCCGCAAATCGATCGAAACCTTCCTAGAAAGAAAAGTCTTTTTAGAAATGCACGTCAAAGTCAAAGAAGGCTGGAGAGACGATGACAGGTTGTTGAAGGGGTTTGGTTATAAAGGAGGGTAGGAAGGTTTGATTTTTGATTTGGGATTTTTGCGCTGATTGGTTCAAACCAATTTCGAATTGCACTAGTTAATATTCTTCGAAAAGCTCCCTGTATTCGCACCTATCTCCAGCTTAAGATCTTTTATCTTGATTTTTAACCATTCTCTTTCAGCAAGAAATTGCTCCTCTTGAATTGTTTTTTTAATGGTTTCTATTTTTCTAAAGATTCCTAAGGGAGGTTTTTCCTTTTGAAACTTCAGTTTCTCATTTTCTTCGAGAATTTTGAATAGCTGGTATACAGTTTTAAAAAAATTGTTGTTGGCAGCAAATTTATCTTTTGGAAGCCATTTTTGATGGTCGTAAATCAAGCTCTTCAATGCCAGAAGTCTTGATTCAAGGAAGTCAAGAGAATCTGCTGTTTCATAATTTAGTTTCACTTCCAATCTTCTCACACAGCCAGGTTGTAATATAATTCTCGGAAATGAAATTTATCTAGTGTTTGTTGAGCCAACTCATAATTTCCTTTTTTATGAATAGATATCAGCTAAATGAAATCTGTATAAATCTTCCTTGCTATCTGCTCCTTGAATTCTATTACGATGCGTTTAGGAAATTCAAAGCCCAATCCGGTTCATTTAGCTTTAATGCGACTGTAATTGCATTTTGTAAAGTGCTTGTACAAGTTCCCATCAAAATATATTGTCTTTTGTTGTTGAATTTAACTTTATTAGATTGAATATGCACTTGGGCAATAAAAGTTTGATCTCATGCGAATATATTGATTAGTGAAAGTTGCGTATAAAGGAATTAGGAAATACTCATTAGTTTCATCATGGGAATTTATCTCTACCTATTTAAATCCCAGACTCAGAAACACTTTGCAGAGTTTTAGTCATCATTGAAGTAACAATTTCAAAGGTGGTAGGTAAAAATTTCAACAGTGTGTCTGTAATAATGTGATCTTTATCGTTCCAAAATAGGTTTCAAAGTTGAATCATAGGTTTTACATCACCTTTTGTACTCCCGCTCTTTGTTAATAGATAATAACTGAATTGAAGTCTGTAAATGAAAAAATATTGATCTAGTCTGGTAATTATTTCAGCAAGTTGATCAATGCTTTTTTTATCATTTGATTTTAATTGAAAATCAAAAAATTCCTTTTCAAGATAAAATTTCCTTTGATGATATTCCTTGCCTTTCTTTTGAATTTGAGCGAGGCATTTTGAGGCCTTTTTATATGTCGAAACAAAATCCTTTTCTAAGTTTCTTTGATTATAAAAACGAAGTTGGATGATTAAATTATCTATTTCTCCAAATTCAGAAGTTGTTATGAAGGCTATAAAATTTTGAAGGGTTTTGGTAGCATTAGAGCAAATTTTGTCCCATTTACTCTTATTGAAAGGTTCATCGAGAAAGATGATCCCGTAAAGGGATTCATCCTGAACTTCTGGCTGATTAAAATCAGGATAAAATGTTGTCAGGCATTGTAAAAGAGATTGAACCTTTAATGGCCTCTTACCCTCCAAATGTAAAGGGGACAAAATGAACTTTTCTAATGCCTTTATTTCAAAAGGTTCGAAAGAACTTAAAAGTCTGAATAGCTTATTGTTGACCATTGGTATTAGTTGTATGGTCTCTTGGGGTGGAAAAAGTTAAAAAAAATCTACCATACCAACTAGGGACAATTGAAAGATATTTGTCATTAGTTAATGAAAGGTAAATAAAATTTTGATTCCTAACACAAACACCATCAAAACTATGTCGACAAATTCAAGATTCGCAAAATTCATTTCTTTGGTAGCTGTATTAGCTTACTTGTTTACATTTTCATCCTGCCTATCTAAACCCCCCAAATCTCCAAAAAACTTAAAGGCAGAATACATTAACAATAATGGCTTAGCTGAAATATCATGGGACAAGGAACTTAAAGCTGATTTTTATGAAATTAAAATTTTAGAACCCGGTACAAATAATATTGTTGGCGACACAACAATTCCACATACATCAGGTTCTCTAAGAGACACAATAATCATTCAGGTTCCACCTGCTACTTATAATGTCGAAGGAAGATCTGGGATAATAAAACCAAGCGGGAATTTGATAAGTGACCCTCCTGCCAAAACAATATTGGAATGGGATGGAATTATTGAAGATGTGGTGGTGATGAGACCAATTAGAAGTCAAATGGGAGTGGATTCTTGCAATTGTAATAACATTTCTAACCTCTTAGATTTCGACCAATTACCGTCAGATGGGATTTTTGTAGGAGAAAATTTACAAACAAATCAAAGAGAAATAAATATCATCAAAATCTCTGATGGAAACCAGGAGATTTTCTTTAAGGTTGGTGCTTATAAATTCGGTTGCAATTCGTGGGACCTTGAAATTTGTGGAAATCAAATGACATATGAATTCTGTGATAAAAATGGAATACCAACTACTCTAAGTGAAGGAAGGACAAGATTAAAAATAAACTGGATGGGCGAGGAATTTTATTTAAAATCTGGATGGGTCGAAAACACTGAGCAAATCAAACTTAATTTGGAAAAATCAAGTAACAATACTTTAAACAATTTTTCATTTTATTATAAGAAATGTGGTAATATAGAAGATAACCAATGTCCCAATGGAATGGGCACTCCAAATGGATGATACATTTTTAAACCCCAAAAAACCAAAATAATTACCAAGTCAAATTTTCACCTACAATTAGTATCTAGCAATTTTTTAATGTAACACAGAGCTAAGGAAAGAATCTATTTAAGAGCGAATAAGTAAACCCAGGCATCCTGAATTTGCACAGATGACCTCTGCCTTTGGCTTACCCAAATAAAGAATTAGCAGCTCAATTTTACCTCTAAATAATTCGGCATGAAAAGATCCCCATTCCGGACAGGGATTGCTATGCCCGGAACAGAATATCCTAGCCTAAAAACATTAATTATTTAACCTAAAAAATCAATCATGGAAAATTTCAACATTTTATGGAGTATTTTACTCCTAACCTTTTTTTCGCTTGGAAATCATTACGACCTTCAAGGTCAATGTCCAACTGGCAACGTAACATTGACCACACAAGCACAAGTGGATAACTTTTCAACTTTATATCCAAACTGTACCCATTTACCTGGTAGCTTAACCATTGGCCCATCAAGTGATATTGTGAATTTGAATGGATTGAATGGGTTGGAGGAGATTGGGGGTGGGTTGTCAATTATCTCCAATATCATTTTAGAAGATATGTCTGGATTAAGTGGATTGAATTTTATAGGAAGCAAAATTTTTGTAGAGGATAACCAATTACTACAAACTGTAAATTTAGCTTTAGTCAAGTCCACAAATTTACAATTTATAAATATTCACAACAATCCAGTATTAATTACATTTCATGCTCCAGAGAAAGTGCCAACTCTTTCTCAATCCCTTTCAATCTACAATAACACCAACCTTGAAATTATTACTGGTTTTGATAATCTTAATTCAATTGGTGGTAGTTTTCTCATCTCAAATACAAAAACTACTGAGTTTCCAGATTTCTCAGGGCTATCTTTTATTGGAGGATATATCCAAGTCAACGGAAATTCAAACTTAGAAGTGATTGATTTGAGAAATGTCAGTTCTATTAATATGCAATACATTTCAATTGTTTCAAATTCTTCTTTACAGGCTTTTCATGCTCCTGAGCATGTTCCATCTCTTTCCCAATACATTTCAATCTATAACAATACCAACCTTGAGACTATTACTGGTTTTAATAATCTAACTTCAATAGGAAGTAGTTTTCTCATCTCAAATACAATAACTACTGAGTTTCCAGATTTCTCAGGGCTATCTTTTATTGGAGGATATATCCAAGTTAACGGGAAATTCAAATTTAGAAGTGATTAGATTTGAGAAATGTCAAGTTCTATGTAATATGCAATACATTTCAATTGTTTCAAATTCTTCTTTACAGGCTTTTCATGCTCCTGAGCATGTTCCTTCTCTTTTCCCAATACATTTTGATCTATAACAATACCAACCTTGAGACTATTACTGGTTTTAATAATCTAACTTCAATAGGAAGTAGTTTTCTTATATCAAATACAATAACACTGAGTTTCCAGATTTTTCAGGATTATCTTTATAAAGTCAGGATATGCCATCCAAATTCATGGGAATTCAAACTTAGAAATGATTGATTTGAGAAATGTTAGTTCTATTAATATGCCATACATCTCAATTATTTCTAACGCTTCATTAAATGCTTTTCATGCACCAAAACATCATGTTCCTTCTCTTTCCCAATACCTTTCAATTTTATAACAATACCAAGCTTGAGGATATTACTGGTTTTTGATGAACTTGAACGTATTGACAATGACTTATACATTTCTCATAACTAGGGTTCAAAATTTTCCCAAATTTTTCGAAGGTTGAGTCTCAATTGGAAATCATTTCAATCTTGTTGGGAATAGTGAAGTGAAGGATTTAAATTGGATAACTAATTTAAGTTTCATTGGAGGAATATTAAACATTACGAATAATGAAAACTTATCAGATTGTGCCATAAATGTAGTTTGTGACTTTATTAATGGCTCGGGGAATAGTTATATAGCCAGTAATACTGGCTGTTGCGAAAACGAAGCTATCTTAACAAATGCTTGTACCAACCCAGGCTCTGGTGGAATTGAAATCTGCGACGGCCTCGACAACAATTGCGACGGACAAATAGATGAAGGTTTTGATTTAGATGGCGATGGTTATACTACTTGCCAGGGAGATTGTGATGACACAGATCCTTCTATAAATCCAGGGGCAGAAGAAATTTGCGATGGTGTTGATAATAATTGTGATGGATTTGTCGATTCAGGTGTCCTTATTCTACAACCTGGTCCTGTAGAGGGAAAAGACGCTTACGTTCATAGTGAGGTCAGTCGTCAAGGTAACAACCAGGGATCTGCTACAAGGTGGGGAGTGATGGGTTGGACCTGGAGCGGAAGTCCGGGAAAACTAAGGCAGTATTTTGATTTTGACCTTTCCAGTATTCCCTCCAATGCAACTATTACAAATGCTTCTTTGGAGCTAACCGCTGCACCTTGGGTTCACAATTGGTGTTTGTCCGGTTCGAATGAATCTTCCATTCAGTCAGTTGCAGGTTCCTGGGATGAAAATACCTTGACTTGGTTAAATCAGCCAGGTGGAACAGGATCTATTCTTTCCATACCAGCAAATTGCTCTGGAAGCAACATTAGCCTTGACTTAACCTCTCAAGTACATAATTTTTCACCTAATGGAAATGGTTTGATTTGGAAACTGGACAATGAAAATTATTACCGCGCACTTTATTATTATTCATCAGATGAATCTGATTCAATCAAAAGACCTAAGTTGACCGTCCAATGGAGCTTTGAAATGCAAAAATGGTATGCAGATGCTGATGGTGATGGATTTGGAAATATTGTTGACACCTTATGGAGTTGTGATTCAATTAGTGGGTATGTATTAAATGGTTTGGATTGCGATGACAACAATTCCTTAATCTATTTGGGTGCTCCTGAAACCTGCGATGGCCTGGACAATGATTGCGATGGATTAATTGATGAGGACTTTGATTTGGATGGTGATGGTTTTACAACTTGTCAAGGCGATTGCGATGACAACAATCCTACAATTTACCCAGGTGCCACGGAAATCTGCGATGGCTTTGACAACAATTGCGATGGAACAATAGATGAAGGATTTGACCAGGATAATGATGGCATCGTAGATTGTTTTGACAACTGCCCTAATATTCCTAACTCTGACCAAGGAGATGAAGATTGTGACGGTGTCGGAGATGTATGTGACCAATGGCCGGGCTGCGACGATACCTTAGATGATGATCAAGATGGAATTCCAAATTGCGTGGATTTAGATCAGGTTGCAAATTGGGCATGTGGAAATGGAAACAAAGTCTATATATGCCACATTCCACCAGGTAATCCTTCTAATAAGCATTCCATCTGTATTAATGCCAATGCCATTAATTCGCACCTAGGAAACCATGGAGATTACATTGGCACTTGCGATCAAATTAGTTGTAATGGAAACTTCAGAATGGGAGAAATTACGACTTCAAATAACTATGGAGTAAAAATATATCCAAATCCAACAAGTTCTCTTTTGACACTTGATTTAACTGACTTTTTGAATGAAAATATGGACTTATCCATTCACAATTCACTTGGCCAACTTGAAAAAGTCTATCCTTCCCAAAAAGTGGAACAGGCTCAACTACAACTTAATGTTGCTGATATATTGAGCCATTCAGGTCATTATATTTTGACGATTTCGTTGAATGGAGTTGAGACTAAACATCCGTTTGTTTTCATGAAAAATTAATAAAAATCTAGTAGGTCAACGGCATGCCGTTGACCTACCATTTTGGATTACATCAAATAAAAAACGGCGCCTCGCAGCGCCGTTTTATCCAAAATCAAATATCTCTAATCTAAAACTTAATCTTATTTGTAGCTTCTGGTTTTCAATTCTACATTGTCGAATACCAGGTCTTCTTTGTGTAGGATAGGATCTCCTTTGGTGTCTGTCCACTCCCAGGCTGCAACGTAAGTATAGTCTTCGTCGTTACGCTTGGCTTCGCCTCTTCATTTTGGTACTCTTCGCGGAAGTGACCACCACAACTTTCGTTTCTGTTGTAGGCATCTACTACCATCATCTCACCCAGTTCAAGGAAGTCGGCTACGCGGTGTGCTTTTTCCAACTCAGGATTGAATTCGTTGGCAGAACCAGGTACAAAAACGTCTCTCCAGAATTCTTCTCTCAATTCGCGGATCATCGTTTTGGCCTTTTGCAAACCTTCTGCATTTCTGGCCATACCGCAGTATTCCCACATGATTTTACCCAACTGGCGGTGGAAACTTTCTACTGACTTGCTTCCTTTGATGGACATCAACTTGTTGATTCTTTCCTGGGTAGCTTTCTCCGCAGCCTCAAATTCAGGAAGGTTGGTGTCGATCTTTGGAGTTTTGATTTCACCATCCAAATAGGTACCAATGGTGTAAGGCAAAACAAAATATCCGTCCGCCAATCCTTGCATCAAGGCCGAAGCTCCCAAACGGTTTGCACCGTGGTCGCTAAAGTTGGCTTCTCCCGCTGCAAACAAACCTGAAATGTTGGTCTGCAAGTTGTAATCTACCCAAAGTCCACCCATGGTGTAGTGAACGGCAGGATAAATCATCATAGGAGTTTTGTATGGATTGTCGCCGGTGATCTTCTCGTACATTTCGAAAAGGTTCCCGTACTTTTCTTCTACTACTTCTTCACCCAATTTAGTGATGGTCGCTTTGTCAGGATTGTGCAAACCTGCAGCATGGGCTTTGGATTTTCCATAACGTTCGATGGCTGCTGCAAAATCCAAATAAACTGCCAATCCTGTTTTGGCTACTCCGTATCCTTCATCACAAACCACCTTCGCCGCTCTGGAAGCCACGTCACGTGGTACCAGGTTACCAAAGGATGGATATCTCCTCTCCAAATAGTAATCTCTGTCCGCTTCAGGGATCTCATTCCCCTTTTTTCTGCCTTCTCTAATCGCCTGTGCGTCTTCTTTTTTCTTAGGCACCCATACCCTACCATCGTTACGCAAACTTTCTGACATCAAGGTCAGTTTGGACTGGTATTCACCGGACTGTGGAATACAGGTTGGGTGAATCTGGGTAAAACATGGATTGGCCATCAAAGCACCTCGTTTCACGGTTCTCCAGGCAGCTGTAACGTTACAGTTCATCGCATTGGTAGAGAGGTAGAATACGTTTCCATATCCTCCGGTAGCCAAAACAACCGCATGAGCTGAGAATCTTTCCAGCTTACCGTTCAAAAGGTTTCTGGCGATGATTCCTCTTGCTTTTCCGTCAACCATAACCAAATCCATCATTTCATGACGGTTGAACATCTCAACCTGACCCAAAGAAATCTGACGGGAAAGTGCCTGGTAGGCTCCAATCAACAATTGCTGACCAGTCTGACCACGGGCGTAGAAAGTTCTACTTACCTGCACACCACCAAAAGAACGGGTCTCCAACAATCCACCATATTCACGTGCGAAAGGAACTCCCTGCGCAACACACTGGTCGATGATATTGGCACTCACTTCTGCCAAACGGTGTACGTTGGCCTCGCGTGAACGGTAATCGCCTCCTTTGATGGTATCGTAAAACAACCTCCAAACACTGTCACCATCGTTGGCGTAGTTTTTAGCGGCGTTGATACCTCCCTGAGCTGCAATGGAGTGCGCCCTTCTTGGAGAATCATGGAAAGTAAAAGCTTTGACCTTGTAGCCCAACTCTGCCAATGAAGCAGCTGCTGATGCACCCGCCAAACCGGTTCCGACTACAATGATGTCCAGTTTTCGTTTGTTGTGCGGAGCAACGATTGGACATTCTGATTTGTATTTGGTCCACTTTTCTGAAAGTTTTCCTTCTGGAATTTTTCCGTTCAGTGCCATGTATATTGTGGTTTGATTGCTTTAAAAATTGGTTGATGCGGTTTAGAATTTGATTCCTAAAAAGAACAAAATCGGAATCAACGCAAATAAGAAAGGAATTACTACCGAGTAAACCTTTCCCAATCCCTTGATGAAAGGGGTATATTTTTTATGATTCAATCCCAAAGTCTGGAAGGACGACTGGAATCCATGCCAAAGGTGGATGCCAATGATGATCATCGATACAACATAAAATGCGACAAAACCTATGTTCGAGAAGGCGATTTTTACAGGCTCGTAAAGGTTTTTAACCGTGTCCTCTCCGTATGTAGCCATTGGTTACAGCTCCCATTTTCATCTGCAACCAAAACTGGTACATGTGAATTAGTATGAAATGAAAATCACCGTACCCAGCCATCCCATGTTTTTGGAAGCGAATGCGCTTGTGCCTACAGCACGGGTATTATTGACTGCGTAACCAACTCCTCTTGCATTTCTGTTTTTTCTCCATAAGGCAAATCCCTGAAAAGCGTGAATCAGGATAAATGCATACAAAGAATAAGAAATAGTCTTTATCAAAGGATTTTGGGTCATGAAGTGTGCGTACATGTTGAACTTTTCCCCGCCATCGTCCAGCAACAATTGCAGGTTTCCGACAAGGTGCACTACCAAAAACAGGATTAGGAACAACCCTGTAAGGCTCATGATTAATTTTCTTCCGATGGAAGTCGTCAAAAAATGCGAGAACCAACTCATAGATTGAGGTTGAATTTTGATTCTGAATGTGTGTTTAATCCTTCTGCTTCTCAGAAGGAAATGCGAAGTTCGCAAAACTAAGAGTATAAGCGGATTTGACCAATCTGGGTTTATAGATTTTATGTTACTTTTCTTATTTAGAATTAATAAAAATTAACATTAAGCCACTGATTGAAATATTTTTTAAAAAAAAGTGAATTTCAGCGCATGGTTTCTTTTCCAATGGCATCCAACCAATAAAGCAAGTGAGTTTGGCGAACGAAAAATCATTGATTTCAGAACTGAAAAACGGTTCTGAAAAGGCATTTAAAACGCTGGTCCTGACGTATCAGGACAGGATTTTGAATACCTGCCTTGGTTTCGTTCCCAACTTACAAGACGCAGAAGATCTTTCTCAGGAGGTATTTGTAGAGGTATATCGGTCTGTTCAAGGCTTCAGAGAAGACGCCAAACTGAGCACCTGGTTGTACAGAATAGCTTCTACCAAATGCCTGGAATATTTGAGAAACCGGAGAAGAGCAAAAAGAGGAGGATTGCTGCAAATATTGAGTCTCGAAAAAGTGAGTGTAGAAATCCCGTTAGATCATCCGGGCATCCAGATGGAACAAAAAGAAAGGGCAAAAGTGCTCTTTGATTCCATCAGAAGATTACCGGACAATCAAGCTGCTGCCGTGGTATTTTCCAGGATGGAGGGATTGAGCAACAAAGAAATAGCATCCATCATGGATACCACGGTATCAGCAGTAGAATCCTTATTGGTCAGGGCTAAAAAGAATTTAAAAACAGACCTGACCAATTTTTTTAAAAATGAAATCACATAAATAATGAACCGCGAAGATCGCATTCAAAAAGAAGTAGAAGACACCCTGAATCTGTTGGATTCCATTGGAAGCGTAACGGCCAAAGAAGGATTTGCAGAGCAGGTAATTCAAAAAATGAAAGCTGAGGGCAGGACCGGGTTCTCTCCTTTACTTCCGGCCATCGCAGCAGGAATGGTTTTGCTTATCGGTTTGAATGTCTTTTCTATTTTTTATAAAAACAACACCATGAAATCCGGGATGAAACAGGAAAATCCGGTAGGTCAATTTTACCAATTGAACCAAAGTGGTGACATCTATGACCAATTTCAAAAAAGATAAATATGATGAATGCTTTACCTAAGGTCTGGAAATGGGTATTTGGCATTTTGATTTTGTTGAATATCGTTAGCCTTTTGCTTTTGTGGGTGCGTCCAAAGCATCCCGGTCCTCCGCCCAAAGGGGTAGAAGTTTTGGTAGATTATTTTCAAAAAGAATTACAACTGGATGAAAATCAAAGTAATCAATTCAAAACTTTGATTGAAAACCACAGGAAAGAGGTTCGACAGCTCAACGAAAAGCGTAAAGCGAGCAAAGAATCCATGTTTGAAGCACTTACCAGAGAACAAACTGATAGAAATTTAGTGGATTCTCTCGCGAGACTGGCTGCAAATGTTGATTTGGAAATCGACCAAAAACTGGCAGAACATTATCTGCAATTGAAAGCAGTTTGTAATCAGAACCAGCAAAAGCAACTTGGAAACTTATTCCTGGAATCAATACCCAAACCTCCACCTCCAGGTGGCCCCAGATAACCTTAAGTTTCTAGATGGGAATCTCCCATACTACAAGTAGAATAACAGGTTAGGGGAGCTATAGCCTGGTATTTGTTGAATTTACGGTTTACGGTTTACGTTTAGGATTTACACTTAAAAAGCGAAAAGCGAATGCCGAAAAGCGAATAGCGTAACCTTAAGATAATCAGTGATTTATTCGCGCTGTTATATAATAGATAAAAATTTAATTTTCTACCCAGTAACACTTTTAAGTATGAACACAAATGCCTTTAAAAATTTAATCCCGGTTCTATTCCTTTTGCCATTTTTCATGGTTTCATGTGACCGAGACATCGATCCAAGACTTGAATTGGATGAAAACTGGTTGATCAACAATTACCTGGATATCGACCTGGACAACCTGCCCAATTTTGCAAATCCCACCCTTCCTCCATTTTACAATGGACCCAATGTACAAGGTGTGGATAATACCCCAAATGACAATCCGACCACTGATGCCGGAGCTACCCTGGGCAGGGTTTTATTTTATGACAAACAATTGAGTATCAATGGCACCATAGCTTGTGCCTCTTGTCATAAACAATCCAATGGATTTACAGATGCAGAGGTTCTAAGCATAGGATTTGAAGGCGGTTTGACAGGCGCTCATTCCATGAGATTGGCGAATGCTCGTTATTATGGAGGTGACAATATGTTTTGGGACAAAAGAGCGGCAACATTGGAAGAACAAACCACCATGCCGATTCAGGATGGAACCGAGATGGGCTTTACTGCTGCCATGGGTGGAATGGATTCTTTGATAACCAGAATGAGAAGATTGCCATACTATGCAGTTTTGTTTGCAAGGGCCTTCAATACCCCTGAAATTACTGAAGATCACATTCAGAAAGCTTTGGCACAGTTTGTCAGAAGTATGGTGAGCACAGGTAGTAAATTTGATGAAGGATATGCTCAGGTTTTCAATCCGGGTCAACCGGGAGCAGGTTTGAATAATCCTTTTCCAAACTTCACTGCCGAAGAAAATCAGGGCAAAAATCTGTTCATCAATCCCCCACAAGCGGGTGGATTGGGCTGTGCAGGTTGCCATCAGCCTCCTACTTTTTCTTTAAATGCCAATAGCTTGAGCAATGGATTGGATCAAGGTGAAACAACGATTTTCAAATCTCCAAGTTTGAAAAACACCTCCATGACCGGTCCGTACATGCACGATGGAAGGTTCAGTACCCTACAACAAGGTCATGGAGCATTATTCAAACGGAGTTCAAGAAACGGCCCAGCCTTGGATCAACGTCTTAGAACTCCAAACGGACAACCACTTCGACTAAACCTAAACCAGCAACAAATCGACGCCGTTATCGCATTTCTCGGAACGCTTATCAGATGATGCTTTGGCGACATGATCCAAAGTTTTCAGATCCGTTTAAGTAATGCTGGGTGCTAGGATGTTGGGTACTGGGCACTAGGTACTAGGTACTAGGTGCTAGGCGCGTGAAGAAAATGTGCGATTTACGGTTTACGATTTACGAGGGTCCACTCTTGTCTACTGCGGGTCTCTCGGAGAGGACCCGCAGGGCTTCAGCAGAATCTGGAGAATGTACGATTTACGGTTTACGATTTATGAGGTAACCAATTTGTAGGGATAGGGCATGCCCTGTCCTACACGGAGAACGAATTTTTCAAACCTATGCAATAGGGTGTGCGAAGTAGAAGCATTCAATTGTGGAATGACGAGTGTCGAAGGTCGAATTTACGATTTACGTGATCTAATCAGACGAGCTCACGAGCAAACGAGCTCACGAGCATTTTTATATCTCATATCATTAAACTTATCACTGCTAATCGGGTTTTCTATACCTTTGGGGCCAATCATCCCGATTTTTATAAAAAATACCCGCATTGAAGCACCTTTTTTACCTGAATAAGTTTTTTGTCAAATACCGTTGGCGCTTGATCGCCGGGGTGGTATTTGTATCACTTTCCAATTACTTCAGGGCACTTCAACCACAATATATCCGTGAAGCACTGGATTTTGTGATTGAAAAGGTAAAGGTGTTTGATGGTGGAACAGCAGAAATATCAGAAGTTCAGGCTTCTGAACTGGGTGGAGCTTTGTTGAAATTTGGATTGATAGTATTAGGGCTTGCCTTGCTGATGGGTATCTTCATGTACCTGATGCGCCAAACCATCATCGTGGTTTCAAGGCTCATCGAATATGACCTTCGAAAAGAAATCTTCCAGCATTATCAGGAACTGGATTTGGCTTTTTATAAAAGAAACAATACCGGAGATTTGATGGCTCGAATCACGGAAGATGTATCCAAAGTCAGGATGTATCTCGGTCCGGCAGTATTGTATGGCATTAACCTGATTTCGTTGTTTGTGATGGTGATTTATTCCATGTTTAGTGTGAATGTGGAATTGAGTTTATACAGCCTTGCGCCACTTCCGATTTTGTCGATCTCCATTTATTATATTTCCAATATCATCAATAAAAAAAGTGAGAAAATCCAGGCTCAGCTAGCCAAATTGAACAGCTTGGCCCAGGAGGTTTATTCCGGAATTCGTGTGGTGAAATCTTATGTGCAGGAAAAAGCAATGGGCGATTATTTTGGAGAAGAAGTTGAAAACTACAAGGAAAAATCGCTGGGACTTGCAAAGGTAGATGCCATGTTCTTTCCTCTCATGGTGTTATTGATTGGAACTTCTACCATCATTACAGTTTATGTAGGTGGATTGCAAGTAGCAAGCGGTGAACTTACCACGGGTAATATCGCCGAATTTGTAATTTATGTTAACATGCTAACCTGGCCGGTTACAAGCATAGGTTGGGTGGCATCCATAATTCAACAAGCAGCTGCCTCTCAAAAAAGGATCAACGAATTTCTCGACACCGAACCTTCTATCACCAATCCTGGGGATAAGGTGCTGCCTTTAAAAGGAGAGATTAAATTTGAAAATGTAGATTTTGTTTATCCGGATACCGGGATTCAAGCCTTAAAAGACGTCAGTTTCCATCTGAAATCAGGTCAAAAGATGGCCATCATTGGAAAAACAGGTTCCGGGAAAACGACCATTGCAGATTTGCTGGTCAGAATGTATGACATCACCGGAGGAAAAATCCTGCTGGATGGCAACAACATCAACGAAATGGATTTGGCCAATTTGAGGAAAAGGATTGGCTATGTACCTCAGGATGTATTTTTGTTTTCAGATACGATTTCTTCCAATGTTGCCTTTGGAAAAAGGGAAGCAGAGTTGGCTGAAATTGAATCATTCGCCAAATATGCTGCAGTTTACGACGACATCGTAGACTTGCCCAATAAGTTTGATACCCTTGTCGGGGAAAGAGGAGTTACCTTATCAGGCGGACAAAAACAAAGGGTTTCTATTGCTAGAGCACTTATCAAAAAGCCGGATATCGTTATTCTGGACGACTGCCTGAGTGCGGTTGATACCAACACAGAAAAGCAGGTGCTGGATTATTTCCAAAATGCGCTGGCCGATAAAACTTCTATTATTATCACCCACCGAATTTATGCTTTGTTGGAATTTGACCAAATCATTGTTCTGGAAGATGGCAAAATCGTAGAATCCGGAAATCATGAATCTTTGCTAAAAAATGGTGGTTATTACGCCGACCTATTTGAAAGACAAAGCAAAGAAGAAAGTGATCGAAAGTCTGAAGATCAGTCGTAAAACTTGAATGCTTCCGCATCAAACAAGCCCAAATCACTCATTTTTATTTTAGGAATCACCAACAAAGCCATGAAGGACAAAGTCATGAATGGAGCTTTGAGTTCACATCCCATTTCCTTCACAAACCCATCAATCTCTGCATACGCTTTGCCTATTACATTACAAGGCTGATCTGACATCAATCCGGCAATGGGCAAACCAATTACTTGCTCTAGTTGTCCTTGAATTGCCGACAATCCTCCCATGTTTTCTATTAAAAGGTTGACGGCCCTGCAAATGGATTCATCGTCTGTTCCCACTACAATAATATTGTGTGAATCATGTCCTACCGTAGAAGCTAAAGCTCCATTTTTAATTCCAAAGCCTTTTATAAATCCGGTAGCCACAGGAGCTTCCTTGTATCGGTTTACGACTGCTATTTTTAAAATATCTTCAGCCGTGTTGGGAATTTGGAATCCACCTTCTTCCAATAATTCAACTTCTTTCTTTTCTGTAATCAATTCACCATCGATGGCAACCATAATCGGTTGAGGATTGGATTTGGCAGGAGTCCTAAAATCATCCGGTTTCTTTTTGCCTATTTTAAATTGATTGATGTGACCATGCACTTTGTCTTTAAAAAAGGTTTTTCCATTCTCAGCGACCAGTTCCCCATCAATGAAAGTTTTTAAAACATTAAATTCTGTCAAAGAATCTACCACTATAAAATCTGCAGGATCTCCCGGTTCCATTATCCCATTTCTCAACTTATAATGTTCTTTGGGGTGGATGCAGGCAGCGTATAATATTTCAAAAAGATCATAACCCAAATCCAGCGCTCTTTTTACCAGCAAATTAATATGTCCTTCGAGCAAGTCATCGGGGTGTTTGTCGTCAGAGCAAAACATCAGATGCTCATCATGATTTTTAAAAAGGGGATGCAAGGCGTTAAAATTTTTAGCAGCTGAACCTTCTCGAATGAGGATTTTCATACCGAACTGAATTTTATCCAAGGCTTCCTCCAAGGTAAAACACTCGTGATCGGTTGAAATTCCAGCCGAAGCATATTTCAATGCATCGTCGCCACGAAGACCGGGAGCATGACCATCGATGGGTTTTCCTGAAAGTTTGGCGATCCGGATTTTTTCCATGACCATTTCATCATCAAACAAAACGCCCGGGTAATTCATCATTTCTGACAAATAATAAATGTCTGGGTTCGCCATCAGGTTTTGGATAGCATCGGGACCCAAGTCTGCACCAGCATTTTCAAAAGAAGTCGCCGGAACACAGGAAGGAGCACCAAAATGAAATTTCAACCTGGCATCCCTGGCATTTTCAATCATATAATAGACTCCTTCCAGACCAACCACATTTGCAATCTCATGTGGATCGGAGACAGTTGCTACCGTGCCATGTGCCAGAGCTACACGGGCAAATTCATAAGGAACCACCATAGAGCTTTCAATATGAATATGAGCATCGATAAATCCGGGCATCAAATACTGCTCGGGGGCCTGCTCTACCTTTTCGATATTTTTAATTTTCCCATCCGAAATATGCACGATGACAGGATAAATGGATCTTTTTTTAATGTCTACAAATTGCCCGCTAATGGAGGTCATGAAGGTATATTTTTAAATAATTTTAATAAAAACAAAGGCCTGCGAAGCACCTGAAGTATAAATCTTGTCAGAAAAGTGCAGTCAAGGTGGAAAATAAGTAAGAATTTGACAAATGTTAACGATTCAACTTTTAGACAGGGTTTAAATTTTTTTACTTTTGCGAACCTTTTTGAAACCATTCTTGAATCAAATAAAATCATCGACTATCATGGCAAAAGTAACCGTAATTGGTGCCGGTAATGTTGGGGCAACTGTAGGAAATGTCCTGGCGCATAAAGACATCGTTAAAGAAGTAGTTTTATTGGATATCGCTGGCGATATGGCGAAAGGAAAAGCGCTGGACAGCTGGCAGCAGGCTCCTATCGATTATTATAGCACTGCGCTAAGAGGAACAGACGACTATAAAGATACTGCAGATTCTGATGTAGTTGTTATCACTGCCGGTATTCCTCGTAAACCGGGAATGAGCCGTGATGACTTGATCGGAACCAATGCAAAAATCGTTAAATCGGTTACTGAGTCTATCCTTCAGCATTCAAAAGACCCAATCATCATCGTAGTTTCCAATCCATTGGATGTGATGACGTACGCCGCTTACAAAGCTTCCGGTCTTCCATCTAATAAAGTATTTGGTATGGCTGGCATTTTGGATACTGCCCGTTACCGTGCTTTCCTTGCAACTGCATTGAACGTAAGCCCAAAAGACATCCAGGCAGTATTGATGGGTGGTCATGGTGACACCATGGTTCCACTTCCAAGATACACTACTGTAGGAGGTATTCCAGTTACGGAAATGATTGACGAAGCAACTTTGAACGCAATCGTTGACCGCACCAAAGTTGGTGGAGGAGAATTGGTTAAATTGATGGGAACTTCTGCATGGTATGCACCAGGTGCAGCAGCTGCGCAGATGGTTGAATCAATTGTTAAAGATGAAAACCGAATCTTCCCTTGTTGCGTAAATCTAAACGGAGAATACGGTTTGAAAGATATCTTCCTTGGAGTACCGGTTAAATTAGGTAAAAACGGTATCGAAGAGGTAATTGAATTGAAATTGAACGATGCTGAAATGGCATTGCTGAACGAATCAGCAGGTCATGTAAGAGAGGTTATGGATGTTTACAATGGAATGAATTTGTAAAATCCTTTTCCATCGTTTTAGGATATTTGGAAGGTCGGTTCTAATACAGAATCGGCCTTCTTCGTTTTAAAATAGCTTGTTTTTTAAATGATTAAATCCCGTGACTTTCTATTTTTGAACCATCCAACATCCTTGTTGTTTCGCTAAAGCCAAAATCAAAAATGATGCTTTTAAAAAGTATTGGGAAAGAGTATTTTGAAGAGATGTACACCAATGAAGGAGCCAACCTGCTGGAGGTTTCTTCCCAAAAACCGGTCATGCTCATCTTCCTTCGACATTTTGGTTGTACATTTTGTAGAGAATCTTTGGCCGATTTGGCAGAACAGAGAGCCGGCATTGAAGAGACAGGCATGCAAATCATCTTTGTGCACATGGCCGAAAATCCAGTCGCAGAAGACTATTTTAAAAAATACAAACTGGAAGGGGTTGCCCATATCTCTGATACGGCCTGCAGGTATTACAGAACATTTGGACTGGGCAAAGGCTCGTTTTCACAACTCTACGGATTGCGAACCTGGATGAGAGGGTTTGAAGCGGGCGTAGTAAAAGGTCACGGTGGCCCGGAATTAAATCCTACCCTTGGAGACAGCACACAAATGCCAGGGATTTTTGTAATCAGAAACGGGGAGATAATTGACAGCTACATTCATAAGGTGGCATCAGCCAGGCCAGATTATTTAAAACTGGCCCGATGCTGTGTGATACCTTAATTATCTTCTGCTGTAATTTGGCGCTTCTTTCGTGATGGTAATATTGTGTGGATGACTTTCCAGGTAACCTGCATTGGTAATTCTTACAAATTGAGCTTCCTGTAAGTCATTAATAGTAGCAGCTCCGGCATAACCCATCCCCGCTCTCAATCCACCAATATATTGAACCATCACTTCTGCGATGGATCCTTTGTAAGGCACTCTACCTTCAATTCCTTCCGGAACCAATTTTTTCAAATCATCTTCAACATCCTGGAAATAACGATCTTTTGAACCCAATGCCATGGCACTCAAAGACCCCATTCCACGATATACCTTGAATTTTCTACCATCATAGATAATGGTCTCACCCGGTGCTTCTTCCACCCCGGCAAAAAGTGAACCTGCCATAATGGTATCTGCTCCGGCTGCCAAGGCTTTAACGATGTCTCCTGAATATCTGATTCCACCATCGCCGACAACTGGAACTCCTGCATGTTTGATGGCTTCTTTTGCATTGTAAATGGCTGAAAGCTGAGAAACTCCAACACCGGCAACGACGCGTGTCGTACAAATACTTCCCGGACCTACTCCAACTTTTACTCCATCTACACCAGCATCTACCAATGCTTTTGCTCCTGCTCCAGTCGCTACGTTTCCTCCTATTATCTGAAGATCTTTATAATGATTTTTAACCTCCTTCACAGCATCCAATACTCCTTGAGAATGTCCGTGTGCAGTGTCTACACAAATCACATCTACTCCAACCTTGACAAGCGCATCTACGCGCTCCATCATATCTCTGGTTACGCCAACAGCAGCACCCACCACCAATCTTCCTAAGTCATCTTTACAGGAAATCGGATAGTTCTTCACCTTCATGATATCCTTGTAGGTGATAAGCCCGGCTAATTTGCCATTGTCGTCCACTACCGGAAGTTTTTCAATCTTGTTTTGCTGAAGAATCTGACGAGCCTGTTCCAGATTGGTTCCTACTGGTGCGGTAATCAGATTACCGGAAGTCATAACTTCTTTAACCGGTCTGGAGCTGGAAGTTTCAAATCTTAGATCGCGGTTGGTCAAAATTCCAATCAGTTGATTGTGGTCGTTTATGATCGGAATTCCTCCAATGCTATATCGCTTCATCAAGTTCAGGGCATCGCCAACGGTTGCATCAATTCTTAATGTAACCGGGTCGATGATCATCCCACTTTCTGAGCGTTTTACACTGCGCACCTGTTCTGCCTGCTCTTCAATACTCATGTTTTTGTGAATGATACCTATACCTCCCTGGCGAGCCATTGCTATGGCCAATCTTTTGTCGGTAACGGTATCCATTGCAGCAGAAACGATGGGTACATTGATACGCAGGTCGCGGGTCAATTGAGTTGATACATCTACTTCTCTGGGTAAAACATTCGAATATGCAGGTACTAAAAGTACGTCGTCGAAGGTAAGAGATTCTCCAAGAAACTTGTCCTGGGCTGTGGTCGGTAGTTCTTTTATGCGTTCCATGCGCAAAGGTATGGAAAATTGATTCCAAAAATGAAAGGCTCTTTTCAAAGAATTTTCATTTTTGCATAAATTTTTCCTCTTGACGAAATTTTATTTTCTTTCAAAAAGACGGAAACACTTGATTCTAAGGAAGTTTAGAAACATTTTTAAAGAACAGACTTATGGCAGCCTTAACCGCATTTAGTGACGAACATTTTATGAACCAGGCATACCGGGAGGCAGAAAAGGCCTACGAAGCTGGAGAAGTTCCCGTAGGAGCAGTGGTGGTATGCAACAATCAAATCATAGCAAGAGCACACAATCAAACCGAATTACTCAATGATGTTACAGCGCATGCAGAAATCATTGCCATGACTGCCGCTGCTCAATACCTCGGGAGCAAATACCTTACTGATTGTACTTTGTATGTTACACTGGAGCCTTGTGTAATGTGTGCCGGAGCTTTGGCATGGGGACAACTGGGTAAACTGGTTTATGCCGCTGAGGATGAAAAAAGAGGTTTTGAAAAGATTGGAAGAAATTTGTTGCACCCTAAAACCAAGGTTGAATTTGGAATACTTCGTGACAAATGTTCAGCCTTAATCAAAGAGTTTTTTATGGCAAAAAGAAACTAAAAATCAAAAGGCTTAAATCCGGTAAAATTATTTTCAAACCACTCTAACGGTGCCTGATTTTTATCACCTGTACAGGTATCGACTTTGAAAAAGTTATAATAGGTCTGAATCTTTCCATCAATCCTGTCCATCAAATCATCCAGTCTTCTTAAGGCAGCATCCGGTTGTTTGTGGTAATGTTGTAAACACCAGACATGGTACGCTTCGTCATGTAATTCTATGATGTCGAGGGTTTCCTCATCGTCTATGAATTTCTCCATAAATCGACGGGCTATGGCACCATGGTGTTTACTCCAATCACGAGGATTGCCTTTTTCCTCCAGATATTTAAAGGTATCGTGTGCGAATGAAATGATGCGGAGCTGACTTCTATCTTTTTCGGAAACTTGGAGTCGATCGATGTTTTCCAAAACTTCCTTTACGTGAAGCAGGACTTTCCCTTCCGGGTGACCAAACCTGGGTACGCCCCAGTCCAGACCTTTGATAAATTTGGGTTGATTGAGCAATTCAAATTCCAAATCGTTTTCCGGACGCAAGGTTTTAAAGGGATCCTGATTCAGGAGTTCCAGAAAGGCATCCGCCTGTTTGATTAACCTTTTGCTGTCCTTTGATGTGATCATCACTTGGCCTCTTTCAGAGACGATTTGGTGGTTTTGGGGAAACCTGGTAAAAGAATATATTTGGATAATTACAAATTGTACTCTTTCGATTAAAATTGCAAACGAATTTAACAGAAAAAGTAACAATATTAAAAAGAACGTTGAAAATGGCAGGATACGCTGCCTAATCGCCCTGGAATTTCCGGTTGTCTGAAAACGACAACCGGAACAAAATAGTTCACTCTACATACCAGCATATCTGGTTATTTCTTTTTTGATTGAAGGAATACTTTTTAAATAGGTATAAAGTGCATGAATCTCCTGGTCGGTCAAGGTTGTAAAACGTGGCATTACTGTTGACAAACCGGGTTTTCCGGTTCTCAATCCAGAACGTACTGCATTGGCAAACTCTTCTTCTGTCCAGTTTCCTATACCGGTTTCCGGGTCAGGGGTTATATTGGCACTGCGCACCAACTCTCCGGATTCATTGGTCAAGGGATTTCCACCTCCAAAAAATCCTTCTGAATTTTCGGGAACCATAGGGTCAACTGTTTTAAAATCTGCACTATGACAACCAAAGCAATCATAGCGTCCTACAGCTAAATACCTGCCATAAGCTTCTGTATTTTCAACCGGAGGTGCAAGTATTGGTTTTTCGGGGTATGGAAGTGGTTTGAACGCAACATGACTTAAAAATTTCACTAAAAAGGATGGTTCACTTGGTGGTGCCGGCTTATCTACTCCTTTTAGAATCTCGTCATCTGAACGCAGGTAAGCAATAATCGAAGTAATATCTTTGTCGGACATTAAGGGCAATTTGACCATCCAGGGCGGTGAATATTGGCCATCTCTCTTTATTCCGGTTCGAAGAAGATAAAGCAATTCTCCGTCAGAATATCGGTCTAAACCATATTTAGAATGAGTGATATTTGCTGAATAAATGGTTCCAAATTCTTCAGAAGCATCTGTCATTTGACTTCCGGAAAGCCTGTCACCTGCTTTGTTCATATGACAGCTTGCACAAATAATTTTTGCAAGTGCTTCCCCATGAGCCAGCGAGGCAGAATCAGTCGGCAATTGAATTGCTGGTGACTGAGTCTCGTAGGATGGGATGCCGGTTATTTGAATATAAGTTGCTGCAACTGCTAATAAAAGGAAGATGATGGCCACAGAAATACCGATTATTCTAACCAACTTTTTCATCGTAAATTTCTTTTAGGTGATTGAATGATTTGACGAGACAAAATTGCTTTCAATCATGCCTGCCAGGTTTTCAATCCTGTTGCAAAGACTTTGAAATTTGGCGCAAAACTCACGGATGGGCACCACTTTTTGCTGTTTGCTTAAGGCAATCCCATATTTTTAAGGTAGGATGCTATAGATTTATGTTTTAAGTTTGCTTTTGAAAATTAAACTTGGCCGGATTGCGTAAAACCTTCTTCCATATAACTTTTTTAGCCTTATTGGCAATAACGGGAACTTCTCTGAAGGCCCAGGATTCTTTATTTGAAGAAGTTGATTATATGTTTGATCAAGAAGCTTTTGACACCCTTTCACAGGAACCAGCACCTTCGGTAGAACTGAAAACGATCGATAGGGATGTTTGGAAAAAATCCATTGAAGGACTGGATTATAACGAGAATATTCCCAAAAAAGAGAAAAGGGAAAAAGAAGCTCCTGCTTCAAAGGCAGACCCTGAAACGGTAGCCGGCATCGCTACCTTTATGAAATATCTTTTGATAATAATCGGAGTCGGTCTCATTCTTTTCATTTTATACAAATTGGTCGAAGCTGACAGCATATTTGGGAGAACAGATAAAAAATTGGCAGATAAAGACATTGCCTTTGCAGAAAATGCGGATGAGGAGGAATTGTTAAAGGAAGAGCTGGTCGATTATATCAAAAAAGCAGAAGCTGCCCAGAATTATAAGGTAGCAGTTCGATTGCGCTATTTGGATATCATTCAAAAACTAAATGACAAACAAATTATTCGCTGGAAAAAAGAGAAGACAAACTTGCAATACTATCGCGAAATCCTGGATGGACAGATGAAGGCTCCTTTTAAAATCGTGACCCGGCATTATGAAGATGTTTGGTTTGGGGACAGATCTATCGATTCATCTCAATATAACCTGATGGTAGTCGATTTCTCAGAGATGCAAAAACACATTCAAACCCAACCAAGCCCTGCTTAAAGCGCTAAATCTTTATACTTTAATATAGTTGTAAAACCTTTCTTTTTAAAATAGTCTTCCGCTGCATCCGGATTCCCATCTTTTGATAGCGCCATAAAAAAATCACCTCCCCAGGCTCCCAAGGATTTAACCACTCCATCAAAATCTGAAAATTCTCTTTCCTGAACAGGAACCATATCCAGGTATTTCCCAACAATGCCTTCATGCTCTTTTAAAAGAGAAATTACCTTTTCAACATCAGCAGCCCGGATCAAATCTTCACTTATTCTTGAAATGGACTGAATAACCTGGATGGCAGGCTTGCCTTGGGATCGGTACTGTTTGATTCCTTCCCTGCTATTTTGTTTGTTACCGGAATAAACAAATACTGCTTTTTCAAAGATGTTTTCTTTAAAATCAATTAGCCGGTAGGAAGGCTCTCCATTTTTAATCTCATACAATCCGGGACCGGAGGCACCTGCACAGGCAAGATCGTAACCAGATCCCCCCATGGTCATTCGCAATACTTCCCAGGGATTGGTTTCTGACCACTGTGACAGCATAAAAATGAGCGTTGAAGAAGTTCCCAGCCCCCATTCTCTGGGGAATTCTAAAAAAGTCTGGACTTTGGTAAGTCCGGTATTTTTTTCAAATAGAGGATTTAAATCTCTGCAGGCCTGTAGCATGGCACCCAATCGACTGGCTGTTTCATGATCGTTGGTTTCAAGTAAAGCAAAATCAAGTTTCGAAAACCTCGCTTGCAACCATGCAGTTCCCTTTTGATCCAAGGCTTCCCATTCAATTTCCTCAGGTCCTGAAGTGGAAGCAACCTCCATTCGCTGACCTTGTTTGGTCGGAAATGCGAGCGCTTTGGCTCCATCCAACACAAAATATTCTCCAGTTAGCAACAACTTCCCGTGTCCGTAATATTTCTTCATCATTTGCTATTGGATTTTTCTTCTTTTAGTATGTAATTCATCCACAAAAGGGAACAGATTTTTTCTTTTTTAAGTTGTTCCTTTCCTGCTTTATTTATTCCTCCTAATTTTGCGCACCTTTTAAGCAGGCTTAGCGTAAAGAGAAAAAGCTTAGCCGCACTTTTTATAAAAAAAACAAATTTAAAAATATGTATCGCACGCATACCTGTGGAGAACTAAGAATCTCAGATGTAGGTAAAAAAGTCACATTGAGCGGATGGGTTCAGACAACCCGTGATAAAGGATTTATGATTTGGGTAGATTTGAGAGACCGATATGGAATCACTCAATTATTTTTAAATGAAGAAGAAACTCCGGCAGAATTGCTTGAAAAAGCAAGAACCTTAGGTCGTGAGTGGGTCATTTCAGTAGAAGGATTTGTGATTGAAAGAGCATCCAAAAACGACAAAATCCCAACCGGAGAAATCGAAATTCAGGTGACGGAATTGAAAGTTTTGAATGCTTCCAAAACGCCTCCATTTACCATTGAAGAAGAAACCGATGGTGGAGATGATTTGAGAATGAAATACCGATACCTGGATTTGAGAAGAGAAAGTGTGCGTGAAAACATGATTTTCCGTTCCAATCTGGCCATCGAAACCAGAAAGTACCTGGCAGGAAAGGATTTCATCGAAGTAGAAACGCCCAACCTGATCAAAAGCACACCGGAAGGAGCACGTGACTTCGTAGTTCCGAGTCGATTGAATGCAGGTCAGTTTTATGCATTACCACAATCACCACAAACCTTCAAGCAGATTTTGATGGTGGCAGGATTTGATAAATATTTTCAAATCGTAAAATGTTTCCGCGACGAAGATCTACGTGCTGATCGTCAACCTGAGTTTACACAAATCGACTGCGAGATGTCATTTGTTACACAGGAAGACATATTGAATACATTTGAAGGTTTGACGAAACACCTTTTCAAAACAACTTTAGGTGTTGACTTGGGAGATTTCCCAAGAATGAACTACGATGATGCCATGCGCTTGTATGGAATCGACAAACCAGACCTTCGATTTGGAATGCAGTTCGTTGAATTGAACGATATCATCAAGGAGCAGGCTGTCGGATTCAATGTATTTGAAAGCGCTGAACTGGTAGTCGGAATTTGTGCAAAAGGTATCGCCGGTTCTTATTCCAGAAAAGATATTGACAATCTTACAGATTGGGTAAAACGACCGCAGATTGGAGCCAAAGGTTTGGTGTATGTGAAATTTGAAGAAGATGGTTCTATCAAGACTTCCGTTGGTAAGTTTTACGATGATGATAAATTGCGTGCATGGGGTGAATTGTTCGGCGCTGAAAAAGGAGATATGATCTTCGTTTTGAGCGGTGAGTTGGACAAAACCCGTAAACAAATGGGTGAGTTGCGCCTTGAAATGGGTCGTCGCCTTGGCTTGATGAAAGAAGGCGACTTCAAACCACTTTGGGTAGTTGACTTCCCACTTTTGGAATGGGATGAAGATGCCAACAGATTCTTTGCGATGCACCACCCTTTCACTTCTCCAAAGAAAGGCGACATTGAAAAAATGATGTCTGACGATCATGAAATCCTAAAAGGACTACGTGCCGATGCCTACGATTTGGTTATCAATGGATCGGAAATCGGTGGTGGTTCTATCAGAATTCACGATCGCGCTTTGCAGGCTAAAAACTTCAAATTGCTAGGATTTACACCTGAAGAAGCAGAAAACCAGTTTGGTTTCTTGTTAGGAGCATTTGAATATGGTGCGCCTCCTCACGGGGGTATTGCATTTGGATTTGACCGCTTGTGCGCTGTATTGAAAGGTCAGACCAGCATTCGTGATTTCATTGCCTTCCCTAAAAACAACATGGGTAGAGACATGATGATCGATGCACCATCACTAATCGACCAAACTCAGTTAAACGAATTGAATCTGGAAATTACCGGAATCGAAACTGAATAAAATATCGGAGTGTCCCGGTAAACCTTATCGGGGCACTTCTACTGATTTAATCAGGTTTTCAATAACCTGTTTCGCATCCACACCTTCCATTTCTCTTTCCGGTGTCAACAATATTCTGTGGTTTAAGACAGGATAGGATACATACCGCACATCATCAGGCGTTACATAATCTCTTCCTGAAATTGCTGCCATCGCTTTCGAAGCTTTCATCAAAGCCAGTGAAGCACGAGGGGAGGCTCCCAAATACAAGTCTCCGGATGTTCTCGTTTGGTAAACCAAGGTAGCGATGTAGTCCAACAATTCAGTTTGGATAAAAACTTTCTCTACTACTGCCCTTGCTTCTAAAATATCTTTTGCACTTAAAACTGGTTGGACATTATCTGCGGTAGCCAGGTTGAAATCATTTTTAAATTTCTTCAAAATTGCCTTTTCTTCTTCAAGGCTTGGGTGACCAATGTTTATTTTAAAAATAAAACGGTCCAACTGTGCTTCAGGAAGTTTATAGGTTCCTTCCTGTTCGATAGGATTTTGGGTGGCCATTACAAAAAATGGCTGATCCAATTTGTAGGTTTCACCGTCGACTGTGATTTGATACTCCTCCATCACTTCAAACAGAGCAGCCTGGGTTTTGGCCGGTGCTCGATTGATTTCGTCGATGAGAACGATATTGGAAAAGACAGGACCTTTATTGAATTTAAACTCAGAATTCTTCAGGTTGAAAACATTGGTACCCAGTACATCACTAGGCATCAAATCAGGCGTAAACTGAATCCTTGAAAAATCAATTTGCAGCGTTTTGGCGATCAATTTTGCCGTTAAGGTTTTTGCAATCCCGGGAACTCCTTCTACCAGCACATGTCCTCCGGAAAGCAAACCAATCAGCATTTGATCAATCAGATCCTTCTGGCCGATAATTACCTTCTCTAATTCTGCATTGACCTTTTGATGGATGTTTTCCACTTTCGAAACATCTACTCGAGGTCTCGAAAAACTGCTCAATTCGTTCCTTTCCGGAACGATTTCCTGGTTTTCATCCAAAGGCTCATTGAGTTCTTCCTGATTCATAGGTATATTATTTCAAATTCGAATTAGCTTCACGGCCTAAATATAATAGTGTTTAGGCATACTATGAGAAAAGCAGACAACACTATGGTATTAAAATTAGAAATTCAAATTTATGGTACAAGTTAACATCACGCTACCAGCATTTCCAAGAGGATTTCATTTGATAACAGATTTGGTAGAAAATGCATTGAGCGGACTTCCCAAATCCGGTCTTTTACACCTTTTCATCCTTCATACATCAGCGGGTCTAACCATCAATGAAAATTACGATCCGGATGTTCGAACTGATTTTGAAAGTATTTTTAATAAAATGGTCCCTGAAAACATGCCTTTTCTGGTTCATACCCTTGAAGGTCCGGATGATATGCCCGCCCATATCAAGTCTTCTCTTGTCGGTTCTTCGGTTAGCATACCGATTACAAATGGGAAATTGCACTTAGGTACCTGGCAAGGCATTTATTTGTGTGAATTTAGAAACAGAGGTGGAGCGAGGAAATTGGTAGCAACGGTTTGTGGTTGATTTATAAAATTTTTAAAATGGAAATTGTAGAAACTAAAGATTCCAGGTTGTTAGCGGATTTAAACAAAACCGTACAGAACTGGCATTTTGACCACTTTCCAAAAGTATATAAACCCCATGAAAATACAGGAATCGCCCGGTGGTTTGAGGAGGTCCTGGAATCCGGGAATGCCAAAGCATTTATAGCCCAAAAGCATCAAAAAGCTGCCGGCTATGTTTTACTTTTTTTTAGAATAATAAAAGACAATCCATTCGTTCACGACCAGGCCATTTTGCACATTGATCAAATGGCTGTACATCCTGATTTTCAAAATCAGGGGCATTGGAATGGCATTATTACATCACGTGAAAGAAGAAGCAGATCGCCTTTGTATAAAAAAAATCACCCTGGATGTTTCCGTTGAAAATCATACTGCTTTTGCATTGTATTCCAAAGCTGGTTTTACTCCAACCAGGCAGGTCATGGAGTGGAATTTGTGAACAAAATCCTTTTGACATGCACGCTTTACAGCCTTTGAAAAAGCTTTCCTATCTTTCGCATCTAAACCAAATAATCTGAATCATTATGCTTCGATACGCACTATTTCTAAGCCTCCTGGTTTCAAATATTTACCTAATTGCCCAAAACAACCGTCTGACTGCCGAAAAGCTTTGGGACATGGGCCGGGTTTCCATGGATGACGTTTCTCCTGACGGAAAAACAGCCTTGTATGGCGTAACTTATTACGATGTACCTACCAATAAAAGCAATCGCGACTTGTACATTGTACCGGTAGCCGGAGGAGAAGCAAAAAAAATTACTGCCTTTGAAGGAGGAGAATACAATGGTCAATATCGACCTGACGGAAAACGCATTAGTTTTTTACGTGGAGGCATGCTTTGGGAAATGAATCCCGACGGTTCAAATCAACATCAGGTTTCAGATATAGAAATGAATGGTTTCAAATACAGTCCTGATGGCAGTAAGATTCTCTACATTCAGGATGTAAAATATGGCCAGGCAGCCAATGAAAAATACAAAGATCTTCCCCTTACCCAGGCCAAGGTTATCGATGACTTGATGTACCGCCACTGGCGTACCTGGGACGATTTGGCCAACAGCAATATCTTTTATGCAAGCTACAAGGATGGCAAAATTGAAGGAGAAGGAACCAACATCATGAATGAATCCTTTGATTCACCCTAATCCTTTTGGTGGAATGGAACAAATCAACTGGAGCCCTGACGGAAATTCCATTGCCTACACCTGCAAAAAAACTCAAAGGAAAGAATATGCCACCAGCACCAACACAGATATTTATCTGTACAATTTGAATTCTAAAGAAACTGTCAATCTTTCAAAAGGAAATATGGGATATGATGTGGATCCTGTATTTGACCCGACAGGTAGATACCTTGCCTGGAACAGCATGGAACGTGATGGATTTGAGGCGGACAAAAACCGCATCATGGTTTACGACCTCAATACCAAAACTACGAAGGACATCACCAAAAATGAAGACCGCTCCTGCAATGGCCCACAATGGTCTAAGGACGGGAAAATGATTTATTGCACCGCCGGAATTAACGCTACTTATCAACTGGCTTCCATTGACCCGGCTACAGCTCAGTTTAAATTCATCACCAAAGGCAAACACAATTACAATGGCTTTGCTGTGGCGGATGCCAATACTTTGGTGGGAGCAAAAGTATCCATGTCCATGCCACAGGATTTGTGGAGGGTGGATTTGAAAGGAAACGAAAAGCAAATCACCTTCACCAACAAAGAACTGCTGGATGAAATCAAGATGGGCGAAGTAAAAGAAACCTGGGTAAAAACTACCGATGGAAAAGACATGTTGGTTTGGATGATTTATCCACCCGATTTTGATGAAAATAAAAAATACCCCACCCTGCTTTATTGCCAGGGAGGTCCACAAAGTGCGGTTTCACAATTTTGGTCCTACCGTTGGAATTTCCAAATGATGGCGGCCAACGATTATATCATTGTTGCCCCAACAGAAGAGGATTGCCGAGTTTTGGACATGGAATGGAATGATGCCATCAGTAAAGATTGGGCTGGACAACCCATGAAAGACTATCTGTCAGCAATTGACGAAGCTTCCAAACTTCCTTATGTAGATACAGACAACCTGGGAGCAGTTGGAGCCAGTTACGGTGGATATTCAGTGTATTGGTTGGCCGGAAATCACGACAAACGATTCAAAACCTTCATTTCCCACGATGGACTTTTCAACCTGGAAAGTTGGTATGGAACCACCGAAGAAATGTTTTTCGCCAACTGGGACATCGGAGGCCCATATTGGGAGAAAGAGTGGAAAGAGGCTTATTTGAAAAATTCTCCCCACAAATTTGTGCAAAATTGGGATACTCCCATCCTGGTTATCCATGGCGAATTGGATTACCGTGTACCCATCGGAGAAGGAATGCAAGCCTTCCAGGCTGCTCAATTACAAGGAATCCCAAGCAAGTTTTTATACTTCCCTGACGAAGACCACTGGGTACTCAAACCACAAAACGGCATCCTCTGGCAAAGAGAATTCTTTGGATGGCTGGATCAGTGGTTGAAGAAGAAACCGTGATGGGAAACTACGAAGTACGAGTGACGAATGACGAGTGACGAGTGAAAGCGTCTCCCATTGAGGGGTCGTGGGTGAAAAATTCCAGAATCTTAGGTGGCTGAGCTTGTCGAAGTCAACGGAAGTTAAGAGGATAAATCTACGTTTTGAAATCCTCGCCCGGGTGCCTTCGACAGCCTCAGGCACCCGGCAGTTACCGAAGTAGGGGTTGGCTGAGCCAACCCTGGAACGACCAAATAAATAATAATTTCCAGTATCTTTTTGAACCGTACATCATGTAATAAAAATAGATAATCCTTTCCCAGAACCCAGAACCTAGCACCCAGAACCCAGCACCCAGAACCCAGCACCCAGCACCTAGCACCCAGTACCCAGTACCCAGCCCCTAGATCAACCCCCTCGACTTCAGCTCTAAATATTTATTTACACTGGCGATCGTAAGTTCCTGTGGCTTGGTGAGGATGGATTGCACGCCGTATTGACGAAGTTTTTGCACCATTTCTTCTTTTTCGTAGACAAACTTTTGGGCAACGGTTTGGGTGTAAATTCCTTCGAGGGTTTTTACTTTGGAAGTTGCTATTTCTTTGATTTCCGTATTTTCAAAAAATACGACTACCAACAAATGGAAACGGTTTATTTTCCTAAGGATGGGCAAGACCCTGTCCAGGGCGTACATGCTTTCAAAATTGCTAAAAAGCAGGATTAAACTTCGTTGAGGAATCAATCTTCGAACTGCATGATATAACAATTCATAATTGGCCTCTAAGGGATGCTCTTGGATATGATAGAGGGAGCGTAGAATTTTATTTAAATGGCTGGTTTTTCGGTCAGCGGGAACTACATTTCCAATGATGTCGGAAAAGGTGATGAGTCCGGCACGATCGTGTTTTTGCAAAGCAACATTGCTGATTACCAAAGAGGCATTGATGGAATAATCGAGCAGACTTAAACCCTCAAAAGGCATTTTCATTACCCTGCTTTTGTCCAGAATGCAATAAACCTGTTGAGAACGTTCATCTTCGTATTGGTTGACCATCAACTCGTTTTTCCTACCGGTAGCTTTCCAGTTGATGCTTCGATAATCGTCGCCTTTGACGTAGTTTTTTATTTGTTCAAATTCGTAACTGTGGCCAATTCGTCGCAGTTTTTTCATTCCTTCCGAACGACTGTTTTCAAAAACTTTTAGGTCGTATTTTTTCATTTGTATAATGGAAGGATACACCGGAACCATCTCTTCTGCCTTGAAAACGAATCGCCTTTCAACCAACCCCCATTTGCTGCGAACGTACAAAAGAATATTTCCAAAATGATATTCACCTCTTTCGACAGGTCTAAGGAAATAGTCAAAACTTACTTCTTCCCCTGCTTCCAACATTGCTCCAATCTGAAAATCCCTTTTTTGAAACTGAACCGGCAATTCATCCACCATCTGAAATGAAATAGCCTTAGGGGATCGGTTGACAATTTTGATGGTGACCTTATTGTCATCACCCAAGGACAAAACCTTTGTAGTTTTTCTACTACAGTTAAAAGCTGTTTTTTTATTAAAAAGAGAAAAGTAATCTATCAAGACCACAATAAAAGCTACACCGACTAATCCAAGAGCAATCCGAAATAAAGATGGGGCGATGAAAGTAATTGCCAATAACAAAGCCAAACCACCTAGCAGGTAGAAAAATCGATTGGGTAAAAAGAGGTCTCTAAGAAATCTCATAGCTATGGATTGGCTGAAAATGGATTAAAATGGTCACCACAAATGCTATTCAAAGCTGCCAAAGCTAATATTTTTGCATCAGCTTCTCCAGCCCCTTTCCCAATAAAATATGCCCGCATCCTTCCAAAAGATTGTAAAAATGCGATTTTGAAAGTATCGCCGATTGAACAGGTATAAGCTTCCTCTCCCTGCCAGCTTTCCAATTCTTCAAAATAACACAATTGCCAATTTTCGAAATCAGTCGATAGACTATCCCCCACTTCCTTTCCGGTTTGATACAAAAGTGTGAGTGTAGAAGAATGAAGATCTTTTTGCATTTGCAAATCGCGTATCATGGCTTTCAAAACTATGAATTCAGGCCATTCAGAAAAACCCTCGCAGTTTGCAGTTTTGTAAGGATAGTTTTTAAAAAATGAATCCGGCGCAAATGCCTCCTGAAATTCAATCGGATGTTTTTCCATCAACCAACAAGGCACTTCAAAATCGGGAAATTGTTGGTGTAAAAATGCCAGGACCTTGACCACTTCTCCCTTTCTGATGAAATTCAAACTGTCCAAATCGTTTTTAAAAAGAGAATCGTACTGCTCTTGATAACAAATGGAGGTGTCTACTGCGAAATGCAGTGCTTCTGTATATTTTTTATCAGGACCATTTTTAATAAAAAGATGAAAATTGCGATAAGCAATGGCCATCGGATGCTGACTATTATTCAAAATATCCAAAGCCTCTGCAGGATTTTCATCAAGGACATTGATGGCTTTTTGAGTGAGCGAAGCAGATTTAAATTCTTTGGAGGAAAACCACTTTCGACCAATGGTCAGGTATTTATCCCATTGAAGATCATTTTCAAAATAAGTCTGAATTGCTGCTGAAGTTTCGGAATCATAAATCCCATCGATTTCACCACTTAAATAGCTTTTATAAACAAGGATGGATTGCAATTCACGGATCTCTGGACTTGAGGAAGAGTTTTGAATAGGAGGATATTTCAAATCGGTGGTAGAAACCGTAGACAGGTTTCCCAATACTTCCATGGAAATAGGGAAAGGACTGGAATTGGTATCCGGCTGGGTTTGTTCCATCAAAAATTCAGCAAAATTCAAGCCGCTGGAAAACTCAGTCACTTCGGTAATCAAACCTTCCGGGAAGGATTTGGGCAGGGCTTCTGGAAAATCCGTCTCCTTTATTTCTTTTAAGGCCTTTTGCTGACGTTCTTCATTTTTAAAATTGCCAATACAAATCCTCAAAATATCATTTTCCTGAACTGCATACACCTGATACCCCGATTGAAAATAATCCTTCCAGTTTACAGAAGTTCCAATCGGAAACACTCCCAATTGAATGGTATGAAAAGTCTTTTTAGCATTTAAATCAATGGGTTGGGTGACCGCAAGCGGGTAACCCTTCTTTTTGATTTTGTCGAGAATAATTTCTGCTTCCTGAGGATGGGAGTAAACTCCGAGGCAAACCTTTTTTTTATTGTCCGAACCATCTTTTAAAAAAAGGAAACCAAGATTACGAAGAGATTGAAAATCCTTTGGCTGGGGTTTCATGTATTCACCTACCAAAACAGTGTAAAAGCTGTCAATTTGACCTTCCAAACGGAAAGAATCCAATATCAAGAAACAACAAACCCCTAAAAACAATCGCACAAATACACTCATGAGAGGATTTTTGAAAATGACAATTTTTTAAAAACAGCCTTTTTCTGAAATGCTAAACCTGCAACGAACTCCAGGCTTTTTCTGCAATCTGATTGGTCAGATGTTCAACGTAGTAACTTCCTGCTGCCGGATCGGAGACCTTGCCAAAATTCGACTCCATGGCCAGCAAATGCTGGACATTTCTTGCAATACGCCTGGTAAAAGGGCTCGCAGTTTCCTTATTTGCATTGGCTGGCATAACCGTCAGTCTTGACGCTCCACCAATGATGGCAGCCATAGCCATGGTGGTATCTTTTATCATATTGGTATTGGCATTTTCGTCCATCACCTGAGGCGTAAAGTAAACATCCAGAAATGGCATTTGAAATGCCTCCAGTCCGTAAGCTTTTTGAAGATTTGCCAAACAAAGCCTCAGCGCCCTCAACTTTGCTATTTCAAGGAAATAACTGGTACCAATATTTACTTTGATATGCAGATTTTGAAAAAATTCCAATACGGACCATTCGTGAGAATCGGATGCTTTTTCTAACATTTCCACTATCAAATTTAAGGCAAAGGATACTTCACCAACCATTGCGTCTTTACCATCCCATTTTGGCCTTAGATCCACACCAATCAACCTGAAGTCTGGCAAAAATTTACGCCAATTGGCCAGGGCTACCCAATATTTTGGAAGAAAAGGTTCTCCTGAATTGGCCAGATAAAAAGTACCTGAAGTGTTTTTATTGTCTAGAAATTGACCCCAATTCGATAAAAATGCGGTACTAACATCTTCCGGTTTAACATCGCTGCCTGCCTTGATCTCAAAATGATGACTTACAAAATCCGGTGCAACCTCCTGGTACAATTTTCCAAAATCTTCAATGGATGGAACGGTTTGAAATTGGAAACCAGGAGCATCGATACCTCCTTGTAAAGCCTGTAACAAAAAGGAATTATTCTGAACATAGTCTGAACCTTCAAATTGTTCGCCTATGCCCCATTGAGCAGGATGGTCAGAAAAAATCTGAGGAGATGTAGGGTTGGGTAAATCCTCTTTGGTGTAAAAAGGATCTACTGAAATGTCGGTTCCAACTGCCCATTGCAAATCACTAAAGGGTTTACCTTTTAGTTCCTTTTCAATCTGTTGGAGCCACTGTTCTTTTGTGGTTGGGGTAAAATCGCTAAAAAAAGAATCCATCGCCAGGTTTTGTTGCGAATTTACAACTTAGCGACGGAATCCGGCATTCGAAATCTTAAATTATAGATTTCGAAATGCCGGATTTTGAATATTGCTTATATGGACTAATCTTCCTGTCCTCTGAATCTGATATTGGGTTTGCCCCAGCTGAATCCAAATTTGAAAGTAACTTCTGCAAAAGGAGCAGACAAATCACTATCACTTACGCCTAGCAGGTCATTGTCTAAAACAATTCTATAACCACCATCAAAACCTATTCTAAACCAGCGCATTACGTTCAATTCCACTCCTGCTGAAGGTTGCAAAACCAATACTTTATCGGAGCCTTCGCCAGGCACTCTGACCCTTCCTCCTCCTGTCAACAACATCACTTTTGGGTGGATGGCTTTGTGTGCTATTGGCATGTAACCCAGCATCAAACCGGTATAATTCAACTCAAAACGGTCATTGAACAAATCGTCAATTTCAAATCGATTGGTGGTTTTGAATCCACCCCATCCAATGAAATAATTTTTTCCAAATTCAAGTCCACCCCATCCGCCGGTAGTAACAGCGAAGTCATCGTCAAAAAACGTAACACCGGTGCTGGAACCTCCCCAGGCACCTGTCAAACCAAGGCCGGATTTACCAAACAAGGTTTCTTCTTTTTGGGCAAAAATGCTGGCAGAGATTGTCAAGACTGCAACAATGCTCAAGATCCACTTTTTCATATCGAATGATTTTTTCGTTAGGATAATAAGTTTCATTTAAAAGAGGGTGATTTCCTCTGTCGTACTTATAGGATGATAAAAGGTGGGCTGTACCCCTAACGAAATGGGAAGTTTTTTTAAAATATTTTTCACCGCAAAGGGCGCGGAGGGCGCAACGTATTTTTTAACGTCGCGTCCTTCGTGTTCGTAGCGATGAAAAAATCCTTATTCCTGCACTTTATCACCAAATGCAAGATCTCCCGCATCTCCCAGACCGGGAACAATGTAGGATTTGGCAGTCAATTCTTCATCCAGAGCACCCATCCAGACGGATGCATCAGGAAAATATCTTTGAATGTGATTCAATCCGGGAGTAGCTGCGATGGCTGTTACCAGGTGTACTTTTGCCGGAGTACCGTATTGAAGCAAAGTCTCCAGCGCCAATCCCATAGAAGCACCGGTGGCCAACATTGGGTCGGCAAGGATTAGAACTTTTCCTTCAAGGTTGGGACAGGAAACGTATTCAAGATTGATTTCGAAAGTTCCGTCTTTGTGTTGTTTGCGGTAAGCGGACACAAATGCATTTTCAGCACGGTCGAAAATTTCCAGCATACCCTGATGCATGGGAAGCCCTGCTCTTAAAATGGTACCTAAAACCAGTTTGGAATTTGGTACCTGCAAGTTGGCTATTCCAAGCGGAGTTTCGATTTCTTTGGCTTTGAAATCCAGGGTTTTGCTTATTTCATAAGCCAATATCGATCCGATTCGCTCCATATTCTTTCTGAAACGCAGGCTGTCTTTTTGAATGGCAGCATCACGAATTTCAGCCACATATTGATTGGCGATGGAATTGTTTTCAGAAAGATTGAAGAGCATATCAGCTGTTTTTATTTTTTATAAAAAAGGAAATAAACTGCAAGCAGTTCAAAACCCAAAAAAATCTATTTTTAAAATAGAAAGCAAATTAAATCTTAGTGAAGGCTTTCTGCAATGATAAAATCCATTGATTGATGATAACAATCATGGAATCGATCAATGTTCAGGTCGTAAATACTTTTTTAAAAAAAGGAACTGCTACAAATCAAACCCAATATCTCTTCTGTAGTTTTTACCTTCAAACTGAATCTTCTCTACATTTTTAAGCGATTGTTGAACCGCCTCTTTATGATTATCTGCAAACGAGGTAACCGCTATAACCCTGCCACCACTGGTAAGCACTTTTCCATCCTGCCATTTGGTCCCGGCGTGAAAAACCAGACTACCTTCGACGGTTTCCAGATTGGTAATTTCTTTTCCTTTTGCATAAGCCTCAGGATATCCTCCTGACACCATAAAAACCGTAGCAGCCGTTTGTGGCTCAATCTCCAATTGATAAGATTTCAAGCTACCATTTGCTACTGCTTCCAACATTTCTACCAAATCAGATTTCAACCTTGGGAAAACTACTTCGGTCTCCGGATCTCCCATTCGGCAATTGTATTCAATGACAAAAGGTTCATTGTCAACTCGAATAAGTCCCAGGAATATGAATCCTTTGTAATCAATTCCTCTTTCTTTGATTCCTTTAATCGTAGGTTGTACGATTTGAGTCTCCACCTTGTCCATCAAGGTTTTATCAACAAACGGCGGAGGAGAAACGGCTCCCATTCCTCCTGTATTTAAACCCTGATCTCCCTCTCCTATTCTTTTGTAATCCTTCGCAACCGGCAAAATTTTATAATCTTCTCCATCGGTTACCACAAAGACTGAAAATTCAATTCCATCCAGGAATTCTTCGATCACTACTTTGTTTCCGGCGTCTCCAAATTTTCCTCCCAGCATTTCGCGGAACTCATTTTGAGCTTCTTCAATAGAGTTTAAAATTAAAACGCCTTTTCCTGCTGCCAAACCATCTGCTTTTAGTACGATGGGTGGGGTTTGAGTTGCGATATATGCTACTCCTTCTTCAATGGTGGCAGGTGTAAACTCTTTATAAGCAGCTGTAGGAATTCCGAAATCAAACATAAATTCCTTGGCATAAGCTTTACTGCCTTCGAGTTGGGCTCCTTCTGCAGAAGGGCCAATTACTGGTATATTTTTAAGCGTATCTTCTTTTAAAAAATAGTCTCTGACTCCTTTGACCAATGGTTCTTCCGGGCCTACAACGACCATGGAAATATTATTTTCAAGGCAGAATTTTCCGAGAGCAGGGAAATCGTTGGGTGAAATATCCAGATTGGTACCACAATCTTTGGTACCTGCATTGCCGGGCGTGATGTATAAATTGTCACATTTTGGGCTTTGCGCCATTTTCCATGCAAATGCATGTTCTCTACCTCCGGATCCGAGTAAAAGGATGTTCATATTGCTCTTGTGGTTAAAATTTGCGCAAAGGTAAAAAGACTGAAAAATTGAACCGGTTAATTCAAATGATTTACAAAAATCTTTCCGCCCACCATGGTCATTAAAACCTTTGTATCCAATATTTCCTCTTCCGTACAAGTGAGTAAATCATTGGACAACACAATGATATCTGCCAGTTTACCAGGTTCTAAACTTCCCTTGATTTTTTCTTCAAAGGCTGCATAAGCATTGGCCATGGTATAAGAATAAATAGCCTCCTCTCTGCTCATCGCCTGTTCAGGATGAAAAACCAATCCATGCTCTTTTGCCTGATGGCGCTCTCTGGTTATGGTTGCATAAAAATTTTCGAAGGGGTTGATGTCCTCAACAGGCACATCCGTACCGTTGCCAACCGTTGCACCGGCATCCAATAAAGCCCGCCAGGCATAAGCTCCTTCAGTAGCACGTTTTTCTCCCAGCCTTTTTTCTACAAAAGGCGCATCCGAAGTACAATGTATGCCCTGCATCGCTGCAATGACTCCCAATTCCTTAAACCGTGGAATGTCTGCAGGATCCAAATGTTGGGCATGTTCTACCCTCCACCGGAGATCTTTTTTATCAGGATGGGCTTTAAAAACGGCTTCAAACAAGTTAAGAATCTCATGATTTCCACGGTCACCGATTCCATGCACACACAATTGCATATCCTTGGCCAGCGCTTGCTGGGCAATTTTTTCTATTTCGGATAAAGGCGTAGTATTTTGACCTTTGAATCCGGGTTTGTCGGAATAATCTTCCAATAGCCAGGCACCATAAGACCCCAATGCCCCATCCAGCTCTGATTTGATGGCTTTACAGGTGAAATGATCATTTCCTAATCCAATCTTTGGAAATTCATCAAGTTCTTTCTCAAGTGTTTCTGAATCTTCACGCAGCATGGCCCACATCCTGATTTTCAGTTTTCCTTCTTCTGCCAACCGTTGATATTCTGCCAATTCTTCATAAGAATGGAACCATCCGATTCCAGGAGTCGTACCTGCATCCTGGAAGGAAGTGATGCCCATTTCCAGGCATAGATCCTGCGCTTTGAAGATTCCTTCCAACCACTTATCCATCAGTTGCTCCCTGCTCAAAGAATCCAGATAGGCTTTGTATTCATCCATTATAAAATGCATGGCTCTTTCTTCAAACATTCCGATAGCGTTTCCATTGGAATTTCTTACAATTTCTCCACCACTTGGATCAGGAGTTTCTAAGGAAATGCCGGCCAACTCCATTGCCTTGGCATTGGCCATTACTCCATGGCCGCTTGCATGTCGTAACACAACCGGATTATCGGGAGAAACTGCATTTAATGCATCATTATACGGATACCCTTTTACATTAGGAGCAGGAGTAGAATCCCATTTTTCCTGATGCCAACCACGCCCTTCTATCCAATCACCCGGCTTTGCATTTTTTGCTGCTTCGGCAACTTGATCTACTATTTCCTGCCAGGATCTTGCTTTTAAAAAATTGAGTTGCAAAAGACTTTTACCCATTCCTCCAAAGTGTCCATGCCCTTCTATCAAACCCGGCAAGGTAAATCTCCCGTCAAGGTCTATGACTTCCGTCTCAGGACCTTTCATTTTTTGAATTTCCTCATTCGAACCCAATGCAAGTATTGTATCATTCAAGATAGCTATGGATTCTACCACCGGATTCAGACTGTCTACCGTATAGATTTTACCGTTTGTCAAGATGGTATCCGCAAATTGGGAATCGGTATTTTTGCAACTTAAAAAACCAAGGAATAAAATGAAGAGCAGGATAAAGAATCTAGACATGGATAATTTTTAACTATTTTAATGGAACAAATTAGGGAAATTGAAGAAAACCTAAGGTACCAAGATGAAAATTTGGCCCTTAATTTTTGGAGGGGAAAATCCTTTGTGACAGAAACTATATTAATAAAAGGTGAATTTACGGTTTACGACTTACGGGCTTTTTACAAACAAAAAGCGAACATCGAACCGCGAATAGCGAAAAGCGAATAGCTCCTCCACACCTACTCCTCCTTAATCATCGCCGGAACCTTCATGGCCCTTCTGGCGGGGAGAATAGATGCTAAAAACCCGATGAGTGAAACGGTGATGAGCACTAGAAGGACATCTGCAAATCTCATGGATATGGGATAAGAAGAAAATGCGAAACCTCCGGGGAAGGAAATGATGCCGTAAGTTATTTGGACCCAATAAAAGGCGATGGCCAAAACGGTTCCAATCACGATGCCGACCAAGGTTAGAAGCAAGCCTTCCAATAAAAAAATGTTGCGGATGGTTTTGTCGTCTGCGCCCATACTTTTTAAAATGGCGATGTCGGCTTTTTTCTCCAGAACTATCATCCAGAGACTGCCGATCATATTGAATGAAACCAGGACCATCATCAAAACCAGAATGGCAAAGCTCAGCCATTTTTCTACATTCATCAGCTTCATAAAGGCTTCATCCTGTTGATACCTGTTTTTAATAATAAAATCCTCACCTAAGATCTCTCTAATCCCGGCAATGGTTTTTTTATCACCATCGCCCGATTTCAATTTAATTTCGAGCGCACTGGTTTCATCTTGCGTTCCTAATAATTCTCGGACAAACTTGATATCGGAAAAAATATATTTCTGGTCGTAATCCTGTTGGTTTACGAAGGTGGCTACCGGGTAGGCAAACTTTTTTCTAAAAGGAGCCTCAAGGGAACCGGCCCTTTGTTTTCGTTTGGGCATATAAACTGAAAGCGGCGTAAAGGCATCGTCAACATCGATGAATAGCTTGTTGCGCATGCCCCCTCCAACAACTGCATAAAAGGCATTTTTATCTTCAAACTTTACATCTCCTTCTCTTATCGTAGAATCTAAGATGGTGACCTTTGTAAAGTTGGAATCCACCCCTTTGATGACGCCGAAATCCTGTTTGTCCTTGTATTCAAAAAAAGCGACTTCTTCCAGGGTTTCGGAGATAGCGACCACTCCTTCCAGCGTATTCAATTTTTGAAATACATCTTCGGGTAAGGAAAAAGTTTTTCCGGTGGCAGGAGTTACTTTGATATCGGGATTCAGTGATCCTAATAATTTAGAAAGCAATTCTTCAAAACCATTGAAGACTGAAAGCACAATAATCAAGGCTGCGGTTCCTATCGTAATTCCCAATACAGAAATGCCAGAAATGATGTTGATCGCATTCGTAGTACGCTTTGCGAACAAGTATCTCCTGGCAATTTTTAAAGGAAAAAACATGAAAAGGATGTTGGCTTTTGGCCCTTGGCTTTTGGCCATTGGCTAGGTTGAGGGGGCAAATTACGAAATTGAAAAGGTAATTTTTGAAATGACCTTTTATACTTCATGATTAAAAAACAAAAAAGGCCAATCCGTTGCGGACTGACCTTTTTTGAAATATTTGTTTAGGCTTATTTACCTGCTAATTTTTTTACTACATCTTCCAATTCGTATTCATTTCCCGGCACATAACCTGAGTGTGTGTAGGCGATGTTTCCTTCTTTGTCGATTACAAAAGTTTGAGGAATGGTCTGGAAGTTGAAGGCAGTTTGAACTGCGTTTTGGTCACCTGCCAAAATGGTATATTCCCACTGTTTGGTTTCTACCATAACCGGAACTTTAGCCAATTGGCGAGAATTGTCGATGGTAATTGCCAACAATTCACAATCATATTCTTCTTTCCAATCAGGATAAAAATCCGCTAATGCATCCAATTCTTTTTTACAAGGCGTACACCAGGTAGCCCAGAAACTAATGATGGTAATTTTGCCGTCTTTTCCATAATCAGCCAAATTAACAGTTTGGCCATTTAAGGTTTTTACTTCTACATCGGGCAATTTTTTCAAACCATCCTGGCTAAAAGAAATGGTACTAATGGTAAGGAAGGATAAACAAAGCAGGGTTTTGAAAATATTCATTCGTAATGATTTTATATGTTCTTCAAAAGACTAATTTCAGATAAAGGTTTGGACTTTTCTAAAAATCCCGCCAAAATTGTTGCGCTTTAGCGGAAAGTCCAATTTTTAGACCCCAACATTTGAGAAGGTCACCGACAAAAACGGTAGTCTGACTACAAATGTCATCAATATCAGTCTTAGAGCGTCCAGTTTAACGTTCAATTAACTAATTTTATCCCTCCAAAACCAAAAAACAAACAAAAGGCCTTAATAATCAGCAGTAAATTCTACACACCGATGAGCGTAAAACTCTACCACTTTTTATTTTTAATACTACTAGTACCGGGAATAAGCTACAGTCAGGGAAGTTTGTCTGGTAATCTGCAAGCCAACGGGAACTTTTTCATGAGAGATTCCCTCATTGGAGCCAACAATACTCCCCAATACGACCGACAGCTTTTTGGAGCAGATGCCTGGTTAAATTTGAACTACAGCAATTGGGGATTTGATTTCGGTTTGCGATTTGACATGTTTAACAATTCAAATATTTTAAATCCACTGGGTTCTTATACTGATCAAGGAATTGGTAGATGGTACATTCATAAAAAAATCCAAAAGCTGGACATCACCGGCGGATACATTTATGACCAAATCGGGAGTGGAATTATTTTCCGTGCCTATGAAGAGCGTCCACTGCTTATAGATAATGCTTTACTGGGATTGAGATTGGCTTATGAACTTACGCCCAATCTACATGTAAAACTGTTTAGTGGGAAAACCAAGCAGCAATTTGATGAATACCGAAGCATCACCAAAGGTGGTGCATTGGATGGATTTTTCATGCTTGGCGATTCTTTAAATCCGGTAACCTTAACTCCGGGCGTGGGCGTCATCAACCGAACACTGGACGATGAGACCATGCAAACCCTGGTAGGAACATTGGGAACTTATCACCCCGCAGACCGGATTCCTGCGAAATACAATGTTTTTGCATTTACAGGATACAATACCCTTTCTTATAAAAACTTTACCTGGTACGTTGAAGGAGCCTATAAAACCAATGAAGTCATTTTTGACCCACTTGCTCCTAAGACTAATTACAAGGTTGAATCAGACGGAAGTGTAGGATTGGATACTACCCTCGGTAAATTTGATTTTAGAGATGGTTCTATTGTTTACACCACCATGAGTTGGGCCGGAGGCGGCTTCGGAGTAACCGGAGAATTCAAAAGAACCGAAAACTTTTCTTTGAGGGCATCTCCATTCTTGAGAACTGAAAAATTGAATGATGGATTGTTGAACTTCTTACCACCGCTTACCAGAATCAACACCTACCGATTGACAGCGCGATACAATGCGGCTACTCAGGAAATTGGTGAATTGGCTTACCAGTTTGATGTTCGCTATGCGCCAAGTAGAAAATTATCTTTCAATGTAAACTATAGCGATATCAAGGATTTGGACAATATTCAATTGTATCGAGAAATTTATACTGAGGTTCAATTTAAAAAAGGAAGAACCTGGCAGATTTTGGGTGGTTTACAATTACAACAATACAATCAGGAGCGATTTGAGACCAAACCAAATGCGCCCATGGTAAATACCATTACTCCTTATTTCGACTTTTTATATAAAATCGACCGCAAAAAATCCATCCGTATTGAAGGACAGTATATGAATACTCAGGAAGATTATGGTGGATGGTTGTTTGGTTTGGCTGAATTCAGTGTTGCTCCTCACTGGACCTTTACTGTTTCCGATATGTACAATGTCTCACCAGGGAAAAACTCTCCGGTAGACGACAGTGGCGAGAAACTCAATTTGCATTATCCACGATTTGATGTATTTTATACCCATGATTCCAACCGCTTCTCTTTGAGTTACATCAAGCAAGTGGAAGGGGTAGTTTGTTCCGGCGGTATTTGCCGATTGGAACCAGCTTTCCATGGAGTTAGATTAACCGTAGATTCAACTTTCTAAAACTATAAACATGAAGCTTTTTAAAATAAAAACCTCTTTTGGATTATTAGCGACCCTACTGATTTTGGCTTCTTGTCAGGAGAACATGCCTGAAATTCCGGATTTGACCAATATCAGTAGTAATAGAAAGGTAATTATAGAAGAATTTACCGGCGCAGGTTGCGTGAACTGTCCTGCGGGTAGTGCCGAGATAGAAAGTTTATTGGCACAGTTTCCAAACAACCTGATAGCAGTAAGTATTCATACCGGAACTTTCGCCAGACCTTATACCAATAGTAAATATGATTTTAGGACGGTAGATGGTGACAAGCTTACAAAAGATTTCTTTGGAGAAGAACCGTTTTCCTATCCTAGCGCCATCATTGACAGAAAAAAATTAGGTCAGGGAACCCATTATGTAGGACAAACCTCATGGGCGGGTTTGATTGTTTCTCAGATTGGAGAAGGTGCCAGTGTTTCTTTGGAGTTGAGAAAAAGCTTTGATGTAAATACCAGAAATTTATCATTAGACGTAGACATTCTTCCTTTAGATGATTTACCCTCAGATTGCAGGTTGTCTTTGTTGTTGACGGAGACCGGCATAGTGGATTATCAATTATTGCCTTCACCGGTAGGTTGGAAAGCAGATTACAACCACAAACATGTTTTAAGAGATATCATTTCCAATTTTGACGGAGACGTAATTTCAGAACCACTTACCTCTGGAAATACGGTTACCAAAAAATATACTTATCAGTTAGATGAAGATTGGGATCCTGCAAAATGCAATGTCATCGCCTTGATTCACCGATTTGAATCGGATAATAAAGTTGTCTTGCAGGCGGAAGAAGCGCATGTGGCGGATTGAGTTTTTATTACCCTAAAACCCCTACCTTATGAAACTAAATCTACTTTCAAGCATCGGCATATTTTCTTTTTTGTTTTTAATGTCTTGTAAAGAAAATATGCCTACAAGTTCTTTTTCTCCTTGTATCATTAAGTCAAGAAAAAAAAGATAAAGGTCAAATGTGGGTCTCTACGAGCGGACGCACCGACTCCAACAGAGTGATTTGATTTTAAAACCGAAATTGCATGAAATTCAAATACTTTTGTATTTCAATTCCTAATATTTTTGGTTCACGCTACGTCCGCAAAGGTTAAGCGCAACGACCGCAACACAGAAATTTGAATAGATATTAACTTAATGAACGTGAATAATGGATAAGAAATCCATATTGAAATTATAAAAAATAGAGAATTTTGTTATATTTATAAGTATGACAATCAAATAGTTACAACAAAATTTCTCTAGACATGAATGTAGGTATTCTATTCCAGATTTTCATGGATGTTGATGACTTTTTTATCCAATTTGACCAGGAAATTCAAAAATTACGGCTAGAATCCGGACTCAAGTCTATTTGAAATCGAAAAACCAAGCTTTCTGAGTCTGAATTAATGACCATTTAACCTCTTTTTCATCACATCCAATACAACAATTTCAAAGCTTTTTACAAAGAATATGTTTGTGTACACCTAACAGGATTTTTTCCAAATTAGGTTTCATATGAGCGTTTTAATACACTGCGAAAAAGGCTGCTTTGTTACTTTTATTGTCTTTTTAAAAAAATTATTGTTTGGGTCAATGTAGAGGGATTCATAGCTTCCAATACTTACCTAAATAAACCTTCGCCAAACATCAAACCAATAAAAAAATAAACTGTTACTCCTAACTTAACTAATTTAAATGTAATTCAATTATTATTAGATATTATTTAATTTAATACTACTGTTTCACCAACTCTTCCACCCATAAGTCGTGATTACAAATAAGCCGAATATGGTAAATTCCGACTGGTAAATGCTCCAGAAGGATTTCCTGCCTTGTTTCGTATAAACTTTTGGTGACAATGCGCCCCTGCATATCGAACACTTCAAAATAAACGGGCTCATTGGGTAGTCCATGAATCTGAATCGTTGTAGTCAAAGGATTTGGAGCAACCACTGGGTGAACCATTTTGCCAAATTGCACACTTACAATTTTAGAATAAGAGAAGCGACCATCGTAATCCACCTGACGGATCCGGTAGTAATTCGTTCCGTATTGAGGGTCTGCATGCTGGAAAGTATAGGTTTGAGGGTGCAACGTGGTACCACCACCCGCTACCTGCCCGATTGGGAAGAACCATACGCCATCGGTGCTGTATTCCACCTCAAAATAGGCATTGTTAGTTTCTGATGCCGTTTGCCATTTAAGTATTACCTCTTGGCCTGCATTTCGTGCCGTGAAACTCAGCCATTCTACCGATAAAATTAGTGGGCAATCGAATCCTGAAGGTGCATCCCCACTTATCGTCCAGCCTAAGGTATTGATCAGGTAATTGCGACTCGCAAGAGCATTATTACCATAGAGCAGACCATTGGCACCTATCGAACGCCCACCTGGAGTTGCACCATTGTCAGCCCAACCAATAAGAGTAGAAGAATAGTTGTCACAATCAAGGCCCGTACTACTCAGTGCATTACTAAGGTTAACATTGCTGTGTAAAGACCAATTGCTCAAATCTTGATTGAAAGCAGATGCGCCGTTAAAGATATTTGCCATGCTAGTTACATTAGCAACGTTCCAGCTACCAACATTTTGATCAAAAGCAAATGCTAAAGAAAACATAGCTTGCATATTGGACACATTGGAGACATCCCAATTGCTCAAGTCTTGATTAAAAGACCCTGCACGGTAGAACATCTCGGACATATTTGTGGCAGCACTTACATTCCAGTTGCCAATGTCCTGATTAAAGGAGCTGGCAAAAAAGAACATCCCTGACATATCACTCACCGAACTAACATTCCAGCTACTAAGTGGCTGATCAAAAGCGCTGGCATGGGCGAAAAGCACCGACATATTATTTACCATAGACACATCCCAGTGGTTGATGTCGTCATTGAAATTGATGGCATAACTAAACATATAGGACATGTCTGTCACACTACTCAGATCGGGAGCGTCGGTGGCGGGTATACTTAGGTAGGTACAACCATAAAATGCTCCCGACATGCTCTGCCATATTACATCCCCCCATTGGTCGACACTTACCAGCTTTTCCTTATCTCCACCATTATTGAAGTAAATCCGTGGAAAATCTTCATAAATTGCAACTTGATAAATGCCTGCGGTGCCGTAGTCGTGGGTTACACCTCCTGTCAGCCCAAATTCGTCAATAACGCCGTCATTTTCCCAGTCAATATCATAGCTGTAGCCGCTTCCAGTGGTTGGTATGGTGATACAACTACTACAGGATGTCCCAGGATTAGTAGTATTCCAGGTAGTGATAAAAGCCTGAAAAAAACTGCCACAAGCTATACCCGTTGGGCTGTCGCCGCTAATGGTCCAGCCTTTGGTATTGATGAGGTAGTTGCGACTCGCTAATGCATTAGCACCGTATTCGATTCCGTTTGCCCCCAAGCTTCTTCCGCTTGGAGTGGCGGGGTTGGCAGCCCATCCGTCTAAGGTTAGGGCGTAGTTAAAGCAATCCAGACCAGAGCCACTTAGCATATTTAATAAAACTACGTTTGAGTTCAATACCCAACTCCCAAGAGATTGGTTAAAAGAAAGGGCATTTTGAAACATAGCACCCATATTTACTACGTTGCTTACATTCCAACTACCAATGGTTTCATTGAAATTTGTACACCCGTAAAACATGCCATTCATGGCTGTGACATTACTTACGTTCCAGCTATTTAACAATTGATTGAATATGAAAGCATTGTAAAACATGCGACTCATATTTGTCACATTACTTACATCCCAGTTGTCAAGCTCCTGATTAAACGAGTAATTGTTTCGAAAAAGGTCTGACATATCTGTAACTGTAGAGACATCCCAATGATCAATTGGTTCGTTGAAACTAGTACAACTCCAAAACATACCTGACATATCGGTAACATTCGAAAGGTCGGGGCTGTCAGTTGCCGGAACTGTCAAGTTTGTACATCCTGACAATGCATTATTCATGGATGCCCATTCGATACCTCCCCACTGATCAATAGATATGATCTTCTGCCGATCACCCGTGAAATTGAAATAAATTCTTGGGAAATAGCCTCGGATAGCCACTTGATAAGTCCCGCCAGCGCCATAATTGTGGGTAATACTGCCAGTTACCCCAAATTCATCGTAAACACCATCATTTTCCCAGTCAATATCATAATTATATCCACCTCCAGTTGTTGGGATTGTAATTGTGGTAGACGGTGTTCCTCCAACATTAGGAGTCCAGGTAGTAATAAAAGGTTCCATAGTAAAACATGGGCCACATAACACTCCTCCACAGTCTATTCCAGATTCATCGCCGTTTTGGATACCATCTGAGCAGGTTTCGCAAGAACCGTCATCTTGGTTAGCAGCTGGGTCATAATTGTGTGCGGATGGGTCGGTACATCCCAGCACTGGCGGGCAATCCAATGCATCACCAGTAATTGTCCAATTATAGGTGTTTATCAGTGAATTCCGTGCTGCTTCACCCAAACAATAAGTAAGTCCATTTGCGCCAAGCAACACATTGTTTTGGACGGTTTGTGCTGCCCAGCCGATGAGAGTGTTGTCGTAGTTGGTTTGTGAGAGGCCAGAGTTGGAGAGCATGTCGTCCATGGTTTGTACAGACCCGATGTTCCAGCTGCCTAAATCCTGATCGAAAGAGCTGGCATTCCAAAACATGCTATTCATATTAGTAACGGAATTAAAGTCCCAAGCGCTTAGGTCCTGATCAAAAGCAGCAGCATTAAAAAACATGTTACTCATGTTGGTCACTGCACTTACGTTCCAACTGTCGAGAGGTTGATTGAAGGAGGTTGCATTATTAAACATCCCCGACATCGTAGTCACACTGCTCACATCCCAATTGCTGATATTTTGATTAAAGGCAGAAGCACCATTAAACATCGTCTGCATTTGGTTGACATTACTGACATTCCAACTACTAATATCTTGGTTGAAGGACGATGCATTGAGCAACATGCTCGTCATATTACTCACATTGGACACATCCCAGGAACCTATATCCTGATTGAAACTTGAACAACCACCAAACATTGTCAGCATGAAAGTAGCACTCGAAACATCCCAACTGCCAATATCCTGATTGAAACTTGAACACCCCATAAATGTCTGACCAAAAATCTGGACATTGCTTACATCCCAATTGCTAATATCCTGATTCAGGGAGGTACAATTTGTGAACATAAACCGCATACTTCCTACATTTGACAAATCAGGCGCATCATTAGCTTGTTCAATTAGATTACTGCAACCGTAAAAAGCCCTTTCCATGCTTGCCCAAGCAATTTCTCCCCATTGGTCCACAGAAAGAATCTTAGCCTTATCACCACCATTGTTAAAATAGATTTGCGGGAAATCCCCATAAATAGCCACCTGATAGGTACCGGCTGTGCCATAATCGTGCGTAGCATCGCCTGTAAGACCAAATTCGTCGATGGTACCATCATTCTCCCAGTCCACATCGTAATTGTAGCCACCACCGGTAGTAGGTATGGTGATACAAGACGAGCAGGATGTACCAGCGTTTGAGGTGTTCCAGGTGGTGAGGAATGGCACAATAGTCACCACCGTCTCTGTCATAAAGGATTCTTCAGTACAACCCGAGGCATCACCTATTGCATTGTATGGAGTGATGGTAACATATATAGTAGCATTGGATGGGAAATCGCCCGGATCATAAGTCGTCACATTACCTACGTCGGTATTATTGAGGATGTCCGTACCGCCGCTTGTGGTGCCGACGGTGAGTTTGTAACCGGTGGCTGTGGTAACAGATGCCCAGCTTAAATCCGTAGCTACGGGGACATTGGTAGCTCCATTCAGCGGATTGCTGAGGGAGGTGCATGCTGGTACTACGCAGGCCGGGTCTTGGCTATCGCCAGTGATCGTCCAACTATAGGTGTTTATCAGTGTATTGCGGGCTGTTTCACCCAGGCAATAAGTAAGCCCATTTGCACCAAGCAACACATTGTTTTGGACGGTTTGTGCTGCCCAGCCGATGAGGGTGTTGTCGTAGTTGGTCTGGGAGAGGCCGGTGTTGGAGAGCATGTCGGTCATGTGTATTACGTTGGCAATCATCCAATTTCCGATGTCCTGGTTAAAAGCATTCGCATTATTAAACATTTCCCACATATTAGTAACGCTACTCACATTCCATCCACTGATATTCTGATTGAAGGATGTGGCAGCTGAAAACATACCACCCATATTAGTTACATTACTCACATTCCATCCACTAAGATCCTGATTGAAGGATGTGGCAGCTCTAAACATGTTAAACATACTTGTTACACTACTAACATCCCAACCACTGATATCTTGATTGAAGGAGGAAGCATTTCTAAACATCTGAGTCATAGATGCCACACTGCTTACATCCCAACCACTAATATCTTGATCGAAGGAGGAAGCGTAATTAAACATTTGTGCCATAGTAGTCACACTGCTTACATCCCAACCACTAATATCTTGATTGAAAGAGGAAGCATTAGAGAACATAGAAAACATACTTGTCACACTGCTCGTATTCCAATTATTAAGCGCTTGGTTGAAGGCTGTAGCACCGCTAAACATCTCGCTCATTGTCGTCACATTGCTTACATCCCAACTATTAAGTTCCTGATTGAATGAGTTGCTGTTGCGTAAAAGATCTGACATATCAGTAACCGTACCGACATCCCAATGATCAATTGGTTCGTTGAAGCTAGTGCAGTCCCTAAACATGCCTGACATATCGGTAACATTCGATAAATCAGGACTGTCAGTTGCAGGTACAGTCAAGTTTACACATCCAAAAAAAGCCCTTTCCATGCTTGCCCAAGCAATTTCTCCCCATTGGTCCACAGAAAGAATCTTAGCCTTATCGCCACCATTGTTAAAATAGATTTGCGGAAAATCCCCATAAACAGCCACCTGATAGGTGCCTGCCGTGCCATAATCGTGCGTAGCATCTCCCGTTAGTCCAAATTCGTCGATGGTGCCATCATTCTCCCAGTCCACATCGTAATTGTAGCCACCTCCAGTAGTGGGTATGGTGATACAAGACGCGCAGGATGTACCAGCGTTTGAGGTGTTCCAAGTGGTAATAAAGGGTACCTGAGCATTCACCTGCCAAACAACAACCATTGAGTGTAAAAGCAAAAAAATGGATTGGAAAGTCCTTTTCATAAACATAAAGAGTAAGGCTTGAGTAAACCGACCTTATGAAGCATTAAACTGATCGGTAGTTTTTTTAAAGAATTATCCCTCTACATCCAACCTTCACCTCTGGCAAAGACCAGAGTGCATGGTTTTTCAGTCCCCCATAATCTTACAGGTGTAAACAGGTGAAGAAAAGGTTACCCTTATTTGAGTTTTTTTAGGCTTCCATATTTACAGCCCTAGGATAAAATTTGAAATTGTTACATCGTAACCCATAAAAGCCTGTTGTTAACATTGTGTGTTAATTAATACTTTATAATTTAGATTTGCATATAGCTTCTCTGCTAATTGTAAAAGACAATAAAGTCCTATGCTTCATTTTTCCCATTACCACTTCAGATTCTTATTATCCTCATGTTATGTAATGGTATTTGCACTTTCTGCATATTCTCAGTCAAATAATATAAATGCACTTCATCAATATCTCAACCCAAACCTCCAGAAGGGCATATATGCTTCTTTGCAATTTGATTTTAATAGATCTAATGAAATCTTGGAGAAAATTAATCCGGAGGACTTTTCAAAAGTAGATTACGTCATAGCACAAATGCACTTGGGTAGCAATTTGCTTTGGCAATTAAAATACGAGCAATTCAACACTTTAAAGGAAGACTTATACCGCTATTGCGACGAAAACCATCTGGATCAACTTAAATTAAGGGCTACCATTTTAGATGCGCTCTACTTGGCACATAAACGAAGATTTCTTCCGGCACTAAACAATTTGAATGCCTCTTTAAACCAATATCATTTGCTTTACAACCAAGAGCATCCTGACTGGTACTTGTGGCAACCATATCTGGCGTTTTTATATCACTTCTCTCAATCTGATTTTTTGATGTCAGAGAAGCTTTATTTTAGCACAATTGACCGATTTGATAAAGCATTTTCTGAAACAATTGCAATTACCAGAGTACTTGAACTTCTCCAGGCTATTTTATACCACTATCAAGCTGATATAGAATTGGCAGAACAAATCCTTCTAAAGAATATACAATTGTGTGAGGCTGATTCTTTTTGTAGCAGTAGTCTCCTATCAACACTAAATGCTTGGGCTGCTACATTTGAATTTAACCAAAACAATTATCATGAAGCATTACCATTTATTAATAAGGCAATTTCATCTGCGAGGACAAATTTCCAAATAACAAAAGCTCTTGGTGTAAAAAATAATTACTTCGGTTACATTGGGAATATTAATGCCTGTAGAAATTATTTTGAAGAAGCTAAAAATCACGCCATGCGCTTGGGCGTTCAAGAAGAATATGTACAACTGGTAGAAAACTACGCAACGGTATTAGCTAAAAATAATCAGTATAGTCTGATTAAGGAATTAGAGATTGAATTAGACCTCTTACCTCAAAAAGAATATAAGAGCAGTTATGGTGGCAACACATATATCCCACGGATCTTATTTTGGTATTGTCTGGAACAAAAATATTTTGAACAGGCATTAGTCTATTATAACAAGTTTTTAGAGAATAGCTTTCAAAGTGTTCAAGAAACAAATGGTTGGAAAAATCTCAATATTGAAAAATTTCCAATACACGTAAATTCACCTTCAGTATTTTATATGAAGGCGAAGTTAGCATTTGAATATTGGGATAAGCATAAGGAGGTGGAAAAACTACAAATTGCGATGGATGCAGCCTTGAAATGCGATTCTTTATTTCAACTGATTACTTCTCGTTTTTCCAACCAACATTCCATTGAAAAATACCTAGTTGAACAAGATAGTTATATTGATTTTTTTATAGGTGTATCCCTTCAAAACTATCTTACTACCACTTCCCACCAAAACTTGCAAAAACTAATTTATTTCATCAGCAGGTCCCAGGATTTTGATCTTTTTTATAGTAAGCTGGACAAAGACCGTCGAAATCAGTCGAAAACCTTTAGTGATTTTATGACTCGAAAAGATTCAGTACTGAATATTATTCAAATAGAAAATCAATCAAAAAATGATTTAAAAAACACCTTACTGCAATTGGATATTCAGCAAAAATTATTCTATACCAAAATAGACTCTTTTAAATTCCATAGCGCACTGAGTTTACCAGAAAACCCTGATGGATGCTCAAAAATCATTTATTACTACAATGATGATTTACTAATTACCATAGAAGTAAAATCACACAGTCAATATGAGGTCCACGTACAAAAACTGGAAGAAGATTTAAACAAGCTAATTGGTAGTTTTAGAGATGATATTATTACTCCTCCTTTTAAATCATCGATTCAATCTGAATATTCCAATAAATTGTACAGTTACCTTTTTAAGCCGCTTAAATTTTGGAATTCGAATAAAAAGACGCTTATCATTACTTCTAAAAACCTCGCATTATTGCCATTTGATGCGCTGATTTACATTCAAGAAAAAAAACTTCCAAATATTTATTACCATTATCAAAGCAATTGGACTGCATCAGAAAATTCTTCTCCAAACTCGACTTCTAAAGTTTTTGTTTTTCAGCCCAAATTCATCAATACCTATTCGCCACCCCTTTCTGATATTAATTTATACAGAAGCAACTATTTAGGGCCTTTACCATACGGAGATATGGAAAGAGAATCAATTGAAAACTATTCTCAGTATAAAGCTTCATATGTGGGTACAAACGCAACTTTTGAAAACCTAAAGGAAGCCCTGAAACAACAGGGCGTTGTCCATATTATATCCCACGCCAAACAAAACCTTTCGGATTCATCAGCATCTTTTCTTGCCATGAGTGGTACCAATATTACAGATATTGAAAAATTACCATTGTCAAAATTGTCCTTACTCACATCTAATTCGGAAATGATTGTTTTATCAGCATGCGAAACTGGAATAGGAAAATTCCAGAATGGAATAGGGTTGCAATCTTTTGCAAAAGCATTTATGAACGCTGGTTCAAAATCAGTAATATCTTCTTTGTGGTCTATCAATGACAAATCAACAGCTTTGATAATGTCAAAATTCTATGAAAACCTTGATTTAGGAATGGATAAATCGGATGCTTTGTACCATGCTAAGCTGTCATTTATAACTGAAAATTTGGACAACCAATACGAACACCCCTATTATTGGTCAGGCATAATTGCTACTGGTGAAATGCGCCCCTTCCAAAAAGTGGGCACGCTATTAGAAAGAATTTTAGGAATGGAAATATTATTAGCGTTGCTTTTATTGTTTACAATGTTCTATTTGTTAAAAAGGTAACTTATTTGCCTTCCAACTCTATTTTGAGTTGCTTAACCCTCATATTCATTAACGAATCTAAACTTTTCAAATCAATATCCATGAGATGACTTTTTGCCATTTCCATATCACCTTGTTGAAGAGCTACCAGGCTAAGAAAATAATTTGCCTTTTGATCACAATTTTCTCCTTTTTCAAGCAATTGAGAATAAAGTTTTTTGGCCTTGCTTATTTTACCCATATCTAAATAAATATGGGCTATCTGGCATGGATTATCAGTTTGGGAAATACTTTCTGACTGTCCTCCCCTAGATTCGGATGATAAAGGCTCAAAATAATATTTCTCAAATAATTGAGTATATTGATTATTTTTTGAGTGTTGAAGAAAAATCACTGATAATACAATAATTAATAAAAATGAAGCAGCAATAGTTGCGAACCATAAGGGTTGGTTTAATCTTTCCCTGATATTACTTCGAATAGTACCTACTTTTTCTTTTTCGGTTTTAAGTTTATTCAGTGTTTCCATCATATCGATTTCCAACAACCCTTCTGCAATTTTCTTCCCCTCCATATAATTGGAAACAGCTGCTGCAAGGGCTTTATCAGATACCATAGCCTGCTCAAAAGCCTCTCTGGTGGATTCCTCCATAAAACCATTGCAGTAATCTTCTATATATTCGTAAAAGTCCACTATTTCAATATCTTTTTTATATGCGGATTACGTTCAATGTACAACAATAATTCCTTTAGGCAAAAATGCTTTTTCTTTTTTGCCATCCCTTCACTTTTATATCCCATCAATTGGGAAATTTCATTCATCGAATAGCCATTAGCCCAATACATGAGTACTTCCTTGCAATTTTGCTTTAAAACGGATAAAAGCTTGTCTATCATTTCTTTCCTATTGAAATCAATGAGTAGTTCCTCTGGCGTTATATCTGTTGGAAAATCATTATCGTCTGTTATTTCTTCTGTTTTATACCTGTTTCTTGATCTTAATTCTCCAAACCACAAAAACCTTGCAACACCCAAAATGTAAATAGGAATTGTCGAAGCAATTTCAAAATCCCTTTTATTGATTACTGTTTTTATAAACTGCATTATCGAAGTATTAAAGATCATCTCTAAGTCATCTTCGTTTCCTCCGTATTTAAACACCACCGACCTCAAGTCAGCTCTTAATTTTTCATTATAGTACAAAGCTTTGATTATCTTGTCTCTTCCTTTCTTTCCCGACCTAATCTGAGATATTACTTCATCAATGTCGCCCAGTGTCTCCAATAGTATGTATTGTTTTACAGTTAAAAGGTTACTTACTGAAGGATTAAAAACCCAATTTTTAAAAATAAATTTGGCTCATTAATTTTTCCCAAATTATTTTGTTAAAAATATACTTTTTCTAATACTTAAAAAGCTTTCTCATAAAATATGATACTATATAGAGCCTCAATCTACTTGTAAAAGTCATACTATAATTACAGCATTTGAATCACAACAATTTTGAGCTTACATTTTCAACAAAATTCCAGGAAGAGCATCCTAATGCTGCCTAAAGCCTGGTAACTTTTTTTTCTTTTTACATGACTTAATACTTTTCCAACAGCATGGGCAAATGAACCCTTAACGCAACCCAACGATTTTCAACACCAAAAGCAGCACCCAACTTGGCTTGTTATTCTTCATAGTATGGTGTATGCTTGATAAAAACCCCTTCCGTTCACCCAACAAAGTGCAAATAGTGATAAGGATATTAGGCTCTTCTTAGTAGCGGAGGCAGGACTTGAACCTGCGTCAGACCGTTAATTAACGGATATGAGTCCGATGAGCTCCAGTACTCCCAATTTGATTAAGTCAAAAAAGATATTGTAAGGGCAGAAGGTGGCTCTCGCGGAGAGGATCCGCCGCCTTCAGCAAAGTGATTTGTTTGCGAAAAGTATTTGCATGAAATTCAAATACTTTTGTATTTCAATTTCTAATATTTTTGGTTCACGCTACGGCCGCAAAGGTTAAGCGCAACGACCGCAACCCGGAAATTTGAATAGATATTAACTTAATGAAGTTGCATTTCTTCCAAAACAACAAAGCCCCAATAGTCAAATGACTACCGGGGCTCTTCTTAGTAGCGGAGGCAGGACTTGAACCTGCGGCCTTCGGGTTATGCTTACCATCTACAGCTTTCGCTGCTTCCGAACGTTCCGGAATTTGTGGTCTGGACTTTCCCTTCATCCTTCCGATAAATCGGTTAGGATGTCTGCCATCAAGTCTCTACACCTTTTCCTTTTCAGGAACTTGGCTCGGGATTACCACACTACAGGCTTCCCCGAATTTGACAGATATTCATTTCGGAATCTCTTCCGAAACAGCCCAATGCAAAATTAAATCCCACGCTTCACGATAAATCCAAGATTTGGGTTTTCGTTGTCGCCTGGTGGTTTCAGAAAAGTGGATTTCTGAACCGTATGATGTAAATACCGAATTTGGCATTACATAACACACATCAATTTCTTGAAGGTAAATAATTGCAAAATCGAAATCAGAACCAGAATATAGAGTTCTGGTCATTTTTCTTTTATTGGTATTTGTCCTCCTAACATCAACAACATAGTTTTCTTTATTACAATCAAACCATGCAGATTTCACTTGGACTTTCACCAAAGAATTATTTACATCTAAAATCAAGTCGTAACTAAGCCTATCTCCAACAGGACGAGAAACACCCCATCCTTTTAAAAGAGATTTTAAGATAATAGCTTGTTCAGCTATATCACCTTTTAACTTAGTATTCATGATGCTTTAATTTTGCAGCTTTCGAGCCCGACGAGCTACCAACTGCTCCACTCCGCGATGTTTATTTTTAGAACTGACACGAACCGTTGTTCGCCGTATTTCTTTCAATTGGGATGCAAAGATAAGAATAGGAATTAAAAGTCAAAGCGGCATTTGAATTTATTTTTGAATCATTACCTTTTCTATCATCTTATCTCCGGCTTTTAAATAATACAATCCTGCTGGAAAAGTACTGATATCAGGTTGAACTGAGTTTCCTTTTTGAGCAATCATTTTTTGCTCCCAAACTTTGATTCCCAATTGATTGTAAAGTGATAAAGTGACCTTTTCTCCGGTTCCACCATTAAAAATAAAGGAAACATTGTCTTTGGCAGGATTGGGATAAACCTGAAGACTAATTTGATCGAATATATTTTCCGCTATACTTGTACTTGTTGTATCCGCAATCGCATAAACTTCCAGGTCATCAAAATTAAATCCTTCGCCTTGGGTAAATCGGTCGGATGAAAAGGAAAATCGCAGATAGACCTGAGTCTCACCAATAAAATCGCTCAAATCAATAACTTCCTGCACCCAGTCCGGCTGATATCCATCATAAACTGGTTGACCTTCCATTTGGCGGTCAGAACCTTCCACCGTAAATCGACCACATAAAGGCTCAAAATTTATCGCATCCCTTGATGCCGCAACCTGAACATAATCATAGCCCGGCTCAATATCCCAGGTAGCCCGAAAGGTCATAAATGCTTCCACTGCGTTACTCAGATCCAAAGGACTTTCTGAGAAAATCTCTTTGAATTGGTTCCCCCTATATCGTCCATTGGGAGAATCTCCAATGGAAGCTACGGGTGAAAAGAATAAACTGGAATCCAATCCCCAACCATCTTGAGCAGGAGTCAACCAGGCAGCCAATGAAGTGCCATCTTCTTGAAAAATTGGAAGCTCTTCTCCCAAATAAAGCAATTCCAAAGTATCCTTCCAGGTAAGGTTTGGTGTTGACAAGCTTTGTTCCACCAATAAAACTTTACCAATACCCAATCCATTTTTTACCGTAAAAAATGAGGTATCCAAAACTTCTTCATTAGGAGTAAGATCATAGGAAAAGTCAGGATTTTGAAAAGAAATATTCCCATCCAAACTACTAAAACTCACTTGAACAGTACCATCTTCGATGCCAAAACGAGTGACCTTAAATGGCAATTTCCCATCTTCAGCTTTAATTAAAATATCAACATTTGGCTCTATCGTAGCAGCGACATGCACAAAATTGACATTCATAAAATTGGTCCATACGGTCCTTCTGCATTGCGAAATGATGAGGTTTGAATCCGGCCAAAAAGACTCTCCTACTTCAGGAGTCATGGCATAAATTTTAGGTTTGGTAGCCTGTTCTCCGTACATCCAGTCATCGGAATCGCCATTTACCGTGTAGCCTACCGTTTCTGTGCCTACTCCGGCAACAAAATTGTTTTGAAGGGTCATAGCATTGGCAATATGACTGAACTCAGTTGAATCCGGACATTTAGCATCCAGGTACCCCCAGGGATAAATCAATAGATTTCCATAAGTATGATAATTCAGCGCAGCATAGAACTCATGTTGCTCACAAAAGTATTTTACAGCCTGAGTCTCCGGCTCTGAAAAAGCTTCCGGACCTCTATACGTTTGTCCGTCGGGTGATGGCGATGAACCTTGATCATCATATCCCCAACCAAATCCATAATTTCGATTCAAATCGACTCCAAAGGAACCGTCCAGATTGTTTCTTCTGTTTTTACGCCATAGACCACCTCCATCTGGATTGGTGGATTCATTGTACAAATAGCCATCAGGATTGATGCATGGAATGAAAAACAATTCTGTATTATCAACCAGATATTTTACGTTAGAATCGGTCTCATAATTTTCCAAAAGGTACCACATGAAAAAGATGAGCTGAGAAAGACCGCCTGGTTCCCTTGCATGATGCAAGGCTGTGTAAAGCACCTCCTTTTCAGGTTCGTCCACATTTGCATTATCAGATAGTTTTAACCAATACAATGGATTGCCATCGTGTGTTTTGAAAGTATCGATTTCCGCTCGGGTAGTTATCAGATCCGGATATTTAGCGGCCATACTGTCCAAATTGTCCAACATCTCCTGGTAGGTAAAATAACCACCCATAGAACCCAGCTTAAAATTCTCCGGAACCTGGTAATTCCTGACTTCACTTTGCCAGTTACAATATTCAGAGCGATTGGAAAGGTTTCTTTTGTTAAACGTGGCCACTACATCCTCTTCAATAATCTTTATATCAAAGCCGGCTTCTCTTATTTTTTCAATTTCCTTTTCAGAAAAGACATTGATCAAATAGCTTCCTTCTCTATAAAAACCATGGTCTGTTTCCAGTCCAAGTGCAGCTAGTTCTTTTATATCTTTTCCCTCTAAAACCACCTCCACCATAGATGCTTTTGGTTGAGTCTGAGAAAAAAGGAAGAAAGGAGCCATTACCAACAATAGCGTAAAAAGTCTTTTCATACTGGTTTATTCTTTAAAAAAAGGCAAAAAAAATCCCGACTTGGAGGCTAAATATACCAAGTCGGGATTAAAGAATTTAATATTCCTTTATTTCATGATCAGCAATTGTCTTCTGCCAATCATTGTTCCGTCTGTTACTACAATGAGGTAACTACCGGCATTTTTATTACTTAAATCTATTTCCTGCAAGAAGTCAGGACCGGATTTTTCAAAGCTTTGATTGAATTGAAGTTTTCCTGTTACATCAAAAACTTTCACTTCCAATTGCTTTCCGGTAATCTGATTCATTTTTATCTGGAAATGACCATCACCAGGATTAGGCAATACATTGAATTCTAAATCGAATGCCAAATCATTCAAACCAACAACCTTAAAGCTGAAGGTATCTAAACATCCATTGGCATCTTCTACATAGGCCAAATAATCCCCACCAGGTACATCTGTAAAAATATTGCTGCTCTGATAATTGACTCCATCTATACTGTAAGAATAGGGAAGCACTCCACCCATTGCGGACATGGTAACATCGTTACCGGCTACTGAAACATCTGTCAAAACCAAGGCTTCAGGCTCATCGATACTGGCTGTCCAGCTATAGTAAAATCCGCCACCATCTCTTACATAAACCGAATAATCACCTTTATCAAGATTTTCAAAAACACCGAAATTTTGCCAAGCCATGCTGTCCAGAGAATACGTAATTGGGGAGATTCCACCATTAATAATAATAGAAATGGTACCATTGGCTTCACCAAAACAAACTACATCAGTAGCATCCAATCTAGTCAAGGTAACAATAGGCACTGTTACCAGTTCCTGATATTCGCAACTGTTATTGTCTTTTACTATTACTCTAATGGTTTCACCAGGCATTACATCCGGGTAAATGGTTGCAGTTGAATATGGTTGTCCGGCAAAGCTGAATTGATAACCAGATGCCCCTCCAATTCCATAAACTTGTAGGTCCCCGCCAACAAAATCGTATCCAAATGTAAGTGGATTAGGTTCTGAAATCGTGATCATGGTAGAATTCGTATTCCCGCCGGAATCGCGGATATAAATGGTGTAAGTTCCCGCCTTTAATCCGGTAAAATCTGGACTGGACTGATAATTTATACCATCAATACTATATTCGTAAGGATCCAATCCTCCATTGGCCTGAACGTTTACACTAGCAGTTGAATCATTGAAACATAAAACTTCATTGGTGATATTTACATTTACTGTTAATGGATCAACATCAACCGATACAGTATATGGTTCTTCACAACCATTTGCATCTCTTACGATTCCATTGTAAACTCCGGTTGCAAATACGGTAAACACATTTGTTGAAGAAAGAGGTGAACTTTCCAGACTATAAGTAAATGGAGCTGTTCCACCCATTGCTGTAACTGTTATATCGTATCCTACAACTGAAGTTGAAACACTAATTGGATCAGGATCAGTGATGGTTACCTGATTGGTATTTTGTAATAATCCGTCATTATCTTGTACTGTTACGGTATATGTACCAACCGGAAGATTATTAAATATACTGGTACTTTGAAAGGAATTCCCATCAATACTGAAAGTGTAGGGAGGATTTCCACCAATTGCTGTTGCCTCAATAACCCCGTCAGAATCTCCATTACAAGACACATTGGATATCACTGTTAGATTTGCAACAATATTGTTGACTGCAATTTGGAAAATGGCTGTTTCAATACACCCATTTTCATCCCTGACATATCCGGTATAAGTACCATTTTGAATATTTGAAAATACATTTCCGGCTTGATAATCAGTGCCATTGATAGAAAAACGATAGGTTCCTGTTCCACCCATGGCATTCAAGGTTGCTTCTGCCATGTTTACATTCACTGTAAGAACAAGAGCAGGTGGATTTACAATTGTTATTGTGTTTGAACCAATAATAGTTCCGCTATTGTCCCTTACATCTACCGTGTAATCACCTGCAGCAAGATTTTCAAATCTATTGCTGCTTTGGTAGTTTCCACCATTTAAAGAATACTCATATGGCGTGTTTCCGCCACCTGCCAGTGCTTCTACGATTCCGTCATTTTCATTATTACAAGTAATGTCCTGAACCTTGGTTAGGTTAACTGCCAGGTTGCTACCAGCTACAACAAAAGGAGCCGTGGCAGTACAACCATTTTGGTCACGCACAGTAAGGGTATAATTTCCAACTGCTACATTATTAAATACATTTGAAGCTTGGAAATCTGTTCCATTGATGCTGTATTCCAAACTACCTGTACCTCCGTTTCCGGTTGCTGTAACGGTTGTTGCATTTACAGATGCAGAAACGGAAAGTTGAGTCGGGTTGCTTATTTGAATGGAAGCAGCAGTTCTGGTAAAATCATTGGCATCCTTTACAGTTACAGTATACGTTCCTGCTGAAAGTCCGGAAAATACATTCGATGCCTGGTAAGTGCCTCCATTTAAACTATAGTTCAATGGATTGGTACCGCCTGTAGCTGTTGCAGTAATCTCACCATCATTATCATTAAAACAATCCAAAGTTTGGGTTATGGCAGTTGTAATGCTAAGGTTATTGGTCAGAATATTGATATTAAAAACGCTTCCTGCCAACCAGCCTCCTCCATTGTTGAAGACTTCAAATACGAAATCATCCGTGGTAGAGGCCGCACCACCGGTATGGGTGTAACTTAAAAATCCACTATTGATCTCCGCTTGCGTAAAAATATCTCCAGGAGCTAGTGTAAAACCTGCCAGTTTTAAATCGCCAAATTGTGGCAAGGTCCTAATCACATAAGTTATTTGAGATGGATTGGATCCGGATGAAATTGCTGAAAGCAAAGTGTTTCCAATAGTCTTTGTCTCACCTTCCATGAGAGAAAGGGCATTATTGTTTACCAGTGTTGGAACGACAGTAGGTGTGACCAATTTACATCCTTCGATGTACCATTCTACAATTTCTCCACCATCATCCGGAGCATTGTCAGTTACTGTCAAAGTCCAGTTACCGTTGATATTGCTATTATTAAAAGTATTTAAACTTTGAACGGATCGGTAAGTACCATCGATGGCATATTGTTGATTGGTATTGCAGGTTGCTTCAAAAGCAGCTGAAGTATTGGATGCTGCATCATCAAAAAGTACATTGATATTATTTTCTCCGCAACCGAATTGGTCAGCCGGAACTCCCGGACGATCAAATAAGGTTCTGGTTGTTCCATTTGGTCCTTCGATGGTAGCTTCAAGGTCTCCTACCCAGGTATGGTTTATTTTTACAAAAACATTTAAATCGGTAATATTGAACGACTGAGGAACATTCAAACTAGAGGTATAAGATCCTGCTGATGCAGAAAAAATAGACACCGGCAAATCATTGGCTACAAAGGTCTGACAAGTCGGATTTTCTGTTCTAAACGCATAAGTGGTTCCAAAAGGACCGTTTCCACATGGATTTTTGGGCTGAACGCGCCAATAGTAAACCACATTTTGGTTCAAACCACTGACATCCACTGTATTGTCCGAAGTAGTTTGTGTATTCACAACAGAAGCTCCGAATCCGGGATTGGTTGCCAATTCAAAAATATATTCTGCGGCATCAGCCTGGGCACTCCATGTAAAGCTCACTTCTGTTGGAGCATTGAGCATTCCATTGGAAGGCGTATTCAAAGTAGCCATGGAAGGTGCGCCGTCAAATAAATTCAATTCCAGGTTAAAAGATTTATTTTCTGATGCTGAAACTCCGTTCAGCGTCAATGGATAATTTCCACTTGTGATACCACCCAGATTTTGGATGGTAATAGTTACCGGAACTCCCGGCATAACTGGATTCTGAGAATAAGAAACGGTTGCACCGGTGGGTAAACCAGTAATGCTCAAGGTTGTCATTTCTGAAAATCCTGCCAGTGGGTTCAGTGTAAGAGTATACACTGCATTGTTGTTTCCACAAATATTATTGGAAATTGGATCTACATTAAAAACAAAGGTTGGCACCAAAGGCTCTTCAATGGCAAAATCAGAATCACTGATATCAAAGAAATAATTGGAAGCACATTTTACAAATACCCTTGCATTGTTGCTAACATTATTGGGTACAGTTATTTGATATGAACCATTATTGGGCACATCATTCGCCAAAACTACCGGATAGGTAAATCCTCCATCGGTCGAAAGTAAAATATCAACATTGGTACAACTTACAGGACTTGCTGTGGTATTGGCCACATCCCAGGTAATAGTTTTCAAATCGCCAACATTCCAGGTTTCTCCACCATTTGGAGCCAAAACATGAAAATTATCGGCATTGTCAGCAAAGTTTAAAATAATGTCATCTTCAGCCGTACATCCTGCTCCGGGATTGTTATCTCTAACCTGAAATCTGAATTCCATAATTCTGGCAACAGAAGGCAAAACTTCCCACTGGTCAGTTCCTCCGGAAGTCAAGGTCTGCAGATTAGGGAAATATCTGGATGGAGAAGGAATTGGATTGACAGATCTGAATGCAGGACCTCCATTGTTGCTGGAACTTGGCGGCATCACTACAATCTCATTGTCCATCTGTTCCCAATTGTATGTCAAAGATCCGGTACCATCTGCATCTGTAGCTGAACCTGTCAATACAAATGGAGTATTTACCGGCAAGGTTCTGTCAACGGGTGCAAAAGCTTGTGGCTGTGAGTTTCCAGAATTGGTTCTGACCGCACAGTTATTTCCGGGACCATTTACGATGAAGGCATTCATCTCTACCAAGTTGTATGCATGGAAATAGTCATCCACTTGACCCTGTACATTAGGTGGACAAATGCCAGCATAACTCATAATAGTAGAGCCTGAACCAGGTTCTACAGCTGCTGCTGAAACGCGGTTTCGATTACAGGAATTATTAAAACTATGATTTGCACCAAAACTGTGTCCCATTTCATGGGCAACATAATCCACATAAAAAGGATCTCCTGTCGGGTTTTGAAGTGCTGTCATTCCTCTAGCCTTTGTACCTGAATTACAAACAGATCGCAAGCTTGCTACACCTCCATCGCCGGTACCAAAAATATGACCTATATCATAATTTGCATCTCCGATGACGTTATCCACATTGGTTTGATTTTCACCCAGCAAATTATTAGAACCATTGGTATAAGGATCATTGGCTCCATTCAAATATATAATGGCATCATTATTTGGAATCAATTGCATGGTAACAGCAAGGTCTCTTTCATAAATACCGTTGATACGGTTCATTGCTGTATTCATTTCGGCCAGTACCAGAGCTTTTGTTCCACCATGGTAAGTACCATATTCCCCTGTACAAGCTAGCGCTAAACGGTACATTCTATGTTGACAATCACCTCCTCTGAATGCTTGATTGGAAGGAACAGTGCTTGGATCAACTACCAGCTCATCCGTCTCACATTTGAAATCGGCTAGCGAACTGGGATAATCTTTTTTATAAAAAGACATGTATTTGTTCTCAGCATCACCCCAAACAGGATCGATAAAAACCGAACCTTCTTCCAAATCCATAATCATGGCCCGGAATCCTTTTGGTGAAATTTCAAACCTGATAGAGATGGAAGATTGCTTTTCTGCAACTCCAACATAAGATTTGATTTCGGGATACCTGGCTGCCAAGTCCGGATGCATAGTGGATGTTTCCATGATGCGGAAAGTCTTACCGTTCCATCGGGCATCGGGAAGCTGAGTTTCGTGCCGGAATTTATCTTTCCATAATCATTTCGGAATGGAGCACCGGATAAAGCTTGTCGAAGGTTGTTGATATTCAACTCCAAAGCTCTAAACTGAGTCGGAACTTTTACTGATTCCGTATTGTTTTGACGGAGTTGTTTTTTAGAAATATCTGTCCAGATTCCATTTTCGAGTGGTTGCTGGGCAAATAAAAAACTTTGAAAAACACAGGCTGTTAATGCTAGTAGAATCCTTTTCATAGATGATTCACGGTTTAACTGGTTTGGTGGAAAAGGCTTTTTATTGAAATCTAAATTTATTAGGATCAATAAAAGTAAGTTTTTTTAAAAATGAATGTCCATTTCAGATCATTTTCCGTAAGCTGGAAGTCGGATTTTATACGATAAAAGATCAAAAAGGTTAAAATTTCAAAAGATTACCTTTGTGCTACAGCAAAACACATTCCTATTTTTATTAATATATAATGATTATGAGTTTAGAAGCAAAAATTACTGAAGATTTGAAAACGGCCATGAAAGCAAAAGACCAGGCCGCATTAAGAGGCATCAGAGCCATCAAGTCAGCTATTTTATTGGCCAAGACCGATGGAAGCGGACAAGCAATTGACGACCAAAAAGAAATCCAAATCCTTCAGAAGCTGATAAAACAACGCAGGGAATCTCTTGAAATTTATGAAAAACAAAACAGGGAAGACCTGGCCAAAGTTGAGCAGGAAGAAATCGACGTAATCGAAAAATACCTTCCCAAACAAATGGACGAAGCCGAACTGGAAGCAGCCATCAAGGAAATCATCGCTTCCACTAATGCCACCTCCATGAAAGACATGGGAAAAGTAATGGCATCGCCTCCAAACAACTGGCCGGAAAAGCCGACGGAAAAGCGATATTCGAAGTGGTGAAGAAGATGTTGAATGCGTAAAGAGGTATGGGGTACGAAATAAGAGGTTTAAAGGATGAGGCTGTGAATGATTGGGACGCAAAGTCATTTCCTACCCTTGGAGGACATATATCAAATCACCCCCGACCCCCTCAAGGGGGAGGAGTTTCGGAAATGCCAATAAAAATCTGCCTCCCCTTGAGGCAATGTATTAGTTAAGTTAAACGACTGATACATAGTTATTAAAGTCTTCTTTATTTTTTGAGTAACCTCTGGGATGAGAACGCCCCTCTTATGGGGGACTTCTTTTAGTAAAGAAGATATTTTCTACTAGATTATTATGATTTAGTCGAAAAGAAAAAGCTCCTTCCATTTAATTTTCAAAAGGCAAGACAAGCTCTTTTATTTGGCTTAAACGATACTTCCTATTTTCTTTTGAGAAATGATTGAAGAAGGCCATCATTCAAGATTATAGCTCATTATATTGGCAAAACTCTTGTTTGATAGAGTTAACTTTTTGCCTCAAATTTTCATTGCAGTGATGTTTGAAATCTTGAATTGCTTCTACTCCCCAAATTGAATATGCTCTTTAACTGCTTTTACCTATGAGTTTGGATTGTCAATGTAGTAGCGATATTCTATTTACCTGATTTATTTTATGATCCGTGTATAGATTTTTGTTAATGAAATCTCGATTAGCCATCTTGATGTTCACTTTCGGTAAAATCATTAATTTTTTTAAGCTCTTTTAGGTAATGCATAAAAAAGCTTTTCCTGTTATAAGAAGCTTTTTATTAATTACTTAAATAAACCCTCTATCAAAAAAAAATAAATCATTGCCCTTCAACCTTTTTAATGATTTTTTGCCAAGTTCCTTCTCATCGCTCTTGTAAGGTTGATAGCGCATCCAGACAAATATTATTTAAGACATCTGTAGTACAAGAAATTTGAGCAACTCAGGTTTTTTTTAGACAATACATTATCAAAATGCTTTTATTGGTTCCTTATTTCCGGTGAACTGGGGAACAGAAATCATCAATAGCAACCAATCGAAAACCGTGGAAGGTTGATATTGAAAAAGTTAGTGTAAAGATTTACCATTTTGATTTATTTTTCAAAAGCTTTTATACGAAATTTTACCCTGGCCTGAGTAAAAGAAGAAGTGTCGCGGTTCTTAAAGAAAATTATTTGAGAAAAATACTGGTCAAGGTTTGAATTCGCTTGTTTAAACCAAATAAAAAAAGAAGCAAGCTGAAAACCCAAACTTATTTGCAAAATCACTTTATCCGTTTTTTATCAATAAAAATTGGGATTATTAACGATATTTTTTACAAAATCGAAAAGTTTGGCATGGTTTGTCGCCATTTATATGTAAGTTTTGATTTACAACGTAATAATCGATAGAAAAATCGTTTTTTAAGCCAAATTTAAAGAATTTCGGACATAAAAACCTTAACTTAATGATACCGCCCCTTGAGGGGGTCGGGGGGTGAATTCCAGAATCTAAGAGTACATGAGTTGAGAATTAGGAAAGTTTGATGTTAGAATTAAATCACCTGTAGGGTCAGGGCATGCCCTGACTACACGTAGAACGATTGGGAATGACAAGTGACGAGTGACGAATGTTGAATGGGATCATTGAACCGAGCCACCGAGCTAACGAGCTAACACCCTCTCCCTAACTCCCAATCTCCCCATCCCAACAACCCCATTCGTCGATTTTCTCCCCACCCTACTCTACCATCTTTTTCACTTCCGCAAAAAATATGTAGCTTGTTTGCCATGTGTATACTATTCATTTAAACACTACATCAATGTTTTACTCCTTAGGTTTTATTCTTGGTTTGCTTTCCCTTGCATTTTGGTTTTTTTATAAAAATGAGACCAAAGAAAATCTCATGCGCACCCTGTTTCTGGTAGGACTGGGGATATATTTTTACGGATGGGCATCGGCTGATGCAGCATGGACCTTAAAGTTTGAAATGCTGTTTCGCGATTTGATAGTAATGGGATTGACCGGGGCCATTTTTAAATTTTTGGCGAAATATCCAACCCTTTTTAAAGTGGCCATTGGTGTCATTGTGGTTTCATGGTTTTTGTTTTATGGCAGTGTGATGCGAAATACTTTCTCAGGTCAGGACAATGATTTCAATACAGAAATTCCTTTGGCGGATGAGGGAGAATTATTAGTGGAAGTAAAACCGGGAAATTCGTTTCAAGAGATGGAAGCGACCATTGAAAAATGGGGATTGAAATATCAAAAGGCATTCTTTCCTAAAAATGGAGAAAAAACGGATTTGGACGATTACTACCTGGTAAATATTCCTGATAAAAATGAGGCAGCCATCAAAGAAATTGAGGCGGATATTTTAGCTTCCGGAATGGTAGATTGGATTGAAGAAAATGAAATTGTACAGCTGGATCCCAATCGAACCTCACCAGATATGCAAACCCAAAGAAGTTATCCGGTCAATGATCCGGATGTAAACAAGCTTTGGGGATTTGATAAAATGAAGGTGGATGAATTGTATGCTGTTTTAAAAAAATCGGGGCTACAGCCTCAAAGAAAAGCCAGAGTCTATATTTTGGACACCGGAGTAGATGGCGGACACGAAGATTTGAAAGACAATTATCGATCGCTGAATGCATCTTACGACAATGACCCGGTTGGTCACGGAACCCATTGTGCAGGCATTGCCGGAGCAGTTACCAACAATGGAATTGGAGTAGCCTCCTTGGCTCCTACGGGAGATTATATCGAGATAAGCAGCATAAAAGTGTTGGGTCCAACGGGAGGCGGCACCCAGCAATCCATTATTAGAGGAATCATCGAAGCCGTTGATAACAATGCAGATGTATTATCGCTTTCACTGGGTGGACCTTCATCGAGATTTAGGCAACGAGCCTATGAGCAGGCGATAGATTATGCAAACAAGGCCAATGCAATTGTAGTCGTAGCAGCAGGAAATTCCAACAAAAACGCAAAAGATTACAGTCCTGCGAATACAGAAGGGGTGATAGCCGTAAGTGCGATAGATGAAAAATTAGACAAGGCGAGTTTTTCAAATACAGTTGAAGACCTGAAGATGGGTGTAGCTGCTCCCGGGGTGCAGATTTATTCCACGACTCCCAATAACAACTACACCGCCTTCAACGGTACCTCTATGGCAACACCTTACGTGTCAGGGTTAATAGGGCTTATGAAAAGCTTTAATCCCGCTTTAAATACACGCCAGGTTTATGACATACTCCGGAATACCGGAGTAAAAACCAGTAACTCCCGAAAAACGGGAAAACTCATTCAACCTGCAGCTGCCATAGAGGAATTGTTGGATTGATGACGGTTCCTTTTTAAAATCATAGTTTTTGTTTTTTGTTTTTCAACAGTTGTGAATAGCTACTTGTGGTAGCATTCCCATTGGAACCATACATCAAATTTCAAACTGCAGACGGTGAGTGAAAAAAATCGGGGGATAAAAAGGGGTAAAAAATATGTCTTACCGAAAAAGTGTCACAAATATTTCTTCTTGTTTCTTGGGGAGTGCGGAGCAAAGGTAAATAATTACTTTTTGAATTTTTAACACCTCCACCTACCGAAAATCATCCTGACATTATAAAAATTAAAAATTCTATTTAAAACGATACGCATTCAACTGTTTTTCAACTTAATACAAATCTATCTTTTAAAATTCAAAATACCCGATTCAGAAATCCCATCAATTTTTCTTCAAAAATCCCTAAAAATTGGTAGATCGAGGGTGGAGGAACGATGTTTTATTTTCCATGTCACATTTTGGTGGGTTTTTAGGATTATTGTTTATGGCATGGCAAGCTATTGGCCGTTGGCTGTTGGCCATTGGCTTTTTTTGCGGCCGTTGGCCGCTTTGCTCGCCAATGGCTAAGGGCCAATGGCCAACAGCCAATTGCCAACAACGTAGGCCTTCATTGAATGAAGGCAGGATTGGGAATCTCAAGAAAACGCACAAAGGGCCAAGCCTCCCCGCCAACGGCCAAAGGCCAATGGCCAACAGCCAACATTTTTAACCGTTTCTATCATTGGAACCTTTCACGATCCACCAAAACGGTTAAAACCGTTAGGCTAACAACCGCGACCTCCGTACCACCGCGTTAAAACGCGGGGTTAGTATTAGGCCTTCATTGCCTAATGGCAGGATTGGAAATCTTTAGGAAAACGCACAAAGGTTCATACCTCCCCACCAAAAGCCAATGGCCAAAAGCCAACGGCCAACGGCCAACAGCCAACAGCCAACAGCCAACAGCCAATCAAAAATATTTCCGCTTCCCAAAACACTCCCGACCGCTTTTTAATACAAAAGTGGTTTCGTGGCGGTCTTCTTTGTAGGAAATGATGTAGTTTTTATTGATGATTTCAGAGCGGTTGATGCGGAGGTAGTTGTCTGGCAAAATTTGATGGAGATCTTTTAAAAGGATGCGGATGAGTTTTTCATTGCCGTCAATGGTATGAATGCGGCTGTAGTAATTCTCGGCCTCTACCCTTTCAATGGCGTCTTTTGGAAAGAGATGGGAGGTTTTACCCTCTGGAATACAAATCTTGTCGGGGAAATTCAGGGATTCGAGGATGGGCAAAACTTCTTTTTGGGTGGGAGATTTTACCGAAAGGCAGCGACTGATGGCGTTTAAAATTCGGTCTTCGGAATAGGGTTTAAGTACATAATCTATCGCAAAAACCTCAAAAGCCTTAATGGCAAATTCATTATAGGCCGTCACAAAAATGATTTGGCCTGAAAAATCTTTTTGGGTGTTTTTTAATACTTCGAAGGCTGTCATGTCCTTTAACTGGATATCCATGAGCAGGAGCTCGGCTTCATTTTCATCCAAAATCCGGATGGCATCGGCCCCTGAACCGGCACTACCAGCGAAGCTAAGTTCAGCATGGTTTTGAACTATTTTTTCCAGGCGTCGTCTTGCAGCACCTTCGTCTTCTATGACGATTGTTTTCATAGGCTAATTCCTTTAATGGCACAGATTACCTGTGTATCCTGCTGATACAATTCCAAGGTCACAGATTTTCCAAAATGGTATTCCAGCCTTTGGCGGACTATTTTCAAGCCATTGCCTTCTGCTTCGTTGCCGATAAGGCGCTTGCCATTATTTTTTATAAAAATAACATGAGGCTGAATATCCATTTCAATGCTCAACTCACTTTTTAAACCTTTAAATCCATGTTTGATTGCATTTTCTACAATGGGTTGAAAAAGAAGTGGAGGCATGATTTCTTTTTTCACATCTACAGTCGGTTCAATATGCAAGCTGAAGTCCAACTGATCTTCATAACGCATTTTTTCAATGGCAATAAACTTCTTCAAAAGTGCCAATTCGTCTTCCAGCGAAATCACCTTTTGCATATTCGCCTCCAGGCTGAAGCGCAACAAATCACTTAATTGGATCACCGCATCCTGTGCCTTAAGAGGATGTTCTTCTACCAGCGCTGCAATTCCGTTGAGCGTATTAAAAAGAAAATGGGGATGCAGGCGCGACTCCAAGGCCTGCAACTTGATCTCGCGCAACTGATTTTCAAGGTTCTTTTGTGCAAGCAGCGACTCTTCCCGCTTGTTGATGTATTCGATGGCTATAAAAATAGCCAGGAGGAAAAAGTAGTTTTTGGCGATGTTGTGAAAATCGGTATAAAAGAAACGATGAACGGTACCAAAGAAGGACTGAATGTCCAGTTTTTCAGACCACAAGGATATTTGAAAAAAAATCAATACGATGTAAATAGTGGTGTAAAAAAATCCGTGCAGTACAAATAGGGGGATTTGCCATCCGACATTTAAGGTTCTTATTTTTTTAAAAAAGGGTAATAAAAAAAGGTAAATAAGCAGCAGACCAATGGTCATCGAAGAAATAGGATAATAGATGACATCCTGCCAATCAAATCTGCCAGGCACTGTATATTTCACATACAATAGCTGAAAGAAATTGATGACCACAATAATGATCCAACTCAGTAGGGCAACCGTACCCTGATTTATTTTTTTATACGACGTCACCTTGCAAAAATAGCCTTTTGCCCTTCCTTCTAAAAAAGGCTTTACTTCAAAAACCTCAGGATTCACTTCAAGGAGACTTGGATTCATTTTAATTCTTAAAAATTCCTTTTTCCATTCGACAAATTAGCTGCCACAACTGCCTTATACGCAGGCAGTTTTTATTTCTTTTTTTAAAAAATACTATTTAAAAAGGGTTTTTATGAAAAAAATCAAAGCCGTAGTTATCGCCATCGCCGTGGCTTTTATTGTCATGTTTACTTTGGGCGGATTGTGGAATGCTGCCATTTTGGAAGATTTTTACCTTTCAAATTCGCCTTCCATTCTCAGACCTGCGAGTGAATTTAATCTGGGAGTCATTGCCCTGGGATATTTTGTTCTTACCCTGATTATGGGATTCATTGTGACGGTCAACATGGGTGAAAACCCCAAGTTTATTGGTGGATTTATGTTTGGTGGCACCTTTGGTTTGGCAGCTACCCTACCCTTGTACCTGATTTTGTATGGAAGATGGGACTTTTCATTGGCCTATGCCCTGGTCGATTCTGGCTGGCATTTTTTGGAAGAAGGCATTGGAGGATGGGTTATGACTGCGCTGTATTTTAAATTAATCAACAAGGAGCAAAAAGAGGCCTGACATGAAAATCACCCGATTGGATTTCTATTTACTGCTGGTTTTAATGAGTTTGGAATGGGTCAGCTTGGCACAATCAAGTGCTGACCTAATTCCCAGATCAGTTTTGTTTGATTTATCTGAGAGGAAGGAGATGATACAATTGTCTCCGGATGGTGAAAAGGTATTTTTTTAAAAAACCCTTACCAGTCCTTTCCAGATAACAAGGTCTATTACTGCGAGACAAAGAATCCAGACAAAGAAAAAAGATGGAATTTGAAGGAGGTGTCGCATCATTTAAACCGATGGATGCCTCACATGTATTGGTGAGAATTATACAGCCGCAGGGTCAGAAAGTGTTGATTTGGGATTTAAATTCTCAAGATGTAAAACCACTTTTTTCTGATGATTTCAGGCGTATTCAATGGTTGGCTTTTTCTAAAAATGGTAAAAAGGCTGCTTTTGTGGCAATGCCGAACGCAGGACAGCCTTTGCTGTTTGTTCAGAATCTGGAAACTGGTACCCGAGATACCCTTAAAAACCAGGCGCAGGGTCATTTTCCCATCTTTTTTAATAAAACTTGAAATAATAGCCGGTGAAAAGACCGATCCGGCTACTGGCACCTTGTATCTGGATATTTTTAAAAATGACAGTTGGGAAACCATTCAACAATATGAGTGGTCAGCCGAAAGGTTTTTGCGTCCCGGATTGCAATCCATCCTTAGTGTAAATGATGACGGAACAGAGGTGTTTTACAGACAATTCGGAAGCAGACAAGACGCAATTAAAGGTTTATAATATCGAAAAAGAGGAAACAAAAACGCTTCTGGATGAACAAGAAGCAGATTGGATGCCGCAGTCTGTTGTTTTAAATAAAAACAGCCAGGTAGCAGCGCTTGCTTACCATTATTCAAAAAGAAAATGGAAACTTTATCTGATGATTATACTGAAGTTTTCAAGCTTTTTCCTCCAAATTTGATGATTTTCAAATCCTGGATAAAAGTCCGGACGACCGTTGGTGGCTGATAGAACAGATGAATGGCGGATTGAATTGGACCTGGCTTTTTGATAATTCTAAAGGCAGCTTTCAAAAGCTATTTTCGGACCATCAAATGCTTGAAAAATATCCGAAAGTGCATCGACGAGGTGAAATTGTACCATCATTTGACGGATTAATCTACCTGTGCAGGTGTATTTATCTGAAAAAATGGGACCAAAATCATGATGGTCTTCCCGATGAAAAAATGCCGGCTGTAATTTACGTGCATGGCGGTCCATGGCAGGGATGGATGGAGGATAATTGGCTGATCAACAGACACCTTCAACTACTGGCTGACCGTGGATATTTGGTGGTCTATGCCCAATATCGCGGTGCCCTTACCTATGGCAAGTCCTTTTTAGAAAAAGGGAATCGACAATGGGGAGGAGACATGATGCGCGACAAGGAAGCCATCGCCAAGTGGTTGTCTGAAGAGAAAAATGTAAAAAAGGATAAAATTGGAATCTTTGGCTGGTCGTACGGAGGATATGCAGCATTGGCCGGAGCCGCATTTTCACCTGATACCTATGCCTGTGCCATCAGCATGTACGGACCTACCTATTTGGACGCTCCTAAGGAAGAAAATGCCTTCGGTTATGCACCCAACAGTCTGTTGAGAATAGCAGATGTAACAACGGAGGAAGGTTTGGAACTGGCTCATAAACATTCTCCCTTGTATGCCGCTCAGGATGTTTCCATTCCGATTTTATTATCGACCGGATCTAAAGATGAGCGGGTTCCTCAGATGCAAATGGACAAGATGGCGGAGGCTTTGAAAAAGGAAGGAAAGGATGTTAGCTATCTTGTGTACCCGGACGAAGAACATGATTATCGAAATAAAAATTCCTGGACGACCTTTTGGGCAGTGGGGGAACAATTTCTGTCCTTGCACCTGGGTGGATTTGCGGAAACCATTCAAAAGGAAGAAGATTTCAGCCAGGTGGAAGTAAAATTTCTTTCGAAAGAAATAAAAATTAAGAACCGATGAAGCAATTTTTAATATGGGTTTTGGCATTGAATTCTGTGGCTGTTTTTTCACAAACCTATGTCGGGGAATTACAGACTCCGGAAGGATTCCAATACATGAAAATCGTAGTAGAAAATGACAGCAGTCAACTCTCTTTTCCATACGAATTGAGAAAGCAGTTTGACTTTCCTTTCGTACCTGAAAAAGGTAAAAAATTGGAAGCTGAAGTTGGCGTTGACAAACGTGTTTTCACTATTCAATCAAAAACAGACAATAGTTTGGTTTTGAATACTTCTTTTTCCGGCTTGCCGCAAAATGTTATTTTAAAAAGGCAAAAAGAAGCTTTAAAAGAGGAAGAATGGTCTAAATATATTGGAAATTTCATCGACTCAAATGGCAACCATGCCATCGTATATGAAAGGCGAGGCTACCTGCATCTGATGTCGCCCTATGCCGAACAAACCGTTTCATTAAAGCCAATTGGGGAGCATCAATTTTGGAGTACATCGGGAGAATCTTCTTTTTTTAAAAATGATAAAAACGGAAAATTTCAAACCCTGGAAATCAGGAACAGGAATGGTCAAAAAGCAGTTTTAAATCGAGGTTTTGATTATACAATAAAGGAAGATTGGGTCCAGGTAGATGGAGATTCCATTTATGTAAACCTGTTTATTCCAGATAAAAAAGGGAAAAATCCGGCCTGTTTGTTATTACCTGGCGGAGGCGGACAAGCCCAAATGGACAATGCCGTTTATGAGGCCAGATTTTTTGCCAGTCACGGAATGGTAGCCATGACCTTTGAGAAGTCGGGAGTAGGCAAATCGAAAGGGGAAGGCTTTGAGCAATATACCTTTCAGGAAAAGACCCAGCGTTATGCTCAATTGTTTCAATACCTTCAAAATCGTGAAGAGACCAATCCCGAAAAAGTTGGAATACACGGGCCGAGTGAAGGTGGCCGGCTTGCCTTGATGCTCGGCATTGAACTAGGAAAAGCCGTTGCTTTTATCAATGCCACTGCTGCCCCCATCATGAGCATGAAAGAAGGCCAATTGTACGCCGTGGACCATTATCATAGAAATCAGCAAGTGAATGAAGCCGAAATAGTCGACATTTTGAACATCTGGAAGGATTATTACGACGGTATAATCTCTAACAAATTGGATACCCTTCATTTTGAAAAAATCAGGTCGCTTCAAGTTAATTATCCAAGGGCTTTTTTACCTCCATTGAGTGCAGACCTTCCCCTTTCACCCAGAAAAGAAGACTTGATGGATGATACCGTGGCCAAAGAAGCAGCGAAGATTTCTTGTCCGGTACTGCTACAATATGGAGAAAACGACCAGCGTGTAAATCCCTATCGTTCCATTCAAAACTTCTATCAAAACGCAGGCGAAGGAAAGAATATCACCGTAGAAATTTACTCCGCGGTAATCATTCCATGATGACCCCCGAATTTCAAATCTGCAGCGGATACGCCTTTGACAAAGCCAAATGGTTGAAAAACATCGGAATATTACCATGAGGATATTGATGTACCTGTTGTTTTGCCTGTTGGCCTATTTTGTGCTTACCCGTCCTCCCAAATTGGCTCCCAATCCCAATATAGAAGCAGAAATCCTGGCCGAAAACCGCAAAATGGAGGCAATATTTAAGTCCGGCAAGTTCGCCCAAATCGGCACCTTCTATGCCGAAGACGGCGTCATGGTAGGCAATCATGTAGAAGTAATAGGCCGGCCTGCCCTCACCGACTACTGGTCCAAATTCAGCTCTGCCCACCGCTGGCAACTCGAAAACATCGAAATCGAATCCCTCGGCGAAAATTCCGCCCTCCAAAGAGGCCTCTCCAGAATCTACTATTACGATGGCGCGGAAGAAAAAGAATCCCTCTCCATCTTCACCCTCATCTGGATAAAAACCGATGAAGGCTGGAAGATCCGGGTGGATCATTTTTCGAAAAAAAGATAATGGCCTTTGGCCCTTAGCCATTGGCCATTGGCATTTTTAGGTGGCCGAAGGCCGTCTTTTATGTAGGCATTCATTGAAGGAAGGGAGGGTTGGGGAGCTCAAGAAAATAGCACTAACGTCATGCAACCTATCCAATAGCCAACAGCCCAAAAACTAACCCCGCGTTTCAACGCGGTGGTAAATGCATTGACCATTAAAGCAATTACGGTTTTAACCGTTTCCACCAGTGGAACCTTTCACGATCCACCAAAACGGTTAAAACCGTTTGGCTCAACAACCTTGACTTTCATACCACCGCGTTAAAACGCGGGGCTAGTATCAGTCGAACGCTGAAATTTGTTTATAAGGCAATAATGATCCCGTTAAGATCTGGTCATAATGTAGGCCTTCATTGAATGAAGGCAGGATTGGGGAGCTTAAGAGAATTGGAAAATAGTGCTAAATTTTGGTAAGGGATGAGGGCTAATCAACATTTTTTGAAATCCGATTTTTTGAATTTGGCTTCAGGGAGTGAGAAAAAAAAGTGTAGATAGTTAAATCTAACATGAAAAATAGACCAAAAATTACCACCATTATTAATTCAGAACATTCAGTATTATTAAAATTTAATCAAAAACTCAAAAATGTCATAGTATTTGCAACATTACAACTTCATAAGAGTAATTACCTTGCAAGACCCTGAAAAACATGAAATTAAGACATTCTTTAATACTTATTGGATTTCTCTATATACAGCTTTCCATAGCCCAAGATCCTATATTTACCCAGTATTTCAACGCTCCGAATTTCACCAACCCTGCGTATACTGGAGCTGATGGTGGAACCAAAATAACTTTGGCATATAGAAATCAGTGGAACCGAATTCCCGGCTTATTTCATACAAAATATTTAAATCTGGAAACCTATTCACCATGCCTTCAATCAGGTTTTGGTCTTCATCTTTTACACGACGAAGAAGGAGAAGGATTATTAAATACGGTTTCATTAGGTCTGGACTATAATTATCATGGAATACGAATCAATTCTGAAAATTTAATCCGCGTAGGGTTTTCTGCATTCTGGTATCAAAAATGGATAGATTGGGATGCATTGATATTCTCGGACCAATTGCACCCAAAAGATGGATTGTTAACCACACCTTCTCAGGCTGAAAGACTTTATAATGCACAACCGGGAGCTTTGGGATTTAAAGCAGGAGTTCTTTACACCGGTGAATTACCCACACCAGGAGAGGATTGGCCCGTAGAGCTTGGTATAGGAATTTCTAATTTGGGTAGTATCCGATTTGATGAATATTCACTCGATGGATTTTACAATACTGTGCCCTTAGATTGGAGAATTAGTATTTCGGCCGGTGTAATTATGCCTTTTACCAGGTATGAAGGACCAGGATATCTGATTACCGTCATTCCTCGCTTAAGGTTTGACATGCAGAGCAAAATAAAAGTAACAACATTGGGCCTAAGCTGGCATTACAATCAATTTTCATTAGGAACCTTTTATCAAAATGTAACTCCAGTTTCCGGAAGTCAAAACACGGATGCCTTTATTTTATATGCCGGATATCAAATGAGAATAAAGGAAGTGGCTTATGATATAGGGTTTAGCTATGACACAAACTCTATCCCAGCTTATTCCAAAAGTAATCTTGGAGGACTTACCGGAGGAGTTTTTGAAGTTAACTTAAAATGTCATTTACCCAATACATCTCTTTTTTGCAGAGCCACAAAAAAAATACCACGAGGTGCTGGTAAGGGTGATTGTCCACCTGTCTCTCAGAGGCATTTTGATAGATTTTCTTGGTAAGAAATTAAACAAACTATGAAATTCAAACTAACCATTTCAATACTTCTATTGGGCTTTTCCACTTTTCTTTTTGGACAAAACGAATGTACAATTGAGGTGTGCAATAACGATGAATGTGGTTCTGTCTTTGTAACTTATAAAGCATCTGGACAAAATGTTTTTGTGAAGGAGGTCAAGTAACTTTAGCCAATGAAAGTGACACACAAGATTTTGATTACATGGTAATCGATTGGGGAGATGAAACTATTGATACAGTTTATACTTATAATAATGTAACACATATATATAATTTCCAAGGAATAGACAGGTGCGAAGAAGGACCTATTTTTAACCAAGAATTTTGTTACATAGGATATAAATCATGTGGAAATGGATACAGTTGCAACTATGCTTCTGGAGTAGTCTCAGTACGCCTAAAACCTGTAGCAATTTTCGACACTGAAGAGGAAATATGTATTGAGGATTTAGCAGCATTTTCCAACGTCAGCTGTAATGCACAAACCTACTTTTGGGATTTTGGAGATGGGACTACGTCAATAGAAGAAAACCCTGATCACCGATATACACAAGCTGGCAGGTATACAGTTCGCTTGGAAGCTACAAATCAGTGTGGCACTGATATTATGACAAAAATCGTCAATGTGATAGATTTACCTGATGCTGATGCCATTTATGATCTAAACCCTACAACTGGCTGTCTACCACTAACAGTTACTTTCACAAATAATTCTGCAACTAATAATCGAGGGAGTCAAGGTGTTACATGGGAATTTTCTCCTTCTTCCGGTTGGAATTATACTGATACGATTTATCATATGAATTCATTTGATAATGAAGTAAGATTCACTCAAGCTGGCACCTATGATGTAACCCTTACAATGACTAATATTTGTGGTGAAGATTCTTGGACTGATTCGATTGTAGTACTGGAAAGACCAAGGGTTAACCTTTCAAATATTGGTTCTTATTGTCTTGACCAGGGTCCGGTAACCATTGATTTTTGTGATTTCACAACCTATACAGGTTCTATCTTTGGATATACTTGGACCATTACAGATACGGACGGAAATTTGGTTTTCAATTCCAACCAACAATGCCCAAGCCACACCTTTGCTTCTCCCGGTAATTTCACTGCTTTGATCCAGGTTGATGGCGGTCCATGTGGTAATATAGAGGATCAGATTTCATTTTCCGTTCAAGAGCCTGGAAATATTGAGTTTCAAGGAATTCCATCTATCATTTGTAATAAGGACAGTATTTTTCAAATTAATGTAAGTCCATTGGGTGGTTCCTGGACAGGCTCAAATGCCATTAATCAAAATTCAGAATTTGATCCAATAATTGCGGGTGTTGGAACCCATTCTTTAACCTACAATGTAGGATCAGGAGCTTGTAATACCTCAAAAAGCTTAAGTATTACTGTTTTACAGGTTCCCTCGGTTGTACTTGATTCAATAGGTCCTGCTTGTCAACAAATCAACTACTCCCCTCAGGTCTCTTATCAAGGTGAAGTGTCCTCCTATTCCTGGTCTTTTCAAAATGGTACACCTACTAGCTCTAATCAACCCAATCCATCTGGCATTCTATTTAATACAAATGATCCCCATTTAATCAAAATAGAAGTAGATGGGAATTGTGGAATAGCTCAAGATTCCTTTTACTAGAAGTAATTACCCTCGATCCAATAAATATCACTATCCCAAACCTTCCGATTTGTAACACTTCTAGTCCTATTGTCCTTGAAGCTTCACCATCAGGTGGAATTTGGACAGGACCTGGAATCCTTATGGATAGCATTTTTGATCCGGCGTTAATTACCCCTGGCACTTCAGTAGACGTGACTTATACATATGGCATCAACAATTGCTCAACTTCGGAAGATTTATCTATTACAGTTATCGCTTCTACACCTATAAATGTAGACACAGGGTTAAATAGTATGCTTAGATAGACCAGAATTCCCAATTTCTTTTTCACCTACAGGTGGAACTTGGACTGGAAGTGGTATAACTAATCCTTCACAAAGGAATTTCAACCCCTCCATAGCAGGGATTGGAATTCATAATCTTACTTATTCTTTTCTTGATCAAGCAGGTTGTACAATTGACAAGATGACACAAGTAGAAGTAGAGGATTTCCCATCGGTTCAGATGGATTCTTTTATTTCATTTTGTTTAAATCCTTCCAACATCGATCTTTCAAATGAATTGAATTATACACTCACACCAAACTCGGGTTCTCTTTCATGGTTTGGGCCTGGAATTATAGACAGCTCAGGAACTTTCAATAGCAATCAAAATAGTGCTAATGGCATTGGCCGATATACTGTTTTTTATAAATATAAATTGAACGATTGCTTTATAATAGACAGTACAAACATTGAAATAATAGAAGCACCTATTTTGGAAGCTGGCTTAGATACAATCCTTTGTATTACAAATGGTGATTATTTATTGAGTCCCAATATCTCTAATGGGACATGGACTGGGCCCGGTGTGGATCCTTCAACTGGCATTGTAAATTTAAATAATGCCGGAGGCGGAATTCATAATTATACCTATACCATTTTCCCTGGTACAACTTGTGAAGTAAAGGATGACCTTTCATTGGAAATTATTGATTTTACTGGAATAAATGCAGGTTCTAATCGATCAATTTGTCAAGACTCCCCACCCATGCCCCTAACCAACTTCTCCCCATCAGGCGGTACATGGTCAGAGCCAGGAATAACGGATTCAATTATGGGTATTTTTGATCCTTCTTTACTTGCTCCTGATTCAAGTTATACTTTAAATTATTGTATCTCCAGTGACCAGGTAAGTTGTACAGCTTGTGATCAAATTACAGTAAGGGTAAATCCTAAACCATCTGCACTCTTTGAGATTATAGGTACTACTGTATTGGGGAGGAAATTGAAATTAACAATCTTTCCAATCTCGGATGTGATTTTAGCTGGAGCTTTGGAAATGGGCTTTCTTCAACCGAAGAAAATCCGAGGCCGGTGTATAATACGGTTGGTGATTATACCATTCAGTTAATAGTCAATTCATGTGAGAGTTGTAAAGACACGATTTCCCTGGACATCTTTGTGACCGAACCTCCACATGCCTGAATTGCAAAGGATCTAAACGAAGGTTGTGCAGTTTTAGATGTTGCTTTTGACAATGCTTCGTTTGGGACTGATGTATCGTATCTTTGGGATTTTGGAAATGGGATGTCTGATACTATCTCCGAACCTGGTATTATCAGCTTTGATCAAGGAACTCAAGACACAACCTATTACATAAACCTTTCTGCTATTAATGGCTGTGGTACCGTTTTATTTAGAGATTCCGTTACAGTTTTTCCCTTGCCTTTAACTGATTTTGGAACCAATGTTGATGATGGCTGCTCTCCTCTTGAGATAGAATTTGCGAATGCTACCCTTGGAAACCCAGACTCATTTTATTGGTATCTGGATGGAGTCTTCTTATCGAGCGATACGATTATCCCTAATCAAATATTTACTACCAGTGACAGTATGATTTCCACTTACAATGTGACCCTGGTAGCAACCAATGAATGTGGCATTGATACTTTTGAAAGAATAATCACAGTATATCCACCAAATGTGGATGCATTTTTCCATGTTGATACTACGAAAGGATGTCAACCGCTTACGGTTCAGTTAACCAATTATTCCACTCCGGGAGCATCCATTAGCTGGGATTTTGGGGATGGAAATGGTTCCAATGCAACCAATCCGGTCCATACCTTTGACTCTGCAGGAATATTTACCATATATCAATACGCTTCCAATTGTGGTACAGATACGGATTCGATTATCATTGAAGTTTTGCCTCAGCCCGAAGTTTCATTTGAAGTTGCCCCTTATGCCTGTTTGAATCAGGAGACTATTTTTGAAAATACTTCTCAGAACACCTTTGGTTCAATTTGGGATTTTGGGGATGGTGATACTTCATTAACCTTTAATCCGGTTCACATTTTTGACTCAATGGGCACTTTTACAATATCCTTAACCGGGTATTCCCAATTGAATAATTGTCAGGCTAGTTATTCCCAGGATATTGAAATCATAGGTCCACCTGACATAGGATTTATACCTTCAAGGCTGGATGGATGTGCACCTTTGGAAATAAACTTTCAAAACACCAGCCAGAGGGCACAATATTTTACCTGGATTTTTGACGACGGAAATTCAAGCAACCTTTCAAATCCGACCCATGTTTTTGAAGAACCAGGCAGGTATGCGGTAACTTTGATTGGTACCGATTCTTTTGGATGCTTTACTGATTCTACCCTTGTCAACATTATAGCGCATGATCTTCCAATATCTGTATTTGACCTAAACGAAGATACCTATTGTAGTAGAGTAGATTCTATACTTACTACAAATCAATCAATAGACGCAATCTCAAAATACCTGGACTCTTTTGGAAACCAAGTGCATTTTTAATTCCACTGAACCCAAATTGACATGGCAAGACACTGGTTGGATATCTGTCGTATTAGAAGTTGAAAATCAATATGGATGCAGAGATACCAGTCAAAAACCTGTATTTATAAAAGCAAGTCCGCTTGTAGACTATTCCATTGATAAAAACAAAGGGTGTAAACCGCTGAAGGTTCAATTTACCAACCTTTCGACCTATTCAGATTTGAGTTTTTGGGATTTTGGGGATGGTAACACCAGAAATGTAACCAACCCTGTACACCTTTATGAAGCAGACGGTACCTTCAATGCTTTATTGATAGCATCCAATAGCAACCTTTGTCCTTCGGATTCCATCCTGATTCCTATTGAAGTTTATCCTTTACCTATAAGCCGATTCAGTCCTGGTGATACACTGATTTGTGGTCTGCCCGTTGATTTACTTTTTCAAAACCATTCTATTGGCGCGGTAAATTATGACTGGAAAATCGGTGCCATTTCCAGCAACAATTTTGAACCCCTTGTAAATTTTGATTTTGAAGGTATTGTTACTGCTGAATTGATTGCATCTACACAATATAATTGTAAGGATACCACTGTTCACACTTTAAACCTGAATTTACAACCGCAAGCGCTCTTTAGTCCTGAGGACTTGGAAACCTGCGAACTTGAAAATATTCAATTTAATAGTTTATCTATTCATGCAGATAACTGGCTTTGGGATTTTGGTGAAGGAGGCCAATCGCAAGAAGAAAATCCGATATATCAATATCCGGAACAAGGAACTTATACTGTTTCCCTGATAGTTGGAAACAATGATTTGTGTTTTGACACTTTAACTGCTTTAAATGGCATTGTAGTAAAAAATGGCCCAAGAGCAGATTTTGAATGGACGGATGAAGGGAAAGGTTTTATACAATTTACCAATCTCAGTCAGGAAGCAGAATTCTACACCTGGGATTTCAACGATGGTACACCCATATCAAACAGTGAAAACCCACTGCATGAATTTTGGGACAATGGAAATTGGGAAGTGACCTTAACTGCTATTAGTATTAATGGTTGTGAAAATGCAATTACAAAAACCGTGAGCCCGGATTACTTTTTTGGATTGTATGTCCCCAATGCCTTCTCTCCTGAAACCGGCATTGGTGAAGTAAGATTATTTAAGCCAAAAGGAAAGGGAATCGTAGACTACCACATGCAAGTTTATTCCCCTTGGGGAGAACAAGTCTGGTCTTCCACAGTAATTGACGGCGAAGAGCCAGGTGAAGCCTGGGATGGTACTTACAAAGGTGCCATTTTACCCCAAGGTGCCTATGTTTGGAAGGTGACGGTTGAGTTTATTAATGGGAAGCGTGAGGTGAGGACGGGGACGGTGGTGTTGTTGAGGT